>NZ_CP037422.1:2067230-2667230 GCF_007748175.1 Gimesia aquarii
GATCTACGTTCATTTTGGCACACACGGAACTGCCTGTGTGTCCTTAGATGGCAATCTGATCTGGAAAACAAACGAACTCAAATATCAAATGCAGCACGGCAATGGTGGTTCTCCCATCATTGTCGACGATAAGCTGGTGATTATCTGTGATGGCCGGGCCTCGAACTTTATTGTTGCCTTAGATCGAAACACAGGAAAAATTGTCTGGAAAACCGATCGGCAGGTTGACGGTCGCAAAAAGTTTTCGTTTGGAACCCCTCTACTCATCACTGTAAATGGTCAACAGCAAATTGTGGCTCCAGGTACTGATGTGATCTCAGGACATGCGCCCGAAGATGGAAAAGAAATCTGGAAACTGCATTATACGGGTTACTCTGTCATCCCGCGTCCCATCTTCAGTCATGGGTTGATCTTCGTCACTACCAGTTATGACCGGCCTTCCTTGTTAGCAATCCGTCCAGACGGCGAAGGAGATGTCACGGATACGCATTTAGCCTGGTCGAATAAAAGTCAAATTCCGCATACCCCCTCATTGCTTGTCGTCGGCGATGAGCTATACGCTGTTAGTGACAAAGGAATCGCCCAATGCTTCGATGCCAAAACAGGACAGCTTCTCTGGAAAGAACGTGTGGGAGGTAATTTCTCTGCTTCACCACTTTATGCGAACGGTAAGATCTATTTTCAAAGTGAAGAAGGTGAAACCACCGTTATTAATGCCGGAACAACCTATCGAGAGATCGGTCGTAACCATCTTAATGAACCAACGCTTGCTTCCTTCGCGGTTGCTGGTGACACCTTGTTGATTCGCACCAAAACCAAACTTTATCGGATTGGAAAATAGTTATTCGTATCATTATTGATATATGACGTGACCCGAAACATTCTATAATAAATTGAAGCTTTGATTGATTACACGACAAACTCCAGCTACTCGAAACGATGATCATTCAAAATGATCAACTTTAGAATTCCAAACAAATGACTTCTCAACCCCCTACAGAACCTGTCAAAAAAATCGTGATTGCTTCAGACCATGCCGGGTATCGGTATAAACGACGCATCATCGATCGCCTTACAAAAAAAGGGTATCAAGTTGAAGATCTGGGGACTGATTCCACAGAGTCGGTTGATTATCCAGACTTTATCTTTCCAGCAGCAAAAGCCGTTGCTGAAGGAAAGTTCGAACGAGGGATTGTACTGGGCGGTTCGGGGAATGGTGAAGCCATGGCCGCAAATCGAATCAAGGGAATTCGCTGTGCCGTCTGCTGGAATGAAAAATCTGCCCGTTTAGCCCGCATGCATAATAATGCGAATATGATTTCGTTAGGCGAGCGTATGATTTCCATTGAAGATGTTTACGAAATCATTGACATCTGGCTGAGCACTCCCTTCGAAGAAGGTCGGCATAACACTCGCATTCAGAAGCTTGACCAATAAGCCAATCAATCACTGAAATGCTAAAAAGCAATATAGCACACCGACGCGACATTCAGGATACGTACTCTCTACAAAATTTTCTGTTTCTAGAACGCCTTCTGTCCCTCACAAAAACAAAACGGCTTTTCTCCGTTCACCTCTACCCGTCAACCTCTCTCGGTTTGTTCAGATCCAATTACACGGAGTGACAACAATGGGACACCAGGCCTCATAATAAACACATTGGTCGAGTATTCGTTCGATTTCTAGTAAGCAAAAGATAAACAAGAAAACGGTTTCCATTCAATTTAGTTACTTGAAATCAACCTTGTTTTGTAAACGGCGTTGACAAAATAAAATCGTCGTGTAGACTGAATAGATTCAACAGAAAATCCGTGTTTTTGAATCAACCGAAAGTACACACGATGCATTCGCGATTCGCTTCACTGCTGCTCTTAACGAGTCTGCCCGTTTTATGCCCGGCTGCCCTAGCAAAAGCCGCTGAGGGACCACCTGATTTTGAAACAAAGATTGCTCCCTTATTGATTAAACGTTGTGTCGAGTGTCACCAGGGTCGCAATCCCTCCGGGAACTTGTCCCTCATCTCTCGGTCAGGTTTGCTCAAAGGGGGAGACTCCGGGGCAGTCGTTGATTTTGATACAGCGGAAACGAGTTCCCTGCTCCAAAGAGTTCATGATGGAGAAATGCCTCCCGAAAAACAGGGACGTCCGCAAAAATTGCCGGCAGAGGAAATCAAACTGCTCGAACGCTGGATTGCATCAGGCGCGCCTTGGCCTCAAGGGCGAACATTAGATTTGTTCGAACAAACGACGGAAGTACGCGCCGGGCGAGACTGGTGGTCTCTACAACCGGTTGAGCGTCCTAAAATTCCAAGATTGAAATCACAACAGCAACCAACGAATCCTATCGATGCCTTCATTCTCGCACGGTTGGAAAAAAAACAGATGTCGCCGGCTCCCCTGGCGGACAAGCGAACTCTGATACGACGCTTGTACTACGATTTGATTGGTCTTCCACCAACGAATGCACAGATCAAGCATTTTGTAAATGATAGCTCGCCTCAAGCCTGGGAAAAGGTCATCGACAAATTACTTGATTCTCCACAATACGGAGAACGGTGGGCTCGTTATTGGCTTGATCTTGTCCGCTATGCAGATACGAGTGGTTATGAACGTGACCAGGAAAAACCGTTCGCGTGGAAATACCGTGACTGGGTCGTCCAGTCATTCAATTCAGATTTGCCCTACCACCAGTTTATCGTTGAACAACTTGCAGGAGATGAAATTCCCAATCGCAGCAAACGTTCGGTCATCGCAACAGGTTTCCTTCGTTTAGGAACCTGGAATGATGAACCCAATGATCCACTCGACTATCAATATGATCGACTGGAAGATCTGGTGCATACCACCTCGTCGGCATTTCTTGGTATGACTGTCAAATGCGCACGCTGTCACGCACATAAATTTGATCCCATCACTCAAGAAGATTACTATCGAATGGCCTCCGCGTTTTGGGCGGGTCCCATTGCACCGCGCGCCCGCAAGCTACTGGGAGGGCCCAATCCAGATGAGTTGGGTTTTTCAGATGTTCTCGGATGGACTGATCTGAATACAAAAACTCTACCACTTTATGTACTGAAAAATGGAGAACGAGAACATCCTCTACAAAAAGTGATACCGGCTTCGTTGTCGATGATTCCCAAACTGGAACACCCCTTCGCTACTCCCCCAGAGGAAGCAAAAACGACGCACCGACGATTACAACTCGCACACTGGATTACCGACTCAAATCATCCGTTGACTGCAAGAGTCTTTGTGAATCGTTTGTGGCTACATCATTTTGGAGAAGGCATTGTTCGCTCCCCAAACAACTTTGGTTTTCTGGCAGATCCACCTACTCACCCGGACCTCCTGGATTGGCTCGCCGCTGAATTCACCAGTGGTGGCTGGACGATAAAACGAATGCACAAGTTAATTCTGACATCAAGAACCTGGCGACAATCCTCTTTGCATCCCAGATTCGCAGAGTATCAAGACCAGGATGCGGGGAACCGTCTCTGGTGGCGGGCAGAACGAAGGCGTCTTGACGCGGAAGCCTTGCGAGATTCAATGTTAGCAACAACGGGTGAACTTGACTTGCAAGTGGGAGGCCCCGGCTTTCACCCCACAATCAGCCCTGAAGCGCTTGAAGGACTTTCAAAAAAGTCAGCCGACTGGCAAGCATCGCCAGCTGAACAACAAAAAAGACGCAGTCTTTATATGTATGCTAAGCGCGGGTTGCTTCCTCCGATGATGACCACTTTTGATTTTTGCAACCCAACACAACCTTGTGGAAAACGCGATGTGACAACCGTCCCCACACAATCGTTGGCACTTTTGAATAATCAATTCACTCATCTTCGAAGTGAAGCACTGGCGCGGAAAATTTCTGCTGAGAATATCGAACCCCGGATCCAAGTTCGGCAATTGTGGAGACGAGTTTACGGCAGAGAACCATCGCTCGATGAAACAGGCTTAGCAATACAGCATCTTTCGATTCAACGTCAGCGATTTGAGAAAAATCACCTCCATCCACAATCTCAAAACAACAAAGAACTTGCTCAGCAATTAGAGAAGATGCAAAAAGCGCTGGTTCTACTCCTTCGTGCGGACGAAGGGATTACCGTCGATTCATCTGGTCGCGTTTCCGAATGGCGGGATCAATCGGGGCATCACCATCACGCCTGGCAGACAACAACTCACAGCCAGCCACTTTTGGATCTTGATGGATTTGGCAACAGGCATCCGGCCATTCTATTTGACGGAAAGCGACGTTTTCTGCATTTACAAGGTGCATTACTTAAGAAACAGGAGCATACCATCATCGCTGTTGTCAACGATCGAGGGGCTCCGGGGCATCGGGAAATTCTCTCCAATTGGAATGGGGCAGCAGGTAATGCCGGAACATCTCTGTTCCTGGGGCTGACTGCAAAGCAGACTGTCCGATTCAGCGATTACTTCCCCGACGCGGGAATGATCAAGAACCGGAAGAAACCGTTTCTCATCACTGCCATCAATGGAGCGGAAAAGTCAGCCATATATCAAAACGGACATCAGTTAGCATCCCGTGCACACTCTCTTGCTCCTCGAAATCTCTCGACAGACTGGGTGATCGGACAGCAAGGAAATATCAACGGCGAATTTTGGAATGGTGGAATCGCAGAGCTTCGCGTTTATTCCCGTGCCCTTTCGGACGCCGAGCGAATGTTAGTCGAATTTGAAATTTGCCGACGCCATGGTATCCCTTTTCAGAAACCCAAAGTCACACCACAGCTGACACCAAAAGTCCTCGCACTGGCTTCGCTCTGTCATGTCTTGTTGAACTCGAATGAATTTCTATACGTAGATTGAGAATTGCTATGCCGAATGATGTTTTATTTCCCTGCCGCCGATCGCGCCGTGAGTTTGTCTGGGAAATGGGTGCCGGTTTCGCAGGGCTTGCATTGACAAGTTTGCTCAGTAAAGATGGCTTCTTCGAACGATATGCCTCAGCTGAGAGCCCACAAAGAACATTAAATCCAGCCGCTGCGAAAAGACCACAACTCAAGCCACGGGCCAAAGCATGCATTTTTCTGATGATGAACGGTGCGCCCTCACAAGTCGATACATTTGATCATAAACCGGAGCTGCAAAAGTTTGCCGGAAAGCAACTCCCAGCAGACAAAAAATTCACTAATTCTGGTGGTCGAAAAGTGGGATACTTGACGCCAGCCTGGAGGAAATTTCAGCCTGGTGGTGAAAGTGGTTTACTGATCTCAGACTATTTCCCCAATGTCCGCAAGCATGCTGATAAACTTTGTGTGCTCAACTCCTGCCATACCGACAGCCATGCACATGGGTCAGCACTTGTTGCAATGAATACTGGAAAAACTCTCATTGGAAGACCATCACTGGGAAGCTGGTGTGTTTATGGTCTGGGAACAGAAAATGAAAGTCTTCCCGGATATGTCGTGATTCTGGATAAGCGAGGTGGTCCCATTAGTGGGCAACCAAACTGGTCGAGTGGATTCATGCCTGCCACTCATACGGGTACGCTCTTTCGACCTCAGGGTGATCCCATTCTCGACTTGAAAGGTCCCGGCCATATTACCCAGGCTGTCCAACGCGAACAGCTTGACCTCCTGGCACAAATCAACCAACGTCATCTAGACGCTAGACCTGGTGGACAGGAACTCGCCGCGCGGATCAATAGCTACGAACTCGCCTATCGCATGCAAACGGCGACACCTGACGCTGTCGACTTATCACAGGAAACCGAAAGTACCCTCAAGATGTATGGCATAGGCAAGCAGCCAACCGACGAATATGGCCGTAATTGTCTCATTGCACGTCGTCTCGTGGAAAAAGGCGTTCGATTCATTCAACTCTATTCCGGTGGAGGGCATCTCGAAGAAACCTGGGACGCACATGAAAGCATCGAAAAGAACCACGGTCGACATGGAGCAGAAGTTGATCAACCGATCGCCGCACTCTTGACTGACCTCGAACAGCGTGGGATGTTAGAAGACACATTGATTGTCTGGGGAGGAGAATTTGGCCGTATGCCATTTAGTGAAGGGAAAGACGCTCCGGGACGAAATCATAATCCCTATGGGTTCAGTATGTGGCTGGCCGGAGGTGGAGTCAAGTCTGGAACAACCTATGGCAAAACAGATGAGTTCGGTTTTGAGGCTGTCGAAAATAAGGTCCATCTTCATGATCTCCACGCTACAATTCTACAAATTATGGGACTAGACCATGAACGACTGACCTATTTTCATCAGGGTCGGGATGAAAGCTTGACGGATGTCGGAGGGAAGGTTATTCATGATATTCTTTCCTGAAACGGTTTGTTATCATCACAGTTGAAAATCGTGCATCCCTTTGATTGGTAGTAATCGATGATCCAAGATTGTTTAAATTAGTATCGATAGTAGATTGTTTTCTCAAGGAATTTTATGACCACCTTCGTATCTTCTCAGCCACAAATACTCAGCCAGATGAATGAGCGTATGGTGTTGCGAATCTTGCGCGATAACGGCCCCAGTTCTCGAGCTGAAGTCAAGCGGCTTTCAGGAGTCACAGCTCCCACAGTTTCCAAAGCAGTCTCTTCACTCTTGAAGTCAGGAATGCTTGAGGAATTTGATACACCGGTGAATATGCGTGGTCGACCAGCCAAAAGACTTCGTCTGGCAGAAAAAACGGCACAGGTGGTGGGGCTGGTTGTCGATTCTCCACACTGCCGTATTGTTACGACTGGCCTTGATGGTACGATTCGAGATGGAGCGCATCAAGAATTTCCTATCCCTGGCACTTACGAAGAGTTATTGGAATCGGTAATCAATCGCATCACGACATTGAAATCGATCGATGGAATCAAAACATTGGGGGTTGGCATCAGTTTGCCTGGCCTGTTTGATTATCGAGAGGGCCGCTCCATTCTTTCACCCAATGTTCCCATTACAAACAATCAATGCATTGGGAAGGATCTATCAGAACAACTGGGACTAACGTGTGTGGTGCTACAGGAAACCGATGCACTCTGCCTTGCTGAAAGCAATTCTGGCTTGGCGCACGGTATTGACGACTTCGCGATGCTCGATGTCAGCACAGGTATTGGTTTAGGCGTGTTGATTGAAGGCCGCTTGCTCAAAGGAAGAAGCGGGTTTGCAGGTGAAATTGGTCATTTACCGATGGTTCCAGACGGAATCTTGTGTGGATGCGGACGCGTTGGCTGCCTGGAAACGATAGCCAGCGACACCGCACTTGCCAGGCTCGTCTCAAATCGCATCGGTCGACAACTCGACATCGAAGAGATCATCGAACTCGTTCGAGCAGGTGAACTCAATGTCACCACCGAATTAGACCAGGTCGCACAACAGCTCTCCTTTGCACTTGTCACTACAATTAATCTCTTTAATCCACAGACGCTATTTATTTACAGCCGTATGTTCGATATTGATCCCTCGCTCTTCGAGCGTCTCATTGAACGCACGGAAACAGCGGCACTGACATCTTCATTTCGTGACTGCCGCATTGAGCGTGCCAAAGGCAGCAAACGGGAAGGTGCCATTGCGGCCATTATTGAACACTTAACCGACTCGCGTATCTCCGAATCGAATCCACACTTCTTAAAAGTGCTATAACAAGGACTTGAACAGGTAAAGTTTACTTTTGAGATTGAAGTGACAGTCCTCTTACTCTTAGATCCACTATCAATCCAGCGCGAATAAAAACAAAACCCCTATGAATTCAGAGCGAATTCCTTAAGCTTCTGATTTTAAATGAAGATGAATCAAGAAATTGCGCGACGAATCAGATTATGAGTGATCTTCTGAACGCGTTCATCCGGGCCATGTGGTCGAGACCAGTGCGACCAGGGCAACATATGACCGGGCGGACTGGCAAGATCCTGACACCAAAAGATTGTTGAAGCATTAAATACAAAGTTTCCTTTGGGCCCCGGGTAGATTGTGGCCGTCCATTGCTGTGGATTCACACCTCCCTGGAGAGCGGTACCTCGCGCGACGACTTCCAGTCCGGGAATATCAGATGGTGGATCGCCATGATATTCCCAACCGATGAGGCCAGGAATGGAATCACCTTTTTTCATCCCGGTATCTTTAAATATCCAATGGTCGGGTAATTCACATACCCAGTCTCCGCCTCCATTCACAGGATCCACATTCCGGGAGCCCATTAAATAACCTTCATCCGGGCCACGATGGGGAAATGGTCCATTATCTCGTTCACGTGCTTCGGCATACTTATACTTTCCACCGTAAGGACCACCGCGAAACATAATCCGCTGTGGCCGTCCATCGGTACTCTCTAATAGTGGCGTTACCCAACATACCGAGTTACCGGAAAAGAAGAGCAGGTTCACACCGGAATCACGCATCTTCACGACAGATTCGTACTGCTTAATGTCCCAGTACTCATCGTGCCCCACTGACAAAAACGACTTGCACTTTAAGCCATGATCCGGGGTGACCATATCACTATTCGAGCAGTAGGTCACATCATAACCGTGCTTTTCCAACCAGTAGGCAAACGGGAATTCAAAACAGAGCCACTCGCCCGAACCGAGAGATTGCGGGTTATCATAAATCTGTGCGTACTTGGCATAAGGACGATCGAAACTGACATCGGCCCAGGGACCTTGATTTCCTTTGGGATGCGTATAAACAGAATAGTTACTTGGCCACTTGTTATAAGCCTGCCAGGTATTGTCAGAACATTGAAAAAGAATGTCGGCAGGACGATCATCTTTGACAATGAAGACGACATAATTTTGCCAATACCCATATTCTGTTTTATCTTTGAGTGTTGATAGTCGACCCAGATAAACACCGCTTGGCCAGTCGTCAGGAATAGTTAACGAAACAGCGGCATCCCAATGACACTCATGTAAATTCTTTTTTCCCGGTTTTGGTACAGGCTGAGGTTTACCTTGAAAGGGACCCAAAGTTTGCATCAATCTTGCGCCACGTCCACCATAATAACCGGTACGAAAAATTTCGATTTTGAATTCCTGGGCTGGACGTGTCGAAACCATAATCTCAATTTCGTCACCGGCAGCAAGGCTTTGCTTCGAACAATACCCTTCGATCTTGGATGAGCGGAATCCTCCCCGTTTATCGAGCTGAACCCGTGTGAGTTGCCAATCCGAGGCCCCTGCTTTCAAGTTTTCACGATGGATCAAATCGGGATCAGCACCTGCTGACTGAGATGCGTTCAAAGAAACAGTCCCCGCCAGCGACGCCAATGAAGTTGCTACGGCTCCTTTGAGGAGATTGCGGCGAACTGGATTCACATCTTTCATCTATCGAGTCCCTTATGCTCAAAGCGGTCAATCATTACAAAGCAATTCAGTCTACTAACCCACTTATTATTTTTTTTAGAATTTCATAGTTTTTCAATTCTGACTTTATGATAACCGCAACATGACTAAAATAAGAGCATAATCAAATTTATTTTAAAGTCAGTTTGAGATTAATAGACCTTATCGATGATAGCCGCTATTGATCGTGACTCACACATTGGGAGCTGTCAGTGGCATCATTTTCTCTGGATCAAGCCGAAATCAGAGCCTTCTATCAAGCGTTTTCCAAACAGCTTGAAATAGAACTGAAAGAACTCGAACCGACACTCGTCGATATTCGGCGCACACTTCACAAATACCCCGAGGTCAGTGGTGAAGAGAAAAGAACATCCCAATTGATCTCGGAAAAATTAAACGCAATTGGGCTGCAACCTCAAATTATGCGCAAAGACGTAGGCGTCACCGCAGACTTGACTCTGGGTACAATTGCTCCCAATGCGCCTCTGATTGCCATTCGTGCCGACATTGATGCCTTACGAATTACAGATCAGAAAGAAGTTGATTATTGCTCTCATAACCCGGGTATCGGGCATCTCTGCGGACATGACGCTCATACCGCGATCACTTTAGGAGTGGCACTCGGAGTCAATCGACTTGCTGAATATTTCAAAAATCAATGGAAAGGCTTCGGACTTCGCCTGCGATTTATTTTTCAGCCTGCTGAAGAAATTTGCTTAGGCGCACGCTGGCTGGTCAAACAAGGGGTCATGGAAGACGTCGATGCCATTATTGGCCTGCATATGGACCCGGAAATTGAAGCGGGCGCTGCCAATATCCGCTATGGTGTCATGACAGCTTTCTGCGATGAAGTCCAATTTAAGATCCATGGCACGGGAGGTCATGCAGCGCGACCGCATCATGTTGATGATCCAATTACTACAGCCGCTCAACTCATCTCGAGCCTCTATCAGAATCTCCCCCGATCGATTGACTCGCGCACACCAGCTGTATTTACAATTGGGCAAATCGCCGCTGGACAAGCCCCCAATGTCGTTCCTGAAACTGCAGAATTGAGAGGGTCCTTGCGTTCCACCAATGAGCATGCTCGTTCCGTTTTACACAAGACGATCGAAGACATCGCTCAGGGGATTGCACTCAGCACAGGAACAAGAATTGATGTTCTCTTTAAATCCCCCCTGCCGGCAGTCGTCAATGATTCGATTATAACCGCTGCTTTTGAACAATCGGCAAAAGATGTGCTGGGGCATCAGCAAGTAGGCCAGATCGACATGCCCAGTATGGGGGGGGAAGATTTTTCGATTTATCTGAATTCGGCCCCTGGTTCGATGTTACGGTTGGGCTGTGCACGACCAGATCAGGAAGTGGTGTTTCTACATTCTCCCTATTTCGATATTGATGAACGCGTTCTTGCCATCGGCAGCCGCATCATGCTGCAGACGGCACTTCTGCTTTCACTCAATCCGCAAATTCTTCAAAAAGGTAGCTAATCACATGGGACCAATTTCTTTTGCAAGAAATGATTACCCGACTTTGGGAGTAGAACTCGAACTCCAGATGGTGGATGCGGAAACATTTGCCCTTTCAAGTTCAATTACAGAGCTATTGGCGCAGCTTCCCGAAGAAACAGCTCAATCTGTCAAACCGGAACTAATGCAAAGTTACCTCGAAATCAACACGGGAATCTGTCGTACGGTTTCGGATGTCCGTGACGATCTGACAGGAAAGTTGAAAGATGTCACTCAAGCCGCAGACAAACTGGGGCTCAAACTGTTTTGGGCTGCCACACATCCCTTTTCTTCCTGGCGGGACCAGGAAATTACTGTCAATGAACGCTACTACGAGCTGGTCGACCTGATGCAGGATGTAGCCCGCAGGCTGGTCACCTTTGGTTTGCATATTCACGTGGGAGTCGATTCAGGCGATAAGGCCGTCATGGTCTGCGACCGTATGATGAGACACTTGCCTTTACTACTCTCGCTCTCTTCCAATTCTCCCTTCTGGGAAAATCGGGATACAGGCCTGCATTCGAATCGTTCCAAAATCATGGAAGGCTTACCCACAGCCGGACTACCTCCCGCCATGCGTAACTGGAGTGAATATACGTGGCTGATCAACCACTTAATCAGTACCGGTTTCATCAATACGATTCGTGAAATCTGGTGGGATATCCGTCCACATCATAACTTCGGTACTGTGGAAATTCGCGTTTGTGATATGCCCGCTAATCTGGAACAGGTTTTATCCCTGACTGCGTTAGTGCAATGTCTCGTCAAATCCATCTCCAATGAAATTGATGAAGGCGCTTATCAACTACAGCATCACCCTATGATGGTCCAGCAAAATAAATGGCGTGCCACGCGCTATGGGATTGACGCCAGCCTGGTAAATAGCGACAGTTATCGGCTCTATTCCGTACTGGATTCAACCACCCATTTGGTCGATCTTCTTTCCGATTCTTCAAAACAGCTTGAGTGTACAACCGAGTTACAAGGGATCTATGACTTGATCCAAAATTCTGGAGCCAAGCGACAATTGGAGATTATGAAAGAGACGGGGGATCGACGAGAAGTCGTCAAACAGATGATCGAAGAAAATAGCCTCTTCTGATTTTGTGTCGAATCTTCTATAATTCAGAAGCCCTTGCGAAATCAAAAAATACGTTTGACGTTTACCAGGAATCTGATTCGGTGTCTGATACCGACAATCTCCCCAGCGATGAATCTTCAGAAACAGAACCAACTTCTGAGTCGGAGGAAAGTGCTGCGCAGACACCTCAGGAAAAAGTTCGCTCTTTCCCGACGACAGCTGGTGTGTATCTAATGAAAGATGCACAAGGCCGTGTTATTTATATCGGTAAAGCAGTCAACCTGAAAAGTCGCGCTTCAAGTTATTTCACGCAGGCGGCCGCCGTTGATCGTCGCACTGCGGAACTCGTTACCGAAATTGCCGACATCGATTTTCTTGATACAGATACAGAGGTCGACGCGTTACTACTGGAAGCACGCCTGATCAAAGATATTCGGCCGCGTTTCAATTCTGAACTCAAAGACGATAAAACGTTTCCTTATCTCGAAATTACGACGCGTGAAGATTTCCCGCGTGTCGAGTTCACACGCAAGCCACAAACCAAGGGAACGAAGCTGTACGGCCCCTTTACCAACGCCAAACAACTCAGAGGTACAATCACCGTTTTGCAGAAAATTTTCCGCTTCCGAAACTGTTCTCTGGACATTGACGAGGGGGACGAAAAATGGCGCTGGTTCCGCCCTTGCCTGCTACACAGTATCAACCAATGCACGGCTCCCTGTAATTTGCGCATCAATAAAGAAGACTATCGCAAAGACATTAACAAGCTGAAACTGTTTCTGGATGGCAAAAAAGACCGTCTCTTGAATGAGATGAAAAAAGAGATGCAGGCTGCCTCAGAAAAAAAACTCTATGAAAAGGCGGCCCGCTTGCGGGATGAAATTCAATTATTGGACAGCTTAAACCTGCGCGGCAACTTAGAAGATCATGCCCAGCCTGAAGTGTTTTACATCGATCCGAAAAAAGGGATGCAGGGTTTAAAAAAAGTCTTCCAACTACCAGAATTACCGCGCCGCATCGAAGGTGTGGACATTGCCCACCTGCAGGGAGGCGAAACAGTCGCCAGTCTCGTGCAGTTCATCGACGGACTGCCCTTCAAACATGGATATAAGCGTTTCAAAATTCGTACCGTTAAAGGCATCGATGATTTCGCCTCGATTCGCGAAGTCGTCAGCCGTCGCATCAGTCGACTGCATCAGGAAGGTGAAAGCTTCCCCGACATTCTGCTCATCGACGGCGGGAAAGGCCAACTGAGCGCGGCGATGTCCGCAATGCACGAACTGGGTGTGGAGCCCCCCTTTACGATTTCTCTCGCCAAACGCGAAGAAGAAGTCTTCGTCCCCGGCGAAACCGAACCCCGCCGCCTCAGCCGCCACTCATATGGCTTAAGGCTTCTGCAATACGTGCGCGACGAATCCCACCGCTTCGCCCAGCACTATCATCATCTGCTGCGAAAGAAATCGCACTTTGACGAGTGATTGTAAGAAGTCAGAGCACCATATTATTTGAGATAGTCGATGATTTCCTGAATCCACCATGTGGTTACCCATTCCAAATCATTAAATGGCATCACACGTGAGTTTGTCCAGCCGGCATCATTGAGTACCATTTCCATTCCAGGTGCGGCAATGGAATTTGTCGTATGGATAATAACATGGCAAACGGGCGATTGTGTTGCCAGGAAATCTGCAACATCGCGCCCCGTTCCAGGGTCGGGTTCTGCTTCGGATTGTGGGAACAGATCATGATCAAGGCTGATGAGAGCAGCAGACGATATGTTATCTTGTAACCAGGCAATGATATCAGGCGCATTTTTAAACATAACTATCTTGTATTGCGAGAGTTCTTCAGACAGGATCGCGTTCATTGCTTCCAGTCGATCAAGCTCATCATCAAGAATCACAATCGTTGATGTCATAATGAAACCACCCGAGGCGTCTCATTTAGTTAACCACTTTTTTCCATATTTACATCTTAATAGATGGGAAAGTCTCGTGTTAACATTAATCTAACTATTTCAATACTGGATATGAGCCAATGATTGTAGCGACCATAATTTCCTGGCTATTTTAAATACCAATACTCATAATTAGAAAAAGACATTCTTCGCGTTGATCAAGAGCTGTATTAAATGCTTAACTGACACCACTCTCATAAGGAAGGTGTGAATGGCTATAAATTCTGTACCCGAATTCAATCGAATATTCCTAGATCAATTGCCTGCTGAGACAATAAATGAAGCAGCAGAGCTCTTCGCCTGTGTTCTTCCCAACCGTAAAAAAACAACTGACAAGTTAGCAAAACAAGGACCGCACTTGTTAAATTTCATTCTCTATGAATTTGATATTCCTGCGAGCAACTTGAAAAAAGCAGCAAAGGCCTTGAGTATTGATGTTTCAGGTTTCACAAAAGACGAAATCATAGCTCACCTAAGGAAAATCTTACCTGAAATGGAAGAAGCCGTCAGGAAAGGTTGCTCACTTTCAAATGTCAACATGACTTCTGCTGAATCGCAAGATTCTTCAGCGGGGATGAGCCTGGATGGCCTTTGGGAAGAGGCAGAACGAATCGTAAAATCAGTGTTGCTATTGAAAGCAAGAAAAAGTGGGAAAACGTCAAAAAAACCGATTGCCGTTTGGAATCCAAAACTGCCCTCGAAGATGGAAAACGGCCTATGGTTCAGAATCGATATGCGCAAACATCCTGATCCAAAGCTTTGTGCCGATGGCGTGCTGGACGTGAACATAAATCCGTATGGTCCTGAGAGTACAGCGACTTTGAATAAAGGTCAATTATTGAAAATTAACAAGGGTGAACGACCATTATATGCTGAAGAAGCATGGGACTTTCCTTGCCAGGAAATTCTCGAAACGAAGGCGAAAAAATCGATTCGGGAAGCACTGGCTAATGATAGTGAGCTTTTGTCTGAGTATGGTTCTGCATGGTGGGTCGAAGCGAACCCACGTGATATATTTACCCACACCGCTGTTTATGCACAATTAGGTGGCTGGAATATTGGATGGCCCGATGAATCAATCGATGAACAACAAAATAAACGACTCATCGTAAGGACTTATCAGAACGCGGAACCATGGATCGAAGTGTTTCGTGTAGGACGGAAATACGAAGTGAGCGTTAGAATCACATAAAAACCTGAGCCGCGAGCCACATTGCGCATATACAAATCATTTCGCCCAATACTTATGACGAATCGCCAACCAAGCACTCTACCTGAGAAACGAAGCCGTACCACCTGGATTCTGACGACACTTGTTACAGGCATTTCTCTACTACTTTTTCTATTCCTAACACTCTGTTATCGACAACAATACGATGCGTGTGCTGCCGTCACAGTTTATCCGAGTTGGGTCTGGTTTTTATGTGGTTTGTGTTTCGCGTTTATTCTGATCAGAAACAAAAATAAGCGAACTGCGATATCGACATTATTCATCTGGCTTTTGTTTATGGTTTTCTTTGCTGATACGCCTTTGAGTCTCTGGCGAGGCATTGGGAGTCCATCAGATATCGAATGGATTGACGCCCGAGAGCAGCAACGTGCCATGCGAGTGATCTCGCTGAACTGCAGTGGGAGGAAAACATCGGTTCTCGCCTTAAAACAGTGGGAACCGGATCTGATTCTGCTGCAGGAGACGCCCAACAAAAATCAACTGACAGAAATCACCGCTGAGCTCATAGGTGCAAACGGATCTTTTTTAGCCGGCGTGGATGCGTCCCTCATCACGCGAGGAGAGATTGAACTGATCGCCGCGACAGGGAATTTTATCATTGGTAAGATTACACTCCCCACGGGCCAGGAATTGGTGGTCGCTTCTCTGCGACTCTCTCCCCCTCCATTCCGCTTTGATTTATGGAATCCGGAGTGCTGGCGCGCGTTTCGCAATCACCGTATGAAACAGCGGGCTGAAGTCAAAGGTCTTTCTAAAGTATTAGCCGCCCTGCCTGCCGGGCTTCCCGTTATTGTGGGCGGAGATTTCAATGCCAACCCTCGCGATCCGATTTTTGCAGAACTGCCAGTGTCTCTACAAGACGCCTTTGTGAGTGCAGGCCGCGGATGGGGAAATACGATAATCAACGACATCCCGTTTTTACGAATTGATCAAATCTGGGTCAACGATTCATTTCAGCCAGTACGCGTCATGGCAGACACCTCCGTTGATACTGACCATCGGACAGTGATCGCCGATCTGATTTTTAAGTAAATATCACTACTAAACTGAGCGGTACGGCGCTAGCCGCCGGTATTGCACAGGTAGTCATAAAAACTAATGTTGGAAAGGTGCTTAATTTGATAGTCGAAATGATTAGAGAACTACCGAGGGCTAGCGCCCTTTCGCTCAGGTTCATATTAAGTCTATTTTCATTTTGCCAATGGCAGGCGAAAAGAGGCAGCCTGTTCTGCATTGCGGACGAATAACTGGTCGCCACGCAAAACGGGATGATTCCAGGTTTTGCCGTCGATCGACTGAAACCTTGCCAGTTCTGTATGTGTTTTGGGATCGGCTTTCAGTAACACGACTTCACCTTGCTCACTGATCACTAACAACTGCCCGGAATCACCAAGTAACAAAACCTGGCCTTTTCCGTAACGGCCTCGCTTCCATTTGCGTTTCCCATCTTTGAGATCGAAACACAAGAAAATGCTGCCGTCAAATCCATAAGCGTAACCTTCATGGATCACATAGTCACTAAAGTCTGGTTTCAAACCGAGGGCAATCCAGACTTGTTCCGCCGCCCATTTACCATCCATGTTTGTGACGCGAACTCGTTGAACGCCCTTGCCCATGCCGGTCGCAATGAGGATGGAATCGTCTTCAATCACCTGAGGTTGTAATGCGCGAAAGCCATCAACGGCACATTCGTAATTGAGCAGCACAGTGCCATCGGCTGGATTGAACAGGTTGAGTTCTTTGTTCGTCAACATCGCTATAACACTTTGCCCGGCAATGGTGAGCAACACAGGTGAGCTATAGGAGTGATCGCCAGACGAAGCCGACCACTTTAAATCACCGGTTTCAGTATCGAATGCCAGAACGCCTTTATCACCATTACCCCCCGCATGCACGATGGCTAGTGAATCAACGACAAGAGGCGAAGAGCAGAACCCCCACATCGGTGGTTCTCGACCAGCAACTTCACGGATGTCTTGTTGCCAGATAATTTTTCCCGTTTTGGGATCGAGCCTTATTAAATGCCCTTTCGCTCCCATGACGTAAAGTTGCCCATCGGCAAGTGTGGGAGTGGCACGAGGACCAGCGCCCCCCATCGGTTCATAAAATCGAGATTGAATCTGTTGCTTCCAGATTTCGTTTCCGGAACGAGCGTCATAACAAACGATCGCTTCGTGATCGCCGCGCTGCTCCTGAGTGAAAAGCAGGTCACCGGCAATGGCAAAGGAGGACCAACCAGGACCGATGGCGATCTTCCAGAGTGGAGTCGAGACTTCATTCGTCCATTTGTCAGACAGAGTCACACCACTAAGCACGCCATCTCGCTGATTGCCACGGAATGCAGGCCACGCAGGGTCAATCAGTTGCTGGTCGAGTTCAGTATCTGTCAGTCGATTCAAATCACTCGGGGACTGTCCTTTATTTTTTGCCAGAAAACTGTCTTCCGCATTCGAGGTCCAGCGCCATGCTAAATCCATTTCATAATGCCCCCACATACCATCACTGCGTACTAAAGTGGAAAACCCAAACCCAATGACAGAGCAGGCAGTGATAATCACTGTCCTCTTAAATGAGAGCATTTTCGAAACCAGAACCGCGGCAAGTCCAAACAGCCCCAGCCCCATGGGCACGGTGATTGACATCACAGCCGGCCCCTTCATCGAAGGGTCAATCAGGAACATCGTCGTGATCGCGGCCAAAACGACCACTGCGGTTCCCACGATTTTCTCTTTCACTGTGGCACGACTGGCAAACAACCACCACAATAAAATAAAACCACCAAACACCATGGGACCAAAAATGGCCACCATTAACATAAGAGTCGAGTTGACTTCGATCGCGCGGGTCAAGAATCGTGTCAGCAGCATGCCGATCAGAAACAGAATCGGAGGCCAGCTGCGTAACGGTTGTAATTTAGTATCAGATGATACTGCATCATCTTCTTGTGGTTCGACTGGTTGATTTGCTTCTGTTTCCGCTTGTTGATTCTCTGTCATACTGAATTCCCGAAAAGATTGGTTCCCATATCTGATTCGAATGCGGACATTTTAGATTGCCGAATTGATCTTTCAACCGGTGATTTATCCCGCTCTACCAAACCAAAGGAAACGCAGATTTTTAGAAGAATACCGATCAGTGCCGCCGATTCGGACAACTTTCATTCTCCAACGCTACCAGAAATGCAGCAACTCGGCCGGCTGACCGACTGCTGCATATTAAGGCATAGCCTGCCATAAACACCAGCAACCATCACAAACATATAGTATTTTTGATCATAATTTTAGTTCCGGTATGGAAACCGCGACTCAAACTTCGCATACAAACAGTTTGATTAAGATACAGCGTTAATCATGGCCCAAACCCTGACAGTGTCTGGAACAACAATGCTCAATCTCTCACAATTCATACTCTCTGTTGCTGGAGTCATCACATTGTTCTGAGTAAAACGGGTAACAACAATCTGTTTGGCACACATTCTGCTTTGTTTATTCTTATGGTTCATTTTTCAACGTGATCTCGTCAGTTTCGATACGTTCTGACAGACAAATGACCATGATCCCCAACCTGTTATTCAAACCGCTTGTAAAAATACCAATCGGATTTCACAGAAATAAAGTATGGCTCGTGTGAACCATACGACTGTGGTCCCCTCCTGTAATAATCGTAAGTTGTTCTTTCGCTCAAAGAAAAGGTAAAAAAGTGAACACGCAAACTCAAAGCTCAGACTCACCTACCACTTACCCTGGTGCCAACAATAGGAGTCAGAGCAAGCCCAGTTCCCCACGCTCTGCTGCTATCGCCGCTGTAACAGGCTACTCATCTAACCAGTCACCAATGAATTTCCGGGAAACACCAACAGGTGATCTCTTTAACAACAACGTGTTTTCTAAAAAGGTAATGAAAAAACGTTTGCCGAAAGAAATCTACAAAAAATTGGTCCGGACGATTGAAGACGGCGAGAAGCTGGACTGCTCCACAGCCGATGTTGTGGCATCTGCCATTAAAGACTGGGCCATCGAAAAAGGAGCCACTCATTACGCCCACGTCTTTTATCCCTTGACCGGATCAACGGCTGAAAAACACGACAGTTTCCTTTCACCTGATGGTGAAGGTAGCGCGATCGCGGAATTCAGTGGATCTCAACTCATCCAAGGTGAACCCGATGGTTCGAGCTTTCCCACTGGTGGAATTCGAGCCACGTTTGAGGCGCGGGGTTATACCATCTGGGATGTCACCAGCTCAGCTTATATTCTGGAAAATTCCAATGGAACGACACTCTGTATTCCTACTGCCTTTGTTTCATGGACGGGAGAAGCATTAGATAAAAAGACACCCGTGCTGCGTTCCATGCAGGCCCTGAATACGCAGGCACAACGAATTTTGAAACTGTTCGGGCATGAGGATGGTGATCTGGTTTCATCGACCGCAGGTCCTGAACAGGAATATTTTCTGATTGATCGTAACTTTTATTATGCAAGACCTGACCTGCTCACTGCAGGCCGCACTTTATTCGGAGCCAAACCACCAAAAGGTCAAGAGTTTGACGATCATTATTTTGGTGCGATTCCTGACCGCGTGCTGGCGTTTATGTTTGAAGCGGAACGAGAACTCTTCAAACTGGGAATTCCCGTTAAAACGCGACATAACGAAGTGGCACCAGGCCAATACGAAATCGCACCTCAATTTGAATCTGCGAATATCGCGACCGACCATCAACAATTGCTCATGACCACTTTGCGGCGTACCGCAGAGAAACATGGCATGGTCTGTCTGACACATGAAAAACCGTTTGCCGGCGTGAATGGATCAGGAAAACACGTCAACTGGTCACTGGGTAGTGCCTCACAAGGCAACTTGCTTGATCCGGGAGACACTCCTCATGAAAACGCACAATTTCTGCTCTTCTGTGCCGCCGTGATCCGTGCCGTGCATAAATACCAGGGCTTGCTGCGTGCTGTCGTTGCTTCTGCCAGTAATGACCACCGCTTAGGCGCCAACGAAGCCCCCCCTGCGATTATCTCGATCTTCCTCGGTGATCAGCTTACGGATGTCTTTGAACAAATCAAAGCGGGTGGCGCGAACTCATCGATTCCCAAGGGGACTCTGACAGTCGGTGCGGACGTCTTGCCACCGCTGCCTAAAGATGCGGGAGACCGTAACCGTACCAGTCCTTTCGCGTTCACCGGAAACCGGTTTGAATTCCGTGCCGTTGGTGCAAACCAGTCGATTGCCGGCCCACTAGTAGCGATGAATACGATTGTCGCAGATTCACTTGAGTTTTGTGCCAACCGTCTCGAAGAAGCAACCGGCGGTGATCCCGACAAACTCCATGCTGAATTGCAAAAACTGCTGACAGAAATCATGAATGAGCATGGTTCAATTGTCTTCAATGGAGATGGTTATAGTGAAGAATGGCATGCGGAAGCGGCCCGACGCGGTTTGCTCAATCTTAAAACCACCGTTGATGCTCTACCGATTTTAGAATCGGAAGATGTCAAAACACTGTTTACCAAGCATAAAGTTCTTTCAGAACGGGAGTTGGCTAGCCGTCTTGAAACATATCTTGAACAGTATTGCATGTCGATTAGTGTGGAAGTCAATTTGACGATTAAGATGGCAAAAACTTTCATCTTCCCGGCCGTGATTCGCTACCAGAGCGAACTGGTTTCCAATTGTGCCAACTTGAAAATGCTGGGTTATGATTTTGATACTGTCACCCTGGATCATGTCACAGACCTGGTAAAGATTCTTCAAGATACGATCGGCGAACTGGAACTGGCCGTTTCAGAGTGTGAATCAGATGATATGCTTGCTGAAGCAAATCATAGTTGCAATGTTCTCTTGCCAATTATGAATAAAGTTCGGGCGATCGCAGATGAACTGGAAGGGATCGTTGCCGACGACCTTTGGCCTCTACCGACTTATCAAGAAATGCTGTTTATTAAATAACAGCCTGTCGTTGAGATTTGATTCCTCAAACGAAACGCCGACCAGTCATCTTATACTGGTCGGCGTTTTCTGCATTGTTCTCTCATCAAAACAACAATCGGCTTATTTCTTTTTTTGCTTTGGTTCCAAATTGAACTGCAGTACGTTTTCCGTTCCACTTTGAATCTCCGCAGTCAGGCCGGAAGTGCTGGGATTGTTGTACTTTTCTGGGATCAGTGAATCTCCCCCTCCCATGTAGTTGGGATCAAACTCTGTGGTTTCACCGGGATTCGCGACGACAGCACTTTTTGCAGTTTCTGTAGAACTGATGGAGACTTTGTGAGTACCTACAGGAGCACCGTCATTGGGTTCGTAAGTCATTACATTCAGAATTTTCCCTTCTTTGATCACTCCCGAAGCAGGGCGGCTACCGGTTGTTTCAAACGTAATCGTGCCAGAGGCAAGTGGCTCGCCATCTAGTGTCACCGTTCCGGAGACAGGTGCCGTTGATGAGCGATCAGGACCTCCACCGCAACCGATCATGGTGAGCAAGAATATACAAAAAAATAAACGTTTCACTTTGAACTCCACTAACATTCCGAAAGAAAGAGATAATGATATAACTACCCGGTTCATAGCTCGTTGAACGGGCCAAGGAATCAAGCAACAATCAAACAGGAGCAGACAGATTCGGAACCGAACCTGTCTGTTTGCAAAGTATCTTTCTGTCAGAGTTAGTATTCTCCGAGCACTTCTCCACCGGCACGGGAAGCAAGTCCACGATATGTGGCACCATCGATATTTTCACTGACAAAACGAACGGCGCCATCACCCATCAGAAAATGAGTGCCTCCGACGTGGAAGCTCCGAAAACCAATAGATTCATCCCAACGGGCATTGGATTGGCTTGGTAAATTACTCTGTAAATCTTCGTTCATAAAGTTAATCGGATGAGCCGTGGTTCCGAAACTCTGCACTCCCCAGTTTTGGGTAATACACATCGCGCCGATACATTCACCGATTGCAAAAGTATTGGAAAGACCATCAGTGACATCTCTGATGCGCGCACTCCATGCCCAGCGACCGATCATGCCGCGCACGGGTTGTAGACAGCCTACGTTTCCATAGGCGGGAGTCGCGCCGACTCCTGTACTGTTTACATAATCTCCGATCACAGCCGCATAGTCAGTCTGCGCAACAACCCAGGTTGGTGCTGCAAAAAACTCTTCATCACGGATTTCGTTTGCAAGCGGGTCTGAGGGACAAAGAAATGCGGGGTAAGGTTTCTGAAGATGCTGAAAATTACTTCCCTGCCATGAAGCGCGATCGAAATCAAAGGCGTTGTAAATATTCGCCTGATCCATATAAGGCAAGATCATTGGAATCCATCCATAGCGTTTGCTGCCCACAGGTGCTCCCACATTGGGACAACGCGGATTGGAAATTGGCAGCATAGAGAACGTACCATGATAATTATGAAGTGCCAGACCGATCTGTTTTAGATTGTTTTTGCACTGAGAACGGCGTGCTGCTTCCCTTGCCTGCTGCACTGCCGGCAACAGTAACGCGATCAAGATAGCAATGATCGCAATCACAACTAATAATTCGATGAGCGTAAAACCTCGACGCAACTTAAATAATGAAGACATCGCAGAGCCCCTTTTCTTCAAAATTAACAATAAATTAGATAATAGACAAAACCTCTGAAACAAATCAGCGTGCGCGACGATACTCAAACGTGCCTGCCGAGTATCGATCTACGAATATTTGATCAATTTTTATCGGGAAGTTCTCAGGATCAGATAACCACTGCGGTTGATCTGAGTTCACCTCGCTCAAACCTCGCTCAAACCGGCTCGTACCGACAAATGAAATCAGGCCGCCGCCATCGTCGCGCGACTTCAAGTGCCGACGAGAGCCACTCACTCCATCATTTCCGTTTGGCTCTTTCTCTCCATAACCATATGCCACAATCGAGTAAGCCCCGGGTTCGAGTCGCAACGGAGATTTCAAAGGCTGAAATCGATTCGAGTCAATCAGTTCTGCATCATCACCAGGCGCAAAGGCTACCACTGCCAGCCGCTTAGTCCCTTTATCGTCTTTAAAGTCATCAGGTGTTCCCAGATCATCGCGCTGCCAAAGCTCACACACGAGCTGTTGTTTCAACCCATCAGAGCCGCTGTCAAAAACACCCAAGCGTGTCACTTCGATCGGCTCGTTCACCACAAAATCGTGGCCCAGTTTACCGTGATATGCCTGTGTGCCTTTGGTATTCTTTCGTGTTCGATAGGCAATCTTGAGTGAATCTTGATTCTGCTCTGGCTCATCTCGCAAATCGACCGGTTCGATCTCGATGTAGCCTTCTTTTAAAGGATCAACGCGCACGGCTTCTTTCGTTTTTAACATTCGTCTCTCAGTAGCTCCCATCTCGTCAGAGCGTTTCACTTCGACAAGTCCCTGGTGGACCTGAATATCGACGACTTCCGCATCGTAGACACGAACTGTAAACTCGGTTCCAAAGTCAACCACCTCTGCGGCGGTTGTTGACACTTTAAATCCGATTGCCTGCCGGGGTACTTTTAAGGACGCTATCCCGGAAAACAAGCGCACGACATCCGGGGAAACGATTTTGATTGTAGTATCCCCTCTCAATGTCAACTCAACACCATTCATAAACAGCAGTACTGCTTTACCATCTTCTAAATGCAACCAGCGATCAACCTGAATGGTTTCACCCAACTCTGCTCCGAGCCCCGGATGTTCCCACCAACCATCCTGTGATTTCAGGGTCGCCACGCCTGTGTTAGCTGAACTATTCTCAAGCGACTGATAAATAATAACGCCCATCAGAAGCATTGCTGCCACAACAGTCACACCAGTGACCTTTTGCCAGAATCGCGGTGTCTGGTTTTCGTCCCAGCCTTTGGTTTGAAGCAACGAAGTTGAACCCTCAAAGAGCTCGGAACGCTTTGCGGTGACAGCTAAATGCCCCAGCAATCCCATGTGTTCAAGGTAAAGTTTGCGTGCGTCTGCGTTTTTTTCGAGGAGTTTTGAGAGCAGTTCGACCTGTTCGTTCGTAACAGTTCCATCATCAATGGCGGCGAGCCATTCCTGCAGATTCGATTCCCAGTCATTCTGAATGCTCATGCTGACGGCCCCATTTCAAAACGACGCTGAATACAATTTTCGAGCCGCTTGAGAATTCTTCGAATCCATAGCCTGACAGTAACCTCGGATCGGCCCACCTGACGTGCCGTTTCCTTGAGTGTTCCCTTGGATCGAAACCGTAGCAGAATCAATTCTCGATCAGACTTTGTCAGACTCGCGATGCATTCATCCAATGCCTGTGAACGATATTCCAATTCATACCATAAATTACCGGTATCCGTAACAAGTTGTTCAACAACTTGTTCGTTTAAACACCGCGAACGCCTGTTTTTCGTTCGTCGATATTCGAGTACTTTGAAATGCGCAATGCGACAGGCCCAGGCAGAGAAGTTCGTTCCCTTCTCAAATTCGTCTAGCTTCTCCCACATCAACGTGACGACTTCCTGAACAATGTCTTCCACATCTTCGCATCCAGGTAACAGCGCGCGCACGAGCCCAAACAAACGCCCTTCATTGGCCATAATCAGCCGGACGAATTCATCAGGTTGGAGCTGAGACGAGTTTTTAGACAACAGTAGAATCTACTTATTAATGAAAATGAGATTAATGAAATGTTCCCTATAAATTCCTTACTACTTAATAAATGACCTTAGACTGAAAAACCGAAAGATCGTTTTTCGGACCTATCTTCAAAATGCTACGTATCCTTTTTCCACAGAAAGAGTTATGAATTTACTTTTTTATAGATTATTCTTGTGTGAGGAGAAGAATCAGTCTCTTATCAAAATCATCAAAGATTTGGGGGAGACTGTCATGGAGGGCGTAAGAGACCTGGCATCCCATTACTATTTAATGAGGTGAATCAGTCTCTAATAACATGATTAATTGTGCTTGACTTCTCTAGATTGAGCTACTGCATTTTATGTTGTATTCAGAGGTAATTCACGGCTTTCAATTTCCAATAGTCGCTTCTTTCGCCAGAGCCCACCGCCGTAACCTGTCAGCTTTCCGTCTGCGCCGATGACGCGGTGACAAGGGATCAGAATTGAAATGCGGTTATCACCATTGGCGCGGGCGACGGCACGTACGGCCGCTGGTTGGCCAATGCTCTTGGCCTGCTCGGCATAGGAACGGGTTGCTCCGAACGGAATCGTTTGCAAAGCGGCCCAGACTTTTTGTTGAAACTCGGTCCCGGGTGTAAGCAGCGGGACATCAAACTCGGTTCGCTTCCCTGCAAAATAGGCCTGTAACTCCGCATCGAGTTGTGCAAAGAATGGACTATCTCCTGGCAGCGTTTTTGCATTCATGCGTTTGTGCAAACGATTGAGCTGGGTTTCCAGCATCGGACGGTCGGCGAATTCAAGTAAGCAAATCCCCTGCTCCGTCGCACCCGCTAACATCGGGCCGAGTGGGGTCAGTATCCTGGTGATGGCAATCACCTCTTGCCCGTTGGTCTTTGCTGGCGCGCTGCCGATGGTTTTCTTGAAGCCATCACCGAAGCCACTCAGTGATTCATAACCACTCTGAAAGGCGGCATCTGTGACTGATGTTTTGTGGCGAATTTGGCCAAAGGCCTGGTTGATCCGTCGCATCCGTAAGTAGGATGTGAAAGTCATGCCATGTAATTTCTGGAACCAACGACGAACACGTACGGGATCAAGTCCCCGTTGCCTCAAATCTTCAGCCTGCAAGCGAATGGTGGCATCCTGTTCGACTTCTTCCAACAAAGGTTGCAGCCATTCGGGTGTGGCGCCTAAATCGATCATGGGATGACAGATCTTGCAGGCACGATAGCCGCTGGCGATAGCCGACTTCGCATCGGGAAAGTACTCGACATTTTCCGGTTTGGGTTTGCGGGCCGTACACGAGGGTCGACAAAAAATTCCCGTTGTACGAATCGCCGCAACGAAAACACCTTCGAAGCTGGTATCTCTGCGACTGAGCGCATCGTACATCGTTTCCCGGTCGGGAAGTGTGGCTGTGTCATTCATGTTTGTGTCTGTACTATTCATTTTGTAGAACCCGGGTTTTTCAAGCCAAAATACCATCTCCAAAAATAATACCAGTTCCACAACCAGCGGCAACCGCGAAACGGACAAGGAATTTTTCGAAAACCCATTCCTGGAAAATTCAATTCCGAAGCCCTAAAATACCCCCCTAAACATATCATACTAAAATGAGGAACTGAAATGGATACCACAGGCCAATTTATGTCATCGATAATCAACGTATTCGAAACCCACAAACGAATGACGGAGCGAGCCGTTGAACAAGTTCCCGATGAGAAACTCCACACCGCCCTTGATGAGCACACGAATTCTATTGCCGTGATTATGAAACACGTTGCAGGAAATCTGATCTCGCGCTGGACCGATTTCCTGACAACAGACGGCGAGAAGTCGTGGCGGAATCGAGACGATGAGTTTGTAGACTCGTTTAAGAGCCGCGCGGAAATCATGGAATACTGGGAACGTGGCTGGTCGTGTGTCTTGGAAGCTCTCAAGAGTTTGACGGCAGAAGATCTTGAAAAAACAGTCTCCATCCGCGGAGAAGCACACACCGTACCGCTGGCAATTGAGCGCTCACTCGGACACACCTGTTACCACGTAGGTCAAATCGTCCAGGTCGCCCGCATCCAAGCGGGGGATGACTGGCATACTCTAACCATCCCCAGAGGTGAATCAGAGCAATTCAACAAAGCGAACTGGGGAGAAGATGGGAAGTCGCATTCGTGATGGATATGATAAAAAAGTACTCATGAAAGTGAGTGCTTATTCAGTAGGCGAAGATTTTGAAACAAAATACCTTTGAGTTAGAATCTGAAGCTCATATCAAAGTATTAGCTACTGGAGACCTCATGACTACGCCTATTGATCAACTTAATTTCGGTCCTCACAACGAGGAAGTGCAGGATGTGATTGCTTTCGTGCAGTCCGGGAAGCTTCTCTCGATTCCCTTCGATCAGCAACTCGCGGAACACTCTGGTTACAAGATCAAACAGATTCATACATTTGAAGAGATCGACCTGTATCGAAAGTCAATAAATGATTGCAACGATAATTATAAGCCATATATCAAGCGTACTGACTGGGATGACATTTTACGTGATGATGTCGCCAAAATGATGAACTACGGTGATATGTTTAACAACCATCTTTTTCAACAGACCAAGAAATTAGAGGACTCTCTGTCTTCTCAGTTTGGACAACTCTGGAAACAATTCTTCTCCTTGTTGAATGATCAACTCAACGGAATTCTGATTAAGGAAGAGTCAGAGATCATCGCCGATGAACTATTTATGATCTGCAAAAGCAGGGCGATCTTCTGCAAAGATAGTGGATTAATGCACGAAAGTCTGTTTCCAATCTATCAGGCAGGCGGTTACCCCTGCGGTTGGGAAGGAGCATTTCCCCGCGGACAGATTGCCGTTTTTGTACCCGATCCGAGTATTCCCTGCATCTTTCCTGAAAAAAGAGACGATCCAAATTTCGAAAAGGAGAGGGATGTTGAGACGGAAGCGGATCGCTCGCAAAAACCGTTCAGCTCTCATCAACCTCAACTCTGGCACGGTATTACATCGCTGGAGGGAGAATATGCTTATGCCGCCATTGATGAGCACATCCAATTCGCTTTGGGGGACTTACTGGAGACGATCTGGAGTGATCCGGATATACAGGAAGAAAAAGAATCAGGGGCAGTTTTTGGGGACATTGCGGGAGAACCAATTCCCTTACCCGAACGATTTATCTTAACTCTGATGCTCAGGGGAATTGAAAGAACGTATCTTGTTTCTCATCCTGACAGTCAGGACATTATCGAACAAACTCAAGAGATTATTGAAACAGGAGAGACGAGTGGCTTCGCTTTTGAGGTCAGCAGCAAGAATCAAACGGTCCGTTTCTATCACTATGATGAAGACGGATATTGCGATGAAAAACTGGAAGTAAGTGCAGATGGCATTCAGTTTGAATCCGATCTTAGGGAACTGGAAATCCCACTCGATCAGGAAAACCTGTTTGAAATTGTCAATAACTGCTTCGAATACCACGAACTCTTTGATCTGATGTTGAACTACGATGAGCTGATCACCGGCCCCGACGAGCAGGGGCTTGCAACCGCCACGCTCAAACGTATGCCCGAACTCAAGTATGAAATCGATATCTTGAATCTGGATTGAAGTAAGATGATTTGGGGACGCCAGACCTAATAGTCGTGAATTTTGTTCTGATGATTTAACGGCAGCTAGCACTGTACCGCTCAGGATGTGGGAGCAAAATATTCAATGCCGCGCATGCAAAAAGGGAGAACGACGTTCGTTCTCCCTTTCCGCATTGAGCCGATCTAACCGAAGCTCTGTATTAAAATCAATCTCCGAAGGCGCCGTCGAAGGCGATGTCGGAGGGTGAAAAGTCGACATTTTTGACGAACTGGCACGCTTCGCGGGCACCTTGATCGCGGTTCATGCCCATGTCTTCCCATTCGATGGAGAGCGGGCCGTTGTATTTAATATCGTTTAACGCGCGGATGATTTCTTCGAAGCGAACTCCACCTCGTCCGACACTACGGAAATCCCAGCCACGGCGTTGATCGCCGAATGACAGGTGACTCGTCAGGATACCGGTGCGACCGTTTAAGGTGACTGAGGCATCTTTCATGTGTGCGTGATAAATGCGATCGGGGAAGTAGCGAATGAATTCGACGGGATCCACGCCCTGCCAGATCAGGTGGCTGGGATCGAAGTTGAAACCGAATTCTTCGCGATTGTCGATGGCTTTGAGTGCCGTTTCTGCGGAATAAATATCGAAGGCGATTTCCGTGGGATGCACTTCTAATGCAAACTTGACGCCGCATTCCTGGAAGACGTCCAGAATCGGATTCCAGCGATCCGCGAATAATTGAAATCCACCGTCGATCATTTCTCGCGGCGTGGGAGGGAAATCATAGAGCAGATGCCAGATGCTGGATCCGGTGAAACCATTGACGACACTCACGCCCAGTTTTTGCGCGGCGCGAGCCGTGTTCTTCATTTCCTCAATCGCCCGGTCATTCACACCGGCGGGATCACCGTCGCCCCAGACATATTCAGGCAGGATCGCTTTGTGGCGTTCGTCGATGTTGTCGAGTACAGCCTGTCCCACCAAGTGATTGGAAATGGAGAAGAGTTGCAAATCGTATTTTTCGAGCAATTCGCGTTTGCGATTACAATAGGTATCGTCGGACAACGCTTTGTCGACTTCAAAATGGTCTCCCCAGCAGGCTAATTCCAAGCCGTCATACCCGAAGTCTTGTGCTTTTTTACACATCTCTTCCAGCGGGAGATCGGCCCATTGTCCGGTGAATAATGTTACAGGGCGTGCCATGAGAAGATCCTTTCAAATTGTCACATCTGGGAATGAATAAATCGTCTCTAACACTAGACCAGAGTGCACAGAATGTCAAACGAACCCGCACTTGTCCTGAGCAGCCTGCAAAAAAAGGGGATCGCAGACTCCAATCAGGTAAAGAAATTGATTATTATGCACAGCCAAGTCCGACCGGAGTATCATAATTTTGCTTAGAAATTAGCGACTTTCGCCGATTCCCTTCGCCTCTAAACATGAAAGTTCCATTATGTCAGAAAAGAGTCCCCCCCTGGTGGGTGTGATCATGGGTAGTCAATCCGACTGGGATACGATGAAAGAGGCGGCTGCCCTGCTGGAACAGTTCAATGTAGCTCATGAATGCCGCGTGGTCTCGGCACACCGGACTCCCGATTGGATGAACGAATACGCCAAGACTGCGGAAGAACGGGGGCTGGAAGTCATCATCGCAGGGGCGGGTGGCGCCGCCCATCTGCCGGGAATGGTTGCCGCGCAAACGGTGTTGCCGGTTCTCGGCGTGCCCGTCAAAAGTCGGGCTTTAAAAGGGCTTGATTCGCTGCTCTCAATTGTACAAATGCCGGGTGGCGTGCCTGTCGGAACGTTGGCCATCGGAGAGTCGGGGGCAAAGAATGCGGCGCTGTTGGCGATACGTATTCTGAGCAACTCCCGCCCGGAACTACGCCAACAGATGCACGAGTTCTGTAAAAATCAAACCGATAGCGTACTGGAAAATTCTGAACTATGAGTGATTTGATTCCTCCCGGTTCAACGCTGGGCATGCTGGGAAGCGGCCAACTCGGTCGCATGTTTGCCATCGAAGCCCGCCGCCTGGGATATGGCGTGCATGTATTTTCCCCCGAACGTCAGACTCCCACGGGTCAAGTGGCTGATGTCGAAATCTGCGCGGCGTATGACGATCTGGAAGCGGTCGCCAATTTTGCCAAGAATGTCGATGTGATTTCGTTCGAGTTTGAGAATGTGCTCTCGGAAACGACAGAGACCGCCTCGAAATACGCGCCCGTGCGACCCGGCGCAAATGTGTTGCATATGGCACAAAATCGGATTCGTGAAAAATCGCAACTGCGTGATGCCGGTATTCCAGTCACGCCGTTTGCTGTCGTGCGTTCGGTTGAGGAATTAAACGGCGCGTTGAACGAGTTGGGTAGTCCGGCTGTACTGAAGTCGGCCACGTCCGGCTATGATGGCAAAGGACAGGTCAAAATTGATACTCCCGAAGTTGCAGAAGCGGCCTGGAATGAAGTGGGGGCGGAGGAAACGGTACTCGAAGCCTTCATCGATTACACATGTGAACTCTCGGTCGTGGGTGTGCGGGGGATCGATGGAGACTTTGCCGTCTATGGTCCGATGAAAAACGACCATGTGAATCACATCCTCGATATTTCCGTTTTTCCCTCTGGTGTTGGAGATGCCATTGCAAAAGAGGCGATCGAAATCACACGGGCGGTGTTTGAGCACCTGGACGTAGTCGGGGTGATGTGCGTCGAATTCTTTCTGACCGTTGATCAGCGACTGATGATCAACGAAATCGCACCGCGGCCGCATAACTCCGGGCACCTGACCATCAATGGTCACGTAACGTGTCAATTCGAACAACAGGTACGAGCGATTTGTGGACTGCCTTTAGGCAGCACAGACTCTCTCGGACCGACGGCGATGGCGAATCTGCTGGGCGATCATTTGGAAGCGGGGCAGCCGAACTGGAACGCGCTGAAACAGTTCAACGATGTCAAACTGCATCTCTACGGCAAACGTGAATCAAGAATTGGTCGCAAAATGGGGCACTTGACGGCGCTGGCAGAAACTCCTGAAGCGGCTGTCGAACGCGTCCAACAGGCACGCACAGCGATTTTTAACGGCTGAGTTATTTGCCGCGCACATTACCCCAGAGTTCGATGTGCATCCGCCGCGAGACCTGACAACCGGCTTGCTTTGCCGCTTCCTGCAACCAGTCCATCCGTTCGTTGAGCATCTCTGCTGTTGTCCCTTGCGGCATCAAGTAAACGTGTGCCCGGTCAATGTCGGGATAGCGTTCCAGATACGCTTCGATTTCGTGCAGGTCTTCCCGTTGATCGACAACAAATTTGATCTGATAGGGATACTGCTTAATGAGCTCATGGATCACATGCGGCTGATCGCGTCTTGCATCATGACGATGTGCCCAAGCAGGGTCTTTGACGGGTGTGGAGTTTGACAGTTTAGGACTGATCGACATCAGGTCTGCCCGCACATCCTGCAAGATGGTCCCTGCCGTCTCGATGGTGATCACCTTGCCTGCCGTATGCAGACGTTGTGTCAACGTTTCAACTTCGTGGGTTACCATTGGTTCTCCACCAGTCACCACCGCATGCTCACAATCGTATTGCGCGATGTGTTCCATGATGGCGTCGACCGACATTTTCTCTCCCTCGGGCTCCCACGACGTATAAGGAGTATCACAGAACCAGCACCGCAAATTGCAGCCACTGGTGCGAATAAAAATCGAGGGGACTCCGATCCACTTACCTTCACCCTGGGGTGAGTGAAAAATTTCTGAGATCAACAAAAGAAACGCATCCTGAAACGAGAGGAAAAAAGAATGATCCTCATCTTAATAGAAAGCGTTCCTTCTTGCATTGAAATGCGCGGTCAAAGCGTGGTAACTTTAGCGAAAAAACAATTCAACGTGGATAACTATTTGACTCTTCAGAATTTAGGACAATATCATGCGCCATGACTCTCGCCAGCCTGATCAACTTCGCCCCATCAAAGTCGAACGTGGATACACCAAAGCCACCCCAGGCAGTATCCTGATTTCGGCCGGTGATACCGTCGTGCTTTGCACAGCCAGTCTGGACGATAGTGTTCCCCCCTGGAAAAAGCATGAAGAAAATCCCGGTGGCTGGGTCACAGCAGAGTACAACATGCTCCCCGGTAGTACATCCCCTCGTAAAAAACGTCGTGCCGACGGACGTTCAAGCGAAATTCAACGGCTCATTGGTCGCAGCCTGCGGGCGGTTGTCGACTTTGATGCGTTAGGACCACGGACGATTACCGTTGACTGTGATGTCCTGCAGGCCGATGGCGGTACGCGTACGCTGAGTATTACCGGCGGCTTTCTGGCGCTATTGGATACGGTACTTTCAATTCCCGATACGTGCGAACTGGCCGAAGGGGAGATCTTTGATCCGAAAAAAGTATTCTCAAACAGCGTCGCCGCGGTGAGCGTGGGTGTGGTGAATAATCAACCCGTGCTCGACCTGGATTACATCGAAGACAGCACCGCGGGAGTCGATATGAATGTGGTAATGACTGGCAGCGGGGATTTTGTTGAGGTTCAGGGAACTGCGGAAGGACAAATTTTTGACCGCGGATTACTCGACGCGCAACTCGAACTGGCTACGTCTGGAATTCAGCAACTGTCGGCGATTCAGAAAGAGTGTATTGGTGAAGTGTGGCCGATTTGATTTTTTTCTACCACGAAAAGCGCTAAAGGCACGAACGAGATTAGTTTAATGCGTTGCAGTGATAGGATCTGGTTTCTCAGGGTATCTTTTTCCAGCAAATTATGGTTTCATTAGTTATGAATTACTATGGCCTTTTTATTACCATGTTTTTGCTGACGGTCGTGGGTTGTGGAAACGATGATCCACAGCCGGACGATCCCGCGAATGATTTCTCGATGTTAGATCTAACCGATCCTGATGAGATTGCAGACTGGGAGGCGAGTTCTGATAACATTGATCATTCAAAAATCAAAGTTGTCAAACTGAGTTACTTTTACGATGTACTTGGCAACAAAAAACCGAAACCACCTCGCGCTGTGGCAATCGAAATCAGCAAATCCAAGCTAAACGGCATCACTCCGGAACAACAGCAGGCACTCGACTTTTTCATTGAAAATGAACGTGAGATTCATGCCACGGTTCGCAAAGCCATTTATAATTATTATCAGGTCTTATACCCCGACTACAAAGAAGCGCAAGAGGACGCGTCAGCGCTTTATGGAGGACCTAAGAATATCGATGACGTCCTACCTCCGATCTTAAACGGAACTGAACTCGATCAGATAGTGGAATTTGCATCAATTCGAATCAACTCCACCACAGACGGCAAAGCCACAATCGGCATTGAAGCTTTTGGAGAGTGGGACATCAATGGTATTGGACTACGTTTACAGGATGGTGAAGTTGTGGAAATCGGTAACGCCTATGTGGGGCTTTAAGTACCAAAACAATAGCAATCCAGAATTATGAAGAGGAAAGCCTATGCTCTTTATGCTTGGAAAGTTGATTGTAAAGGGTTATGGACTTTTGTTGGCGATGGCCGTCGGTGGTCTGGTTTTTGCCAACCTGTTCGGGTTGATTGCTTTTTTTGTGCTTGCACAGGAATGGGTCTCTGATCGTCTACAAGCCTCTGGTGGTACAGAATCAGTTCTCTGGTGGATGCATTGTGGCTGGTTTGTCGGTGCGGGGCTCGCTCTCTTCGGAACTGTGACACAAAATCAAAAAATAAAAAAACGATCTTTCCAGGTATCGGTAGATCATGAAGATGAGCCAGAGACGCCTGCCCCTAAGAAACAGAAGAAAAAACGACGTACCAAGCCGAGTGGTATTCTTTCCTCGATCGGAGTCTTCAGCCTCTTCGGCGGATTCCTGGGTCTGATGCTGGGGGGATCATTAGTGTTGTTCTGGTTCTCGCTTACCTATAGTCCTTTTGCTCCAGCAGGCTGGGCGTCATCTGTCTCCGTTGAGCAACGACAAGAACCCGGTTCTGGTCAAACAAAAAGTATGATGACGACAAACCATCCTGTGGCCTTTTACCTCTTTGGCACTCCGATTGTCCTGGGCATCACAGCCGGAGCACTAGCGGGAGGCATTGGCGCTGCCATGGGAAAGGTGGAAGACATCGAATGACAAAGACTGCTTGAAATTGATGAATTCGAGCACAATGCGAGCCTCTTTCGCAATGACAGTCGATCAATATCGCTACTACCAGTCGCATCAACAGACGGATCTGTTACGATTTCCAGAGAACTTTTTCAACACGTGTTGTGTCCGCTATTTAATATCCTGAGTCCGATCATTTAATTGAGAAATCCAACTCACGGGACTCAGCATTAATTTGATTCGGTTCCACCCTTTGGTTACAAATTTTTTAGTCTGGGAATGCATCATGCGTGCTTATGTACAACAGTTTCTTAAAGGGGATCCGAATTACCTTAATCTGGAACGGATTGCGTATACATTCTGGGAAAGGGGTTATGAGGTGTTGCGATTTGATTACCCTGAGTTCTGTAAAGGAAACCTGGATCGCGGTCTCTTGTCGTATCCAGATGAAACGATTGTAGCTGGTGGTGTGGGAATGGTACGTGAAGCGATCAAACGGGCAAACCGCTCTCTGCCTGAGTTGCTGGAACTACCAAACTGTCTGAAGCCATGGATTGGCCGTGAGTACTGGACTTCTACCCTGGAAGAAGTACGACAGCCGTTCGAAAAAGAAGAGTATACGCAACCAGTCCATGTAAAGCCTTTGTACGAACACAAACGATTCACAGGAACCGTATTCAGAGAATTCCGCGACTTGATTCCCTCTGCTGCCGTTGATGGCGCAACTGAAGTCCTGGTGCAAGAGGTTGTGGAATTCGTCTCTGAATGGCGTGCATATATTTTCCGTGGAAACATCAGGCGTGTCGCAAATTATCTCGGCGATCCACTGGCTTTCCCCAATCCGGTTCAAATGCAGGCGGCTCTGGAAGCATTCGAAAATCGACCTGTTGCCTGTAGTATGGACTGGGGAATCACATCTGCGGGAGAAACCCTGCTGGTAGAAGTAAATGATGGTTATTCACTTGGGAATTATGGCATTGACATGCACATTTATACTGCGATGATTGAAGCACGCTGGAGAGAAATAATGGGACTCGAAGATAATGGAATTGGTATGGGAATCTGAACAGGATGTAGAATAGTCTTCGAAATTGAGCATTATCCGCGAACCCTACTCACAATATCGATTTATTAATACCGCTTGACCATATAGCTAATTACATAGCCGAGAATGGTGCGCCAGGTATTTTCAACAGCTTCGTTCCACTCTTCGTCAAACTCTTGCACCGTTTCGATCACCGCCTCCAACCAGATATCATAAAGTCGAGCCTCTATATTCAGATGGTTTCGATCATGGGTCCTGGCGCGCTCGCGTAGTTCTCGCAGTGACTCGGGATCGCCGGCTGTGGCACCAGCGGCTAATCTGAGTGAGCGAAGCAACATCTTGTTCTGCTGTTCGAAATCGGTGTTGTGGAATTTATCACGAATCTCAGCGGACGTTGACAAAAAGCGATCATAGAAGGCTGGAATAAAGCCTTCCTGTTCCATACAGCGGTCAAGGCTTTGTAGAAACTGATCTTTGGGTGTCAATGCTTCCATTGAAAATCCAATCCAATAAGGAGGTTTCTCTGCCAGCGGGCTTGTAACTGTATTAGCACTTGTGCGGTTAGAAATCAATATGCAATCTAACTTGAGTGATCTGCCTGTGAAATAATCTCGCTCTCAAATTCTGCAAAAGGCATACGGCAAGCTGATTTGAAATCGATCAGTGATTCAACCCAATGTCAAAGTACCAGGCCTGAATATTGTCATTCAAACTATTAATCCGACTTATGTTTGGCTTTTGTTTTCATGCCAAAACTTGGATCACCGGCGTCAACAGGCATTGATTGATTCCACTTGAGTACTGCTGCGATGAGTCGGCTGGTCAGTTGGGGATGCTGATCAGCAAGATTCGTCGATTCGGCAGGATCGCGTTCCAGATTGTATAGCCGAGGTCGTTTGCCTCCATAGTCACAGAGCAACTTCCATTTGCCCTCACGAACCGCGAGGTCGGGCAGATTTTTAAAGCTGCGAAAATCTTTGCGATCGGGAGGACGACGGAAAAAAAGTGGCGCTGAGCGAGAGTCAGTTGATTTTCCGATGAGCGTTTCGGCGAGATTCTCGCCATCGAAGATCACCTCTTCGAGTACTGAGACTCCGGCTAAATGCAGCAAGGAGGGAACCAGATCGATGGCGGCAAAGACAGATGATTTATTGAGCGTGCCCTGTTGTTCTTTTGGAATCCAACCCGGTCCCCAGACAATGAGGGGCGAACGGATGCCACCTTCAAACAGAGTCGCTTTCAGCCCGGTAAAAGGACCGGCGGACCCCGCGTTTTCTTCCGGTCCATTGTCTGAACAGATTAGAATGAGCGTGTTCTCGCGCAAGATGGCGTCGTTTTGAATGCGTTGAAACAGGCGTGCGAACTGCTGATCCATTTCCTCCAACACCGCCAGATAGAGGCCGCGTTGGGAATCAGCCCAACCTTCTAAAGAGGGGAAGAGTGGCGTATGAACATCATCGGGCCTTCGGTCTTCTAAAAGTCTGTATTGTGGAGGAAGGCCTATTCGACTGAGTTTTACATAATCCTGATGGACCTCTTTGGTCCCCCAGAAGTAGGTTAGTACCCAGAAGAAGACCAGTATCAAGAATAGAATAGACGGCGAAAGTAGAAAACGTCGGTGTCTAATGAGATTGTTTCTGATTTCGAAATTCATGAATTGCCTCGAGAATATCAGATACCACACATACAATTCTAAATATAACAAAAATATCTAGTCTTTAAAATTAGATTTCCTTTTTATTACTCAGGCAACTAGATCAAATCAGGAAAAGGCATCGATATGGAATTGAATAATCAGACAGATCCGCAATGGCTCATTGATGTAGGTAAAGAAGATAAAGAAGTTGGAGTATTCGCGATTTCCGACGTCGAGAGCCCGGAATTTGGTGCCGCTAAAATTGTCTAAGTTCCTGGAATCACTTATCCGGACTGTGTGAAGAGAGGATTATTCACAATGGCTTTCAAATGGATTCTCAAGGCTTTAGCTGCAAAAGCAGCGGAGCATGAGTTTTCGGAAGAATATGGAGTTGATGGTCAACCGAGTCCAGGTGAATGCCTCTGGGTACTGGGACAATGCGTTAAGCAGTAAATGAAGGTCCCTTTTAAAATACACTACATTCTAACGAAAAATTCTTATACTCAATGGAGTTTACGGTTCGGCGATGAAGCTCATGTGTAATTCTGCATGTCGTCGATGCAGGAGATCCCACTCATCGCGGGTCAGCTCGCCAAAAATGGGGCTGGCATAACGCTGCTCTTCAGTTTGCATACGTTGGACCGATTTTTGTAAATGCTCCAGCCCTACCTGATCATCAATTGGTTCCGGCTCTAAAGCACGTTTAAACGGTCCCTTTAGTTTAAAACCGGGAGACATGCCGTTCTTAAAAATATGGGATTTATAATAATATGTTCCCACCATGCGAAAGAGCCAGGGTGCTTTAAACGGGAATCCATCCAACGACAAATCCATGGTCCGAGCCAGATGGTCGAAAATTTGGCCTTTTGTCCAACCTCCTGTTGTGGATGCGCCTGCGGCTGTCAGCCGGTTGGCGTCATCGGCAATCTCCTGTAGAGAACCATAAGAGAGTGTTCTTCGATTGGCAGTTTGTGTAGACATGGAATACTCCCCAATTCAATGTTTGTCTGAGAAACGACAGTGACAGGATCAATAGTTTATTTTTGGAATTCGCACAAAGAATAACAAGTCCCTAATTTTGAGATTCAGCTCTGCTTGGTCCAGTTACTCCCATTTTTTTTGAGATGAGTCACATCTCCCTGAAAATAGTATGCCTGAACGATTTGGTCGTCGGATGGACTGATTAATTCGATTGTGTCTCGAGAAAACCAGTTTTCGGCAACGCCTTCGACTTCATCGAGCAGTTGTACTCCCGATTCATCGACACTCCATAATTCTCCCTGGATGCCAATGCCTTCTGGCACATCGACAACGAGACCTGGATATTCACCGCAATCATACATGGTGTAGTGAGGGGCTGTAGTCGCCTTTGTGAGAAATATTTGATTTTCCAAAAATTGAGAACGGCAAAAACCACGCTTTAACGTTCCATAGACAAAAATCAGAGTTCGGGATTCCTGATTCATCTTCCTCATCTTTATTCATTCTGGACAGCAGTCCGCAGCCGTTGTTTCGTCTTTTCAGACAGCTTGTTCCAAGGCAAACCAGTCAGCGCCCCCTCAAGGGCGTACAATAAATTCAGGCTGCATTGAGGCGCTTTGCGTTTTGCCATCAGATATGCGGCCACGGCACCTGTCTGTTTGAGATCACCCAGGGTGCGAATTCCGACCTGTTCCAGCCAGCGAGCACTTTTCGGACCCAGATTTAATAATTCTTCACTGGGAACTACATCATGTAAAGGATCAACCGACATTACATTTTCTCATTTGAAAGATTTGCGGGTGTAAACACACTTCGCAATCGCAGACGATTCACTTAAAATCTGACGAAACGTTTTTCGTTTGTCTATTTGGATTAATTATACAGACTCCCTTCCCTGAAAGCCCGCCATGGAATGGTTTGCCTTTCTCATTTATTTTCTGATCGCTTTTTTCTGCACACTCGTTCTATGGTTTATGATCAAAGTTTGCTTCCGTGATACTATACCCTCTGAGCCAAAATTACCCGAACCAAAAGAGATCGACACCATTCCCCTGGTCGCCAAAGAACGGCTATACTGGAATTTCAGCAGCGTGCTCATAGTGATTCTGACATTACTGCTAGTACTGGGGATCAGTGTGCGTGACTTGCCGCTCTCTCATCCCGTGATATTGACATTGGGAGGCGCGCTGATTTTGATCTGGATGATCAGCCTCTGGTCAAAGATGTTGTCTTTTTGGCCTCCTGTTCTGGCATTATTACCTGATCTCCCTGAGTTTCTTCTTTCTGATTTCTCTGAGTTTGGAGAGTTAGAACCAATACCCGTTCCAGAGACGACAGACAAAAGCGAGAACGCATAATGGTTTCGATTTTGGTGTTTCTGGTTCTCTTACCGCTCTCACTGATTCTTACAGGGCTTCAGCACCCGTCTTCACAGCATGGAAACGGCAACCACTTTCTTAATGCGTTGCACGATGTATCGCGTGCGCAGAACCAAATCGAAAATTTTTCCGAACGATGTTTGCTCTTTCTTTCATTACTCTGTTGCCTGGTTGCGATGATCATACTTCCCCATTTTATCGAAAGTCTGACAACGCGATCATACTCCATCATCCCGATGCCCCAACTGATCAACGGTGACGGATCATCGATCGTTTTGCTGGGACTTTTGCTGATTCTGCACGCGGCAGGTGAGATCAGCCTGGCAAACGGTGAACGAGGTTATCAAAACCGATATGCAGTGCTCTGTCTCAACAGTTTCTTCTGGTTGCCCCTGCTCTTTGCGTGGACGTCACTCGCGTATTATCTTCGACTTGGCGACAATCACAGCACATCGGCTGGGGTTTCTACAGTGTGGCTGGTGTTGCTGCAACCACTGGGAAGCCTGGCACTGATTCTGGCATTGCTCGGCCCTTATTTTATGGTCAACACGACACTTACCAGTAATAAAAAACAGGTATACTACTGGATTCGTGAATTGCGAATGCTGATCAGCCTGTTAGTTATTACGATGACCGTTGTTGGCAGTCGCACCTGTTTTTCACCCGCGGAAATACAAAATACCCCCGGTGAAATGATACAGTTCTTTATTTTGCCTGTGCTGTTCCTTGTTTTGTTGCTACTGGTTAAACGTCTCGAAGTTTATTTTAAAATGCGAGGGGGACTAATTGCACTATCGTTCTGGAAATCGACACTGTGGCTGGCATTGATCGCATTAACGGCCTCGTTTCTGGCCTTTCACGTTTTAGGGATGTCAGATCCCTGGATGCATGTGTTACTCAATTTTAGTTTGCTGGCGATCTGGGGCGGATTGATCGCTCCCAAATTTCACATTCCACCAGCGACATCACTCAGGAAGCATTCATAGAACTCCCTTCAGGAATCGATATGAAATGGACGAACTTTTATTTTATCTGCCAGGCTCAGCAGACAATTTGCCGTTTTTGACGCTGGCCGTACTCGTGCTGCTGATGATTACGGGCATTTATGGATACTTGAATGCGCAGACAGGCGCTTCTCCGAAACTCCGTTGGGGATGGCCTGCACTATCTATGCTTGCATTGGCGATTTTATTTTTTTGGTTCGGACAACCTCTCTCAGAGGAACAAAGTACTCGCCCCAGCGAAATTGTTATTTTGATCAGCCAGTTTTTAACGGGAATGATCGTACTGGGCTCGGCTGCTGCTGCTGTGCTCTCATCTGATTTGAAATGGTCGACGACAGCGGCGACGATTTCCTTTATGACAAGTGGACTCTTATTTCTCCAAACCGCTGTCTTACCTGTCGTGTTATTGTGCTGGTTGATTCTAGGTGGAAGTGTGATCCTGTTTTTGTGGCACGGTGTGACACATCAAGATATAGATTCTGAGAGTACAGAGCACCAGGCCCCGTTCCGCGAACCGTTTCTGTCCTGTCTGGTCTGTGGATTGTTACTTTGCAGTTGTCTATGGGTTGTTCATCGAGAATGGGGCCCCACATCAACACATTCCATCGAGGCAGCGGAAACAACAACTGTTCTTTCAACTGTTTTAATTCAACGATTCTTAACAGAACACTGGCCGACCTTCATCCTGATACTGATTTTTATCGCAGCTTCCTTTGTGGGAGTCTCCCATCTGCTGGCGATTCAAACGGAAATCTACCGCTCAGAGCAGAATCACAACAGAGAGGCTCACTAAGATGGTCTTACTGCATGCGTTACCCATGCTGCATAATCACCTTTTCATCGCCATCACGCTGATTGTACTCGGCTTTCTGGGAATGCTGCTTCAGCGAAATGCACTTGCAACCGTGTTCTCACTCTTAATCTGGTTGCAGGGAGCGGGCCTGATTTTTATGAGCTATGGTCAGTACCAAAACTCACGAGAAGGCAACCTTTATTTTCTCATCATCCTGTTTCTCATTTTGACGTTGCTCAGCGCACTCGCCGCACTCATATTTCGACTACGCGAATCCGAGGAACAGGACAACCTGGTAAGAGGAACCGACGAATCACAGAGTGTTTTCCAGAGTCAGGAAGGAACGCGCGATCGTGGCTAAAACCATCACGTTGTTACTTCAATTGAGTTTGATTATCCCCTTTGTGATGGTGATTGTCTCAGCGCTGATTGGTCTTCGCGTGCTAAAAGGTAATCCGCGCTGGCCCGCCCTGATTGGCGTCTCACTCACAACCATAGTGGCGTTGACATCAACGCTATTTTTCCGATCCACAATTCACAGTCAATCATATTCCCAGACTCTCTTGCATTGGCTCACATTTTCAGATCAGCCGGAAGTGGCTCTGCAGATTGGTGTCCTGTTTGATCCTCTCAGCGTTTCCTTTTTCATGCTGATCTCGTTAGTTTCACTCTTTTATCTAGTATTGAATAGTACATGGTCTGTTCCTTTCGCTTCAACTTCCCGGTCCAGCAGTCGTTTTACTGCGCTCCTGTATTTAATGTGTTTCTTCGCCACCAGTGGCATCGTACTCTCGACGAATTTCCTCCAATTACTGTTTTTCTGGTTCTGTTTATCAATGAGCATGAACCTGCTGCATGAAGTCACTCTCAACTCTGACACTCTCTCAGGACAACCACGTCGACAATGGTGGGGCTGGAATGCGTTTTCGGACGGCATGTTGCTTCTGGCTGTGTTTTTGATTGCAGACAACTTTAAAACCGTAAATTATCTACAATGTCTGCACCCGAGTGCCATCCAGGCCGTCCACATCAAAAACTCTGCCGCACTGCCGGGAATCGGAGTCGTGCTCTTCTTTGCCGCACTGCCTCGACTGGGATTGTTTCCCGCTTCCACACTTGTCCTCAGTAATGAACGTCCCTGGAGTTCTTCGTCTCTAGCTGTGTTAAATCTGTTAGCGCTACCAGCGGGCCTGTTTTTACTACTTCGCTGCTCACCAATATTGCAAGCAGACGAAGCTAATCAACGGCTGTTGATTCAGCTGGGAAGTGCTTCCGCACTTCTGACGATGTTGTCCGCAGTGAGTCTCTCTCCCCGTCAACACGGCGATCGTTTCCTGTGTTGGATTTCTGCTACGCTGGGGGGAATGGCGGTCGTGATTTTGGGAATGAATACCCCCGATGCAGTCCCTCTGACCCTGACAATGATCTTACTTCACAGCTGTGTTTTCTCAGTCTTGATTCCTATGATCTGTCTGTTGCGAGCCAATGCCCTTTCTGCACATTCTTTGACTACGTTTAAAATTTGTTATTTACTGCTCATGGTGGCTGAGCTCATTGGACTTGGTTCTCTCCTCGATCCATTCATTTTAGCTAGAAGCATGGCAAGTGACACGCGTGCCGAATTGATGGTCTGGTTGATGATCCTGAATATCGCTGGAATTACATTCGGATTCGCCCGGTTTTATTTTTCACTCAATTTCAAATGGATGTCTTCTACTTCTTCATGGAAGATGTCCCTGCTCCCACTCTGGGGAATCTCGCTACTGATCAGCCTGACCGGTATGTTCCTCTTATTGTCAGTCCCATTCTTCCATCAAATCTGGCCTGGGTTGACAAGACAGGCAATGGAAAATCCGTTTGAACGCGACTGGTTTTTGTGTAGCGTGTTCTGTATGTCAATCATCTTGTCAACGGTTCTGGCCTGGATGTGCGCGCCAAAAACAGATGTCAGCACATCAACGGAAAAACCAAAGTCCGCGTTCATTAAACTGGGGCAGTCCCATTTCTATTCTCTTCGAATTCTGAACCAGACATTGAGCAATCCCCTGCATGTCATCGCAAAAATGGCTTCTCTCCTTGATGGCTGGATTCTCAATCGATTCATTCGGGCTTCTCTCGAAAAGACTCCTCGTTATTGGGGACACATTTTACATCAGATGCAGAATGGCCAATTTGCATTCCAGACTCTGGTTTTGCTGTTTACCCTTTCCATTTTGATGATCGTGATCCTGATATTGTAGATCCAAGCACCGTCGTTCGTTTCAAAATTCTTACTGCTTACGAAATAAAATTCGCTTCGAGCCATACATGAACTCATTCCTGAATCCCATCATTTCGCTGGCCCCCGTTTTACTGGTCGCGATGCCAGTTGCCGGCGCCTGTTTTGGGTGGGGCATTTCAAAATTAGGACTTGAATTCAATCGCTGGACATCATTTTCTAATACGATTGTTACCGTTCTGATCCTGGGAACGGTGATATTTGCTCCCTTCAGAAAAGACACGCAAGAGCAAACTGACTCACAACCGATGCGCCAGATCTCTGTCACTTTGAAACTTCCTGAAGTGACCTCTGCTCAATCTGATGCAGTCTCTCCACGTACCTTCAAATGGTCTCTCGATTCTACGAGCGTCTGGTTTTTATTGCTGCCAACCTGCCTGTGGCCGATTCTCGTTCTCTTTTCGCACCAGATAATTGATGCTTCACGATTGCATTATTTTCTCCTGCTGCTTTTACAGTCAGTGCTCACAGGCATCTTGGTCTCATATGATCTCATCAGTTTTCTTTCATTTTTACTGCTCACCACGTTTTGTTTGCTCTGCCTGATCCGTCTCTGGAGCGGTTCTCGTTTCCGTGATGAATTTGAAAGCACAATGTACCTGCAATTTCTTGGTGATGGGCTCATTCTCGGCGGGCTGTTATTGACGGCCGTTGGTTATCAGTGGATGCAGGGAGTCCTGTTGGAAGCACCACAGCCGGTGACATTTCAAATGACTCAGCTTTTGCAGGGCACTGCCAGCGAGTTGTCACTCTACCCACTGGCCGAGGCTTATTGGAATACGATTTCGCCCTGGATTTTCTTACTCCTGCTGACGGGCTTTACGATCAAAGGCATGTTCTTTCCCGTACATTACGGGGTGACACAGTGGTTGCATGTTGTCTCAGCGCAGCCCCTCTCTAAACCACTTCCGGTCGGCTGGTATCTGGTGCTGTTGGCACTGATGACAAAAATCTGCATTTACGGCATGATCCGCTTTATGATTCCCTTGAATTCGACAGTTAGTTCCCAGCTCTCTTCTGTTCTGGCGTTCTGGGGCGCTTGTGGTTTTCTTCTAGCGGCGTTCATTGCGTTTGTCCGCCGCGACCTGCTGCAAATCGTTGTCTGGTTTTTAATCGGACAGACTGCTTTGACATTGACAGTTTTATTTGCGTCAGAATCAGCAACCGTCTCGAACTTTATCTTGTTAAACGTGATTCAAGGGCTCGCCTGTTGTCTCCTCTTACTGGTCACTCCGCTGATTTCAAATCAGGAACGCAGTCGAACCAACAAACTGCTGCTTTTGGTTGCAGTACTCTCAGTCATGACACTCATCGGTGCACCTGGTCTGGGAGGCTTCACTGTACTGATCGCTCTAACCTGGAGTCTTGTTAATCAAAGTCTCATTCTCGGCTTCTGCTATCTGTTGGGCACGCTGTTGTTCAATCTCACTTTGATACGTGCTTTCTGGCAACTTGTAAAGCAGGAACATCAGGAGATACCTGCTCAGGATGACGACAGAAAGAGTGCTCTCAACGAAAAACTCGGGCTCGCCTGTCTTGCGTTCAGTCCTGCGATGGCACTGATTCTCTTCATGGGAATTTCACCCACCACTCTGACAGAAAAGAGTTCCTTCGCGCTCCACGAAAGTCACGTTCATTCTTCCGAAAGTCCCACCACCGAAAACTGATCAGTTATCGGCTGCTTCGTAGAGGACCACTTTCTGGGTATCACCCTCTGATTGAAATTCGTAATGTGAACCGGCGGATAACGTGTAAACTTCCCTGCGATTGTTGACCGAACGCCGGTAGGTGAGTGGCGTGGCTGTATCGAACGCATGGGACTCCCCTGGTTTCAATTTATAAGGTCCCCCCCAATCACTGTAAGGACTCTTCAGTTCGTATTCGATATCCTTTTTAGTCAGATTGGTAATCTTGAGTTCCGGTACAGAGAATGTCGCCAATAATTGTGGGGCAGCCCAGTTGACCTGATTCACTCGATATCTGCCAAAGCCTAATTCAATATCCGGAATGACGGTGGTAGAGGCGGGGCCTTGTTTGGTCCAGCCATCCCAGGCGGCTTGTACGAGTTCTTGCATTTTTTTCTGGTTGATTTTTGCATCCTGTGGTTGGTACTTCGGAGCAAAGCGCGCATTCCCGCCGATTTGAGAGTCTCCTTCCCAATCCAGACGTAGTGTCCGCTTGGAATAAGTGGGTTCCTGAATATCCGGTTCGACATCCTGACTCACCGCCAGGGAATATTCGGCAAAAGGAATCCACTCTTTATCTGACGCTGATTTCTTGATCGCCAGGGAAATTGCCGCTTGTGGCACGACAAACCGGAACTGATTGCGCCCATCTTTTTTGGCTTTCCCTCCATCTTCTACCTGAATCGGTTTCGTTAAGATCAACTCCGACCAGATTTGTACATTGTCACCATAGCGTTTTAAGTCGGGAAATACTTGTTGCAGCGTTTTCGGATCTGCCAGGGGATCAAACGAATGACCGGGGATGTCCAAGACCGGAATCCGAGCAATATCTGCCTCGACCAGCATGTCTGTTAACGGCTTGAGCATGCTGGGGGCCACGCCGATTTGTAAATCGGATACTTTGGGAATATCGCTCACGGGCCTGCCTAACGATGTAAGTCGTTTGACTTTCCCCTGAGGTTTATTGGAGTCCAGGGCTGCAACTGTCAGACCAAAGCTCAATGAAATCCCTTTTTTATCGGTGACGACTTCACTGGGTGAGAGTCTCATCCGAGGATGATAGACGGGTAACGGCCAAATGGCATCGACGATATCACTCGCTTCGTCGAAGTTCAACTGTTTTTCCAGCTCATCGACCAACCCTGGCACAATCGCTTTGACTTCTTGTTCAATCCGTCCTTTGCTGCCATAAATCCCACTGACTAAACCACTAGAAACTCTGTCTGATGTCATACCGATGCCCCGTGTAGAAACACCATAGGGTCCGGAAACATTCCAGTTATCCTGTGGAATATTAAAGCGGGTGCGCAATAGTCGAAGCCGAATCTGGTTGTTCTGAATATAGGGTCTCACATCAAAGCTCAACCAGACGGGTCGCTGATAGCCGATACTTACGGAAATTGGGCCGGCGACGGCAGAGTGACGGTTACCGGAAACGTAAGTCGCATTGATCGAAAGGTTCACTTTCTGGATACCCAGTTGAATGTTGAGGGTGCCTGCCGCATAGGCTTCGATTGCCGCCCTGGCTAATTCACCTTGATACGAGATTCCTGAAAACTGGACAGAGAAGCTGCGCCCCTGGGCGACAGTCGAATCGTAAATGTCATTGATGCGACCGACCAGCATATCTTTGGGAACCATACTGGGTACGGCGTCCGCTAACGACTTCAGAAACTGATTTCCCAGGCGTACGGAAACAGCATCGTCGATAATTAATGCTGGTGTGAAGGGACTCTTCGGGTCGACATCCGCAGGTTGTTTCCGATCTGGCTTAACCAGCAACGGCGCATTGGAATCGGGAACGAGAGAGGGGTTTTGCATCCAGTCGAAGAGCGGCTTTGTATAAGCCACTTTCCAAACATCATGTCCCACCTTCGGTTCGGTAAAACGTGGTGTGCCACCCGCCTGCTTGATGGCTTTAATCATCCGTTCTGATTCGACGGGAAGTACAACCCGATCGTCGGCACCGTGAAAGGCCCAGATCGGAACCTCTTTCAGTTTTGAAGCCCATTCGGTTTTTCCACCACCTGACATGGGTACCACGGCTGACCAGCGTTTGGGAAACGCTGCCGCCATACTAAAGGCACCATAGCCCCCCATCGACCAGCCTGTCAGAATTTGTTGACGGCCATCAATAGAGTAGTCCTTCAGCACTGTGTCTAAAATTTTGAGTGCCCGTTTGCCATCACTGGTCTCTGCCAACCAACCACCCAACAAGCGTTCCTTCATATTCTCCGCTTGAGGAAACACAACGATGAACGGAAAATCATCCGCTTGCTGTTTCACAATCGGACCGAGCCCGACCTGCGTTTGCTTGAGACCATCGTTTCCACGTTCACCCGCGCCATGTAGAAACAAAATCACCGGATATTTTTTCTCAGGTGAGTAAGCCTTAGGAACAAACACAACATAACGGTGCTCGCCCGCTTCGTCTTGATAAGTCGCATTAACAAATCCCGTTTTGACCGGTTTTGTTTGGGCTTGAAGCACTGCCGAAGAATTCAGCAATAATATCAAAAGCAGCATTAATAAGCTTGGGAATGCAAACGTCCGATTTGTTCGTTTTGACAGCATGGGTCCAATCCGTTTCCAGATTCAGTAGAATCGGTTTGAGGGGTCGTTCAATCCTTGATTGAGAGAATTTAGTACCAGGCATTTATCACATGACTCATCACCTGATACGTCGATTTTTGTTTGCGGCAATGTGACTGTCAACAGAACGCCGGTCTCAAGTCAATATATTAGCGTATTCCTGAAGTCGACACTTGGAACGAACAAACCCACCTCAAAAGAAAACCGTAAAAAAACGGTGGATTTTCCTTTAGATAGACCGTTATGTCCTAATGTAAAGAATCCATGAACTTCCACAACAGGTGACATTCCAATGAAGAGGGTAACTTCATGATCCGATTGCTCGCATTCTGGTCCGCCATCGGTTTACTTAACTCAGTGCCACTATTTGGATTTCCGCCTCCCGGTTTTATCCCTGATTTTGGAGGGAATCGAGCTACAAATCAGGTCAGGATCGTCACCAAAGGAAATTATCGTTACATCTATTCCAATGGGATTCCCGATCATGAAACGGGGCGTTTTCCGAATCGCAACAATCCGAACACGATACGTCCACAACGACAGGAATTGCGAATTCCCGCCGAGCCACGAGTGGCACGAAATACGACTCCTGCCGGACATTCCGCATTTGGAATCGCTCTCAATGGCGTTCTGTTCGATCCGGGAACTGCCGAGTATTGGAATCGAAATCGGCGATCCGGTTGGAATTATGAAGCGCTGTCGGGAAAAATTAATCTGGGACTCGATCAGAGTAATGCACATGTTCAACCCACGGGTAGCTACCACTACCATGGTTTACCTCATGCTCTGATTTCAAAATTAGGCAAGCCGGAACAAGTTGTCGCCATTGGTTATGCAGCAGACGGGTTCCCCATTTATGCCCAATATGGATATACCGACGCCAATGATCCCAAGAGCAAAATCAAGAAAATGAAATCGAGCTATCAGATCAAACAGGGAAGAAGACCTAACGGCCCTGGCGGTCAATATGATGGGACGTTTGTCGCAGATTATGTCTTCGTTGCCGACTCAGGAGATCTGGACGAATGCAATGGCCGCGTAGGACTGACTCCCGAATACCCCGAGGGGATTTACCATTATTATTTAACGGAAGATTTTCCCTTTATTCCCCGTCATTACCGGGGAACGCCAGATCCCAGCTTTCAAAAACGTGGACCAGGTCCGGGGGGAAGGCCACCAGGGCCACCGCCCGGAAGAAGACCTTTTTAGTAGAATTCCAAATCCTGGAATACGTACCGAATTATCAAATCTTCACCTAGACAATGAAACTTGATAGAAAACAGACCGGACCAGAATCGTCTGCTTTTTTAGAGCGTCCGCGTCTTTGGTTTGGTTTCTCGCATCTGACTCCGTGCGCGCGAGAGCGTGGGTCCAATCGAGTTTTCAGGAATGTCCAGATCCGTGCTGATCTGGCGGTAGGACTTTCCCTGCAAATGGTATTGCTCCACAACCTGCGCATCTGCAGGCGGCAGTTGCTTGATCATGTTGTGAATTTCTTCCTGATCTTCCTGCATTTGTTGCTGACGAGATTGTTCGTCGGGAATACTCTCCAACTTCGATTGAGTCGCAACATGCCCCAAAGCTTCAGCCATGCGACGTTCCACCATTTTTTTTACCACGACACGACGGGAAACCACGGTCAGGTAGGTCGCCAGTGAACTGTTCCCGCGAAAGTTGCTCAGCACCCGATAGTCGTTTGCCAACAGAACCAGAAAGACTTCAGAAAGGAGGTCATCTACGTCGCTGTCAGTGACCCGAACACTGCGGGCGTGGGCAGTGTGATGAATCACATGCGTAAACAGACCAATGAACCGGTCTACGAAATCCTTCCATGCACCCGGCTCTTCCGCCAGACAGCGTTTGAGCAAATTCTTATCGATGTCAGTGAGTGCCACAAGTCGCCTCAATTCAGTTAAATTGCTACCATCTGGCAGCGAGCGGGTTAAGCCTGCACTTTATTATACGCGGGAACCGAGCATTCGTGTTGCAAAAAAACAACTGAATTTTAGACGCATGAATTCAGTCTAATTGTTCAATAAATCTCGTCATTTTGCCCGAGAACTTTACAATGATCTACGATTTATGGCAATATGACCCCAAAACATAAACATATAAACACATTCCTGCATCCAGGCGAGTACTGAATGCCTGTTAAACTAGACGTTTGAGGCGGAGGGATCTAACTGCCTGACTTTTACCGACCTCAAATCACAAACCCTGATTTGCAACAAATCGAAGTCGGTTCCTGAAATCTCTTCCATTTCACTCTGCTTATCATCCGGACAATCCAGGACAAAAACTCAAAAGTTGTCGCTTACTGGTGTTAGAGATAGACTGAATTGCATGAAAAGGACCCTGCTTATACAGTGACACATGGAACAGCAGGCAGGCTCAGGAAGAAAATAATCAGTTTCAATGGTTTATGAAGAGTTGAGGCGGATTGCTGTATCAGAACATAAGCATTAACGAAACGAGAAGATAGATGTATCGGAGTCAATTAAGCAAGATAGGCTGGACGTTGTTGGCAGGAGTGCTTCTTTCTAGTTATCCCGCTTCATTGAAGGCCGTCTCCGATCGTCCCCCCAATATCGTCTTTCTCTTGATTGATGATCAAGGCTACTACGATCTGGGTTGTTATGGAGCGACCGAGGTGAAGACACCACGGATCGATGCAATGGCGAAGGAAGGAACGCGCTTTACAGACTACTATGCGGCGGCTCCCATTTGTAGTCCGTCACGCGCAGGATTGTTGACCGGCTGTTACCCGCGTCGGGTTGGCAACGAAATCTGGGTGCATCGAGCAGATTCACGCTCCGGTATCCACCCTAACGAATTGACGCTTGCTGAACTGTTTAAGAATAACGGCTACGCTACCGCCTGCATTGGTAAGTGGCACCTCGGTTTTCATGAATCGTTCCTGCCACGCAATCAGGGGTTTGACCACTACTTCGGATTGCTCCACAATCTGGACCCGGTTGAGATCGTCTATTTCAAGGACAAAGGAGGGGTGCCTCTGATCCGCAACGGCAAGGTTGTCAAACGTCCGGCCGATCCGGCGGAACTGACAAAGCTCTATACCGATGAAGCGATTCGCTTTATCGAACAGAACAAAAAGACTCCGTTCTTTCTCTATCTCCCACATACAATGCTCCACAATCCACTCGGAGTGAGCAAAAAATTCAAGGGCAGCTCAAACTGGGGAGAATATGGCGATGCCATTCAGGAACTCGACCACAATGTCGGCCGAATTTTTGACTCGCTGAAACAGACAGGCATCGATGACAACACGATCGTGATTTACGCCTCTGACAACGGCCGCGGGCCGGGACGCACACCCGAACAAAAAATTCGCGGGCGTAAACTTTCGACTTATGAAGGCGGGATTCGCGTGCCGGCAATCGCCTGGGGACCCGGACTGGGGTTACAGGCGAATGCAAAATCTTCCGAAGTCGTCCGCGCGATGGACTGGTATCCAACGCTTGCAACATTTGCGGGAATTCTCATCCCCAAAGATCGTGTCATAGATGGACGCGATATCAGCCCCTTGTTGAAAGGTAAGACTAGGATCGTTCCCCCTCCGGGAATGAAAAAATCACTTAACGCCTCGGTCCCGCTTCGGCGTCGTTGGAATCCGCCCCTCGAATGGGCGTCCCTGATCCGCCGCAACGAATATAACGACGCATTTTTTTATCACGGCAGCCAGGGGACACTGGCTGCTGTGCGCTGGCATCAATGGAAACTCTATTTGAATCCGAGTCTTGAGCTGTATGATCTGGAAAAAGACCCGGGAGAATCCAAGTTAGTCCGCAATCGTGAGATCACTCGCAAACTACGAGGTATGGCAGTTCTATTCCAGGAGGAAATGCGGCTTGACGCTCGTCCGGCGGGAGAGGCGCCACCGCAAACTAACGCCGAAAGCCGAACTAAAATTTCGCAGACAACGCTCAACAGTCTGAATGTGAAACGGGGTGTGACGTATGCACGCTATGGTGATCGCACATTGGAAATGGATGTGTATCGGCCCAAAAAAGCCTGGGGTAAGTTACCCGCCGTTGTGTGTATTCACGGTGGAGGTTGGGCGAAGGGTAATCGAGTCAATCACGAAAAGGTTGCGCAAGCGATCGCCGCGCGCGGATATGTTGCCGCCACGATTTCGTATCGGTTAAGTGGTGAAGCACCTTTTCCGGCCGCAATTCACGACTGCAAGGCGGCAGTCCGTTTTCTGCGGGCGAATGCTAAAGAGTATGGCATCGACACCGCGAACATCGGAGCGATCGGGCTTTCCGCTGGTGGCCATTTAACGGCGTTGCTCGCAACGTCGGCTGGGGTAGATGAGCTTGAGGGGGAAGGGGGAAACCCGAACTTCAGCAGTACAATTCAGGCAGCCGTGCCGATGGGTGCCCAGACGGATCTACAGTCCCAGCGAACGCGAGAAATTTCGAAAGCAAAAGATCGTGGCAAGATTTGGAGGCAGTTTCTCAACGGAGCACAAGAGGATAAACCGGAGACTTATCGTCTCGCCTCACCTCTGCACCACCTCGATCAAGGCGACCCGCCCTGCTTGTTCATTTCGGGCGAACGAGACGACCCCAGCACACATGCAGACACATTTCGACAACAAATGGATCAGTTAGGTATCCGTTCCGATCTCACTATCATTAAAGACGCCCCTCATCCGTTTCTTGGTAAACAAATCTGGTTTGATAAGATGCTTGATGTGTCTGATGACTTCTTCACCAGACATCTGAAGAATCAGAATCCGGCCCCTTCGGCCAAGCGTTAGATGACCACACAATATCGACTACTGAGACACACGCAAAGACATTCTTCTCTGATCAATGACCATTTGATTTGTTGCGTAAATGGCAGGTCGCAATCACAGGCAAGCCACATCTGCTTCACATCACAAAAATCTTTTAATTCGTTGCAGTAACGGTAAAAGACAAGACTTAGTGGTTGAGTCTATCAGTAAAAACTCCTGCATCGTTGTCTTGTGAATCATGTCCCAAGAGATCACGGGAATTCCATAATTTGTGAAAATTTAAAAGTAATTATTGACAACGACTACAAATGTAGTCACAATGACTACATTGTTAGTTTAAAGGAAAGTGCATGTCAGAATCAGATCACAAGTCGAGTCCCGTTCCACTCTCGAAGGGACAGCGAGAAATCATGGAAATCGTGTGGGATAAAAGCGAAGTTTCTGTCTTTGAGATCCGTCAAATATTAAGTGAAGTGCGTGATGTGGCGCGGAATACCGTGCGGACAATGGTAGAACGCATGGAGGACAAAGGCTGGTTGACGCATCGGGTCATCGGCCGTACCTATTTTTATTCCGCTCTCGTACCGCGCGAAGTCAGTTTGGGTGCGCGTGTGGTCGAGATGGTTGATAAAGCCTGCGGCGGTCACCCCGAACGATTGATGACTGCGTTGATGGATTATCGCGGTTTGACCAAAGAAGAAGTGCAGCGTATTCGCGAAATATTGGATCAGTCACAAGACAAGAAAACTACCAAACGAAGGACACAGACATGACTGACCTGTGGAACGAAATCGTTGGAGTTGACACATTGGTGCTTCTGATCAATGTGCTTGTGCAGAGTACGGTGTTGGTGATTCTGGCATTACTCGCTGCTCGTTTATTGCGACAAAGGGCCTCGGTTCAGCATTGCCTACTGATATCTGCACTCCTGGGTTTGATCATGATCCCTGTATTGACCGTTGTGTTCGCAAATCAAGGGATCGGAGTGATCTCAGTCCCATTCGCATCGAAACCAGCAACGAGCATGCCCCCCAATGCAAACAGGCAACCAGTTGAACTACCCAAAGTCACCGCAGTTCCATCCCTTCAAAAAGTAGTTGCTGTGAATGAAGTCAACAACGAAGGAAATATCGAATCCAGTTCCACTAAAACCCCTGGCATGACTGCCCTAGCAGATCCCCTTAACCTTGACAGTAAGAATCAGGCCTGGACTCACCACAGTCTGACCCATTTCGTAGCGAACGTATTTATTTTGATCTGGTTCATGGGTTTGTGTCTTACTTTATTTGGAATCATTCGAAGTGTCTGGAAGATACGACGTATCATCCGCCTTGCATGTCCCTTATTACTGGAAGACCAGAGCAACATTGTGGCACAGGTGTGTCGAGTCCTGAATATTAAGTCGATGCCCCCCATCGTTTGCTCTCCTGATGTCGCGGGGCCGATGATGACTGGAATCGTTCGACCGCAAATTATTCTGCCTACAAGAATCGTTGCGATTCTGAGTGAAAATGAATTGCGAAACATTTTGCTTCATGAAATGGCACATTTACTGCGCAAAGATCAATTCGTAGTTTTACTTCAGGAACTGGTCGCCGCGTTGTACTGGCTGAACCCACTTGTGCGGATACTTAACCGCCAATTAGCCCGTGCGAGAGAAGAGATCTGCGACAATTATGTTCTGTCCACTGTCGATCCTGTTGAATATTCAAAAACTCTGTTTCGCCTGGGACAAATGTTGCCTCGGCCCCGTTTATTGTCTACCTCGGTGGGCATTTTCAATACTGATTGGAAGCTGGAAGACCGCATTACCGATCTTCTTGATGAGAGGAGAATCACCATGATTCGCATGCAACCGAACTACGCTGCCGCCATCGTTGTTTCAGTATTTGTGCTCTCGATTGTCATTGCCGGCAGCAGCATCGGCTTGGCTCAAGGTAGCACAGACCCCATCGCAACAGAGAAGAAGGAATCAAATGAACGCAAAGTAACGAGTTCTGTTCAACGCGCGATCAAGTTGCTAAGCGAGCATCCAGCGACACCGACGGTCCAACAGGAACAGCTTTCCTTGTTTGCGATCGATGTCGCTACCGGCAAAGTAACGTTGGTGGCGAACGAACCGCACGGAAACTTAACCTATATCGGCTCGCCCTGCTGGTCCGCTCAAGGCCGGCAGATTTTGTTTGATGCAACACCTGGCAAAGACTGGCTCAAAACTCGGTTAATAAAGATTGACATCACCAAGTCATCCACAGAGACCTCGGATCTCGGCGCGGGTAGCTGCCCTGTCTTCTCACCCGATGGCAAACAGATTGCATTCCTTTTGAACAGTAATAAAGTAACGGGAGCCAAAGCAGGCATATGGCTGATGGACAGCGACGGTACTAACCGCCGCAGGCTGGGCGGTTATGGGGTTCCTAAATGGTCGCCCGACGGCCGCCAACTGTTAATTACCAGTTTCTCAAGCCCGGCGCGGGTGACGTTGCTGGATGTTGAAACCGGTAAACAAAGTTTAATTCAAATTGCCAATCACAAGATTTTCTCAATTCCGAATTGGGCAGGCGACGGGCAGACAATTGTGGCTTTGTTGTCTACGAAAAATGGTCATGGCATCGCGTTGATCGATGTCTCTCAACCAGAACAGGCCAAAGTCAAACAAATTCTCTGGCGGATTGGTGATCGACTCGATCTAAAGGTTGCTTATCCCATTTTTTCACCAACTACGGACCGTTGCGTCTTTGTGGGAAAAACCAAAGCGGGAATGGCACTCTACTCGGTTCAACCTGGATCGTTTGATCCACCCCAGCGATTGGAGTCTGACAATCTTGGTCTCGATAAAAAAATTGCCAGCCTCACCTTTTCGCCTGACGGCCGTTATGTATTGTTTTGCAGCGATCGAAATGCTCAGGCAGCCCCAAAAGTTCCGATCAAGTTAAACAATAAAAATCAACCGGACAACATCTCCAAAATAGAGCTTCCACAAGAAGTCCTCACTTTGGACTTCAGCGCAAGCACACAAACAGTAGACATTATTCGCAATCGTGGCAAAGATGCTGTAGAACAAAAATGAATATATTCGCAGCAGAGTTGTACCTAAGAATCAAACCATCAAGATCGATGGTTAACCCAATTCAGTACGCTTGATGTCAGCGTGTATTTTTTGGGCAAATCGCGGCTTTTTTCTTCGAGGCCAAATCGTTCTGTTTGTGGAAGCAGCGCTGCGGCAAGCAGCGCTTCACTTAATACCCGGTCGGACTCTTCTTTCGACATGACGAGGGTCAGATCATCCGGACTCAGTGCCTTCCGACGAAATAAATGATAAATGGCCAAGCGGCGGATTTGTTCGTCACCATCACTGAGCGCGCCTCTCAACACATCCGTGGCGCCTCCGATTTCGATAGCGACCTTATCATCACCGTGTCTCGTGTCCGGACCGTTTCCGAAGGCAACCACGCTCAAAGCAATGCGGCGAACAGAAACCGATTCGTCCGACGTCAGCTTCAATAATTCCGGAATGAGCCGGTCATCGAGTCCGCGACTCAACCAATTGCCTAAGGTCGTCACAATGGCAGACCGTTCCACTGCTGAAGCATCCGCGTTCAGTAATGATAACAGGTACTGTAAATGCTCCCGCGTTACTGGATGGAAACCGTTCATCAGCCGAATCAGCTTGGCCTTCAGTAATGGATATTCTTCACTGGCCATGGTTGTGCGAAGAACTTCTTCCTGAAGTGTGAGATCAGCACCGAACTGCTCCATTGCTTCGATCACAGCCCAGCGTCTTTCTTTTTCAAGATCCTGATAATTAGAAAAGAACCACTCCTGGTAATTGTTTGACTTTGCAAAATTGAAACGGGCTCCAATAGAGGGGCCGAGATTGTTCGACATACAGTCGGTTGCTTGGATATCATAAACACGTGGGTCGTGTTCATCGAGCAGACCGCGTCCGATCAGTGCCAGACGAGCCCAAGTGCGATCGGCGGACGGAATGTGATTAAACAATTTCCAGAGTTGTTCGTCCGTGCCTTGTTTGCAGACAATTTCACGATACGTTTCCTGGTTCTTGCCAAAGCCTGACTCAAAGCGACCCGACACTAGCCGGTCGCACATGTCCCCGCATTGTTGTTCTGAGAGTGAACATTCCTTGAGAACGTTGGCCAGGCCTGTGTCCCCGTTGTGCAAGCGGTCAATCAGAGAATTGATGATCATATCCGACAAAGGCGTCGCATGCTGCACCAAACTCTGTGCCGCTGTGCTGACAAATCGGTCGTCGCTGTCGAGCAGTTTCAGAACTTCGTCCCAAACCAGATCAAGATACGGTTTGAACGGCTCGAATTCATCGAGGACGTCCTGTGGTAGCTTATCACGTTTGACATCCAACCAGGCGTGCAGCCTGCGAACGGCTGCCAACACATTATCACGGTCAAAGGCATTTGGCTGAACATTGTAGATTGATGGATCTAACCGCTTTCGTTTCCGAAGTGACATTTCACGCTGTCTGCGTGCCTTCAGAGCCGCCGATTTTTTTCTTGAGACCTTTTCGAGACGTAAAAGCAGATCTCCCCAGGGAAATGCTTCGTCCGGGTGATAGAGCTGTTGAGAGTACCCTACTAAATCATCGGCATCGAATTGAGCAGGCTTCGGATACACACCATCATCCGACAATAGTATATCGTTTTGTAACGCTTGTTCGGCCACTTGCATTGCCAGGGCTCGCTGAGATTCATCCTTCGGCCGTTCATACTTTCGTAAAGCACAATACGCGGCTGTAGCGATAAGTAATGGTACCGGGGTGTTCAATTCGACAGAGCCATTTTTGAGCAGGTCTGACAGGAGGTCGAAATACTGTTCCGCAACTGAGCCGCCATTCAAATAGCTGCACGCGATGAGCGCCGAACAGCGAACCGTATCAGGCTGTGATTCATCTGTAGAAATTGTCAATAGTCTGGGACAACGATCAAAGGCGTGAGCCGGAAAGAATGCCATCAGGTAACACGACGAAATAATAGTGCGGGGATTCTCATCGTCCAGCAGGGCTTCATACAACGGCATACCTGCGGCCACACCCAAATAGCACTCTCGCCCATACTCATCGTTGGCGTGTGAATACTCGCGCTTACTGTGACCCACAAATTCATTGAGCTTGACGTAATCCAAATCTTCAGGATATCCAAGTGCAAAGTTTGCCAGGAGTTCGAGGATCAACGGTTTTTCGGTAATCGACTGATACCGCAAAAGTTGTTGAAAGAGCGGAATTGCAGCAACCGTCGCTGAGTACACACTTCCCTGATGAAAGAGATTTGAAGTAAATCCCCAGAGCAGACCGCCCCGTTCGTCTTTGTCGGCAGTCACCAGCGCACGAATCTGCTCAGGCACATCAATGGCTGCCCCGTATGCGTGTGATAATTCGGTCCACGGAATCTGATCCAGCATTGACAGATCGGGATCTCCAGATAGATTCACAGCTTCCACAGTCTGAGCCTTTCTGAAATGTGAGTCACATTGATGGCTGGGTTAGCCATTTGAAACTGTCCAACGAATTACTTTTGCGACGAATAGAAAAAAGTTCAGGGACAGAATAATTGAGCCCCGAGACAAGAGGAAAACGGAACGCGGGCATTGGCCCGTTCCATTTGCCTTCCTTAACACCATGCCGATTAATCCAAGGCTCCCGCTGGTCTCAAATCTCTACCCCCTCTACAATGAATCAGAAGCCTGTTCCAAAGTTTGCCATGCCCAAAGGAACTATCGCGCCGAACACTTTTGGACCTGCTTCCTTTATCGCCTTCAATAAGAACATCGACCGCTGTTTTGAGTAATATTGTTGTTGATTTGAACCTTCATCATTATTAATTGAACTACTATAGTAGGAATGAAGATGAAATTGCAAAGACATTCCAGATTGATCTTAGTTATGCTAGGCTGCACGCTGTTTGGGGCTGCGATGGTTTTATTGTTTCAGCTCATATGGCAAGCTGCCGAGGAGCATGAACGCAACCCTAACAGAGTAAATTTGAGAAATCAAATCATGCGTAGAAAAACAAAAACAATGCATGACATCCTGGATGGAATGATTTATGGCGACTTAGGCCGCGTTGAAACTGCTGCAAACAGAATGCAAAAATATAGTGAGACCATTAATGAATTTCTATTGGATCCCAGATACGAAAAACTCAGTCTCGAATTCGATCTTTCTATCAGTGAACTGAGTGATTCGGCCATTCGGAAAGACATGGACGCTGCCAAAGAGGCGACTCTCCGATTGGAGAGAAATTGCATCGAGTGCCATTCACATATCAACCGGAAAAATCGCAACTTAAAACCAAAAGCAACAAATGAATCATCCTTCAATGAGACTTGAGCAGAGATTAATAGCGCATCAGTTCAAGAACGTATTAACTCATTCTCGGAAGAAGACGATTCCTCCTCAAAATAAGTTTGTCGTCATTATTCTTCTGAGAAATATTGATTAATTTTTTACAAACAATATAAATGAATTCCATTCTTTACCAAGTTTGATTCTATTTGATCATTGAGTCCAAGAAAATACGTCACCATCCAGGAAAACTGTTGCCGTTATTCTCGATTGTGATAGTTCGTTTTTCTTGTTGACAGAAGATATCAGTTTGATACGATTTTTCGTGTTTTCAATCCGATAAGAAAAGCTTTCTTAGTGATCACAAATTATTCGACTAACAGGATTTCTCGACATGCATGACCTTCAATGGACTCCAGACCTTGAATCCTGGGCAATGATGCTGAACAACGACGTCTTTGATGAACTTGAGATTGAAGTGAAAACCGATGGAGAAGCGGACCCACCCACACCTAAACAGATTGCTGCGGTCGACATGATTTGCAGCCTGACCAGAGCTGACCTTAAAACCGTCCCAACGCTTGTGAAAACGTGGGCTGAAGAGAATATGGAAGAAGAAGATCTGGAAGAAATGGAGGCAGAAGACTTCGAGCTTGAGATTGGCGGTGTGGTTGTCCCGAAGTTACGTGATTCTGAAGCGTTATATTTTATCTTTACTGGCGATTCCGAAGTTGATATCGAACATGGTCTCGGATGCGTCTGTAAAAACGGTTCGCAGTTCGCTCTCTGCGACACGGATTATGCATATATGGATTACGACTGGGATGCAATCAAAGAGTTAGAAGCTCTGTTCGCCTGAATTTCCAGCGATTGTGCAGTAAAGGGATGAACGTGATGGCGACAAATGACATCACACGACTTTGGACGTTTTCTGACGGCTCACAAGCCCCTGACGCACCACCACCGGTGACCGATGCACAGCTTGACGAATTTGAAACACGGTATGGCATCAAGTTGCCGCCGGAAATGATCAAACTTTATGAACAACAAAATGGTGGATTTTCGGAACGTCACCTTTTCTCATTCTGGTCAATTCAACTTGGGGAAAACTCCGACATCACAACACTTCAGAGTTTGATGGACTATCACGACGAGGATGGGCTTGAATCTATCTGGAAAAAACAACTTGGTGACCTCAATCATGTGTTTGTCATCCTGGGTGATGGTCATTTTTACTTCGTACTGAACTACAATGAAATTCGTGATGGTCAGCCAATCGTTTGGTATGTCTCGGACGAAGTGGTGCGATCAACGTCTTTCAATTTCGCTGATTGGTTATTCAGTGATGGAGGTGCTGCATAATAAGGTTGTTAACTTCTTCTTCTCTGTGAAGTTAATTGAACCAATTATTTTTGCAGCTGTTCGATGAATCGTACATCCTCTCACGGGTCATTGCTGGCAGAATCGCCGACGATAATCGCTGGGAGCGACTTTCACTACGCGATGGAATGAACGCCTCATTGAATCTGCGCTACCGAAGCCGCAACTTGTCGCGATCTCATCGAGTGATTGATCCGTCTCTTCAAGATGCCGACGCGCCGCTTCGACCCGAAGTTTTTCGACGAATGCAGCGGGCGTTTGTCCGACTTCACTACGGAAAACTCGCGAGAAGTTGCGGAGACTCATATGAACCCGTTCGGCCATAGCCTCAACGGAAAGATTACTGGATGGGTTGTCCACAGCCCACGCCATCAGCTCGCTGATGGAATTTCGTTCGGTGTGTTGCGATTCCAATGTGACACTGAACTGAGACTGCCCGCCCGGACGGCGCATGAAGACCACAAGGTTTCGGGCACAGTCGAGTGCCATTGCTCGCCCCAAGTCCTCTTCCACAAGAGCTAACGCGAGGTCGATGCCAGCAGTTACGCCAGCGGACGTATAGACATTCCCATCCTTCACAAAAATCGAATCGGCCTGGACCTCGACTTCTGGAAACCGAGCGGAGAGTTCCTCAGTTCCACGCCAATGGGTCGTTGCCTTTTTGCCGTCAAGGAGCCCGGCTTCTGCTAGAAGAAACGCTCCACCACAGATCGACACGATGCGGTGAGACCGCCTCGACAAGCGTCGCAGTATCGTCGATGAACGAGTGGACGACTTCGTTGCAGATGGCAAGTCAGCGGCTGGGACGATTAGCGTGTCGATGTCGCCGCGGCAATTTCGCGCCGTTCGGTGACTTGCCATTGAAATCCCTCCGCTAGCGAGAATCATCGCGGACCCGTCGCCGCTAACTAATTCTAAATTATATGGTTGCTTTTCGCCTCTTGTTAACGTGTTCGCAAGAGAGAAAACTTCCCACGGTCCGGCTAGATCAAGCAGGACAACCTGCGGAAACGCAAGAAACACGATGCGGCGAGATTTGCCTTTGCCAGAAGCGTTGCGTCTTTTTTTCATCTATTTCCCTCTATGTCAAAAATGGCTGAATTTGTCGGATTATTGTCATTTACGCCATTTGTAATGTCAAGGATAATCTGTTCGTCGTCGGGTGTTGGACTCGATGCATCTCACGAATGTCACCACCAAGGAGAAAGAGATGAATATAAATGAGAATGAAGCGCATACGGAAAAATCGTCACTTAATAGGAGGCAATTCGCCGGCTCCGCGGCCGCATTGGCGATGACGGTCGGCGTGACAGGCGGAACGAGAGCGGCTGCCGCGGAGAACAAGAATGTGCAGAGGGGAAAACATGAAATGCCGTCCCCTCACAAGGAGCGGAAGCCTGTAGTCGGCATGCTCGTTCACCCTGGCGTGACACTGCTAGACCTACTTGGCCCGCAAACAGTTCTTGCCCCGTCGTGCGACGTCCACCTGGTCTGGAAGAACACCGACCTGCTCGAAACCGATAGTGGCATCGTCATGAAAGCGTCGTGTACGTTCACCGACTGTCCCAAAAACCTGGACGTGCTGTTCGTTCCCGGCGGCTCGTTCGAGGTTATGGAGGACCCCGAAGTTCTACGATTCCTGGCCGACCGGGGTTCGCGGGCGAAGTGGGTCACGAGCGTCTGCGGGGGTTCGATCGTGCTGGGGGCTGCGGGCCTCATGCAGGGATACAAGGCGACATCTCACTGGGCCGTCCGTGACCTCCTGACAAACTTTGGGGCAACACCAGTGGAAGAGCGGGTCGTGATCGACCGCAACCGGGTTTCCGGCGGTGGAGTGACGGCTGGTATCGACTTCGGTCTGGTACTACTGGCGAAGTTGCTGGGCGAGGATGTGGCAAAGATGACGCAATTGGCGCTAGAGTACGACCCAGCCCCACCATTTGACGCCGGTACGCCGAAGAATGCCGGTCCGGCGGTTGTGAAGAAATTCCAGGAGTGGTTCGGGGGAGCCGGAAACATGCTGGCTCCGATGTGTACCGCCGCTGGAAAAAAGATGGGCGACTACACGCCGATCGCGAAGTAGTGAGCCGTAATCGGCCTCACTGTCCGCCTCTTAGGCGGGCAGTAGACCGACTTCAAGTGAGAGGTGCGACGGTGAAACCAATAACTGCAAATGAATTCGAGCGAATCTCAGAGGCGACCGTGGCTTCGCATCAAGCAGATTGGCCACTAAACAATGCGATCGATTTACAACGAATTTCGGAAGCAATTGGCGCTTCCCAGAACAGGAGTATCTGATGGAATATCTACGTGTGTTACCGTACCACAACCTCACTCGCTGGATCGTGTTATTGGCCGCATTTTGGACGTTGATCCAGGCATGGCATGGGTTGTTTTACAGGCGGAAGTGGAGTCGCAGCGACAAGCTGGCCGGGTTGACATTTACCTCAGTTGCAAACGTGCAGTTCCTCATCGGACTGACTCTGTACGTCATCAGCCCGAATATCAAACCACTCTTAGGAGCACCAGCTTATCCCTTCAGCAACAAGATGGCGTTTTTCCTGACAATATATCATCCAGCGGTGATGTTCATTGCGGTTGGACTCGCACAGGCAGTCTATTCAGTCGCCAAGCGTGTTGTTGATGATAGGAAGAAATTCCGATGGGCAGCTTACGGTTACTCACTTGCGGTTGTATTGATGATTGCGGCAATCCCTTGGCCGTTTTACAGTTTTGGCCGACCCTGGTTTCGTCCACTCGTTCGCTACGTCGATCCTACAGTCGAGGCGGACGGTTTTATATACACACGGATAATACATCAGCGGCTACCCTAGCAGCCGTCTTAGGTTGCTGCACTGAATGAACTAGGAGTCCGTCATGGGACATGTCGATGAACTGTGGAAGAGAGCCACAGGTAGATGATAAAACCTCCGCGGCCAAAGACATCGGCAAGTATACTCCGGTCGCGAAGTATTGAGTCGTAATCGGTGTAACTGCTCGCCTCTTCAAAGGGCAGTGGACCGAGTTCAGATGATAGGTTCAATGGTGAAACGACTGACAGTCAATGAAATCGTAACGCTGGTTGTAGCGGCCTGGTCGAGGATCTCCTCATGACGTCGCGACCAGCCGCTAAAGATCGAGCCGCCCGCAAGGCCAGCACTCCCACCCGTGACTGGAAGAGCTGGATTGCTTGGGGCGTTGCAGTCGTTGCTGTGCTGTGGATACTACACACGGCGACGCAGTATTTCGCGATGGGCGTCGACCGCACGACGTTCATGCAGCACAAAGTGCAGTCTGGGTTTGAACCTTGGGCTGGATGGCGGATCGTACTCGGAGTGCATGTGGCTGCCGCGATCACCGCAATGGCGACTGGGGTTGTGGCTTTCGTGCTGGGCATACGCAAACAACGCTGGCCCCTGCATCGGTTGGCCGGCCGGACCTACGCTGTCGCGGTCGTCATATCCGCCGTAGCGGGGCTCCCACTGGCATTCACTGCGACTGGCGGTGCCTCCGCTACCATCGGTTTTCTGCTACTCAATGGTGTGTGGCTGGCGACAGCGGCCGCCACCTACCTGCTGGCCCGACGGCACGACATCGCAAGGCATCGTGCTTGGGCGGTGCGGAGCTACGCTGTCACCTTCGCAAACATGACGCTCCACCTCCTGACCGCATTGCTGACGGATCCGCTTGACAGTCGCGCGGCGGCATACATCGTGGCGGTGTGGCTCTGCTGGCCGGTGAACCTGTGCGCTGCAGAGGTCGCGCTGCGGGCGGGAGCTCGTTTAAACGCTCGGTCAAAAAAGGCAGTCACGCAAAAACGAGCGGCTTCCACGGGCAATTAACGGCTCGCCCATGGTGGTCGGCGCGCGGCAAGTCGAAACGGACGACGTGAATTAGGGCAGCGACAACACAGCTCACGTAATCATTCTTTTAGGATTGAGCGATCTGTGGTCGCAGAGAGTTACGCGACGCTTTGGGCGGTTGGTGACACTGATACAGCCGTCGAATTTATACTGAAATCAATCTGGCTGACATGAAGCATTCTGGAATCACTTGTGTTGTTTGTTTTGGATTCGAATGATTCCCAATCAAACTCAGTTTCATCTGACTGAAAAGGAGTGTGCGCGAAATGGGTGGATTTTCGGAACGTCACCTTTTCTCATTCTGGTCAATTCAACTTGGGAAAAACTCCAACATCACAACGCTTCAGAGTTTGATGGACTATCACGATGAGGATGGGCTTGAATCCATCTGGAAAAAACAACTTGGTGACCTCAATCGTGTGTTTATCATCCTGGGTGACGGTCATTTTTACTTCGTACTGAACTATCATGAAATTCGTGATGGTCAGCCAATCGTTTGGTATGTCTCGGACGAAGTGGTGCGATCAACGTCTTTCAATTTCGCTGATTGGTTATTCAGTGATGGAGGTGCTGCATAATAAGGTTGTTAACTTCTTCTTCTCTGTGAAGTTAATTGAACCAATTATTTTTGCAGCTGTTCGATGAATCGTACAGTTAGTGTGAAATGCTTGCCTTCATCCTCTGCATGCCGATCAGGGCTTTTTTGCTTTAGAGCCACTGTCGGCTGGCGTGGGAGGCTTTCGATAAAATAAGAGCAAAATCCCCACGATCACAAGCGGAATGCTGAGCATTTGCCCTACACTTAATGGCAGGTTTTGAGCAAATTCCGCTTGTCGCATTTTGAAGAATTCCAGAATAAACCGCGCAGAAAAGACCAATATGAAAAAGAGGCCGATGAGCAAACCACGGGGGGTCTCGGAGCGATACTTACGGTAGAGCAGATACAGAACGAGAAAAATGCAGCCATAGCAAAAAGATTCATAGAGCATGACGGGATGCCGTGGCGACAACCGTGCTTCCCGCGTCTCGAGTCCCAGACCATTCACAAACACCACCGCCCAGGGCACATCGGAAACACGTCCCAGAATCTCCGAATTGAAAAAGTTGCCGATTCGAATAAAGAAACCTGCAAGTGCAACGGGAATCGCTAAACGATCTAATAACCACAATAAAGGTTGGTCCGGATGCTTGCGTGAATAGAGCCAGGCCGAAAGTGTAATTCCGACAGCAGCACCATGACTGGCCAGTCCCCCATTCCAGATCTCAAGAAAACGAATCGGGTTCTCAAAAAAATAGGCGGGATGATAAAACAGACAGTGCCCGAGACGCGCACCGACAATCGTACCAATCACCATATAAATGAGTAGAGAATCAACATCGTCGACATTCCGGTTTTCCGTTTTAAACATCCAGCGCAACAGAAGGTAGCCACAGATGAAACCGGCTGTGAAAAAGAGACCGTAATAACGAATCTTGAGCGGGCCCAGTTCAAACAGGACCCGGTTGATATCCCAATTCAGGTGGGCGATGACTGGATACACGTTCTTGATTACTCCCGAATTCTGAAATGTTGGTTTTGATCGATTCTGTGATTTCAGAATGGTACCAATGTGCTATGATTATCAGACCGAAAGATAGACCATTCAGCAAGTTAAGCCTAGTCCGAATTCGGAGATTGGCATGATTCAGAACCATTTGAGCCTGTCCGCTGGAGAAAGTACGATTTCCTGATGAACGATCGACTGCCAAGATTGATTTCCGGTGCACTCGTTGTGCTGTCAAGCTTTGCGTTGTGGGAAATCATTCAAATCAAAGGGGCCGCTTTGATTCAGCAGCCTTCACTTGCATCGGCGGCAGCGGTTTGTTGCCTGATTGCTGTTTTTCTCGGAATTGCGGGATTCCTGGCCCCCCATCGCTATTGGGAAAACGTACTTCGCCAATGGAGCGACTTGTATACAAATTTTTCTCGGCCAGCACAGCCGGCACATCACTGGTTGGGAAGTGTGTTACTCTCTTTTTCCATGATCATTTACTTTGTTGTGATGATGAAAATGATTCCTCTCCAGCCTTCACCTGAAAACAACGATCAGGGGGCCTTCCTCGCTCAAGCACAAGCGGTACAAACATCTGGCGGGCCAACAGTATTAATTCGACAACTCGTTTCCGGAACCTATCAAGAAGCGAATCAGCATCCGCTGTATGTGGCATTGCTCTCCTACTTCCCCGATTATGAAAGTGGCAAACGCCTCTCGGCAATCTTCGGTTTATCTGCGTTACTCCTCTTCTCAATGGGAATCACCCGACAGTACGGAACACTCGTTGGTGGCTTGACCGGTTTTTTCATCAGTGTCAACGCAGCATACTGCCAATTGACAGGCCGCGTCGTTTGCGAAGGCTTGCTCTTATTTTTTCTGGCTGGCTTATGGTTGATTGTGTTACGACTGCCCGATCTTAGAAGCGGTCGTCTTCCTTATCTGCATTTAATGGGAATCGGAATTTTACTCGGTCTGGCATGGCTGACTAAAGGTACGGCTCTATTACTGATACTGGGGCTTGGGCTCTGGTATTGTTCGTATGTTGTGAACTGGCGTCAGTTATGCGCGCGGTTCATCAGAAAAACTACTACTGTTGATAACAAAGTGAACGTAAAGCAGGCCAACACAACTGCAGTGCCTCTGAAAACGATTTTCGTCGCCCTGACGCTGATCATCGTCAGCTTTGCTCTCATTGCCGCGCCGTTACTTGTCCGCAATGCGCGCGTGTATGGCAGCCCCACGTTCAATGCCAATTCATACTTGATGTTTCAAGATGAATTCACCGAACCGCATGCGCTGGCGAAACAGAGTACTTTGAGAGAAGCCGCTCAGGCGTATTTCAAGACGCACTCGGTTTCAGAGATCGTAAAGCGGGAAGTGAAAGGCTTGCTCTGGCAGGTTTTTATTTTCTTGCGGAGTCTGGGACCATTGCCGTTTGATGAAGGACGCTTGTTCTTTGGCTTGCTGGCACTTCCGTTTCTGGTCATTGGTCTCATTGCGGAAACGCATCCGGCGCGACGCTTGTATCTGATCTGGATGGTCTTGTTCTGGGTCGCGTTTGCCTGGTATCTGCCGATTGCCGCCGGGGAACGTTTTTTGATGCCATTGTTACTGCCTGCGCTCGCGTTTATCAGCCTGGGAATCGTGCGGGTGGGTCAGTTATTTGTGCAACGTCGCACTGCCTGACTCTCATATAACTCTAGTGCGCGATGTTTATCTCACTACCCAGGAGTCGATCGGGTACGATTTCCCAATACAAACCGAGCGCAGAAGATGCGCGGCTGGTAAATCTCATCTAGAGATTCGGTTTCTATTTTAAACAATTTATCCTTCAGAAGCATTTGGCATGATATTTTTGTCTTTCGTTCGTTTGACTCGTCTTTATGTTCTACGCCTGCAGGTAATTTTCACAAACGGCGTAAAACAGGTAAGTAAAACTTATGCGCCTTATTGTCTCGATTATGGACCAATCGCACAAAATCGAATCGTAAAAATTGAAAAATGGTATCTGAAACACGGAAATCAGAGCCTTAAAAGTGGTGAAGATCAGAAACCGGTGCTGCCTGTTTATACTCGGACAATAAAAAACGCCTTGTTTTTGATAGTGACCGAGTCAGCAGGTACGCAGGTATTCACTCACCAGAATTTTTCCCTCGCGCGCGCGACGCAGATGAGTGAGTTTCGGAATCCGCACAGGCGTGTCAAGCTGCAGAAGTCTTCACTGATTACAAAACAGAACTGAATAAATTGAGGCGATGAGAAATAAACACTAGTTGGCACTCTGCCATTTTTTTCTGAGCAGCGGCATGAATACAGGAACCAGCCAAAGTGCGATGCAGAAAATTCCCAACCCCGCAGAAATGGGACGGTTAAAGAATGACAACAGGCTATCATCCTTGGTTAAATTTTGCACAAAGGTTTGTTCCAACTGTCCGCCGAGAATAATTCCCAATACAACCGGGCCGAGGGGAATCGCAAAGACTTCGAGTACAAATCCAATGATCCCCATCCCCAGCATGACCCAGACATCAAAGTAACTTCCATTGATTGAATACGAGCCAACCACACAGAACATCAAAATCAAAGGCATCAAGATACGGCGTGGCACGCGCACCAGTTGTGAGCCACTACGAATGGCCAGGAAGCCGAGCGGAATCAACAATAAATTCGCAATGATAAACGTGAGATAAATTCCATGTACGAGTACCAGCTGATCGGCGTTATTAAAAATCTCAGGGCCGGGTGTAATGTTTTTCATTAATAACACGCCGATCACAATCGCAGTCACCGAGTCACCCGGTATACCCAGGACGAGTGCGGGGATCCAGGCTCCCGCCAGCGCGGAATTATTCGCACTGGTGGCATCACCCACGGCATCGAGCGATCCTTTTCCATATTCTTCAGGAGTTTTAGATGATTTTTTGGAAACGGCATATGAAATCCAGGCGGCAATGTCGGCACCGGCACCGGGAATCATGCCAATGGTGGATCCAATACAACTGGAACGAAACCAACTGAATTTTCGTTTCCAGAGATGCGGTAATACGCCGCCAAATACGGGCTTTAAATGTTTGAACCAGGACTTGTCATCGTCTGAAATGACTGCTGATGTCAACTTCCCGGATTCTTCATCGGTCTTCGAAGTCAAGCAATTTCTGAAGACTTCAGAAAGACCAAACAGGCCGATCATCGCGGGAATGAAATTAATACCGGTAAATAATTCATCAAAGCCAAACGTAAAACGGGGGACGCTGTGAACTTCACTCAAGCCAACCGTAGAGAACATCAAACCAATCATCAATGCCAGCGCACCTTTGAGTCGGGATCCTGTTGAAACAATGGCGGCACAACTCAAGCCGAGTACATACAACCAGAAATATTCGTAGGTCGTAAAGTGGAATGCGATTTTCGCTAACTGAGGAGCCGCTAAGATCAGCACCAGCGCACCAAACAATCCACCGGCGACACTGAAAACCAGAGAGACTCCCAACGAAGTCTCGTGTAAACCGCGTTGCGTGAGTGAGTAGGCATCGTCGGTATATGCGGCCGAGGAAGGGGTTCCCGGTATGCGGACGAGCGTGGTGGGAATGTCTCCCGCAAAGATGCTGCAGGCTTCCAAAGTTACAATCGCGGCGATCGCTGACAAGTTATCGAGATAAAATGTCAATGGAATCAGTAGCGCGACTGCCATTGTCGCCGTGAGACCGGGAATCGATCCCACAAACAGACCATATACGGCCGATAGAAAGATAACCAGTAGCACTTCCGGTGAAACAATATTCTGTAATGCAGTAACGAATGTCGGATCCATGTTGTTTCTTCAATGAGCTTTACGATTCGCAGAACAAGAACGAAGACACTTTACAACGACCTACCAACCTAAAACGCCCTGCGGTAAAGGGACGCGCAAGAGCTGGGCAAACAATGTATAAATTCCCGGAATAAACAGGAGTGTGATCAATGCGCTCATCCACCAGCGCGTTCCCAATTTCCATAACAATAGAAAGAGAATCGCTCCAGCAGTGAGAATAAAGCCAAGCTCTTCCGCAAACAGCAAATAAGCTACGATTCCCAACAGGATCAACACGGTATTCACCACTCCCTGCTTCGTTACCGTATCCTTTGACACATCGGGGGCGAGGGCATGAACTTTTTTCTGAACTCCCAGGCAACCTAAAATCACACAGATAGCCACTGCCAATAATCCGGGAAAGACGAGTGGACCAGTTCCCCGAGATGACATCTGAGAAAACGCATCGCTGGTTAACAGTTTCCCCAGCGTTTTATCATTGGTTTTCAGGAACTGTGCGTACTCATCATTGGCTCGATACTTCGTACTCAAGCCGGCAGCTTGCATGAGTTCGGGAAATGTTTTCCCCTGCAAGGTTGTTTCACCGCTGGTGATTTTTTTGACGACCTTCGAGATTTTATCAACAATGGGCGGAGGGGTTCCCACAGGCAACGCCAGTCCATTCCAACCTGAGATCGACCAATCCATACCCTGTGAACGAAATGTAGGAACGTCCTGGAACTCGGCCAGCGATTCTTCAGCCATCACACCCAGGCAGCGCACCTGACCAGACTCGTACAACGTCTTCGCTTCCGGCAGACTGCAACACACTAAATCCACTCCGCCACTGGCCAGCTCCTGCAAAGAGGGACCAGCTCCATTCATGGGAATCCATTTAATGTCGTCTGCGTTCAAACCACTGAAATCAAGCCAGCCTGCTAATGCAAGATGCCAGATTCCACCGCTGGCTGTTCCCGTTGCCGTTAATTTTCCGGGATTCTCTTTTACAAAATCCTGCAGTTCCTGCATGCTCTGAAAGGGAGAATCTTTTTTCACAAAAACCGCAGCCGCACCATCCACAAGCGACATAATCGGAATCGCATCCTGGTGCGTCAGCGATGTCAGATCCTGCCAATGCAACATATTTAATTCGCCGGTGATGATGGCCAGGGTATATCCATCAGGACGGGCCTTTAAGCCACGGCTATGACCGGTGACTCCACGTCCTCCCGTCGCGTTGATCACATTAACGGGAACTCCCAGTTCCTGCTCCAGAAACACAGCCAACTGACGTGAGGTGCGATCTGTCGCTCCGCCGACAGACCAGGGACAGATGATGGAAATCGGCCGATCTGGATAATTTTCGACCGAACTGGAAGAACAGCCTCCCCAAAGGAGAGAAAGCAGTAGCAGGGGCTTTAATCCAACTGTCGCGTAGCGCATCGCACGTTGATTCATCAGTCCAGTACCATCATGTATTCAAATGATCGATTGCAGAAAGAACTCGAAAGGAACATTGTGTTATGAGTAAAGGATGCAGAGAGAAAAAGACCCTGTCAACGACCAGCAACCTGATAGCCTCTGGTTTCAACAAGTTCACTTCTTTAAATTGTTAATAATCTAAAATATTGAAACTCTTTTCGAGTCTATTGAGTAGAATAAGAGTAGGAAGGATTTTGTATCTTACAATTAGCCCCACAAAAGAGATCGTATGCTGAATGATCTTGCAAAATGGCCTCTGTGGAGGTTAGGCTATATGTACTAGATCCTGCCAATTAGTACCTACCTCAGTCTGACCGTGTGCCAAAACCTCGCCCACTGCTTTCGATTTTTAATAACTCGAAAGAAATCATCCTGAGTACCCACCATAAAGTCTGACTACCATGCGAATGATCGAAACCATTTTCCGATTATCTCAACCTAAGCATTTGGTGCGAATGCTCTGCGTCTTTGGTTCTTTGTTATTCGTGATGAACGCAGTTTCGGCAAACGCATCTGATATCCGTGTTGAAAAATCCAAAAAACAGTTTGAATCACAAATCAAACCGCTTCTCACGAAATACTGCCTGGATTGCCATACCGGTGAAGAAGCGGAAGCAGGTCTATCCCTCGAAAAATACACAACCCGTTCCAGCATTCTGAAACATCGGGAGGCCTGGGAAAAGATTGTTCAGCGCATTCAGATTCAATCGATGCCTCCCAAAGATGCAGGCGCACTGCCAACTGATGCAGAACGTGAAGCCATTCTTGAATGGTTTGACGAAGCTTTATACGGAATTGACTGCTCTGGTGATGTCAATCCTGGTCGTGTGACGATCAGACGGCTGAATCGAAACGAATACAATAATACGATTCGTGACCTGCTGGGTGTTGACTTCAAACCTGCCCAAAACTTCCCCTCGGATGACGTTGGTTACGGGTTTGACAATATTGGCGATGTACTCTCCTTGCCACCACTGTTGATGGAAAAATACTTAGACGCCGCAGAACAGATTTCAGAGAAAGCCATTTACGCAAACACAGCAGACAGTTTTCCCTGGACTGAAATTCCCGAGAAAAACTTTTCGAAAAAAGGGGCTGTCACTCTGAGAAAACGCAGCGCGGGATTTCATTCGCGCGGCACACTGACTGGGATCATCAATGTGAAAGAGCCTGGCAAATACGAACTCCAAATTGAAGCTGCCCAAACCCCGTCTGGAACGGAAGCAGCCAAAATGGAAGTCAAACTGAATGGTAAACTGCTAAAGACATTCCAGGTTGAAGCGAGTAGAGACGATCCTGAGAAATATACACTTCCCAAACCCCTTTCGCTTCCCAAAGGAAAACATACTCTCGCGATTTCATTTTTGAATGACTTTTATGATCCGAAAGGCCCCCCCAGAAAGCGAGATCGTAATCTGTACGTGTATAATGTCAAATATCGTGGCCCCCTCGGAAAACTGCCGACCAATTTACCTGCCTTCCATACAAAAATTATCACCTGTACTCCGGGAGCCGGACGATCCGTCAGATATTGTGCAGAACGAGTCATGCGGCGTTTTTCAGAGCGTGCGTTTCGTCGTCCTGTCTCGCGGGAGGAAATCAGGCCAATTGTAGAACTCGTCGAAGCCACCGTGAAATCCGGTAATACCTTTGAGCAAGGTATTCAGGTAGGCATTCAGGCAGTTCTGGTTTCCCCCCACTTTCTGTTCCGTATCGAAGGTATTCGAGATGTCGCCCGTTCCCGTTCGAATCAAATTCAGAATATTTCACATTACGAAATTGCAACTCGGCTTTCCTATTTTCTGTGGAGCAGTATGCCGGATGACAAATTGTTTGAATTGGCAAAGCAAGGCCGACTGAACCAACCCCGTACATTACAGGTTCAAGTCAAGCGTATGCTGAAAGACCCCAAATCGGAAGCGTTCATCAAAAACTTTGCGGGGCAGTGGTTAAATCTGCGAAATTTGGAAGACCTCTCTCCCGACCCCAGAAAATTCCGCGTCTTCAATGGTAAGTTGAAAAATGATATGCGTCGGGAAACAGAAGAATTCTTTGCTTACATCATGCGAGAAGATCGGAGTGTGATTGAATTCATTAATGCCGATTATACTTTTATGAATGAACGACTGGCGAAGTTTTATGGTAATGACCAGGTGAAAGGCGAAGCATTTCAGAAAGTTGCACTCGATAAGACAAAACGAGCAGGTTTAATCACCCAGGCAAGTATCTTGACGCTGACCTCAAACCCCGGACGGACTTCTCCCGTTAAACGCGGAAAATGGATTATGGAGACGATTCTGGGAACGCCTCCCCCTGCTCCCCCCCCGAACGTTCCCGAACTTGAGGAATCAGCGGGTTCTAAAAAGAATGCCACATTGCGGGAACAATTGGCGTTACACCGGAAAATCCCCGGATGTGCTGCCTGTCATGACCAGATGGATCCGTTAGGTCTTGGTTTTGAAAATTTTGATGCCATCGGACGGTGGCGAACTAAAGAAGGCAGAACAAAAATCGATTCTTCCGGTCAGTTGCCAAATGGTCAGTCTTTTAAGAGTCCCATCGAATTAATTGCAATTCTGGAACAGCAGAAGCAGGGATTCTGCCGATCTTTAACAGAAAAGATGCTTACCTACGCCATAGGTCGTGGTATAGAATACTATGATAAATGTGCCATTGATGAAATCACAACGAACTTTACCGCCAAAGGTTATCGCTTTTCGGCGCTCGTCACCGAAATTGCCCTGAGCGATCCCTTCCTGAAACGTCAAAGAGGTTCTCACGATGACTAATCTTCTGAAACGTCGCACATTTCTTAAAGGCATTGGAACCACGATGGCTCTGCCATTGCTGGAGATCATGCAACCCGAGCAAGGTCTTGTCTCGGCAGCAGCGGGCGCTGGGAAACCACCCGTACGAACTGCCTTCGTCTTTTTCCCCAACGGTGTGATCGGCCCTTCCTGGATGCCGCAAGCTGCCGGAAAAGGATATGAATTACCCAAGAGCTTAAAGCCACTGGCAAACATGAAATCAGACATTAATGTGATTTCAGGATTGGCACAAATTAACGCACGTGCCCTGGGTGATGGCGCGGGGGACCATGCCCGTTGTGCTTCCGTCTATCTGACAAGCGAGCACCCCACCAAAACCAGTGGTGCTGATATTAAAGCCGGCATCTCTGTTGATCAGGTTGCTGCGCAACAAGTAGGCCATCAGACGCGTCTTCCCTCTTTAGAACTTGGATTAGTGAGAGGACGCAACGCGGGGCAATGTGATTCGGGCTACAGTTGTGCTTACTCGTCTAACATATCCTGGCGGACTCCTTCCACTCCGACATCAAAGGAGATTGTTCCCAAGCTGGCTTTTGAAAGATTGTTTGGGGGAGGCGCTGAAGCAGAAAAGCAGCGCGCTCGTCATCTGAAAAATCGCAAAAGTATTTTAGACCTGGTCAAGAACGATGCCGATCAACTGAAAAAACAACTTGGCAAGAATGACCAGAGAAAAATTGACGAATACTTTTCCAGTGTACGTGAAATCGAATTACGGATTGAACGCAGCGTTGATCAGGAAAAAATCAAACCGCCGGAAATGAAACTACCTGATGGCATTCCCAGTGAGCTACAGGAACATATTCGCCTGATGTATGACTTGCTTGTGCTGGCCTTCCAAACGGACACCACACGTATCGCGACCTTCATGGTCGGTAATGCGGGCAGCAACCGAACCTATCCCATGGTAGGCGTGAATTCAGGACATCACGAGCTTTCTCACCATCGGAATGATGAAAAGAAAATCGCAGATATTCAGAAGATTGATGAATACCTTGTGTCACAGTTTGGGTATTTCCTGAATCGACTCAAGTCCACCCCCGATGGAACGAGCAACCTGCTGGATAATTCCATGATCTGTTATGGAAGTGCCATTGGTGACGGGAATCGTCATAGTCATCACGACTTGCCGATCATCCTCGCCGGTAAAGGTGGTGGTACGATCAAAACCGGTTTCCACCATAAAGTAGCCACGGAAACCCCGTTGAGTAATCTGTTTGTCTCCATGCTTGATCGTATGGGAGCCCCTGTAGATTCGTTTGGAGACAGCACCGGTCGGCTGACAGTCATTGATACTTAATCAGACTCGTATAGACTCAATGATCTATCTGCCCTACCATTCGTCCCACTGGGTAGTTTAGATCAATTAACTCGTCTCGAATGAATCAAGGCATGCACCTGGTATGGAAACCTCCCTGCATCGTCAATTGAAATCGTATTATGCACCAAATGCCGATTGCGAAGAGATTACTCTCGGTGCATATCGAATCGATGCTATAGACGGTGATCGACTCATTGAAATCCAACATGGTTCACTCGGCGCTATTCGAGACAAAGTGAAATGCCTGTTGGAAGAATATGATGTGCATGTGGTAAAGCCGATCGCAGTCCGTAAATATTTGATTAAACGTCAGAAAAAAGATGGCAAAACGCTTTCAGCCCGCTTTAGTCCCCGACGCGGATCGGTGTTTGATCTGTTTGATGATCTGGTTCATTTTACCAATGTGTTTCCGCACCCTCGTTTGACTCTGGAAGTCGCACTGACAATTCAGGAAGAGCACCGTACTGCTCGGAAGCCACGACGCTGGAAGGGAAAAGACTATCGCGTTCAAGATCGTGTTTTACGTTCCGTCGAGGAACAGATCGAATTCAAAACAGCTGCTGACCTGCTGGATTTAATTCCGGGAAAACTCCCTTCGCCTTTTCATACAAAAGATTTAGCAACTGCCGCGGGAGTTCAGCGCTGGCTGGCGCAGAAAATGGCCTACTGCTTGAGAAACACGGGAGCCATTGAACTGGTTGGCAAAGAAAAGAACGCGTTGCTCTATGAAATCGCCGATGAAAATCAGGCTGCTGCTTAAAGAAAAAGGAAACTCCCGAAAATAATAATTGTGAGCTTCAATCACAATAGATTTGACTACCAACCAACTTTCTCAAAATCCGTACAGAGCCATGAAGTCCTGGGCTGCCGCTGACACTGTTTAGGTCATATTTATTCGGCAGTCAAAATAACCCAAGTTGCCATCCGTATTGGCACAAGTGGTTTTCTCGGGAGTTTCCCTTACTGCTGATTTACAATTCCAATCCAAAACTGTATTCCATTTCAAACCATCACTGATCAACACAACCGCAAAAATGAATAGAATCTGACCGCAAATAGATGACCGCAAGGTCAAATACAAACGGAATTGATCAATCAAATCACGGAGAATGGTTGAAACACCCCTGTCTATTCTGAAGTTGTTCCCAAAAGATCAAATTCGTCAGACCAAGATGCCTATTTAGGTTTTGACTGGAAACAGTCCAAGTCGGAATGGCAATAATTAAAGTTTCAATTAGTGTGGATTGTTTAAGAGATTGTCACAAACTTTAAAACGAAAACTGCTTCAATCACTTCGACAAACCAAAGTTAATTCTCAGGTTAACTTTTCTTCACAAAGTGTCAATAAAGATCAGAGGAAAAAGCGCACGAAAAAAAAATTCGTTTTTTTCTGTCAGGAGAAGCTACCGAACATTGACACTCATAAGAGACATCAAAATGAGAAATATAAAAATAGCAATGCTGTTTTTTATCTCGATTCACACCGCGTTTCTGATCTCAGTTTCTTACAGAACACCCTTAGAAGATGGGATACCCTGTTGGCGAGGATCAACTGCCACTGCCTGTCGTAATGCACGCGCAGTTCCTTTGAAAAGTCCCTCGGCAATGTGGTGGCTGTTCGCGCCATGATGCAGTACCTGGTGAAGGTTGAGTAAACCATTAGAAGAAAATGCCTGCCAGAATTCGCGAACCAATTCCGTATCAAACAATCCAATTTTTTCGGTTGGAAAATCGACTTGATAGACAAACCAGGAACGACCACTTAGATCAAGGGCCGTCGTTACCAGTGTTTCTTCCATTGGTAGAGTCAATGAACCGTAGCGGGTAATTCCCTGCTTGTCACTCAACGCCTCAACCAGAGTTTTACCCAGACAGATGCCGACATCCTCTACTGTATGATGATAATCGACATCCAGGTCGCCGTCGGCTTTAATGGTTAAATCTAAGAGTGCATGCCGAGCCAACAAAGTCAGCATATGATCAAAGAAACCAATGCCTGTTTGTATGTCCGACTTTCCACTACCATCTAACTCCAAAGTCAATTCGATCTGGGTTTCGGCGGTTTCGCGTTTGATAGATGCGTTGCGACTCATCTTAAGGAACTCTTATCTAATAGGTCAAAGTAGTTTGTTTCTCTAATCTTACAGCCCGGTTGTTGATTCACAAAAACGCATCGAGGTTCCAGATTGACTTGCGAACAATTCGAACGATACTTAACGGTGTGAATTGCATAACCGATTTAATCGTAACTGAGCAGATGTGAGAATAAGCTTGCTTTAACAATTATTCAGCCGATTTCCCGCAAGGCGTCTATCACCTGCTGTAACTCGTCATTAGTGCCCACAGTAATTCTAAGCCCGTCCCGAGTCCCTTCTTGTAGTGGAAACTTCATATAACGCACCAATATTTTGCGCTGCTTTAATTCCTGATAGCGACGCTCATGTTCTCCGTCTGGATGAGTACACCAGACAAAGTTGGTTTGGCTTTCTACGGTTTCAAAACCGAGGCCTCTGACTTCGGAGATAAAATGAGTGCGTGAAGCACGAATTTGATCCGTGTTGGCCTGCATCCACTTCTGATCCTTGAGTGCAGCCGTCGCAGCAGCCAAGGAAAGTGTATTACAGTTATAACTGTCTTTCACTTTTCTCATGCCTTTAATCAGATCGGGATGGGCGACTGCAAAACCAAATCGTATCCCCGCCAGACTATAAGATTTACTTAAAGTGCGGGTGACAACGATTTTGTCTCCCGAATTTGATTTCAATAACTCACACTGATGTGGTGAGTCACAAAAATCACCGTAGGCTTCATCCAGTACGAGAACTCCCTGCGAAGGAATCAACTCTAGAATCTCAGAATCTTGCCAGCGATTTCCGGATGGAGCATTAGGATTGGGCACAAATAGAATTTTACTCTTTGCTGCCTTTTCACTTGCATTGGCAGGCCAGCTCCAATTCGAATTGAGTTGAATGTTTTGAAACTGTGCTCCTTGAATTTCAGCCAAGGTTTCATAAAGGGTGTAGCTGGGATAAGGCGCCGACACGATTTCATTGGGATCGACAAAAGTTCGCATCAGGATGGTTAAAATTTCATCACTGCCGTTGCCGGGAAGAATCCAGTCGGCATCGACATGAAACAGTTCAGAGGCAACTTCTCGAAATTCCGTTGCAAGTGGATCGGGATACACATTCAAACGACCAGTGAGAACCTGTTGCACTGCTTCCAAGACAAGTGGTGAAGGCGGGTAGGCATTTTCGTTTGTGTTGAGTTTGACCCAACCTGGCTCCTGAGGTTGCTCTCCCGGAGTGTAACCTGCCATCTGTTGAACTTGGGAACGAAACAGACTCATAATCTTGATCTCAAAAAAATCTGAAAGTAATAATCCAAAAGGAGCTGTACTGGAATTTGCAAATCGAACCTGATTTAAGACAATTCAATTCAGAAACAAGTTCTCGAAAAAATGCTGCAAGTTCCTGTTTAGCACAATTTATCGAAAATACTGTCTCTGAATTAAACGTTAAACAAGAAATGACAGATATCACCATCCTGCATTACATACTCTTTACCTTCCACCCTGAGTTTACCGGCTTCTCGGATCGCTTTCTCAGACTCATACTCTTCGAGATCAGCTACGGAGAAGATTTCTGCACGAATAAACCCTCGTTCGAAATCGGAATGAATCACTCCCGCGGCTTGAGGGCCAGTTGCACCAATGGGAATCGTCCAGGCGCGAATCTCTTTGACACCCGCGGTAAAATAACTTTGCAATCCTAGTGTGTGGTAAGCAGCTCGAGCTACAACGGCCAATGCTGGTTCCTGCAACCCCACGCTTTCGAGCATCTCCTTTCGATCTGCTTCATCCAGTTCTGCGATTTCCGATTCCAGACGACCACAGACGGGAACGACATCGCCTCCCTCTTTCGCAGCACGTTCGCGAACCTGTTGTACCAATGCTCCTTCGCCATTGACATCATCTTCATCGACATTTGCCAGATACAAGACCGGTTTGGCCGTTAAAAATTGATACCCTTTTAAGATTTTCTGTTGTTCCGGGTCATCGAATTCCAGGCCACGAATCGGCTGATCATTCTCTAGCCGAGCAGAGCACGCTTCCAAAACAACCAACCGCGACTTAGCTTCTGCATTCCCCGATCGCGCTGTTTTTGTTGCTTTTTCTTTGGCAGATTCGACTGTCTGTAAATCTGCCAACATCAATTCCATATCGATGGTTTCAATATCACTGATTGGATCGACTTTGCCTTCTACATGAATGACGTCACTATCCTCAAAACAGCGAACGACGTGCAAAATCGCATCGACATTTCGAATATGTGAGAGGAATTTATTCCCCAGGCCCTCTCCTTCCGAAGCACCACGTACAATACCAGCAATATCTACCAGCCTTAAAATCGCGGGAATGACTTTATCAGTGGAAATAAAGCCATGGATAATGTCCAGTCGGGGGTCTGGTACGTTGACGATCCCCACATTGGGTTCAATCGTACAGAAGGGATAATTTTCGCTTGCGATTCCTGCAGCAGTTAACGCATTAAACAACGTCGATTTACCTACATTTGGCAGGCCAACAATACCAGCTTCCATAGCTCTTTTCAGTAATTATTATTGATTCTCATGTAAACAGAGCCCAGTCGATCATTCTATGATGCTCAGGGCCACTTTCATTGTGGCTCATCATAGCGTAGTCAGGAATTAAAGGGAAATGATCGACTCAGCTCTCATTTCTTTTCGAATTTATCTGAGAATAGAAACAAAGAACCCCAACAAAACTCCAGTACTCCAGTAAGAGTGGTATAAATCTAAGGCATATTAAAATATTGCTACCCTTCCCCCAATCAGATAGTTAAACTTAATGGATCATTTTCCTTTTGGAAATCGATTTATATCTGAAATACAGCCCAGGCGAATACACTATGATGAGTAGGTTATGCGATCAATTCTGTACCTTTTGACTTTCATCTCGACCCTATTGGTCTCATTGACCAACTGCCTCGCAGACGATCCAGCACTTGTGAAACCCAATATTGTTCTGGTCATCACTGACGATCAGGGATACGGGGATATTGCCGCGCATGGCAATGCGAAGATCAAAACTCCTCATCTGGATCAGCTCTATCAAAAGAGTCTGCGATTAACGAATTTCCATGTGGACCCTACATGTGCACCCACACGATCTGCGCTGATGACCGGCCGCTATTCATCGCGTACCGGAGTCTGGCATACTATCATGGGGCGTTCTCTGATGGACACCAATGAAGTCACGCTGGCAGAAGTGCTGAAGAGCAATGGTTATCAAACCGGCTTATTTGGAAAATGGCATCTGGGTGATAATTATCCATTGCGACCACAGGACCAGGGGTTTGATACGGTTGTACAACATGGAGGCGGCGGTGTCGGACAGACTCCCGACCATTGGCAAAACGATTATTTCGACGATACCTATCTCCGCAAAGGCAACCCGGAAAAATTCCAGGGCTATTGTACTGACATCTGGTTTGATGAAGCCTTGAAGTTTATCGACGCAAATAAATCGAAGCCATTTTTTGCTTACATTTCTACGAATGCACCTCACAGCCCCTATCTGGTTGATGAAAAATATAGTGCCCCTTATACCGCACAAGGCATTCCCGGAAATATGGCTCCCTTTTATGGAATGATTACGAATATTGACGATAACATCGGTCGTTTACTTAATCGACTGAAAGAACGGGGCCTCGAAGAAAATACCATCTTGATCTTTATGACGGATAATGGAACAGCCGCCGGAGTCCATCGTCCGAAACCCAAAGATCTTTCCAAAAAACAACAACGTCGGCTCTCCAGAGGCAAACCAATTGTTCTCGACACCTGGCTCGGTTACAACGCAGGTATGCGCGGTACAAAAGGCTCTGAATATGATGGTGGCCACCGGGTTCCCTGTTATTTCTATTGGCCTCAGGGAAAATTTTCTGGTGGACGTGATATTAACCAACTCACTGCACACATCGATATCCTCCCTACACTGGCGGAACTTTGTAATCTGACTATCTCCAGTGAATTGAAACTGGATGGTACCAGCCTGGTCCCTATTCTAAATGGTAGTAAAGACGAGTTGCGAAAACGCACATTGCTCGTTCACTCTCAACGAATTGAATCTCCCGAAAAATGGAGAAAAAGTTCTGTCATGAGTGAACGTTGGAGATTGGTCAATGAAAAAGAACTCTACGATATTCAGGCTGATCCCGGACAAACCAAAAACGTCGCCGCTGATTATCCAGGTGTTGTAAAATATCTTACCGCTGAATATGAAAAATGGTGGAGTAGTTTGACTCCCACGTTTGATCGTTATGTCGCAATTGGTATTGGATCAAAATTTGAAAACCCCTCACATCTGACTTGTCATGATTGGCACGCTCCCATTAATCAAGTCCCCTGGAACCATCGATTGATTGCCAAGAATCCCGTAGCCAATGGGTTCTGGATTGTTGATGTAAACGAACCAGGCACCTATGAAATCACACTCCGCTGTCGTCCTGAATTGGCATATCACCCGTTGAAAAAAGGTATTGCCCGTATTCGATTGGGAGACCAGAAACAGGAACAAAAAGTGTCGGAAGGAGATCTTTCGACGACTTTTACATTGAAACTTTCACGAGGGCAAAAAAAACTACAAACCTGGCTGGATGAAGGCAATGGTGTTTCACGCGGCGCCTTCTTCGTAGAAATTTTCCGCAAAGAATGATTACTGAAATCGCTTTGAATACATTTTTTGTTTAGTCAGGCAGACGAAGCCTGTTCAATACCAACCCGGGCCTGGATGCGATCTGTCTCAATCAATTGCTGTAAACGCCTTTGATTCTCTTCTAACTGATCACGAGAGTTTTCAGAATGCCATAAGTGGAAGACCGACGCAGCGAAACGTGCATCTTTGTGATAGATCCCATTTCTAATGAGTCGTAATACCAAATCAGAGTCTTCCATTCCCCAACCTGTGTAATCTTCATCAAATCCATTGATCGCCAGCAGATCTTCCTTCCAAACCGAAAGATTACAGGTTTTTGCCCCTTCCCACTGTCGGGCCAAACGTCGCCGATACCAACGCCCAAGTGGAACTCGAAATAATGGTGAGACACGATTGATCTGTTTGCGTTGGCGCGCACGAAACCATTGCTTCAGACTCCACGTGGAGACTGGCGTCTTTTGCTGAAGAATCTCTTTTGAGAAATTCTGTGAGAGCAAGATTCGATTTCCTGATAAAAACCATCCCTGCTCTGCTAGACTGTTATGTTGCTGTAAAAACGAGGGAGTAGGGATACAATCCCCGTCTGTGAATACAATGTAGTCCGCTTGAGAACTTTGAATTGCTCTGTTTCGAATGGCACCTGCTCGAAATCCCTGGTCTGCATGCCAGACATGTTTTACTGGGAAAGAGGCTTGTTCACGAAACACATCTATAATCGCCTTGGTTTCATCCGTTGATCCATCATCGGCAATGATCAATTCGTCGGGAGGTCGCTGTTGAGCGAGATATCCTGTTAAGACTGCGTCCAATGCTTCGGGCCAATTATAAGTCGTAATAATTACAGCTAACTCAGCCATCGCTTTAACGGATTTCTTCCTGATTTTCGCGGTTGATGACCATCAATTTCAAATAACGATAATAGGTCCCTTCTGCATTCGAGATAGCCAGCATAAATCCCTCTTTTCCATCAAGAAAACCGGCACGTAAAAAGTACGTTCTGATAAATGTCCACAGACCATGCAGAATTGCTTTTGTGAGCCCCGATTGTTGTTTTTCTTCAGCCAGCATTTTCGCTCCGGCAGTTGAGTACGAATTCATCGTATTCAATATCTGTTCCACAGTCAGCAATGACTCATGAATGATCGGCTCTTTCAGTTTTCCGGTTTTTCCATCCACGACAATCCGCTCATGAACCAGATCATCACTGAAGCGTGCTTTTCCCCTGCGAAAGAGCCGCACGACACGGTCCGGCCACCAACCACTATGTTTCATATAGCGGCCACAATAATTAGAGCGGCGAGGCATTGTATAGGCATCATAGCGACCGGAGACCTGAATGATGCGTTTGATCTCTGTTTGTAAGTCGTAAGAAATGCGCTCATCTGCATCGATTGAAAGTACCCAATCCTTTGTGGCGTATTCTAATGCGCGATTTTTTTGCGGGCCAAATCCCGGCCAGTCTGTCTCATAGACTTTGTCTGTAAATTCCTTGCAAATCGCAAGCGTCTGATCTGTGCTTCCGGAATCCAGTACAATGATTTCATCCGCCCAGATAACCGAAGTCAAACACTCCCGAATTGAAGACTCTTCGTTTTTTACAATGACAATAATCGATAACGACATAAAGCTGACTTTTTCTTCTGACTATTCTATTAAACAACGGATCATAGAATATTCGAACATTTTTCGAGATTGTCAACCGAGTATGATCCTGTTAAAAAAGGATACTTGATTGATTTTAAACGATTATTATCCAACGCACTAATTCTAATAAAGATTGCCAAGAGTTTGGCAGGATTCTGCCGCTCCGAAAAGAGCAATCACCAAAATCATGAAAAGCCCCGGTGAAATTGTCTGATTTTCATTCCGAAACGAATTCCTACTTCAAATTATTCGATGACAGTGCCACTTATACGAAAATTCGCTGTCTTAAAGAAGAAGACTTACGTTCCGTATGGTTGATTGATATTCCTAGACGCGGTTTAACAACACTCAAGTGCTGGCCTATTACCTGGGAGCTGCGCTGGAAATCGATTTTCAAACAATCTCAACCGCAACGACAAATTTCAGGTGCCTGGAAATTATTAGCCGTGGGTGTGAATACACCACAACCGGTAACTCCCGTTTATCGTTCGAATCAATATTTCCAATTGGAAATGCCTTTTATCGAAGGCTCAACTGCGTTTGAAGTTCTAAAACGTAATCCCGGTTCCTTAAACGCTGAACTGTATCATATTGCGAGAGAACTAGGCTCAATAGTTCGCCGTCTCGCGGTATCCCATCTACGTCATCGAGATCTCAAGCTGGAAAATGTGGTCGTTAAATCAGCCAATGCATCTCAGACACAGCCCACATTATGGCTCATTGACCCTGTGGGAATTCGCTTTTGTGTTTCTCCCCTGCAGGCAATCGTCTGCATGCTTGATCGCCTGGCAATTCAACCCATCAACGAGGGAATCCCCTTACCGCTTTCGCTATGCATCATTTGTACACGTTCAGCGACTCGATTCTACTCTCTCAAGAAACGCAGACTCTTTTTTCGGATGCTACGTAAACAACTCAACAAATCTCTGCATCCGATGGGAACAAAATGATTGATCTTGCCCCGATCAGCTAAAAGAAATAAAAGCTCTTTTTGTGTTTATTCTGCTGAAAGAACCACCTGACTTTCCCCGTAAGGCAACCATTCCCCAGGTCTGGCATGAATCCATTCTCGCAAAATCCATTGTATTCTCAATCTCCTCTTATCGAAGAGATGTCAGGAGCCATCTGGCTTAAAAGGGCATTGATTTTGTGGGGAATCCTCTGGATTGCTGTCAGCGTAAAATTTATCGTTCAACCAGAGAAAAAATCTGTTTATCCCTGCTTTGCAGACTCTTCTATCAACTGGTGGGCAGATCGCAGTCTCTACGATAATGAACATCAACAAACGGGCTTTCGATATAGTCCGACATTTGCCCTCGCCTTCACACCTTTCGCCGTACTGCCTGCAACTATCGGCGGCATCCTTTGGTCTGCACTGAATATCGCCTTACTTGTATATGCACTGCGGTTATTGGTGAAAGAAGTCTTTCCAGGTAGCTGGCCGAAATGGCAGGAAGCCTGTTTTCTGACTCTGAGTTTAGCTGGATGCACGCGCGCCATCTGGTCTGCTCAAAGCAATTCACTTGTGTTTGCATTGGCGGTCCTCGCTGTGGTGTCCATTAAGAAAGAGCGCTGGTGGGTCGCTTCCATTATTCTAGCGACAGCAGTACATATTAAACTCTGGCCAGCCGCACTCGCGTTATTATTAATAGCCCGGTTTCCCAAGCAATTGATGGGACGATTTGCAACAGCTTGTGTGCTCTTGATCTTCCCCCCTTTCTTAACGCGTCCTTTTCCAGTTGTCATTCAACAGTACCAAGACTGGTACACTCTGTTAACAGGCCCTTACCGTACACTCAGACAAGCAGGATTGCGCGACGCTTATACAATTGCCGAACAGTTTGGTACGTACGTAGATGATCGTGTCTATACTCTCTTACAATTGGGAATGGCGGGACTAGCATTATTGTGGTGCCTCAGACTTGCCAAGATATCAAATTCCAATCAAACCTATTTCACAGGTGTTCTCACTACCTGGGTTTGCTGGCAATTACTGGTTGGCCCAGGAACTGAAAGGCTGACCTTTTTACTGGCTGCTCCCATCGTAAGCTGGGTGTTGATTGTAAGCGTAAAAGAGCATTGCCATCCCGTGCTGGCAACTATCGCCTGGCTCATGCTGATTCCACTGGGAACCGGTGGTATGGAACGCCTGCTTCTACCACTCGCCTCCTGGTCCCCTGCGATCTTACCGTTAGGGATCATACCTCTCATGGCGTGGCAGTTTATTTACATCGAAAGTCGGGCTCATAAAGACCTGACCAACCAAATTACCGAACAAGATGATTTTCAGAAGCAACAAACTTCGTTCGCAGCCTGAGCTTATTTCAGGCCGCGTTTGTGCTCGATTGATTTAACAAGGAAACGACCGCCTGAAAAACCTGATTGGCTCCAAGATCTTTCATACAACGATGGTGACCTAAAGGACAAACCCGTTGCTGGCAAGGACCGCAGTCTAAATCGAGCTGTAAATGCTTACCATGTTCATAAAATGTTTCGCTCCATAAAATATGGGTCGGTCCAAACAGTGTGACTACTGGTACCTGAAAAGGCGCTGCGAAATGGCGTGGACCTGAATCGGTCGTCACTAACAACTCGGCTTGTCGAATGGCGGCTTTAGTCAGTCCCAGATGGGGTGGCTCAGCTGCCAGGGAAGCCACCATGGGGTGTTTAGCCTGCTTCACAATCTCGAGGGCCTCTGCTTTTTCGGCAGGTCCACAGACGACTAATACAGACCGTTTCAATTCCATAGCTATCCGCCGCGCTAACTCTGCAAAATGAGCAGTCGGCCAATGCTTAGCTGCACCAAAAGCACCTCCTGGATTGAGGCAAATCATAGGAAGACTTTTGAATTCAGGAGATTGCTTATCCAGAAACAATTGCCAGCGTTTTTGTTCGGCAGCCGTCACTGAAAGTGACATCGATCGGGATAAAGGCAATGGTACTTTCGCCTCTTCCTGACTTCTTTCAATCAAGTAAGTAGCAATACGTAAATATTCATCAATCGCAGGATGTGGTTCTGATCTATTTTTCATTGGAATTGGATCTGTCAATAACCAATGACGACTATCACGACTAATACCAATCCGCCGCGGAATGCCTGCTAAAAATGACATCCAGGCACTTCGAAAAGAATTAGGGAAAAGAACCGCTACATCAAACCGTTCACGCCGTAACTGATTGAGAAAACGGACTTGTGGAACGAGCTTTTGCTTGGTCTCCCAAGCGATCTTACGATCAACAAAGTCAAGACCTTCCAATACATCGGCAACATAGGGTTTCTGAATCGTAACGATTTCTGAACCAGTAAATTGCTGACGAATTGCTCGCAAAGCCGGTGTTGCCATTACGGCATCACCGATCCAATTCGGTAAAAAAATGGCTATTTTCATCCGGCTTTTCGTTTCGGAGGTTCAATAGGTCGTATTAATGCAGACTCAACAGTATCACTATCTTGATTCCTACGGATCGTTCCCAAGATCTCTGTAGTCGAAATGCCAGGAGTCATTCCAAGAGCCCTGACTTCGCCTCCATAAGACTCTACGATCTCCCAACCAACGATTTCTTCTTTCTCGTAGGTTCCCCCTTTGACCAACAAATTCGGTTTGAGTTGCCGAAGTAATTCACAAGGTGTCGTCTCTTCAAAAATCACGACATAATCGATTCCTTCTAAGGCTGCTAACATAGAAGCACGATGGGCTTGTCCAAATATAGGACGATCTGGACCTTTCTCTAAAGACCGTACACTCTCGTCACTATTCACAGCAACAATCAGACAATCTCCTTCAGCGGCTGCCTGCTCCAGATAAGTCACATGCCCTACATGCATCACATCAAAACAGCCATTAGTCAAAACTACTTTCTGTCCCAACTTTTGACGCGCCATGACATGCCGTTTAAGCTCTTCTAATGGCAAAACTTTTTCACTTGTAACACGCGCTCCCATTAGCAGATCAGCAAGCATTTCTTCACGGCTAATCGTGACCACACCAATCTGTTCTACCTCCAGACCTCCGGCTACATTTGCGAGACGCGCCAGGTCAACGGGATTGATTCCGGCAGCACTTCCGACACCGATCGTTGCCAGTACCATGTCACCAGCGCCGGTGATATCATAGACTTCCCGTTTGCGTGTTGGCAGAAGTTCTGTCAAGCCGTTGGCCTGAGTTAATGCGATGCCGTCGCTGTCAAGAGTGACAAAAGCATAATCCAAATTTAGCTCATGGCATAATTGTTTTCCGGCCCGGAACGCGTCATCGCACGACTTGACATCAAAACCAACTGCCCGTGATGATTCCAATCGATTGGGAGTAATCGCAGTTGCACCGGAGTAGATCTGGTAATCGCGTCCAGGACAAGGATCAACGATCACAGGCACTTCAAGCCTTCTTGCTTCTTCTAACACACAAGCTAATACTTCGGGAGTACAGACCCCCTTTGCATAATCACTCACCAAAATTGCCTGATGATCCGATATCATCGGCAGTACTAAGTTGAGTAATGATTCTGACGTTGGTTGATCAAGTGGAGTCGTCTCTTCGCGATCCACACGAAGGATTTGATGAGGATGCCTCTGCTGAGCACGACCCATAAAACGCTGTTTCACCGTAGTCGGTCGACTGGCATCTAGAATCATTGGCGAGCAATTAACGCCTTTTTCACTGAGAGCCTCCCTGACAGCCATACCATCGAAATCGTTCCCGACCACTCCTGCCATGGTCACTTGAGATTCGAGGCCGATCAGCATATTAGCAACGTTCGCCGCGCCGCCCAGCCGAACCTCCTGAGTATCTTCCCGTAACAGGATGACAGGCGCTTCCTGACTGATACGTTCGGCATTACCCCAAATGTACCGATCCAGAATTAAATCTCCCAAGACGAGTATCTTAGGATTCCCTAATTTTTGAATTGTATTGATTAAATGGTAAGACATAAATCTGGCATTTCGATGTTGTTGTAAATCCAATTCAGACAATGTGATTTGAGGTCATCACAAGCTGCGGAATCATCATCAGAATTCACTTTTGAGTCAATGCCGATTCTGTAAAATTAGGTAACCTACTAATAATGGGGTCAAACATTTCTTAACTACTCAAAGAACCCCTTACCTGCGCAATTAAGTCTACCCATGTCGTTTTACCTACTTGAGATCTTGCAAGATCGTATGAGAAGATGAAGATAGTATCTCGGCTAAGAAAAGCTCGGCGCTTTGAGAGTAAATTAGTTCCCAAACTGTAATTCTAGTAACATATTCTTAACAGCCGTCATAGGAATCTCATCTCGTTCTATCGATTGTGAAGAGCAGATAAAAACAGGTGATTCGGCCTCTTCTCTTCCGGGTGAAGGTAATCTTCCATGACTCCCTTTGACGAGGCGCGCATCTAAACTTGTTAGATCCATGTAGTAACGAAAGCCTAACATTTTTTTGGCTAAACGATTTGCGATTCTTAATTTTGGAAACCTTATTTGGGGATCAACAAATAGTTCGACCGGGTCATATCCCGGCTTACGATGGATATCAACAGTTCGTGCATAATCAGGGGCAACTCGATCATCCAGCCAGAAATAGTAGGTAAACCAAGACCCTGGAGCCGCTACTACTACGAGTTCACCCGATCGTTCATGGTCGATTCCAAATTCTGCTTGTTGCCTTTGATCAAGGACCATTTCAATACCGTCCACTTTTTCGAGCGCGGATTTGATCTCAGTAATCTGAGCGGAATTTTGAATGTAAACATGAGCAATTTGATGATCGGCTACAGCAAATGCATTCGAAGCTCCGCAGTCGAGTGTTTCCCAACCTAATGCCTCTTTGCGAACCTGTAACCATCCATGTTCTCGCAAAATACGATTGATGTGTACTGGCTTTGAAACATTCGTGATCGTATATTCCGAAAGTACAACAACATCTGCGCCTTTATTCTGAGCGACTTCAATCAGTCTACCCGCTTCTCGATCAATGTCTCTTATATCTTGATCAATGGCCGGATCACTCGCCCCGAGACGTTGTAGGTTGTAATCAAGGTGAGGCAGATACACTAAGGTAAGGCTGGGTTTCTTCTCCTGAAAGACTTTGATTGAAGCGTCTACGATCCAACTGGAACTCGAGATATCAGCGCCAGGCCCCCAGAATTTCAGTAAAGGAAAGACACCCAGTTCTGATTGCAATTCGTCTTTCAGACTTTCAGGTTGGCTATAAGAATCGAACACTTTTCTTCCATCAGCCGGATAACTGGGACGAGGTGTGACTGACCAATCTACAGGAGCATACATGTTATACCACCAAAATAGTTTCGCAGTGGTATAAGCTGGATCCCTTTGTTTGGCTGCTTCATAAACTGTCTCACCATGAACCAGCTTATTTGACTGTTTCCAGAACATGACTTCGGCCAATTCATGGAAATACCAGCCATTGGCCACAATTCCATGCTCACGAGGCATTAGTCCAGTCAATAGCGTAGACTGAGCGGAACAAGTCACGGCAGGCAGTACAGTACCCATTGGCCTGGAAAACCCTAGATTTGCAAGACGCATTAAGTTTGGGGTTTTATCGCCTAACATTTCATGTGTTAAGCCAACAACATTAATGACAACCAGAGGTTTAAGCATAGGGATTTTCAATAACCGAAAGTACTAAAATTAAAAGACTTATGTAACTATTTAGCATCTCAATCTTAATAAAGATTTAAAAAGAATGGAAGCAGATTACGGTTCATCAACCGATCAGAGATTCGACATGTAGATCAAGAGTTTTGAAATAGACAGTTAGATTTTGAAAAACAACACGTCTAAGACGAAAACCAAGGTGTGTCAATTTTTAAAGTAAACAAACGAAAATTCTAAGTCATTTGGACTACTTATGTTGATGCTTTATTGAGCTATCATAAATGAGTGATGGTGACTCATGTCATTATTATATAAAACTTTAGAACAAAAGACCAAAATTAGATTTCTGTAACGTTTCTGAAATACAACGTAAACTGATAATTGTTTTTAAAGAGATAACTCTTTATCTCAGTAGATTCATGTTGACTACTCATGCTATCCATTTTAGCTTATTTAACATTAATGAAGTAATTCGGACATTTCATATTATCAAAAAAGATTAAGTATCTGCATTTGTAATAAATTGTAAGAACATTGATAATATTTGCGGCCAATCTGTAACGTCTGGAATCCAATCTTTCGATTCGATTCGTGTATTTATTTGCTAGAGAGACTGAAACCATGGTTGTGGGCCATTTACCCTTCGTGTCATCATTTCGTCGTCCAATTTCACTATTGAACTGTCTTCGCAGAGGCCAAAAAAAGCGTCAACATCGACAGAAATTGGAACGTATCAAAAGTTCTTATTCTACTGCTGAACAATTGGAAGACAGAACTCTTCTCGCTGGTGCTTCTTTGGTAAATATCGAACCAAACATCGATATCGCTCTGACCGAAGGAGAGGTCTATAATGAAGCTCCCAAAGAATTGACTTTCCAGTTTACTCCTGGACAACAGATTGATCCTGCTTCTTTAGGAGGCATTCAGATTGTCCGTAGTGGATTGGATGGTACCTTCAATGATGGCAATGAAGTGGTCATTCAACCCGGGTTCATTGGTATCGGTGATGATCCAAACGAGGTAATTGTTCGCTTCGCCGAATCATTACCTGATGATAACTACCAAATCACAATCTTTGGAACAGGTAATACACCGCTACTCAACCAGAATGGCGAAGCCTTCCAGGATGGCGTTGATCAAGTTATTAACTTTGAACTTGACTTGGGCGCTAAAGTTGTTGCCGTCGTCCCTCAACCTGTCTCAGGCGGTGGTACAGGGAGCTTGAGCCAAGCCCTCAATCAGATTGATGTTTACTTCAACGATGATCCTCTCGACCAGGCATCTGCCGAAAACACATTCTTTTATCAACTGATCGACACTTCCAGTAATGTGATCGTGAACCCCGCATCGGTATCCTATAACTCTGCCGAAAATAAAGCCACACTCACTTTTGCTTCAGACATCGCAGATGGTACCTATCACTTGAGAATAGGTGAATCAGCAACTCCTAATTTCGCAGCTTCCAACGTTGTCAGTGTTGCAGATGATGACAATTCCAGCTTCGATACAGCCTTTGATCTCGGAATTCTCACCACGCAGACGATTCAGATCAATGAACAAATCGAACCACAGGCCGTAGCCCAACCTCCACTTCCTGGTGGTAACGATGAACCTGGTCATCGTGAAATCACAATCGAACAGCACATTGAGATTAACTCAACAGGTACAACTCCCTCTAACCCTGGGGCAATCGGTACGGTCTTTTTCTCTTTCCCGGAAACTTATGGCGTTGATCTATTTGGGAATACTCTCTTTAACGAGATAACAGAGAACCAGAAACAACGCACCCGTGAAATTTATGAAATCTACAGCTACCTAACAGGAATGGAAGTCCAGGAAGTCGTCAGTGGTGGTACGGGGATTGTGACAGGAGACCCTCGTGCTGTTGATCCGTTTGTCCCCCCATTGGCTGTGGGCGGTATCGCCGGGAATGGCTTGGCGCTTATGAACGGTGCCCTCGATTGGGGTGACAGTCCCTATGGCGGTGGATGGTTTGTGACCGCATTTCATGAAATTGGGCATACACTTGGTTTAGGTCACTCTTACGACCTACCTTCAATCATGGGTTCCAGCGGGGGAGATGTGGGAGGGACCGTTTCTAGCGAACCCGTATTTCCTTCAAATCACGATATTGTCCACATTAACCGAATTCGTCCTGCGCTTAGCAACGACATCGACCTGCAAAAATTTGAACTCACTGCATCAGGCCGATTTACAGCGGAAATTACCGCAGATCGACTACCAACAAAAAGTTTTCTGGACAGTGTGCTCACGCTCTATCGAGAGTCTCCGGGTGGAGTACGCGAAATCATCGCCCGTAATGATGACTACTTTGGTGAAGATGCCTTTCTGGATCTGGATCTCGAAGCGGGAACCTATTATCTGGCAGTCACAAGTGTGGGAAATACCGACTTCGACCCCACAGTTTCTGATTCGGGATATGGCGGTCGGACCGATGGCGACTATACTCTGGACATCAACTTCACACCAGACCCACTCGCCAATACGTTTATGGTTGATGCGACAGGCGTTGCTCTAGACGGAGATGCTGACAGGCAGGCAGGTGGAGTCTTTGATTTCTGGTTCCAGTCAGGAGAAACGATTTTTGTCGACAAAGCCACACAATCAGGTGGTCCTGCTGATGGAAGCTTGACGAACCCTTATTCTAATATTGATGATGCTCTTTCAGCGGCAGCAGCCAGCGGAACAACCAAAATTGTACGAATTGTCGGCAATGGTGGAACTGACGGTAATATCAACACAGAAGAAAATAATGAAGCCTATCTGATCGGTCTGACTGATTCCTTCCAGCCGTTGGAAGATGGCGCAACCTTTGATATACCGCAAAATGTGACCGTGATGATTGATGAAGGTGCCATCATCAAACTTCAAAACGCGAATATTGATGTTGGTTCGAATAACCTGCTGATCGACCGTAGCGATGGTGCGCTACAGATTCTGGGAACTCCCGATAATCAAGTCTACTTAACTTCCTTCGGGAATGACGCCATCGGCGGTGATGATGATGGCCTGAGTGATGGGGCTAATCCGGGGGACTGGGGAGGTATCGTCTTCCGTGCCGATTCCGACCTTGAAGACTCAGGAGTGTTTTTGAATTCGGTCAATAACGCAAACATCAGTTACGGTGGCGGAAGTGTGTTTGTGAACTCTGTGTTACAGACTTTCTCCCCTATACATTCTGAGTCCGCGCGACCAACAATCTGGCAGAACACCATCTTTAACAATGCGGATTCTGCCATCTCAGCAGACCCCCGCAGTTTTGAAGACAGCCGCTTTGAAAATGGCTCATTCATTATGGACCGTTATGGTCTGGAGATTTTCGACAACCAAATTTTTGATAACAGCGTTAACGGATTATTCGTGCGGATTAATACCGCCTTTGGTAGCGAAATAAACAAACTGGATGTACCTGGCATTTTCAATGATGATATTACTCATGTGATTACAGAAAATCTGCAAATCTACGGGGCTCCAGGAGGACAGTTAGATGACGCAGGGAATCCGACAATCAATGGTCGCTTGAAAATCAATCCAGGAACGGTTGTCAAACTGTCTGGAGCGCGCATTGAAGCGGAACGGGGTAGCGCCCAATTAATTGCCGAAGGAACAGAAGAAAACCCCATCATTTTTACTTCCCTAAGTGATGATCGCTATGGCGCGGGTACTACTTTTGACACGTCCAATGATGGTGTCACAGCGTTTGGCCCGGGCAACTGGGGTGGAATCATCTTTAATGCGGCCTCTTCCGGTAGCATAGATCATGCGCTGATTACTAACGGGGGTGGGTTAACACCGATTGAAGGTGGATTTGATAACTTTAATGCCATTGAAGTTCATCAGGCTGAGTTTCGTCTCACTAATAGTGTCCTAGAAGACAATGCGAACGGACGTTCAACATCCAATCGAAACGGTCGTGGCTCCAATGGAAGTGCCACGGTTTTTGTGCGCGGCGCACAACCAATCATTGTGGATAATATTTTCCAGGATAATGCTGGGACAGTGATTAGTATTGATGCGAATGCACTCAACTATAAACTGAAATCCGACTATGGTCGCTCCACAGGATTCACCGATTCTTATCAGCAGTATCCAGACAATCATGGTGCTCTGGTCCGTCTCAACCGAATGGACAACAACGGTCTTAATGGAATGGAAGTTCGTCCTGCACTACTTGATACAGAAACGATCTGGGACGACACCGATATCGTACACATTTTACATGGAGAAATTCTGGTCAACCAGCATCACACTTTTAGTGGTATCCGGTTGCAGAGTAATCTCGATGAAGGCCTCGTTGTGAAACTGGATGGACCTACTGCTGGCTTTACGGCTGACGGAGTTCCACTAGATATTGATGACCGCATCGGTGGTACGGTTCAAATCATCGGACAACCCGGTTTCCCAGTGATACTCACATCATTGGCAGACGATAGTGTGGGAGCTAGCTTTACCCCTGCAGGTCTTCCACAAACTGACACGAATAATGACGGTGGTGCCTCCACACCTTCAGCGGGTGACTGGCGCAGCATACGACTAGACCGATACAGTAATGACCGTAACGTCGTTGTGCGTTTCGAAACAGAAGGTAACAACACCAGTGGTGTTGATGTCAACAACACCCCTGGTTTTGCACAAAATCTTGGAGTATTGGCCCCAGATGAAATCAGCGGAGATGAAAACAGAGCATTAGGTTTTCATGTGGAAGGAAATATTAGTGCCGATGCTCCTGATGATGTTGACGTCTATAGCTTTAATGCCACTGCAGGTACCCGAATCTGGATTGACATTGACCGTACTTCCTCGTCGCTAAATACGATGGTCGAACTGGTCGACATTTTTGGGAATGTCATCGCATCCTCACTAGACTCATTCGCAGGTACTTTTACTGGCATAGCAGATCCACTCTTGCAAACAGACCATCTACTGGGTGATTTTTATTCTCAAAACATTAATGATGCTGGTTTCAGTGTTGAACTCCCAGGTGCTTTGGGAGTTACAGGTACTTACTTTGTGCGGGTCAGTAGCGAAGGAGGTTTGACATCAGGTCAATACCAGATGCAAATTCGCTTAAGGCAGGTTGATGAAAAGCCTGGTTCCACCGTCCGCTTTGCCGATATTCGTTTTGCGACAAACGGCATCGAAATTTTGGGACAACCCTCACACTCACCGCTGCTCGGTGAATCATCCGAAAAAACGGGAACGAATGAAACCATCGACAATGCTCAGGGACTTGGAAATCTTCTGACCAGTGACCGCAACACATTAGCTGTTTCAGGTACACTTTCCAGTGGCACTGACGTTGACTGGTATACCTTTGAAATGGGTTACGATCTGATTCAGGTAATTGGTGGTCGGAGTGATGGCGGTAAAACATTCTCGACGATTTTCGACATCGACTATGCAGATGGCTTGACCCGCGCCGACACGACGCTTTCCATCTTCGACGATCAAGGCAGATTGATCTTAATCAGTCGCGATTCTGATATTGAAGATGATCAGGCCAATGGTGATACTGAGGATTTAAGCAGTGGCAGCTTTGGAAAACTGGATCCCTATATTGGTTCAACCCAGCTTCCAGCAGCAACACCGGGCAGCACGTTCCGTTACCATATCGCAGTTTCTTCAAATCAACGCTTACCACAGGCCCTCAATGCTACCTTTAATTCCAGCGCATTAAACGCGCAAATTCGCCTGGAGCCCGTCAGCTCCGTCCAAAGAATTGTGGAAGATCATATTGGTTTCAGCGGATATACTTCCGGAAGCTCTTTATCAGGTAGCACCTCTCAGGTTGATCCAACAACTCCGCGAATTTTTGACATTATTGATACAGACACTGACGATGATGGGGATGGAAACAAATTATCTACCCATGTCACTGCCTTTACCCTGGCAGATGTGAATCTCTACATTTCAGAGGAAAATCGACTCAGGATTGCCGATGCCTATGATGGTCGTGTTGTTGATTCTGTTGGGGGCTTTCCTCTCTCTGCTAATACTATAGATGTAGGAGCACTGTCTGGTGGTAGTCCCACGACTTCTGATATTACGATCCGTTCGGACGGTCGACTTTATAGTTATGAAAGTCTTCCTGGAGTTCAAAATACAGCAGGCCGACTGAAAGAACTAAACGCAGGCACTGGTGGAACCATTTCACAATTCAATGATGGTATTCCAAACGTACCTGCTACCGGCTTTTCAGATCCAGTAAGATTGACAACAGATAGTGTGGGTGCGCTTGCCTTCCAACGAATTGATTTCGCCACCTACAACTTGTTCTATGCAGTCAATGATGGTGCTAACACCACTCTTTACCAGGCAAACCCAGCCAATGGTGATGCCGGCGATAATAGAGTAGTTAGTGCTACTAATCCTGCTGATGCGAACAACCGATTTACTGTTATTGGTGATGTTATTGGACTTGGTAATATTACTGGTATGTCGTTTCAAGGGATCAATTCTGATCCAACTCCGTCAACTTTGTATGCTGTCACTGATACTGGACAATTTTTGACAATAAATTTGGTCCCTGGTCCTAATGGACGTCGTGATGTAGGTTCCATTTCCTCTGTAGATTTATCTACTGAGATAAGTGGATTAGGAACATTTGCCGGTTTGACAGCGGCACCACAAAACCTACACAACGGCGCGTTTCAGGATTATTTGTTTGCGATTACAAACACTGGCAACCTGTTCGCAATTGATCCCACAACAGGAATGATCTTGACCACAGTTACTGATCCTGATCCTGATGTAGGCACCATCAATATCTTTGAGGGAGGGGGAACATCAATTAATGTTGGTGCAAGTGGTACTGTCACGGGTCTGGCCTTCTCGCCACTGGACTTCAACTTGTGGCATCCCACATTCCAACGAAATAGTGATGCAGGCCACGGAATCAATAATACCTTTGACCAAACCAGAACTGATGCTGGCGGTAACGACCGAAACTCTTATCCCGAAGGTCGAGAGCATAGCGAACAACAGGGTGGAGCCAGTTTTTACTTTGGCTTTGAGGACTGGGTAAACAACAATAATGGAAACGTAACCAATGCCTATATTGATTATGTGACTGATGCTCAATATGGGGTCATGTCAGAAGCTTTCCAAAGAGACCTCTCCTCCAACCCCGACATTGGCGATAATTACAATATTGCTGGTGGTGCACATGGTTCACTGGAATCTGGTGAATTTAGCTTGGATGGTTACAGTGCCACTGATCTGCCTACGCTCTACTTTAATTACTTCCTGGAAACTCAAAACGCCAACTCATTAACTAACGGCATGCGGGATTCCGCGCGCGTCTTTATCACAAATGACGACGGGGCAACCTGGACCCAATTAGCAACTAACAACTCTACATTGGCACCTGCCACTGATCCTAATTCGGGAGAATTATCTTCTTATATCACGACCTCTGAAAGAGAAGGTGTAGGAAATACCAATCAACATGTTCAAGAATTATTTGATAACTCAGGAGTCTGGCGACAGGCACGTGTGGATCTCGGAAGATTCGCTGGCGATGCAAACTTAAGGCTACGTTTTGATTTTAGCACTTCGGGCACCATCAGTTCTGATATAGACATGCCCGGTGACGGCTTCGGTAATCCAATCAGCAATCAGCAGGCTCAAAACAATGCCTTTGAAGGCTTCTATATCGACGATATTATCATTGGTTTTGCCGAACGTGGCGAATTGGTAACTGGTGCCCAAACTGATCAGACCGATTTCTTTAATGTTCCTCAAAACCCGACTTTTGGTGCCCCCACTCAATTACTATCAGGTGCTTATCAGTTAGAAATTCGACGTGGTACAGATTACGCCGCACCACCTAATGGACAACTACCAGATTTAGTAATTTTTAATCAACTTGATACAAACGATCGTCTAATTCGTGAAGATAACCAACTAGGCGATCGTAATCTGGAACGTCAGCAAGGTCATATTTCTATTGAATCCAATACGATCACCAGTTCATCAGAATATGGTATCAATATCGACGCCGGTTTGCGTGAGTCTGTTGCCGCTGGTCCTAACGGTGGTGTTAGTGCACGGTCCCAAGCAGGTGGTGTGATTAATGGCCCAACACTGAATAACTTCTTCAGTGGTGGTCTTGGTTTCGCGCCTGGTGTTACCGTCCAAAATAACGTACTTACCGAATTCGCAAATGGTTTAGGAGGACTTCGCATCAGCGGCGATGAAAATAGTAGTACCTCAAACAATCCTGCCGCTGTCTCTTATACGAAAGTTGTTAATAATACATTAGTCGGCGCCAATGCTGAGGTCACTCAGTCCTCTGCGCAAATCGATGTCGTTTTCATTATCGACGTCTCTGGAACAATGGGATCAGCGATTGCAAATGTTCAAGCTCAGATTCTTGGTTTCGATGCGCAAATGCAGGCCGCAGGAATTGATGCACAATACGGTCTCGTTCTCTTTCCAGCTCAATCAGGAGGTTTTGGCGACACAGACCCCGCTCAGGTTCAAGATATTGTTGACTTCGCCACATTTACAGCACCTGGGAGTCCTTTTCAGAATATTCCCATTCAAGGGGCTACCGAACGAGGTAGTGATGCCATTCTGGAAGCATTGAACCAGTTTGACCCTCAATCTGGCCCTACTACTTTTAACTTCCGCCCTGGCTCTCGAATTGTTCCCATCATTTTAACAGATGAAGATGATGACAGTGATGCTCAGTCTGCAATTGATGCGCAAGCAGCTTTGCTCACATCCAATGCATTATTCTATGCAATCGCAGACCCAGATGGCTTTGGAAACACAAACAGTACTTACGGTGTCTTCGCATCTTCAACTGGTGGTGAAATTTTTGATATCGATGATTTCCTTTTCGATCCTGCTAACTTCTTTGCCACAATGACAGCAGATTTGATTGGCCAGATTGCTGTAGGAGCATCGGGACAAGGGATTGTCGTTGAAAACTTTGCCTCTACAACCATCCTAAACAACGTGATCGCCAATACCGCAACTGGTATAGATTTACAGTCCTCAGCTGGAATCCCAAATGTTGTTGGCGCCAACTTATTTAAAGGAAATGGTAATAACGGTACCGTGGGTAGTAATGCGATTCTACTTGGTGCAAATGACCCCTTGTTTGTCAATCCTGAACAAGGGAACTTCTATCTTGCAGATGGTAGTCAGGCTATTGATAGTTCCTTAAACAGTCTGGCAGATCGCCCCGAATTCGTAGATGTTAAAGATGCAATAGGAATGCCTAACTCTGACATCTTCGCTCCAAATAATGACGCGTTCGGGCAATTGCGTGTCGATGACCCAACACAAACTCCTCCACCCGGCCTGGGATCGAATATCTTCAAAGATCGCGGGGCAATTGAACGTGCTGACTTTGTCGGTCCCACTGCCAATATAACCTTGCCTGCCGATAATGATGCCAACGGTGTTGACCTCAATAACAATCCCACAGAAGTTTATATTTCCAATCCTGAGTTGTTCACGACAATGATCGTTGAGCTACAAGATACAGGCATTGGCATTGATGATAGATTAGTCAACTCACTCCAATTTACACTGACTGCGGAAACCAGCTCAACATCGCAGACGACGTTAGTTGAGGGCGTTGATTATCTCTTTAGTTATAATCCCAATACTAACGAAGCCATTTTTACTTCAATAGTTGGCGTATTTAGTTTAGACACGCTCTATACCATTGATGTAGATAACTCCAGCTTGACAGGTGTTAAAGATCTCGCTGGTAACTCATTACAGCCTAATCAGACAGACTTAACAACATCGTTTACTGTCGTTGTCACTGATGGAGTGAATGATCCACCAGTTCATAACTTTAATAACACTCCGATGCCTGATACTCCCAATGTCAGCACAACCACTGATTCAGAAGTTCCCATTGTCTTTTCATTCGCTAATGACAATCGTCTCTCCGTCACCGATGTCGACGCATTCCTGGGAACCGGTGAAGTTGAAGTAACGCTATCTACCGTCAATGGTGCTTTAACGCTCGGTTCAACCAACAACATCGTATTTTCGGTAGGAACGGGGCTTGGTAATGAAACCATTATGACCTTTACAGGTCAACTCGCTGATGTGAATGCCGCACTTGAGGGAACCATCTGGACCCCAGATGCAGGCTATTACTCCTCTCTCAATGTATTAAACCCAGCGACAGTTACATTGACAACAAGTGACTTAGCGAACTTTGATGGTTCGATTGCCACCGGCGATGGTGCTGGTCCGCAAACAGACGTTGATGTGATTGACATCACTGTCAATGATCCACCAACGGTTGAATTCAGTTCTGCTACTTATTCGGTCAGTGAAGATGGTACCAGCCTGAATGTCACCTTGACCAGGAACGCTACCGCTGCTGCTTCTACTGTTCAAGTCACATTAGCCGATAATACAGCAACTTCTCCAGATGACTATGATAACACTCCATTTACGGTTACGTTTGCCGCAAATGAAACAATAGCTGTTGTGCAAATCCCCATTATTGACGACAGCCTTGTTGAAGCTGATGAAACGATCGACCTTACTGTTATTTCTGTTGACAATGCACTCATTGGAGTTCAGAACACGGCACAAGTCACTATTATTGATAATGACCAGGCTGTTCTCACAGTGAACAATGTCACTGACGATGAAGCAAATGGACCGTTTACATTTACGGTCACTATGTCGAACGCAGTTGACCGAGAAGTTAATGTGGATTTTGCAACTGCAGATGGCACAGCAACAGTCGCTGACAATGACTATAACCAGGTGAACCTGGGAGACCAGCCATCTCTCATCTTTGCAGTCAATGGCCCATTAACTCAAACATTTTCCATTGATATTAATGATGATTCCAAAGTCGAACTGGATGAGTTTTTCAACGTATTCCTGGGCAATCTTATCGTCAATAATATCAACGGCCACGACGTCGTCCTCGGCCCACTGGGATCAAATAATGAACACGCAACCGGAACGATCGTAAATGACGATCAGGCTGTTCTTTCAATAGATGATGTATCAGCATTAGAATCGACGGGGCAACTGGTCTTTACTGTAACACTTTCTAATGAAGTTGCGAGCGATATCAGTGTCCTTGCTTCGACGCAAGACGGTACCGCTACTACTGGCGACAATGATTACGTATCAAGCAATCAGACTATTACGTTCCTTCAGGGTGGTTCATTAACACAGAACTTTACAGTGACTGTCAACGACGATGACACTGTTGAACTCGACGAGACTATTTCTGCGATTCTTAGTAATCTGAACGCCAATGGATTCAACGTTATTATTGACACTCTTGGTGGTGATACCGGCACAGGTACAATCGAGAACGATGACTCAGCAACGTTCACTATTAGCGATGTCACCGCAAATGAAACAAATGGTCCCTTTGTATTCGTAGTAACGATGTCGAACGCCGTCGACGTTGATGTGACTGTCGATGTCGAAACAGTAGATGGAACAGCTCTCGTTTCAGACAATGATTACACTGAGGTCAATGTCGGCGATCAAACATTGACTTTTGTCAGTGGTGGCTCACAATCACAAGTCTTTACCGTCGATATCACCAATGACAATAAAGTGGAACTCGATGAAATTTTCACGACGATTCTTAATAATTTAAATGCAGGTGGTCGTGATGTGAGTATTGCAGGAGCGGAAGGGACTGGAACGATTCTTAATGACGATCAAGCAGTCCTGAGTATTGGTAATGTTTCTCAATTTGAAGATACAGATGCAGGCGCTGGTGCGGGAGTCTTTACTTTTACGGTTTCCATGTCGAACCCTGTTGATGTCGATATTGATGTCGATGTTGCAACACAAGATGGAACAGCCACAACTGCCAATAATGATTACACCCCTATCGTCTTGGGTGATCAAACCATTACATTCACATCAGGTGGACCATTACTCCAAGCATTTGAAGTACAAGTCACTGTTGACAATATTGTCGAGTTAGACGAAACATTTAATGCCATCCTGGGGAATCTAGTAAACCAGGGTCGAGATGTAATTCTCGGCGCAAACGGCACAGGTGTCATTCGCAACGATGACTCAGCACAAATCAATATCAATAGTGTGTCTGGCGAAGAAGCAAATGGTCCCTTCACTTTCACAGCGACTCTTTCTAATCCCGTAGACAGCGATATCAGCTTTGATATATCGACACAAGATGGGACAGCGACTACTGCTGATAATGACTTTACGCCAATCATCAACCAGCTTCTTAACTTCACAACTGGTGGATCACTTACCCAATCATTTACAGTAGATATCAATGATGATAGCAAAGTTGAACTCGATGAAATCTTCAACATTGTCATGAACAATCTCGTTAGTACCGGTCGTAATGTCACATTAGGTAATCCTGGAATAGGTACGATAGAAAATGATGACTCAGCAACATTGACGATCAATAATATTTCTGACCTGGAGTCAAATGGTCCCTTTACATTTACTGTGACACTTTCTAATGAAGTTGATACTGATATTTCTGTAGGAGCAATAACTCAGGACGGTACTGCAATTGCAGCCGATGGTGACTACACTGCTCTGAACTCTGGCGACAGGGTGATCACGTTTGTTAGTGGTGATCAATTAACCCAAACCTTTACTGTAGATGTAGCTGATGAAAATCTTGTAGAAGCAGACGAAATTTTCTCCGCAATACTAGAACTCGCCAGCCTACAAAATGGTGGCCGCGAGGTAACCATTGTAAATGGTGGAGGACAGGCTACAATTCAAAATGATGATTCAGCGACACTGTCAATTACACCAGTCATTGATACCGAAGATAACAGTCCATTCCAGTTCCTGGTTGAGCTTTCTAATCCCGTAGATGTAGCGATTACTGTTGACGCTTCTACTGTTGACGGAACTGCTATTTCACCAGATGATTTTCTGGAAATCATCGGTCAAACCTTAACTTTCAATGCCGGAGAAACAGCGCAATTTGTTAACGTTACTGTAAACCAGGATATTGAAACAGAAATCCCAGAAACATTTGAAGTTGTACTGGATAATCTGAATGCAAATAGTAGAGCTGTCTTCCTTACAAGCATCGCTACTCGTAGCAGTTCTGCAACGACTGATGCCGCTGTTGCCGTCGATGTTGCTGGTGACTTCGCTTATATCGCTGACCGTGATGGTGGTTTACAAATCTTTAACATTTCTGATCCCTCTAATCCATTCCATGTGGGATCATTCGACTTTAATCAGCAAGGAATTGCTCAGGGAATTGATGTTGTTGGAAATTTGGCATTTCTGGCCGTAGGCGAAGCAGGCTTACAAATCCTGGATATCTCAGATCCTACTACCCCAACTTTTGTTGGCAGTATTGCCACACCCGCGCGTGCACGAGGCGTACAAGTGATTGGTAATATAGCTTATGTTGCCGACGATAGCGGTAATGGTGGTGGCCTCCAAATCATCGACGTCACGACTCCATCTACTCCTGCTCTATTAGGAAGTTTTGGAGTAGCTACTCCTGGTGGATTAGCCGGTGGCGTACAAGTGATTGGAAACATTGCTTACGTTACAGATGGAAATAATGGTCTTCAAATCGTCGATGTTTCCATTCCGACGGCACCTACTCAAATCCATAATGTAGCGACACCAGGTGGAGCTGCCATTGGTTTGGATGTGGTCGGTAACTTTGCTTATGTCGCAAATCGAGAAGGTGGGCTTCAGATTATTGATATTAGCACTCCTGCGACGGCTTCCGTCGTTGGTAGCTTCGATACATCTGGCATCGCTACGGGTGTCCGCGTTGTGGGTAACTTTGCCTACGTCGCAGATGGTGCGGAAGGCTTGAAAGTCATCGATGTTACAAATCCAACATCACCTGCATTTGCCAATCTGCAAGATACTCCTGGAAGTGCCCGCAGTTTACATGTTTCAGGGACACTCGCATTTGTTGCTGATACATTTAGTGGATTACAAATTCTGGAATTCTTCCCCTCTGTTACTGCTACAGGGACTATTCTCGATCCTTCTGGCCCTCCACTGACCGGTACTGCGTCAGCAAATACGACTATCGGTACTTCGCTCGTAACAACTCCTAGTTCGACCGATGCCAATGGGGAAACAAGCGCCGTTCCTGAAAGTGAACAGTGGATTGATGAATGGGACAGCTTCTGGATCGAAGTCTGGGGAAATACGAGTGAGGGATCAGGTATTAGTGGTGGTAGTTTCGACCTGGAATACAATACCGATTACTTTACTGCGACTGCAGTCGAGTATGGTGCTGCTTTCGGTAATTCGACATCTTCTACAATCGATGATCAGACAGGAATCGTTTCGGGTATCACTGGTCAAAATAACCTTGGTAACCTTGGTTCTACAGATCAGGTCTTACTGGCGCGTATCAAGTTTGAATCATTAAGTCATGATGGAGTCTCAATTGATAAAGCAACCGGTTTCTTAGGACCTCATAGCCTGGGAATTCGTGTAATAAATGCCCAACTTGACATTTCAGGCCTGGGTGGCGTCACTGCTTCAGTTACCGAATCACCTGCAACTGACTTATGGGCTGTTCCTTTTGACCTTGATGATAATGGAGCTATCAACTTCAAAGACCTGATGGCATTTGCCTCCTACTATGGAACGTCAGTAGTCAATGCGACTTCTGGACTTGCCTGGTCTTTGGACTTTGACAAGAGTGGTACAATCAACTTTAAAGATCTTACTTATCTTGCTACAAACTACAATCGTACCAAAGCCAGTGGTCAACAAATCAGTTTCCCTCCCAACTTCCCCCAAGAATGGTATGGTCCACAACTATCAACCGATGGTGAAGACTCCTTAAATGACTTGATCGACGCTGCTGTTGACGAATGGAAAACAGCTACAGGTAATGAAGATTTATCAGTACAGGTTGTCGTCACCGATCTCGGTGGCCAGCAGCTTGGTGAAGGTCATATTTTAGAACTTGATGAAAATGGGATTCCTATTAAAGGGCGAGTCTACATTGATGACGACGCTGCAGGCTTAGGCTGGTATTCTTCTGTTGAAGGTCTTTCCTTTGATAGTAACGGTCAAGCCATTGCTGGTTCAGCAGCTGAAGGACACTACGATCTTTATACAGTGCTCTTACATGAAATCGGCCATGCTGCTGGATTTACTACAGGTTACTCGGCCTTCTCAGATCATTTAGTCACGAATGGTTCTGGGCAAGTCCAGTTTGTAGGTTGGGATTTTGTCGCTCCTCTGACTGACGATGGTTTGCATATAGACAACACCTTCTACCCAGATGATGTCATGGGCGCCACGCTCGATCCTTCCACCCGAAAAATGATCTCGACATTAGATGCTCAGATTTTGCAAGCTGCCTATGATAATGCTGCGGGAGCGGTCATCACTCCTCTGGCTGCTCCTCTGCTGGCTAATGTTCCTCTCCCACAGGTTGAAAATTCAATTCAATCTACAGAAGAGGCATTTTCTTCGACAAAAATTGTTCCTGTGAAGGTTCAATCTTCAGATACAATAACTACACGGTCTAATGCCTCTGATAATTTGTTACAACAGTCTGATTGGGAAGTTGCCACATCGTTGATGTTTAGACATTCTGTAATGACTCTTGAAAAGCCAGATACTCTGGAACAACTGGCAGGCTCTTTGATTGAAGCTTCTTATGTAACAGAGCCATTTCTGTCCGAAGAGCCTGGGAAAATCAAAACGGAAGATGCACTCTCCCGATTTGATTTTGCTCATGATTTCGAACTTGATGATGCGGCCGAATTTGAAATCATTGATGAAGAAGTTGACAGCCTCTTTACTGACTGGGCTGGACCATTGGTTTAAAAAGGACTAACGCCTACTCGGGCGGCTAATCTGCGATTCAAAGAGGTGAGAATTTAATTCTCACCTCTTTTTTATGAAGCAAGAAACTCGCTAAATTCAAAACCGAACGTTTCTGCGACTGGACCATTAGTAACCTGGCCTCGATGAATATTCACGGCAGTATATAACCCGTGATCCTGGGCACACGCTGCTTCTAATCCCAAATTCGCCAGCTTCAAAGCATAAGGCAATGTCACATTACACAATGCATAAGTGCTGGTACGCCCCACGGCTCCCGGCATATTGGCAACGCAGTAATGTACAACACCATCAACCACAAACGTGGGATCTGAGTGCGTCGTGGGGCGTGATGTTTCGACACATCCCCCCTGGTCAACGGCGACATCGATCAATACGGCTCCTGGTTTCATCATTTTCAGAGCAGACTCGGGTACTAACAAGGGAGCCCGCGCTCCGGGAATCAAAACGGCGCCAATCACCAAATCAGCCAACGCTAATTCAGATCGGATATTATGTTGATCACTGTATAACGTGTTGACATTGGCAGGCATGATATCTTCGAGATACCTGAGACGTTCCACATTGATATCCAGAATCACAACATCCGCTTGAAAGCCAGCTGCAATTTGTGCTGCATTTTTTCCCACCACACCACCACCGAGAATCACAATATGTGCAGGTGATACACCTGGAACGCCTCCCAATAAAATTCCGCGACCCAATTGAGGCCGTTCAAGATATTTGGCGCCTTCCTGAATACTCATTCTGCCTGCAACTTCACTCATCGGAGTTAATAACGGTAATTGCCCGCCACGACCTTCCAGTGTTTCGTAGGCAATGGCTGTTGCTCCCGTTTCCAGAACGCCGCGTGTTAAGTCTTCATCTGCAGCAAAGTGGAAATAGGTAAATAACATTTGCCCAGGCTTCAACAATGCCCATTCAACGGGCTGGGGTTCTTTAACCTTGATCACCATATCAGAGCGTGCAAACACCTCTTCCGCAGATGCTACAATTTCTGCTCCATTCTCTGCGTAGAGCTCATCAGGAATTCCACTTCCTAAACCAGCTCCACGTTCGATGAGAACAGTATGGCCGGCATTCGTTAACTCTTCTGCCCCGACCGGAATTAAGGCAACCCGATACTCATCCTGCTTGATTTCACGTGGTACCCCAACAATCATTGTCTTCTCCCGATTTCATGTAGTTCAACAGACTGCTATAATACGACAGAGAGTATAATTATACGCATCAAGTTTTATAGTATTCGTCTTAATTGAACAATATGCTTGAGGCTTAACCAGACCATTTCATTGACAGTTAAAATTCACCACAGCGAAATCGAAAAGAATTCAGAGTGACCATTCAATTTACCCAGCCCCAGGAAACCGCAGCAAAAGCTCTGATCAAATTGAGTTTAGAGGAAGATTTAAATCAAATCGGTGATCTGACTTGCCAGGCATTGATCAATGAATCTGATCAGGCAGAGATACAAATTGTCGCCAGACAAACGGGAATTCTGGCGGGCGCTCCGATCGCTTCACTCGTTTTTTCTGAGTTGGACTCTCCCGTACATTGTTCGCATCACCTGTCTGATGGTGATACATTACAACCAGGTTCGATCATCGCCACTTATTCCGGACCGTTGGCTTCGATTCTGATTGGTGAACGAACAATTCTCAACTTCATGACACATTTGAGTGGTGTCGCCTCACTGACCGCAAAATACGTTGAGGCAATTCAAGGAACCAATGCTACGATCCTGGATACGCGCAAAACGCTGCCTGGCTGGCGGGTTCTCGAAAAATATGCTGTGACTGCCGGTGGCGGCACAAATCATCGTATGGGGCTCTACGATGGTGTCTTAATCAAAGATAATCACCTGGCTGCCTGGGCCAGTCGTAATTCAGAACCATCCATCGCAGCTGCAATCAGACACGCTCGTGAATCAGTTCCAGACGGAAAAAATATTGAAGTCGAAGTCGACAGACTTGATCAATTAGCCGATGCCTTACAGGCAACTCCTGAAATCGTTTTGCTGGACAACATGTCTCCTGAACTTCTTAGACAGGCTATTCAGATGCGAAATCAACAATCACCGAGCACACTCCTTGAAGCCTCGGGAGGGATCACATTGGAAAGTATCCGCAGTATTGCCGATACAGGAGTTGAACGAATTAGTATTGGGGCGATTACTCATTCTGCTATCGCACTAGATCTGGGGTTTGATTGGAAACGACGGACTTAAAATGCCTCATTGTAAATATAGCCCATCTCTTCACATATTATTAGACCATTCCTTATGAATGACCCGCCTCGTCCGCAGCATACAATATCTATACCTGAAGATAACCCGATCTTCGTGCGTGGTGCCCTGATCTGGTTACTACTGTTTTTTATTGCCTTCATCAGCTTTACACTACCCAATAATCCTTCCATAAGTCGCTGGGATATTGTGACAAATCTCCCTTACCTTCTTCTGGATCTGATTGATCCGCTGCCTGAGGAAAATCCACACCCTGCAGGCTGGAGTTATTTTCCACAACGATTTCCCCTAATAGGTATTGCACTTGTCATCCTCACAGGCGCATGGGGTTTAGGACAAATAGTAACAAGGCTGATTCGAATTCCATCCGCTCCCTTCACAATAGAACGAACCGTATTCGCATATGGCGTTGGTATTTCCAGTGTTTCGTTGCTCACTTTAGGAGGAGGCTTACTAGGAATTCTTTCCCAGATACTCTGTTATCTGGTACTTGGCTTGAGTGCATTACTGGGGGGAATCTCTGCATATACCGAATCTAAAAGGAACATTAGTCCTACACCATCTTTAAAACAGTCCCCACCAGATACAGTCTCTCAAGAGACGATATTTCGTGGGGCCTGCTGTCTATTGATTTTCCCTTTTGTGCTCAGCATGTTTTTAGGTTCTATGTTACCTTCCACTGATTTTGATGTGCTGGAATATCATTTTGGTGGTCCCAAGGAATTTTATCAGCAAGGCTATATTGGCTTCCTGCCGCATAATGTTTATACCAGTTTTCCCTTTTTGACTGAGATGCTCACACTGCTGGCAATGTCGCTCAAAGCAGACTGGTACTTTGGTGCACAAGCGGGCAAGCTGGTTCTGATGAGCTTTTCCCTGTTCACGGCACTTGGGATTTTTGCTGCTGCCCGCCGCTGGTTTGGTTCAGAGACAGGATGGCTTGCGGCTACGATTTATCTTACCACTCCTTGGACCTATCGTATTTCCATAATTGCTTTAACCGAAGGAGCACTCTCCTTTTATTTGATGTCCAGTTTATTGGCTCTTATGCTGACCATACAAATATTAAAATCTTTGAGTAATTCCAGAGCTGATCGTCCCCACACACTCGATTCAAATCAAGAAGTTGCACCAAACAAGAATCTTCGCCACTTGTACGGTTATACTTGTCTGACTGGCTTATTGTCTGGTTCTGCCATGGCATGTAAATATCCGGGAGTGCTATCAGTTGTCATTCCCATTGGCTTAGCACTATTAGGTTTTAGCTGGGCTTTATTGAAACATGATAAACAACAACGAATGTCTGTCACGCTCAAGCTCGCCGGAATTTTTTCTCTGGGCACACTACTCACTATCGGCCCCTGGCTATTAAAAAATTTATGGGAGACAGGCAATCCAGTATACCCGTTGCTCTATTCTGTATTTGGTGGTGTTGACTTGAACGATCATCTCAACACGAAATGGAAAGGTGGCCATAGCCCCAAATCACATAATCCAGTTGATTTAGGAAAAAACTTGATTGATGTCACCATGAAAAGTGATTGGCTGAGCCCACTACTTTTTAGTCTGTCACCACTTGCATTTTTGAAGCAACAACATCGCCGGTTGATTTATTGGTTATGGATTTATGTTGGATTCCTGTTCCTTTCCTGGTGGGTATTCACACATCGCATTGACCGCTTCTGGGTTCCCATGATTCCCGTGGTTTCTGTTCTAGCAGGTATCGGAGCGACCTGGAGTTCAAAAAGATCTTGGAAAACAGGAGCTTTCATCGCGATTTTAGCTGCAAGTCTGTTTAACCTCTGTGTCGCAACAAGTGGACTTGGTGGAAATAACGCCTACTTAGACGACTTAAATTATGCACGGAAGTTTACTGCAAATTTAACCGGGCCTGAAATCATGCAACTGAACCAGATGCAGCTTGGCCCAAATCAAGTGGTACTCTCTGTCGGCGATGCAGAACTGTTTAATGCCGAGTTTCCCGTGATCTATAACACGGTATTTGACCACGAAGTTTTCAAGCAATGGACGGCAAAACCAGAACCGGATGTTCCAGATAAATTACTCTCAATGAAATCAGCCAACGAAATCAAAGAAAAGTTAAAAGCAGAGCATATCGCTTATATTTACGTTAACTGGGCAGAGGTGCTTCGCTACCGACGTTCCTATGGTTTCACCGATTATGTCACTCCTGCAAGATTTGATCAGCTTGTGAAGGAAGGTGTCTTACAACAAGCTTTGCCGAATCGTTTCAGCTATCGGAAACTCGATTCGCTCAGCAAACTAGACAGAAAAGAACTCTTGGACTGGGCACCTGAGTTAATTGTAGAAAGAGAAGGCGAGCGCTACTTCATCACAGCTCAGATCTTTCCCGTTGCTCCATAAATTCCTGTCTTTCGAACGTAGAATCAGCTTACGGGAGACTCAAAATCATTCAATTCACGACGAGCAGAGCGGAGTGCAGAACCAAAGTTGGGAATAATAATGTCACTATCATCCAGATTCTGATACCCTCGTGGTTTGCTTTCCAAGAGGCAATACCGCTCAAGTTCATCAATGTGAATGGATTCACAATTGATGGCTTCTGCCAATTTTTTGTCTGTCGTATTCATTATAGGCTCCCCTCTAAGTCTCTTTAGTGAAACAATTCGTTTCACTATTCGCATCACGCATTTTATCAAGTTTTTAGTGAAATCCTATATAATTCTAGCTAGACATCTCGTTTTTTGTGCCTAAAACAACTCAAAGCCAAGATACTAAAGTACATATAGCAACGATTTATTTCTATCAAACTACAGAACCCCAAACCGAACCTTACCTGATTTTCAAGCGTCCAATTGCCGGGCATTGACCAGTGGCATTGGGAATTCAATAATGGTCAAAGCGAATCTTTTTGAATTACGTTTTCTATATTTGAGTGAATTATGACCACGATTTTATCTGATGTCCCAGACGCTTCAGGACGTTTTGGAGAGTTTGGACGACGATTTGTTCCTGAAACTTTGATGCATGCTCTGGAAGAACTGACTCAGGAATATGAAAAAGCAAAACAAGATGAGTCTTTCCAGTCCGAATTGAATGATCTGTTAAAGCATTATGTTGGCCGGCCCAACCCTCTTTATTTCGCGGAACGCCTCACAAAACATTGTGGAGGTGGCAAAATATACTTTAAGCGTGAGGACCTGAACCACACGGGCGCACACAAAATTAACAATACGATCGGCCAGGCGTTACTCACAATGCGAATGGGCAAAAAGCGGGTCATTGCCGAAACAGGAGCAGGCCAACACGGAGTCGCGAGTGCCGTTGCATGTGCACGGTTTGGACTTGAATGTATTGTATATATGGGTGAAGAAGACATACGTCGCCAAAAGCTCAATGTCTTCAATATGAAGATGATGGGTGCGGAAGTACGAGCTGTCACCAGTGGTTCCAAAACATTGCGTGATGCCGTCAACGATGCCATGCGCGATTGGATGTCAAGCGTGGAATCGACTCACTATATCATCGGCTCGGTCATTGGTCCACATCCTTTTCCAATGATGGTACGTGACTTTCAATCTGTCATTGGAAAAGAAACCCGCGCTCAGTGCCTGGAACAAACTGGGAAACTTCCAGATCAGGTCATTGCCTGTGTTGGTGGTGGTTCGAATTCCGCTGGTATGTTTTATCCGTTTATCGACGATGAGTCCGTAAAATTAATCGGAGTCGAAGCAGGCGGGCGTGGACCTGAACCAGGAGAACACGCCAGCACATTGAGCTATGGTGCCAAGGGAGTGCTGCATGGTAGCTTTGGATACGTTCTACAAGATAGTGACGGACAAACACAGGACGTACACTCGATTTCTGCTGGTCTCGATTATCCGGGAGTCGGTCCCGAACATAGCTACTGGAAAGACTCTGGCCGAGTAAACTATACTGCGATCACTGACAACGAAGCACTTGAAGGATTTCAAACGATGGCGAAACAGGAAGGAATCATTCCCGCCATTGAATCTTCCCATGCGATTGCCCACGCGATGAAAGTGGCGCGGGAAGCTCATCCCGATGAAACGATTGTCGTCTGTTTATCCGGCCGCGGAGATAAAGATGTGAATGAAGTGGCCCGCTTGCTAGGACAAGAAATTTAGTTAGACTAAAAAGACTGTTCGCTTAATCGTCTCCTCTCTTCAGATAAAAAAGTACCAAAACGAACCGTGACTAGACGTATTTCTGAAAAATTTGCGCAGGTGAGCTCAGAAGGCCGGATGGCATTTATGCCATTTATTACTGCCGGTGATCCCGATCTTGATACTACAGTTGCCGTTTTAAAAGAATTGGCAAACTGCGGCGTCGATCTCATTGAGATTGGTTTTCCTTATAGTGATCCTATCGCCGACGGCCCCGTGATTCAGGAGTCCTATACACGCGCCTTGAACAATCATTTCCAGGTACATGAACTATTTGACGTATTAAAGTCGCTATCCTCAGATCAAACCACAACACTACCACCTCTGGTTGGCATGGTCTCCTACGCAATCATCTTTCGCTATGGTGCTGAGAAATTTTTGAACGAAGCAAGTGCCGCTGGATTCTCTGGGCTGATTGTCCCCGATTTGCCTGGCGATGAAGCATTAGAGTTTTCACAAAAAACACAATTGGCGAACTTAGATCTGGTACAACTTGTTTCACCATTAACTCCAGAAGATCGTACAAAACGTATCGTTCAAACTGCCAGTGGTTTCATTTATTGTATCTCAGTCGCAGGAACGACGGGAGTACGCGATGAATTGCCTGCGGAGTTAACTACACACCTGGAATCACTTCGTCAATTGACAGATCTCCCCCTGGCTGTTGGTTTTGGAATTAGCAAACCAGAACATGTTGATACGTTACGTGGTAAGGCCGATGGATTCATTATTGGCTCTGCAATTGTGAAACAGTTTGCAGCCTTTTCTGATTCCAATCAAACCCGTGCGGAAGTGATTTCGTCAATAGGCAATTATGCCAGTGAAATGATGAGTGCAACCAGAGGCTGAATCCGCTTATCTAAAACGATCTCTACTACTTCCGAGTATCAGTGTGTTTCCGCAAAAAAGGGTAAAACCAGACACCATAAGGTAAATAATCGGGAACTAATAAAGTTTTCATACGCCGAGGATTTGCCAGTTCCCAACCATATTTCCCCTTCAAAAGTGTCGCTGGTATACCTGATGCAGCACTATGTTTTGCACTGACAGGAAACGAGTCGATGATTTCGACGGTCCCGATCAAAACTCCGGTAGGAAGTTTATCGACATTAATTCCTGCTTGTTCAGCGGCAGCTTTCGCGTGAGGTGTTTTTGCGATTGTTTTCGAAGCATAAATATAAATCGGACCACGGATATGAGTCTGACTGGAACGTAGCTCAATCTTTTTAATACCACGTAGAATCAGCTCTGCCCACGGCTGTCTAAGTCCCAAGGCAGGTAGACTTTTGTCGGGATGTTTGATTACTCTTGTCATTGCAAACTTAAATTTCAAAAGACTGTTGATAGTGTGGGATTACCGGCTCCAGATCACACTGATCACGAATTAATGCTGATAATGCCTTCGAAGATTCTGGTTCACCATGTACCAGAAAAACCTGACCAATGTTTCCCTGCTTTGCCGACTCTTCATACCACCACATAAAGTCTTCGACATCGGCATGTCCTGATAACCCGCTCAGTTGAACAACTTTGGCCTTTACCTCGTAGTACCGGTCAAATATTTTCACTTTGGGATCGCGATTTATCAACCGCCGTCCTAAAGTGTAAGCAGCCTGATAGCCCATGAGTACGATCGTCGTTTCCAATTGTTCGATTCCATTTTTAAGATGATGTCGCACACGGCCATTCTCGCACATTCCGCTCCCGGCGATGACCACAAAAGCTCCTTTTCTTTTGTTGAGGGCGATACTTTCTTCTCGTGAGGAAACATAATTGAGTAATGAAAATCCGAAGGGATCTTTATCAGATTCGATAACATTTTTGACTTCATCGTCCATATCATGAATATGATGCCGGAATACGGAAACCAATCGAGTTGAAAGCGGGCTATCAACAAAGATCGGAATGTATGGTAGACGCTTTTCGTTATACAAATCATTCAAATAATAAATAATTTGCTGAGTTCGACCTAAACTAAAGGCGGGTATAATCACACGCCCTTCAACGCGGTAGGCTTCATCCAAAATCTGGAAAAGCTCTTCTTTCATGTCAGACGCTTTTTCATGTACCCGATTACCATATGTGCTTTCAGAAATTAATACCTCACAACCTTCAATTGGTTCCGGGTCTCTGAGTAATGGTAAATCCCGTCGGCCCAGGTCTCCCGTAAATACGATGTGCCGCCATTCCCGTTGATCTTTGATTTTCATTTCGATGATCGCTGAACCTAGAATATGCCCTGCATCCAAAAAACGAACTTTCAGATCGTCACCCAGTTCATGCCACTCATGATAATCCAAGCGTTCAAATAGCTTGGCTACCTCATTGACATCGTCTTCCGAATAGAGTGGTTCAATCGGCGGATGTTTCTCTGTCAATTTTCTTGCCAGATAGCGAGCGTCTTCTTCCTGAATTCGGGCACTATCCTTGAGCATGATTTCAGCGATGTCCGCTGTTGACGAAGTACAAAAAACTGGTCCGCGAAAACCTTTGTTGTAAAGCTGGGGTATATTCCCACAATGATCCATGTGACCATGCGATAGAAAGACCGCATCCAGAGATTCCGGTGGATAAGCAAACTGACTGTTCTTGAGATAGGATTCTTCGCGATGCCCCTGAAACAAGCCACAATCCAACAAAATTCGCCGTGAATCTGTTTCGATTAAATGCTGGCTGCCCGTCACTTCACCGGCGGCTCCGAGAAAAGAAATTTTCATTTCACATTTCGCTCTCAATCAAAGCAATAGACTTCGGGGGAAAAAGTGTAGAGATAAGGTTTGATTGGTTCTGATAAGACAGGAATGTAAACAGGATCTGTCAGGCGATGATCTCTTGCTCGTTCTGCGTAGTACTTTCTGTTCGCTCAGCGATGCTATAGGAATCCTGATGGCGACCGGTGTAAGCCACGATTAATTCCGCTAACAGACCGAGACTGATCGCCTGGCCCCCTAGAATGGTGGCTGCAACAGAATAAGCCAGTAGAGGTCGATTTCCGATAGATCCTAACCCCAATCCAAACAGGTTGGTCAGGATCCAAAGAAACCCTAAATATCCTAATCCCAAGCCACCTAATACTAAACAAATCAGGCCTACCGCTCCCAACATATGCTGCGGCCGTTGTCCGTAACCAGTCAAGAAGCGAACTGTTAACAAATCTAGAAATCCTCGCAAAAAACGACGAACACCATATTTAGAATGACCATGTTGTCGCTCTCGATGGTGAACTGAAATTTCTGCAACTTTAAAACCCCGTGCATCTGCGAGTACCGGAATGAACCGATGTAATTCCCCATAAATGCGAAGCTCGGCAGCAACCTCTTTACGGAATAATTTAAAGCCACAGTTATGATCATGCAGCCATAATCCGGTCAGCTTGCCAACCATCCAGTTAAATACTTTACTGGGGTATACTTTATGCCAGGGATCGAGGCGTCTTTCCTTCCAACCATTAACTACATCATACCCCTCATTCAATTTCTCCAGAAAACGGGGAATCTCTTTAGGGTTATCTTGCAGGTCGGCATCCATCATCATGATTACAGACCCTCGTGCTGCTCGCATGCCCGCAGTCAACGCAGCTGCCTTGGCAAAATTTCTGCGGAACCGAATTCCAGAAACTCGACCATCATTCGCGGCGAATTTAGAAATAATTTCCCAAGAGGTGTCAGTGGAACCATCGTCAATAAAAATAATTTCAAGATCAATATCATGTTCTCGGCTCGTATCACAGATTTCCTGATACAGTTGTGGCAAACTTTCCGATTCATTCAAAGTCGGAATCATGATAGAGAGCATAACAGACCCCTTTCTCACTACATGTGGTAACAATGGCGTTATCAGGTATTCTCAGGAGAAGAATCTAATCGTACTGATGTGCTATTATTTTTAGCATGACTCCTGAACCCATAGTATAAAACAAAGGCTGATAATAATTCACTAATAAAAGAAACGATTCGCATTAATAAGGCAACAACAAAGGCATTAACAGGCCCAATTTCTGGACTGCCAGCCAGGATCGCGATGAGTAGGCCTTCTCGAACTCCCAGCCCTGCAGGTGCAAATAAGACCGCAAAACCCAACGCAAGCGCTGCAGATATTGCGGCAGTCCAGAGAGGCCACTGCTTTAGAACTAGGCCATCATCCCCCAAAGAAGCAATAACCAATCCTAAACTCAAACCATGCAAACTCCAACTGATCACAAAAGCGAAAACTCCCATATACAGTAATCGTAGCGAAACTGTAGCCTGTTGTTCTCCAGTTGAGACACCTGACTCTGAGTTTGACATCTTTTGGGAAATCCATTTTAACAGCCGAGACAACAAGGGCAAAGAAACAAACAGTGCGAAACAAAATAGGATAGGCACCAATAAGGGCCGAGATTGAATGGACTGAATCCAGGCAGGCCATTCAGTCGATTGATCTGCATTTATGACATAAGGAACCAGTGCCAGAAAAAACACAATTCCGACCCCCATCACCGCCAAGGTCTCATAGGCGGCTGTCAGAGCGGATACAGACACCCGCACACTAAAATCTTTTAATAAAGTGGCCCGAATCAGCAATGTAGAAACTTTACCAGGGATATACTTTCCGAGATGACCACAATAGTAAGCACGTGCAGTCGGCCCAAAACCAGGACTCTCACCTGAGGCAATCATCAATTGTTGCCAGAACCAAACCGAAGGTAGCCAGGCAATGAAATAACAGATACCAGATAAAATCAACCATGTAGGCTTGATCTGAATTTTTGTTAGAGCCTCACCCTGCTCTTGATAGAGCTGATACCCTTGATTCCCCACATAATAAAAGATGAGCGCCAGTAATCCCCACTTTATCAGTTTCCAGATCCAGGGCAGGGTAGATTTGGAAGTGGGTGTGCCTTGTACTTCGGACATAAACAGTACGAACTTCGTTAGTAAAATTCAGATGAAGAATCTGGTTGGAGAAATGACTAACCAATACCACTCTCACCTTCAGGGGTTGCAAACAATGTTTTCACAGAATCACGTCTCAATACCCAAATAGTTGAAATACCAATAATTGTTCCTATGGGAAAAATGAGACATTCAGCGGCAGCCACAATAAGACAAAACGTATAATTCTGATGCTGAGCTAGAGACTGTCCAGTCAGAATAATGCAAAATAAAATTGCAATTCCAATTAAAAGAAGCACAAAACCGAAGCCCAGTAATAAAGCGACTTCCAGCTCAGGCCTCGATTGTTCGAGCATTTTTCGATACTCATGAACCAGAATGAAAAGTGCTTCATAGTAATAATACGATACGAAGAGGTTAGCAATCCCATAAATAATCTGTATTTTCGAAAGCAGTTTTAGATGTCGTTCGTCTCGGTTCATGCTCTTAGCCCATTCAATTCTTTCGATGGGAAAATTTCATCCCAGCTTGTTTGGATTCACTCAATCGATTTCCAAAGACATCAAGGTACTGTTTTGTTTTCTGTGATAGGGATTGGTTGTGCTTTACCTGACTCACGAAATGTTTCTGTTTTCAGAAAAAACAACGTATGCTCAATAATCGAAGGATCATTCATCATAAAGGAATGCAAAACGGGTACTAAAATAAAATCTACAGCTCCTGGCAGTCTTGTACTGCTGACTCCAACTGTACCATCATTGTCACCAGGAATTAGTGGGTTATAGCCTTTCAATGTATTCCGACCACCGGCTACGATTCCGAAAGGAAAGGGAGGCGTTGGTAGCGCGGTGATAAAATCGCTATTAGCTTCAGTCACTAACTGTTGCCCCGCAGGACCAAAGATCACTTTAAACAACAGATTAGAACGAAATCGGTCCGCCATGTTAGCCCCTCGGTTGGGAACTCCGAGCATTACCATCCTCTTGATACGAGGATCAACGGTCGTCTGTTGAGCAATCCAGGATCGAACCACCAGCCCTCCCATACTATGCACAACCAGTTCAATTTCTTCGATGCCTTTTAGCGAGTTGATTACCTTTTCTAAATATTTTGCATTCTCTGGTATAGTGCATTGTGTACTCGGATAATCGAAGGGAACCACCAGTCTGCCTGTTTTTTGGCAGGCGCGCTTCATTTTTTCAAACGATTTCGAAGAACGAATGATACCATGGATTAGAATCACCGCTTTTCCCTGCATCGGTTTTAGCTGTTGGGCCTGTTTAATTTCTTCCAACCGCTTTTGACATTCCTCCAGCGTTCCGCTTTCATAACGCTGATCTGAAGAGTTCAAAAGACGATAATGTTTGGTGAGCACATTTTGTTGAATCTTCCAGCCTTGAAAAAACTGTACATCACCCCAAAACTGACGACCACCCATGGTATTAATAGGAAGCACTTTCTTTTGGATCTCCTCTATTTTTTTCTGCACAGATGAATTGTCAGGTTCTTGTGCGCAAATGACGGTTGGAGTAGCCACCACTAGAACCAATCCTGCGCAGACAGTAATAAGTTGTCTCATTTTGCCTGATCCACTTGATGGAGTACAGTCTATTGACAAGTAAACTTCTAGTAAGCATTGTATCGATTCGTCGAATATATAGAATGCCTTTTAATCAAGTCCTCAACTTTTTTATAATTGCCCTCTGATCACAAAAGCACACTGACTATTGAGTAAAACGCTAATCTCGGTCAATCAGTGAGATTTCCTCAGGAAGGATAGTTTTTCGAATGAACCAGCAACCTAATTTAGAAGATAACCCCCTTCTCGTTTCAGAGGGCTTTCCCCGCTTTGACCGTATTGAACCATTTCATATTCAACCAGCGATCCAATCTCTTCTAGAACAATCAAAAGCCGATCTAAAAAAGATTGAAGCACAAGCAGAACCAAGCTGGGAAGGCTTGATGCAACCTCTGGAAGAATTAAACCATCCATGGGAACGTTCATGGGGACCCGTAGGGCATTTACTGGGAGTCAAAAATACTCCTGAATTACGTGAAGCTTACGAAAGTGTGCTTCCCGATATCGTTGCCTTCTCATTAAGTGTGAAACAGAGTAAACCAATTTATGAAGCAATGAAATCGCTGAGAACCAGCAGCACTTGGAATGAACTCAACAATGCCCAGCAGAGGATCATTGACAAAAGCCTTCTGTCGGCTGAATTAGCGGGTATTGGCCTCGCAGGAGACCAACTCGAACGTTTTAACGAAATTGCAACGGAATTATCACGCCTGGCAACTCAATTTTCTAATAACGTTTTGGACGCCACAAAAGCGTTTTCCCTGATCATTACTGATGCTAAGGATACTGAAGGTTTCCCAGACAGTCTCAAACAACTAACAGCGCAATCCTACAATAGCTGGGATCAAAAAGAGGCGGAAACAGAAGCAACACCGGAAGCGGGTCCCTGGAGAATCAGTCTGGATTTTCCCTGCTTCGGACCTTTCATGCAACATTGTCGGAATCGAGCTTTACGCGAAAACGTTTACCGAGCGTATATCACTCGTGCTTCAGAAGGCGAACTGGATAATACTCCATTGATCCCTCAGATCCTGAAACTGCGTCAAGAAAAAGCTAAGCTCTTGGGGTATGCAAATTTTGCGGAAGTCAGTTTGGCAGAAAAAATGGCTCCCTGTATCGAAGCGGTCTTAGAAATGGAAGAGCGACTCAGAACGGCCTCATATGAAGCGGGTCAACAGGACTTGAAAGACTTGCAAACCTTTGCAGCCGAACAGGGAGAGATCGAGCCCATCATACAATGGGATTTCGCCTTCTGGTCCGAGCGACTGCGTGAAAAACGATTTAACTACACAGATGAAGAATTACGGCCTTATTTTTCTCTGGAAAAGGTACTGGATGGACTGTTCCAACTGGTCAATCGAATTTTTGGAATCACAGTCTCACCTGTGAAGGAAGGGGTTCCTGTCTGGAATGAAGATGTCCGCTATTTTAGCATTGCCAATGAAGAGGGAAAAACCGTTGCTGGTTTCTATCTCGATCCCTACGCCCGGCCTGAGGATAAAAGGGGAGGTGCCTGGATGGACGATTGTCTGGGCCGCAAAATCGTATCAGGAAATGTACAAATTCCGGTCGCACATCTCGTCTGCAACTCGACGCCTCCCGTTGGAACCAGTCCTTCATTGATGACGTTCCGCGAAGTTGAGACATTGTTCCATGAGTTTGGCCATGGATTACAACATATGTTAACCACAATCAACGAAGCAGACGCTGCCGGCATCAATGGTGTGGAATGGGATGCGGTCGAACTGGCCAGTCAATTCATGGAAAACTGGTGCTATCACAAGCCGACTTTACTGGGTATGGCCAAACACTATCAAACCGGCAAAACATTACCGGATGATCTATTTGAAAAAATCGTAGCTGCACGGAATTACCAAGCAGGAACACAAATGCTGCGTCAAATTCAATTTGGTGTTGTCGACTTAAAGCTCCACAGTGAATTTGATCCTGATGGCCCTCAATCGATTTTTGATGTGCAGCGTGAAGTCAGTCAAACCACATCCGTGTTACCAATGCTTCCAGAAGATCGATTTCTGTGCTCCTTCCAACACATCTTTGCTGGAGGGTATTCTGCCGGTTACTTCAGTTACAAATGGGCTGAAGTTCTCAGCGCCGACGCCTTTAGTGCCTTTGAAGAAGCAGGACTCGATGATGAACGGACTGTAGCCGAAACAGGCAGACGCTTTCGAGATACGATTCTGGCCCAGGGAGGCAGCCGCCATCCTATGGAACTCTTCAAAGAATTTCGTGGACGCGAGCCCAGTCCCGAACCGCTCTTGCGTCATACAGGCCTCATTTAAACTTGATCTAAGCCCACTTTGATTAATAAAGTCTGCGTATCTCATACATGCTCGTTGTAAGATTTCAACAGTCGTATATGGTAAATCATCGGTCTCTCCCATTCGAAAACTGCTGGTTCCAGGCTGAACGCTAAAATGCTTGCAGGAAATAACTTCGACTGATATGATCCGGCCAGTTTAGCAGAACTATTTATCTGCATTTAAGACTTATACAAGGATGGCATTTCGATGACAAATCATCTTGAGCAGGCAATCAAAGATAAGACGGCAATCATCGGTATCATTGGTTTGGGATACGTTGGGCTTCCTCTAATCGATGCTTTTGTGAATACCGGTTTTAAAACGATGGGTTTTGACGTTGATCAGAAGAAGGTCGATCAATTACAAGCCGGTCAAAGTTACATTCAACATATTCCATCAAAGACAGTAACCAGCTGGTTAGAGAAAAAGCAGTTTGAAGCCACTACTGATTTATCGAGGATGAAAGAAGCGGACGCGCTCCTGATCTGCGTACCCACTCCTCTTACTTCCAGCCGCGACCCCGATTTGACGTATGTCGAGAAGACAACAGAAGCGATTGCTGAGACGTTACGCCCCGGTCAACTAGTCGTACTGGAAAGTACAACTTACCCCACCACCACCCGAGATGTGATGCTCCCGATTCTAAATTCAAAATCATTGACCGTCGGAGAAGATTATTATCTTGCCTATAGTCCAGAGCGAGAAGATCCCGGCAACCCGGATTTTTCAGCTGCGGGGATTCCTAAAGTTGTGGGTGGTATGGATGAAAATAGCCTGCGAATCGCAGTCGCCTTATATGAACATGCAGTTGTAAATGTGATTTCTGTTACTTCACCAGAAGTCGCTGAAGCTTGTAAAATTCTGGAGAATACTTACCGGGCCGTGAATATCGCCATGGTCAATGAACTCAAAACATTGTTCGACCGCATGGGGATTGATGTTTGGGAAGTGATTGACGCAGCGAAAACCAAACCCTTCGGATTTCAAGCCTTTTACCCTGGTCCTGGTCTAGGTGGTCACTGTATCCCGATTGACCCCTTCTATCTGAGCTGGCTAGCCCGCAAAGAAGGTCTTACCACACGCTTCATCGAATTGGCAGGTGAAGTCAATACAAGAATGCCACGTTACGTCATTGATCGGCTGGCAGAATTTCTCAACCAGCAAGCGAAACCACTCAAGGGAAGTAAAATCTGTATGTTGGGTGTCGCCTATAAGAAAGATGTAGACGATCCACGTGAAAGCCCTTCTTTTCATTTGATGGATTTACTACTCGAACGGGGTGTGGACTTCACATATAATGACCCACATATACCGAAGCTCCCCAAGATGCGGCATCACAATGTGCCTGCTATGGAGAGTCAGGAATTGACGAAAGAATATTTAGCACAACAGGATTGTGTGCTGATCGCCACCGACCATAGTGCGTATGATTACAACTTTATCGTCGAACACTCGAACATGGTTCTTGATACGCGTAACGCAACAAAGGATGTAAAACAAGGTCGGGAAAAAATCTTCAAAGCTTAAGTAGAGTAACTACCAAAACAGCTCGATTCAAAATGAATCGGGCTGTTTTCGTTTCTATTCAGTTAATTGAATCACTCCACAATCGCCTCAAGTGTCAATAACTGTTGCTGAAACTGCTCGTCTGTGAGCACAGGTGTCAGATTGCTGGTAGGAAATTCTTGTGTCAACTCAACCCAGGTTCGGCAGCCGTCATATTGAATTTCGTTTTCCAGTTGAAATGGTTGCGGTAGTTGGTATGCTCGAATTAGTAAAACAAATAACCCGGGAGTTTTATATTCAAATCGGTTGAGGATTGTCTCTTGATTCAAGACTTGAAGGGAATCCAACTGGTGAAGTGTTGAGGCTGCTTTGAGCTCCAGAACTTTTTCTACAACAGCATACAATGCCAACATAATTTTTCCTGAGGCAGGTTCAATAGCAATAGGTGCTTTGAGTAAATCACAATACGCCGGCTGCAATAATTCCGATCCTTGATGAAAGCGCGTTGGAAAAAGCCAGAATTCCCGATGAGCTACCTGGAACCCCTGTCGCCCTTCATGAATTCCCCCTTTTCTAACAATGACGGACTGAATGCCTTGCCCTAATGCGGCACAAACACCCCCCCACTCTTTGAATGCCATTCGATTCTGTATCAGCATATTTTTACCAAGCGAATTACGATCATAGGATAAAATAACTTAGTTCACTTTTTCTTCGAGTTTGGATTCCTCATCCAATACAAATAACCGTCTTCAGCTCCGACAATCAAATCACGGACACCATCTCGATCCCAATCAACAGTGCAGGGACTACTGGTATGACCGGCCAGTTTTCGTGTGCTGAGAGGCCCATGGTTTTTTAAGACAACCTTGCCATCAACAGTTTTCTTGTTGCGATAAAAATCAGCATTCATACTATTCACGAGCAAATCCAGCCGACCATCGCCGTCCCAGTCGACGACATGCAGTTTATAACGTCCACTACCACCTGCTCGTTTCGAATTTAATTGAATTGGTTTAAGAGACTCATCGACGAATATTCGTTGGCCCGGCAATAGTTTTAATTTTCCCCCATCACGAATACGTTTAAAAAACGCAATATATCCTTCATGATCCAGCATCACTAAGTCGGTTAATCCGTCTTGGTCATAGTCAATTGCGACAGGCGTCGTTCTCCACTGTGTCACCAATTGCTTGCCACGCGGGTTCCACCAGTTCCATGCTGGTTTAGGAGTGGCTCCTTCCCATGCCACATTCACAGTTTGTGCTGAGGCCAACTTTGGTTCTTTTCGAGTACCAATGTTTTGATACCAGAGAATTTCCCCCCAAATTGAATTAACCAATAAATCAGGTAGGCCATCTTGATTCCAGTCCGCAACCGTTTGAGTAGTGTATCCCCATTTCGCTTCGCAGGGACCTTGAATCGAACCATTGGACCCTGCCTGAATACGAATCGGTCGTCCTCCGGCCTGTAAATAACTCGGTTCAGAAAGCTTGGGAGAACTGGTATTGCCATCCAAATTCTCAATGAGCCCAATGTAACCGGCGGTGTTACCACAAATCAGGTCTTCATCTCCGTCTCCGTCCCAGTCAAAAGCATAAGGTGTTGCCAGTGCACCAAACTTAACACCAGCCGCTTTTTGTCGGAAATAGCGTGGAGGCAGAAATTGAGGGAGCCCTCCCAGCAGTTCTCCCGTATTCTCCATAAAAGCAACACGTCCATCTTCATCACCAATCACCAGATCCGTGTCTCCATCTTTGTCCCAGTCAATGGCAGAAGGGACAATCATCTGAAGATCCATCTGTAGCGGCTGACCATTGCTGGTTAAACGGCGACCAGCCACATAGCGGGGTTCTGATCGTGTTCCTGTGTTCTCGAAATAGGTCAACTGATCAAGAAACTCGCCACAGATCAAATCGAGATCCCCATCACGATCGAAGTCAGCAAAATTAGGAGAGGGCCAACCGAATACTTCGAGGGGACGATCTCCAATTTTGATTTTTGCTGGTTTCTCATACTTCGGTTTTTTATCACTACCCGAATTTTTCAATACATATACAAAGCCACGGAGCGGGCCATTAGTCCATTGGCCTAGTTCGTTATAGGCATCATCCCATCCATAGTCACTCCAGTCCCCTACTCCTACAATAAGATCGTGGTCTTTGTCTCCATCATAATCAACGTAGAACCATTGGTTGCCCCGAACTTTACTTCCATGAACGTTTCTATCGACGGGTAATGCGGTCAGCTTATCGAAACCCTTCTTTTTAAAATCGACGGCTTCACGCCCTGAAACCAGGACTCGAGGTTTTCCGTCTACATAAGAAAGACAAGTATTATGATACCCTTTCCCCAACCGCACACCGGGTTCGAACACAGGCAGTTTTTCTGCTTTATCTGATCGATTTTCGAAAAAGTAAGTTCCATTAGACGGTTTATCCGGACAGGAAACCAAAAGATCCATGTCGCCATCACCATCATAGTCCATGGGAAGAGGCCAGGCCCACAGGCCGACTCCTAAATCCACTTCAAGCTGTGGATTGTTGTAGGTCAACTGCTCTAACTCTTCTGCAAATAACGAAAATGTCCATGAAAGTAGCAAGACCATAAAACAGAAATGAGAAACGATTCGAAATCTAAAAAAAGCGGGCATTATTGAAATTCCTAAAACGGAATGAGTAGTATCGTTACAAAACAGCAGACGTGCTATAATCTCTCGCATAATTATATATACTCATATTTAACTCAAATGATCTGGAAGATTCCAGTCGTTAAATCAGTACCGAATCAATAAGTTGAAATATAATGAATTGGTTGCTCCTTTGTCGTTTATTAGGCCTCGTGGGGATGCTTGTAGGCGTTTCTATGGTATTCAGTCTCCCCTGGGCATTTCCTGTTTTTGGCGAAACTATTGAATTTGAATCAGCGGGCTTCTGGGGGATTTGTGACGCCATTGGCTGTAGCCTGGTATCAGGGGCAATCCTTTATGCTCTGGGACGCAAAGAACACGGCACGATCTTGCGAAAAGAAGCGCTAGCCGTTGTCGGTTTGAGTTGGATATATGCCGGAGTTCTTGGTTGCCTGCCTTTCCTGTTTTCAGGAACAATGGTGGATGCTGATCTACCGATGACCATCCCAGATGCACTATTCGAATCTATTTCTGGATTCACGACAACGGGGGCTTCCGTGTTGAGAGAATTGGAAGACCCGGCCTTGGTTCCCCGTTCGGTGCTGTTTTGGCGGAGCTTCACACACTGCCTGGGAGGCATGGGAATCATTGTCTTGTTCGTTGCAATTCTAAGTCATCTGGGGGCTGGTGGAAAAGCTCTCATGCGACGCGAAGTTCCCGGCCCCACAAGTGAAGCTGTCCGACCACGCGTGCGCGAATCAGCCATCGTCATGTGGACAATCTATGTGGCTTTTACTCTTATCCTGGCATTGATTTTGTGGCTGGAAGGGATGAGCGTCTTTGACGCATTTTGTCACAGTTTCGGTTCCATGGCTACTGGCGGCTTTAGCACACACAACGCCAGCATCGGCTATTTCAAGAGCCCGCTTATTGAATTTACGATCGCGCTATTTATGATTGCTGCTGGCACGAACTTTTCACTTTATTTTCTTTCTATGAAAAATATTCGCTCACAGGACAAATCCTGGAAACACTTTATCGCTCCGCTTCGAAATGATATCGAGTTTCGCACTTATCTGATCATTTTAGGAGCCGCAACCCTCTTCCTGACTTACAACTTAATGAAAAATCAGATTTATAGTAATCTGCCTGACGCCATTCGTTACGCCGGCTTTCAAGCGGTTTCCATCATGACTACAACCGGTTATGGAACTGGAAACTACGACACCTGGAATGAGTCTTCTAAAATGTTATTGTTATTGCTGATGTTTGTCGGCGGAAGTGCCGGTTCGACAGCAGGAGGTATTAAAGTCATTCGTTTTGTGCTGTTTGCCAAAATCATTTGGCTCGAAATTGAAAAATCATTCCGACCGAATGTCATTCGCCCAGTGCGCATTGGGACAACCAACATAGAACAAGGAATTCGACACGATGTTACTGTTTATTTCAGTCTGGTATTAGCCATTTTTATATTCAGTTCCCTGCTGCTAACTGCAATCGAACCTAATACAGAATGGCAAATGAATAAACCTGAGAAATTGATCGATTGCACTAGCGCGGTTGTCGCGACATTAAATAATATTGGCCCGGGAGTAGGAGAATTGGGACCCACGGAAAATTATGCCGACTTTACACTGGCGGGAAAATCCCTTTTGACAGTTCTCATGTTACTGGGCAGACTCGAACTCTTCGCGATTCTGGTATTACTGGTCCCTTCCTTCTGGAAAAACTATTGATGCAGGAACAAAAAAGGAGCACTGTCTAGACACGTGCTCCAAAGATTATTTTCGATCGTTTTTTCTGACTAAATCTTTTCCGGCTTTTGACCTGTTTTATACTTTTTAGGACCGGTACCGGAATTATTCGGATCATATTTCCCTACAACTTCTGTATTCGCACCTTGCTGAGGAATTTTGTCTTCCATTCCCAGCGCCCACAAAATTCCATTGAGCGATAGCTTTCGTACGTTTGGATCCTTAAAATCGAAAGGATGTGCTGTGGTTGTAAAGAATACTCGTCCTTTGGTTCCATCTTTCCCTTCATAGGTCTTCGTCCACGCCACGGGGTTACTCATCGGGAATTTTTTAGTATTTCCTTTCTTCTGATGATTCGATTTTAGCGAGTGGCCCGTCAAAAGCGGTTGGCTATCGCCGGCCAATTTGTGACCATCACTACCGCCGTGAACGTGATAGAGCCATGAATAGGCTTTATACGGTTTCACACCTCGCAAGATGGGATGATCTTTTGTCTCATCATCTATTGTCACTTTGGTAAGATGTTCGTGTCCATCACCGAAGTGACCATGATGAGTAATCCATCTTTGTCCAACCAGGTCAGCAATTTTTTTATTATTCCAATCTTTATATGGACTCTTGGGATCCCGGAACAGAAACGCATGCGTTGCCGTACGAAAGCCGACGATAGGTTTTCCAGATTTCACATAGCTCAAAAAATGTTGAAACTGCTCAGGGGGTAGATCACGAAATCGCGTATACAAAACCATTAAATCAGCATCTTTAAGCGCTTCCAGTCCACTGATCGATTTTTGATTTCCCGGCGCAATATTGCCATCTTGATCAAGTGAGTAACATATCGTGACATCGAAGCCATAATCTCGCTTCAATATTTTTGCTAACATGGGCATCGATTCTTCTGACCGATATTCATCATCGCCGGTCACAAAAACCACATGGGGTTTCTCACCCGCTTGCGTCTCTGCTATGAATGTTGATCCCAACATGATTGAAGAAAAACAAATCAAGAGAAAAGAAAACGGTTTCATGAATACTCCTGCCAACGCTGAGGGTTATCTATGTGAAGTATAACAATTAACTTCGGTTCACCTTCTATCGTATCGGATCAGGTGACCGTAAATCAATTGTTGAACGGGAGAACTCTTGACCTTGCCCTTCAGATTCTGCATGCTGGAGAGTATAAAAACTTTCGAATTCAGTTGGAAATTCCATTTTTACTTCTTTTGATCGAGTTAGTAAGCAGCATGAAGACCAATATTTTCAGGACCATCCTGATTTCCTGTTTCACTCTGACCATCGTGTTTTCCTTCAAAACGAATCTCTATGCAGAAAAACCGAAGAATCTTCCTGACGTCTCTGCGCAGCACATTCACCTGCGAGGTAGTTATCAGAATAGTAAACAGAAATTTGAAATGGATAAAACAGGCCACGTCGCTTTTCTAGGCGGTTCCATTACAGAAATGAATGGTTACCGCCCGATGGTTTGCCAATTCCTGGAAAAAACGTTTCCAGAAACAAAATTTCAGTTTACGAACGCAGGTATCTCATCAACCTGTTCGAACACAGGTGCTTTCCGCACTAAGCGTGATGTTTTGAGTGAAGGTCCCGTTGATCTGTTTTTTGTGGAATTCGCTGTGAATGACGATCAGGACGCAGGTCATACAGCAACAACCGCCGTACGTGGTATGGAAGGCGTGATCGCTCAGATTCGCCGCCACAATCCGTATGCTGATATTGTAATGGTACACTTCGTCAATCCATCCATGCTGAAAACGATTCAGCAGAAAAAAAAGCCACTCTCCAGTTCCAGCCACGAGCGTGTTGCCAAACACTATCACATTGCGACCATCGATTTAGCGAGTGAAGTTGCCCGACTCATTGATGACAATCAACTAACCTGGAAACAGTTTGGAGGGACTCATCCCGCACCATTTGGAAATGCAATCTGTGCTACGATGATTGAAAAGTTACTCACTCAAGCCTGGCAGGAAAAGGGACAACGTGCCAAACACACTTCCCCCAAAGCACCACTTGATCAATTCAGTTTTCGAGATGGTCGTTTGATTGATATTAAGAATGCGAAGCCACAATCGGGGTGGACCATTGAAGTTCCCAAATGGGATTCTATCCCTGGAAGTAAACGCAGTCGGTTCACAAGTATTCCGATGTTAACAGCTACTGAGCCAGGAGCGGAAATAGAACTCTCTTTTGAAGGGACAGCACTGGGCGTTTATGTTGTTGCCGGACCCGATGCAGGGATACTGGAAGTGAGTATTGATGATAGTCCCTTTCAACCTTTTGATCTTTACCACCATTATAGTAAAGGCCTACATTACCCACGCTCTGTTGTATTTGACAGCCAGTTAAAGCCGGGTAAGCATCGGGCGAAGATCAGGCTGAGTGAGAAATCATCTAGTAAAGGACATGCTGCCCGCATCATGTCTTTTGTTGGTAATTGAAAGAACTGATTAATCGATTGCTGCAAGCCAACATTCTGATGATTCTGATTAAAAGAAATCGAGCCGAACGTCAAACAGCTTTTGCCGGTCACCTCGATTTTGAAAATCGTCTAACATCGCATCCATATCAGGGCGGAGGAAATCGTTAAACTTTCGCTTCCCACCAATACGAACTTCAAGGCGTTCATCATAATCCACAAGCTCGGGAGAAAGCCATAACGTGGTAATTTTTCCTCCGGACCGAACATAAATCACATTGCCTACTTTGATGCTGACATTCAAAGGAACCGGTCTGGCCTGAATGCGTTTATTCCCGTTTACAATTTTGGGTCGCATGATTTGTGGAGGAAATTTCTCGGTGCGTACCCAGTAAAACCGGTTATCGATTGGACGCAGAATTTTTTTTTCGATCTCTTTCGGATATTTAAATCGCTGTTGCAGATCCATCCAGTTAAACAGGTTATGAATTTCTTCATAATAATTCTCGTAGCCGCGCCCTTTATACTCGGCATAGATGACATCATAACCGTATCGCATCATGCGGTTCACCACGAGAGAATTGTGTGCGAGTGTATCACGATCAAGTTCCCCGCCCACAATATACCACGGTAAATGCTTTGCGTTTTTCCAATAATGCAAATTGAATGCACTGGTTTTGCCTGCGATCGGAATCACACCTGCAAACAGACTGGGATGAGACATACCAATATCAAAGGCAGCATCTGCACCAGTGCCATGTCCTGCAAGAAAAATGCGGTCAGAATCGACACTGAAACGTTTGCGGGCATCGCGAATTGACTGAATCACCGCGTAATGCGCAGTCACATTGTCGTGGTAATCCTGCTGGCCTTTCTGCAGATATTCGGGAGAAATCACGATATAACCCCGGCGTTGTGATTGGCCGGGACCGTTTTTAAACCTTCCCCACCAACTCAACTCTGATTTGGCTGTCCGATGAGACGGACGCAACGCAACAATCATCGGGTAAATATGATGAGGATTATATTCGATTGGTAACAAAACTGAATACGAAACCGGAACTTCAGCATTTGGATCCGTTACTTGAATCGAAAAGGCTTCAGCATTGTCCCTGACAGGAGCTTCTAATACCGGGGGAAGAAGCGGAATCATTTGCTTCACAATTGCAGTCGAAATACCTTCCAGTTTATTGAGCACCTCCAAGATTGCTTCTTGCTGCTTTTCTTCTTCGCTACGCAAGTAGTCGAGAATCTGTGCACGGGCAGTCCAAAAATTTAAAGCAGTATCCAGATCAGTGACCACATTCGCTGCGCCAACAATCCATCCCGAATAAGCGATCGCTAATTTTTCCCGGGCAGAGAGAGAATCATCGCTCTCCAGATTCAGGAAAGCAGAGAGCCTCTCTACTGATTCGAAATTGAGCTGAGTGATCACTTCCCGACGATAGGCTTGCAACAAATTTTTAGTGGTTGGATCTTTGACTTCTGCTTCCAGCTCTCCCAATCGAAATTTGGCTTTTTCGATTTGATCATGGCCTCTCAGATAATCATCTTCTATTTCACGAATTTGTCTGAGAATCGATTGGCTGACATTATTCGTGGGAAACTTTGTAATCGCCAGTTGTGCCAATTGGTGCTGGCCTGCTTTACGACGCTGCTTGAGTTCATCCAGAAGCTGTTGGCTATGCAACGTACGCAAATCTTTCACAAACGTCGTGATTTTCTCTTTGTACTCAGGGAAGTCTCTCTCGATGCCATCAAATGCTTCCGCTGCTTGAAGATATAATCCTGCCTGAATATAAAACCGGGCAACAGCGATTCGTTCATTTGGATTGAGTGGATCAATCGTACGATTGAGCATTGCTTTGAGAATTTCATGTTTTATAGAAGTTGTTCTAAGCCCTAACTCCCATTGATGCTTCAAACCGATCACTTTGAGATGATGAGGAGTGATCTCCGTGACTCCCTGTAACAAAGGCAGTTGCCCTTTGCTTGTTTTGAGAGTGACGGTACGACGCCCATATTCATCAAAATCAGTGACATCAATATATGATCCCACTTCTTTCAACATATGCTGGCGACCACTGGTTTGTTGATTTAGCTGAAACGTTTCCAGTAAAGAAAGATCCTGGTCATTGTTTAAGCGTACGACCGACCTGCGCGGCACAAAATAGCGAATTATGCCATTATCAACCATCAGAATCGGAGCCGCGGGATCCGGGTCTTCAGGTCCTTTGCCTTGAATTTTCGCAGCCAAAGCATCAGTCAGACCTAGAATGGGCGCCAGCTCACCACGAATGATGGTTCCGTTTTTCAGTTCCACTTCCCCTGCCCGAACATTTCCGGCGGGAGATAGACCTTGCACCAGTAAGAACAAGTATGCCAGAAGAATGACGCTTGCTCTTTTGAAATGAAGATTCGCGCAGTGATAGCGGGAAACAGATTTGGAAAATATTCGTTCAGTCATACTGAATTCATCGTCAAACAGACTGACGGAATGTGAGAAATATATAATACCATAAACTATTTACGTCTATGGAATCTAAAAATTGATAAATTTTCAGGATAAATTCAATTTTACGGCGATCCAACGCCATAATTCCGGAATAAACAGATATCCGAGGTAACAAATTCCGGCTATCACTCCCAAATAAATGATCAGAGTGATCCAGCCCCAGGTCCCTTCAGCCAGATTCTTGAAAAATCGCCGTCGATTTCTGTGATCATAATCACGGCTGATTTCTTTAATTTTATCTTCCATATTCATCGCACGCGCGTCTGCTTTATCTTTAATCGTGCGTACCTGCATCACAGAATCAAACTCGGGACACTGTGCCAGTGAAATGAACTTTCCTTCTGCCGTGCGTTTGACCTTGGCTCCTGTATTGATGACTCCTGCTCTCACTCCCTGTTTAATCTGTGCTACGGTCATTTTACTGACCATAGTCTTTCCAGCAGCATTTTCGTGCTGAATGAACCAGACACGCTTCTCAACTACGTCTTTATTTTTCCTCGTAGATCGCTCGGCATCTTTGGCGGAGGAAATTTCATGTCCAGTACTACGTTGAGGAGGTGGACTAGATGATGTCGCGTTTTTGCCTTTACTACGACCACGCGAGACATTGGATCTCTCTGCAGAACTGATGAAACTAAGCGCTGGAGATTCGAGTTGCATCTCTTCCAGTAAAGCCATAATCTCGGAACAACTCTTAAACCGGTGATCTGGATTTTTAGCCATCATCTTTTCGATCAGTAAGTCAAGTTTTTCGGGAACTTCCGGATTGAGCTTGCGTACGGATTCAAATTTTCCTGACTCCTTATTCATGATGAGTTCCAGCGCCGTATCACCACTAAAGGGAAATTTGCCTGTTAGAAAGTTATAAAAAGTCCCCCCCAAGGCATAAATATCAGTCCGATGATCAACATGTTTGGCATTTCGTGCCTGCTCGGGAGGCATGTAAAGGGGCGTTCCCAATCCCGTGCCACTTTGCGTCATCGAGTTATCTTCGTCTACGGCTTTGGCTAACCCCAGATCGGCAACTTTCACTACTCCTTTACTCGTTACCAAAATATTATCTGGTTTAATATCACGGTGAATCAGCTTTGATTCATGAGCGTGTGATAGTGCATCCAAACAGGCAAGAATAATGAGCGTCGCATCGCCTACTGAAAGCCGCTTTAGCTGATTCATCCAATCCTGCATACTCTTGCCGTCAATATACTCAATGGCCACATAGTGGAATCCGTGGTCTTCCCCCACGGCATAACAGCGGACTACGTTAGGATGATCCAGCTTTGCCATCGCTTTGGCTTCACGATAAAAACGTTCCACAAATTTTGGATCGTTGGCAATTTTTTTCTTCAGCGTTTTGATCGCTACTTTTCGATCCAGGCTCTCTTGTTCCGCCAGATAGACATCACCCATGCCTCCGGCTCCCAGCTTGCGTTTTAGTCTGAATTCACCCAAATGAGTGATCTTGTTTGAGGAGGCCGCTCCTTTTTGAGGTGAAGTTTCTGATGAAGACATCGATCCATTCTCCTAAAAACTCACAGAGAAAAACTATGAAGAAAGATAAAGAATTACTAAAGCGATCTCTGAATCGTACAGGAAAATGATGTGAAGAAATCACGCAAAGAAAATAGTAATATGCTGCCCCTTCCAACCAGACCTGCATCGCCCAGTATAAACAGAAAAAGTGTGAATAGCTATAATTTCCTGCGAAACAGCGCAAGAAACCGAATTGGTTACCAGGTACATTCATTCCCTGTCAGCAGCCGAAAAGCGTCAAAGTATTTGTCACGTGTTTTCGACACGATTTCTTCAGGAAGTTCAGGAGGCGGACTGTTTTTATCCCATGTAGTAGACTCTAGCCAATCGCGTACAAACTGTTTGTCTAGAGAAGGCTGAGGTCCTCCGGGTTGGTAAAGCTCAGCTGGCCAGAAACGTGAACTGTCCGGTGTTAAAACTTCATCAATCAAAATGAGTTCCCCATTCAATAAACCAAATTCAAACTTTGTATCGGCCAGAATAATTCCCTGTTCACATGCGTACTCTGAACCTTGTTGATAAATCTGAATGCTGAGATCTCGTAACTGTTCCGCCAACTCCTGTCCAACCCCCGCGCACATCGTCTCGAATGAAACATTCTCATCATGGCCTGTTTCCGCTTTTGTGGCTGGTGTAAACAATGGCTCTGGAAGCCGAGCACTCTGTGATAGCCCTTGAGGAAGCTCAAGACCACAGACAGCTCCCGTCTCGAGATAATCCTTCCATCCGGAACCAGATAGATAACCGCGAACAACACACTCAAAAGGAACTACTTCTGTTTTTTTCACTACCATACATCGTCCCTTGAGAACCTCCAGATCGGCATTATCTGGGAGCGGTAAATCAGCAGGATTCATGCTTATTAAATGATTGGGAATCTCCGCAAAACGTTCAAACCAGAAACGACTGATTTGAGTTAACACCCTCCCTTTATCTGGGATTCCAGGACACAACACCCAGTCAAACGCACTGATTCGATCAGTCGCCACAAATAAGAGTCGATCCTCGAAATCGTATACGTCACGTACTTTTCCCCGCTTGACGGGAATGCCTGAAAGTGAACTTTCAATAAGAGCAGTTGATGCCATAAACCCTACCCACCATGATTAAAATCCAATGAATTTACACACAGGAAGTGTAGCGAGAACAAGCATGCTAAACAATTGATGATAAATCATAACCCTTAAATCCCGTATAAAATGAGTGATCGTCAGTTTCCTGAGTACTTAATCTCCCCTTCAGGTTCAATGTACATACATACGAGTCTACACTTGCCTGCAGCCCCTCAAACGTGATAATGAACTATGTGGCCAGAAGTTAACATCACCCTTGAAAAATCAGATAATGATTGCGACCCGTTTTATGGGCAACTTGCGTTTTTTAATTGCACCTTCTCAAGTACCTGAAGACTGGTCTGATCTTCATCGCGCGTATCTGAACGCTGTTGACGGAAGGGTGTTTCCCACGCGGGTTGAAGTGGATGGAAATCTTCTGACCTTTCGCCGTCAAACATCACAAAGCTGCAAACTCAACATCGTCTGGCAGATTAACAACTTTGGACGACCCGTGATTAGAACCGCTTCACTACCAGAGCGGGAAGAACCATATGTGCTGCTGCTGGAATTAGCCCGCGGTAAAATCTCTACATTAAAAGACCAGCTCAGTGCATGGCAAGTTGCTGGCTTGAATATACCCGATGCGCTCTGGACTTTACATAATGAAGCATTCTCTGCCTTCGCGCAGGCAGCTGTAGCCCAGGATCATTTAGAAGAATGTTCAAAACTGGCAAGTGTCGCATTACAGAAAGCGCACGCTGCAGCTGAAATGCTAACTCAACTTTATGCGCGACAGCGATTGGCCATTCTCCACCAGCGCTCTCAGGCAATGAAACTCCCTGTTTCACTTGGCTGTAATCTAGGTGAGTTTATCCCCAACAAACAAGAAAGTCAGCTGATCTGTCAGGCATTTGATGCCGCCAATACCGATTTGATTAACTGGAAACTCATCGAGCCGATTGAGGGAGATCAGAACTGGGAATTATGTGATCAACAGGTCGACTGGTGCGAAAAAAATCATCTACTCATTCGCGGAGGATGTTTGCTGGATTTTGCCCCGCATGGTTTACCAGATTGGCTTGAATCCTGGAAGCTGGACATGGTTAACTTCCAGAGCATTATTTCACATTTCATCGAAACTGCCATCACTCGATATTCCGGAAGCATTCGAATCTGGACAATGGTTTCTTCCATGAATACGGGAGGAGTCTTTGGATTAAACGAAGAAACCCGCCTGACGTTGACCGCGCGGGCTATTGAAGTTGCCAAAAAAACCGATGATTCGATTCAGTGCTTCATCAGAGTAGAACAACCCTGGGGAGACTATCTCTCGAAAGGGCAACATCAGTTATCACCGATGCAGTTTGTGGATGCCATTGATCGGCTGGGTGTCGGTCTTTCTGGAATCGATCTGGAACTTAGTATTGGCTACCATCCCAATGGCTCTCACCATCATGATTTACTGGATATTTCCAAGCTGATTGATAAATGGAGCGTACTAAATCTGCCTTTACATATTACTCTCGCTTTTCCCAGTAGTGACACAGTTGAGGAAGAAGCCCATCCTGGCATGTCAACCGTACAGACAAATCAATGGAAAACAGACTGGTCAGAAGCAGCACAAGCAGAATGGATTGACTTATACCTGCCTTTGCTCCTGGCTAAACCTGCGGTTACGGGTGTGTATTGGTCCCGATTTAGAGATCAAGATGCCCGACGATTCCCACACTCTGGCCTCATCAACAGCGAGGGACAAGCCAAGCCAGCTTTGCAAACGATTAGCAAATATCACAAACAATATTGGCGATCCTGAATTCATACTTTTTCGCAAATAAGCGATTCTGCTCTCAGTCGAAAATTCTCGACCTACTTGTTATCATGCTAGCAGATGCGAATTTGATTTCACAAATTCACATCTGTTTTAGGACATTTTAATTCTGTAAATAATAACGGAATTTTCTGTTTCGTTATTCTCCTCTTCTTGAAGGATCCCCCAATGGTTACTGAAAGCAATGTGCCAGAAGTTGGCAAGCGAGCCCCTGCTTTTAATCTTCCTGCTTACCCTGAAGGAAAAGTTCGTTTAAGCCAGTACAAAGGCGAAAAGAATGTACTACTTTACTTTTACCCCAAAGACAATACACCCGGATGTACTACCGAGTCCTGCGATTTCCGAGATCAGTCTTCCACATTCGAACGAAATGATACTGTCATTCTGGGAGTCAGCCCGGACTCAGTTGCTTCGCATGAAAAATTTGCGACAAAATTTGAGTTGCCATTTATTCTTTTAGCAGACGAAAATCATGAAATTGCTGAGAAGTACGGTGTCTGGGTTGAAAAAATGAATTACGGCAAAAAATACATGGGAATCCAGCGTTCCACGTTCTTAATTAATAAGGAAGGCAAGATCGCCGCTGTTTGGCCCAAAGTGAAAGTCAAGGGACACGTTGCTGAAGTCGCAGAAGCTCTCAAGGAGTTAGATTAAACGCATCTCTCTTCATGTCTGGAAAAAAGGCGAACATCTCGCATGGTTGGTTTAACCAGCCATGCGGCGCTCCTCTGCAGGAAACTGGATAAACGGACCAATGGCCCCCTGTTGACTTCCCTCCCACTCATGGCGGTTGACAGCTTCTAACACCTGTTCCGCAACCTGCATCGCCTCGATTGCCTGTGCACCGCCTACTAAAGGTTCTGAGTTGGACCGAATGGCGTCCACAAAACTAGTCAATTCTGCAGTTAATGCGTCTGCCGATGAAACTTTTGGGGAATCCACCTTCAGAAAAGTGCCAAACACATCCTGTTTCAAAGCTTCGAGATTTGCCCCTGTTTTTCGCGCGCGTTCAAGGGGCGGCGTTCCGTACAAAAGCGTTTCCGAAGGTTGATATGAGGTCACTTCCCGACTGGTAAAATCAACATTAACACAACCAGAGGTACCCCAAATTTGCATTGTCCGTTTAGCGGAAGGACAGATTCTGCTCGCAGTCAAATCTGCGATGCAACCATTCTGGAAACGCAAGCGAGCCTGAACCGCATCTTCGTTTTCGCCCATTACAGAAACACCAAAGGCTTCGACATTTCGAACTTGAGAATTTACCACAGAAAGTACCAGATCAATGTCGTGAATCAGTAAATCATGAATCACACCAATATCCGTTGACCGAAACGTATAAGGGCTGACACGCTCGCTACGAATAAAACGTGGATTTGAACAACGTTCAAATGCAGCCTGTGTTGCTGGATTAAACCGTTCTACATGGCCAATTTGAAGTAGTGTATCATGAGCCTCGGCAATCCGCACCAATTCTTCAGCTTCCTGCAGATTGCATGCGATTGGTTTTTCCACAAGAACGGGAATCTCCCGAGATAAAAACTCACTTGCCACAGCCAAATGAGCCTGTGTGGGAACTGCCAGTGAAACGGCCTCAGCTTCCTCAAATAATTCGCGATAATCTGAAACCCATCGACAACCATTCTGCTCGGCAATCGCCTGCCCCTGATCCGGGTTTGTGTCTGCGACAGCAATTAGACTCACGCCCTCAATTCCAGCCAAAATTCTGGCGTGATGGCGACCTAATGCTCCTACTCCGACTACGGCGACTTTTAATAAGCTCATGCTGCTCTCCGTGTTGAATTCTGATCGTTCTCATCAGGTGTAAATTTGGCGTTCCGAGCTGCTTCTTCACGACCTCGACCGGCCTTACTACCCTTAATGCTTTCAAGATGTTCAAATAATGCATTCAATGTGAACGGAATCACTCCTTCTAATTCCTGACTGAAAATTTCTCGTACCTCATCCAGCTTTTTGTTTTTTCGATAAATCAATCGATGAGCTTTGCGAACTGCGGCAACAGAACTTTCTGAAATACCCGCGCGCTGCATACCCACCATGTTGACTGTACGGACTCGGAATTCATCCGAACCGGTGCAGATCATATATGGTGGCACATCGATCGTCGCTCGTGCTGCCCCTGTAATAAAGGCGAGCGTTCCGATCGTACAAAACTGATGCACGACCGTATTTCCCGATATAATCGCCCGGTCATGCACATGTACATGACCGCCAATCAGGACTCCGTTCACCAGAGTCACATTATCAAAAATATGACAATTATGAGCCACATGGGAGTTACAGAGAAACGTATTTCGGTTTCCAATCCGCGTACAGTGGTCTTCTTTCTCTGCACCTCGATGAACGGTGCAACCTTCCCGAAAAAGATTATCATCGCCGATCTCAAGTCTGGTTGGTGCCCCGGAATATCCTGCATCCTGTGGTTCTGCACCAATCACTGAGGTTGGAAAAAAACGATTTCTCTCACCAATGTTTGTATGGCCTGTAATGGAAACATGGCTATCTAAAACAGATCCCTTTCCAATTCTCACATTAGGGCCAACGTGGCAAAACGGCCCGATCGAAACATCTTCACCTATTTCTGCTTTAGGATCGACGTAGGAGAGATTTGAAATATTTGTCGACATGTCTGACATCCTAAAAAATTTATAGTCAATGAGCTGCCTGAATGTGAATGAAATAGTGCCAAAATTCAACTAGTATTTGTAACTTCAGGCAATCTTCCATGCTGCTTCCGATGAAATTATTTGATGAGTCGATTTTATTTTTTTGATCAACTCGCGATTCAGAGCATGTCCCGACTGATTCGCACAGAAATAACCATACAAGTCACAACCAATCAAAGCAAAATCACCCAGACAATCTAATATTTTGTGGCGAACACATTCATCTAATGTTCTTAATTCATTATCAACGACACCCTGTTCTCCCAGTACCAGCAAATCTCCCGCTGAAAGGCGTAATCCATACCCCAGACTTCGCATCGTTTCGACTTCGTCTTCCAACACAAAAGTCCGCGAGAATGCCAACTGTTTCATCCAGGTTTCCGGATTGATTTCCAGAGTCAGGCACTGGGGAGGGATGGGCGAATCTTCGCCATAATTCAAATAGTAACCAATGGCCAACACTGAACGATTTAACGGCTTCGCCTGGATAAAACTTCCTGTATCATCTTCAACCGAGACAGGTTGCCCGATGCAAATTAAATCTCGTTTAAAAGGTTGTTCGACTATACCTGCTTCCAGGAGTTCAATTGAAAGTTCCTGTGAAGAACCGTCAAAGCAGGGTGCCTCGGGAGCATTAATTTCAATACGGCAGTTATCAATACGTAATCCCGCCAATGCAGCCATGACATGTTCGATCATCTCGACCGATGCCCCTTGATATTCAATTGCCGTTCGCCTCTGTTTGAATACTGCATTTTGGATCAATGCCGGAATTGGCTTTGAATCCACCAGGTCGGTTCGAATAAATTGAATACCATGATTTTCCGGGGCCGGACAAAAACGAATTTTTACATCAGCATTGGTAAAAATTCCGACGCCACTACATTCTATTGATCTGGCTAGCGTTCTCTGATTCCGAGTCTGCATTGCCTACTCCTTCGATGGCGCAAATGAACCTGTCGCCAAGAAAAAATCGCAAAAAGGATGCAGGCAGGACTGACTCCTGCGCTACATCCAATGGGAGTGGTCAGATACGAATCGCTTAGCGATTTGTACTTGTCTTTGGTCGACTTGTTGAACGAGTCGGTGTCCCTGAACCTGATGATTTGGGCTTGTAACTTCGGTTGAGGTAGTCCAAAACAGAGAGCGTAATATCATCATCTGCACGATGAAAAACAACCTGACGATTCATGCCTTGAATCAATTTCTTTGGATCATCAGTATCGAGATTTTCCCGATTAAACCGCATGATCAAAGTATAATTATAGATTTTGGCGTACTTCTTGACTGTGTCTGTCACTTCCATATAAATGGTGTGATAGATACGAGATTCTTTACGCAGGAAGTCACGTTGAGCAACTTTGCGAAACGCTTCAAAGTCAGAAGCAGCCTGTGCCAATTGCTTCTCGCGTGCTAAGTATTCAGGGCTTCCTTGTTTGAAATCTTGCATTTCTTTTTGCACAGCCTGAATTTGCTCGGCCATGGCTTTTGCTTTGGCATCACTTTGCTGAATCTCTGTTTTTAATTCTTCACGTAATGCGGTAAATTTTTCATAATGCTTGAACACATGAGCCATATCAATCAGGCCAACTTTGTGCTCGACTGTTTTTGAATTGCCTGTATTGCCTTGTGCAGACGCTGTTTCAGTGAAACAGGCTAAACAAGCGATAATGGCAATCACCGAAACTGATACTAATAACTTTTTCACGACCGAAGCACTCCTTTGCAGAATGGACCACTCTCCGTAGTGGTAATCAAACGAACTAAAATATTTTCTTGATTGGATGACGATCTTGAACTCAGCCTTTGGATATCAATTTCGTTATCAATCTCTGGGAAATGGTGTATTAATCTTGTAAGGTACAGCCGTTGTCCTGTCATAGAACCAAGCTAACCATACGTAGGAGGACGATAATTTTGCATAGTTTGGATTTTACGTCAATACGAAAAAGTCTGCTTTCTCATTCATTTTGTACAACACCATTTATAATCTTACATAAAAATTGATTTGAGTGAGTTTCCGGCATATTCTGCTGATGATAAAAGGGGTTTTTTACGATCTATCCATTTTTTGGTCTTGCCATACTATCAAAATTGCGTTATCAATCGCTCCTCTTTCAATATCTCAAACTCTACCTATCTCACACTTGAATCCATTTCCAAACGTGATTCAAAAGCAATTCGATTTACTCAATCACTCTCAACCACATCATTAAAATTTTTCAAATGGGCTGTTTAAAAGTCAGCACGGAGGCTTATTCCATGTGTCCGTTAGACCGCTGGATCCTGACACCTTTATTAATAACAGGGGTATTATTATGCCTCGCTGACGAAACGTATGCGAAAAAACGCAAATTTCCTTACGAAGCAACAATTAACGCCGATGAAGCATTGGTAAGAAGTGGCAATGGTCGCCGTTATTACCCAACACTAAAACTCAAAAGAGGGAGCCGCGTTACCGTCCACAGGCATGACCCAGGTGGCTGGTTCATGATCACACCCCCTCAGGGGAGTTTCAGTTGGATTCGAGCTGAATATGTTGAAAAAATTGGCCCCCGCCGAGGTCGCGTCACTGAAAACGGGGTTGTTGTGCGTGTAGGAAGTGCTTTTAATGAATCGCGCGATGTGGAACAGATTCGTCTCTCAAAAAATGATGAAGTCACAATTCTGGGTAGCAAAAATATTCAAACAGAATTTGGCCGAGTGTTGATGCTTCAGATCAATCCACCTGTTGGCGAATGGCGATGGATGGAAGGTCACTTGTTGGTTCCTGCAAACCAATATCAACCCAGTAAAGGTGCTCCTGGCCCTGTAGATTCACCAATCGCAGGTACCCAGAATGACCCTTTTAGTCAAAATGTCACTCAGAATGGCTCATCTTCTCCTAAACAGGAGATGATTAAAACTCCTACAGATGGCTCAGCACGACGCAGTCTACCTAAAGAAGATCAGATTGCCGCTGCCAAACAAGCGATTAAAACCATTGACATTCAGTTTCGCGCTATGATTGAGGCAGAACCAACTGCCTGGGATCTGGATGCGCTGGAAAAAGACTACAAGACATTACAACAAGAAATCACACATCCTGCCGTCGCCAGTAAAATTGATTTACGACTGGATGCAGTCGAACGCTATCGTAAAGTGCAGGCTGAATATGAAGATTTTCTCAAGCTTGCTGAAGAAACCAGCAAACGTGATGCAGAACTGGTTTCAATGGCTCCCGATCAAAATAAGACCAGCCGTTATCCTGATCCCAATACTGCTTCAGGTTCGGATTCTTTGATTCCTCCCACTCCTGAGCCAGCGAGTGAGCCAACCTTATCCGGCACACCACTTCCGCAGCCCAGCGCACCAGCACCTGTACCTCCACAACAAAATACAACTCCGCCCTCACCAAAACCACCCGTTCAAAAACCCCGGTTTTCAGGGGCTGGTATCGTAAGACGTGTCAACAACGGTCGAAATGGAATGCCCACACATGCCCTGGTAACCCCAAGTGGACAGTTCCTCGCATATTTACAACCGATTTCCCCCCAGATCAATCTGGACGCCGTCCAGGGGCGTCCGATGGGAGTCACTGGCAAACGCTGGTTCCGCTCGGATTTGCGGGGTGACTTCATTCTTGTAGAATCGATGACACAAGTGCGACTGCAGGCAGCTCCTGTTATCAGACCCGGACGATAATCGAAAATCACGGTTCCCTCAGTTAACACAAAAAGCACCTTGTTCAATAATGAACAAGGTGCTTTTTAAACTTCATCAGAACAAAAGAGAATCAGACCATTTCTTCAGTGCTGGCGGCTTTCGCCACATCCTCTTCGCTGACATCTTGAGCTCCCTTAGGATCGTCCTTAAACAGAATCATAAAGACGACCATAATTACAAAGGCTGCGACTGTCGGATAGATCCAGAAATCTTTCCAAGTCTCTAGTTTTGCTGCCCCTTCGCCTGTGACAATTGCATTGATTAAATTACCACTGATTAGTGCGCCGACAAGCATACCCACCCCTTGTGTCGCCAATACTAAAAATCCTTGTGCTTGTGCACGAATATCGGGGCCTGCTTTCTGATCAACATATATTTGCCCTGTGACAAAGAAAAAGTCGTAACAAATTCCGTGTAGCAGAATCCCGGCTATAATCATCCAGGCAACACCGTCAGAAGCACCTGCAGCAAACAAAGCATATCGAACAACCCAGGCGAACATGCCAAATAACAGCATCCGTTTCACACCGAGAGATTTGAAAAAGAGTGGCATCAGGACCATGAATAGAACTTCGGACATCTGACCAAAAGACATTTTGAATGCAGGATTTGCGATCCCCGCATCAGCAACGAAAACAGGTGCATAGGCATAATATGCAGCCAACGGGATACAGATTAATAATGAACTCACTATAAATACTAGAAACGAACGATCCTTCAGAAGCGCCAGTGAGTCTAACCCTAAAATGTCGCGAACTGTGATCTTTTTTCCCTTAGCGGCTGGCGGTGTATGAGGTAATGTCAAGCTGTAAATTCCCATAATAACGCCAGCCCCGCCTGCAACAAGCAATGGAGTCGCTGTCTTATCTGCTCCCAGGACTTTACTGACAATAATGTTCGCTACAATCCATCCTAATGTTCCAAAAACACGCACCAAAGGAAACCAGACTTCCTGATTCTTCAAATGAGAAAACGCGATGGAATTTGTTAGCCCCAAAGTTGGCATATAGCATAACATGTGTAACAAAAGTAGAAGAATGAAAGTGCCGCTTCCCGCCCCGTTCTCTCCAACAACATTAGGGGCATAGTAAAGTGCAGCCCCGCCTAAAATCATCAGTACTGCAAGGACCCTTTCTGATGCAAAAAAACGATCTGCAATCATACCTAATATGAATGGGGAAATAATCGCGGCAATCGGACCAACGGTATATGCCCAGTAAATTGCGTTTCCCATCCCGTTGGCATCCATATAGTTTCCAACGGTTACGTACCATGCTCCCCAGACAAAGAACTCAAGGAACATCATAATTGAAAGTCGAATACCAATGGCTAAAGGTGATTGCTGTGATGACATACTGGGCTAACCCTTCTCCTGATTCTGTTGCTAAATTCTAAGGTTACTGGATCATTGATCGATACGATCATGTCCAGAAACCCCAATTCAGGCAAGGATAAAGGGATTCACTCCCAGTAATTTCTTTTGAATGGTCTGCCATTGCCATTGTCTGTTTGCCGGTTTTCTCAGGTTACTACGCTGCCATTGCCCGATCTCCTAACTCTAATCAGGTCTTCAGAAGAGACTGGAGCATGTAATTCAAGCATCTTAACTCATTAGACACCTTATAAATCAAATATGACATAAACAATTACTATTAAACACCTTGCAACACCAAACTCTCAAAAAACAAAAGCATCTCAATTTTCTTATTTTATCTATATTTACATTTCTAAAATAATCGATAGAATCAGTTTAATCCGAATAATCGATACAATCGGAACAGGCGGAACTCACTCTCACCTTACGCTCAAACTAAAATTGTCACCGCTTTCTGAGAGATCTTAATCATGCATCTATTAAACAAATTCTGGAATGAAGAACTCGGTTTGGTCGTATCAGCCGAGTTAGTCATGTTAGGCACCGTTGGAGTCCTTGGAGCCACCGTTGGCTTAAGTACCGCCTCAACAGCCATTAATGATGAACTGCTGGAGTTCAGCCATGCGATCCGCAGTCTGGATCAAAGTTATCATGTAGAAGGCCATCAAAGCTGCCGTGCCTGGACAGCATCTTCTTCTTACCGGCAGCAAGATGTTGAAATTTCTCGTGCGGACTTGTGTGGCCAAATTGAAAGCATGCAGAACACAGAAAAATCTTCTGAGAAACAGTCCACAATCAAAAAACGCAAGGCCCCTCCTAAAGCGAAAGAGTTGCGAAAGAAGTTGGAACAAAAAAAGAAGAACGAAAATAAGAAGAAGGCAAAACAGAAAAAAAAGAGTCAGAACGCTTAATTGCCATTAAGTCGTAATTCATCTAAAACAATCAGCCCTCTATTAGTGAGCTACTAAAAGAGGGCTGATTGTTTTAGATGAGTCTATTTATTTCGATTCCACTCATCAACCTGTTGTAAAACTTGAATGACAGCTTTCAAAGGATCGAGCGCTTCTGCTTCAAAGCGCCTGGAAATCCTTGGGTTCTGAGGCGGAGAATAAGAACAACTAAATAAGAATTCATTAGGGCGCCCCCCTGGCTCAAGTCGATAATCTCTGATCCCCAATTCATTCAACTTTTCAACGGCAGCACCCCATGTGACAGGGTCTCGTCGCAACATTTTCTCTGCTCGTAAGCGAAACTGTTCATCAACTGGTTTGACGGTAGCCGGGCGTGAGGGAGCTGTTTTTTCGAATGGATTCACTTCATTTTCGACCTGTCGGATTTCTTGATTAAAGGTTCCCGCCTGTTCGAAGGACGCCTGTTGAATCGGTTTGTTTTCTAATTTCTGTTCGGACATTTGGCTCGAGTTTGCTGAAGAGAGTTCGATCCCTTTCTGATCTACTTCAAGCTTGGAGGGAACTGTCTCCAACTCCCAACCTTCAAGCGCGCCAGCAGGTGGCAACCATTCCTCTTCGTTAAAGGAACCTTTTTGAGTCGATGCCATTTTTTCGAAGGGACTTTTCGTTTCTCCCCTGTTTTGATTCGGCCCCGACCGTTGAGAAAAATCACCTTCGCTTCCCAAATCAATTTCATCTGCTGAAGCATCAAATGAAATGTCTTCGAATTGAGAGCCCGAAAACTCTTCGCTGTTGGCTTGCTCATTTTCATTGAAAGGTGACTTTTTAACGGGAGCGATTTCCGGAATGCCAAATATGGCCAACATCGGAACTGCAACCAAAGGTATCAGCATTAGGATGGTAGAAAAAAAGTCATTCGATTTGGAGCGCATTTGCGTTTCTCCTCCATGTTCGCAACACGCTATCGGAAATTATCCGACTTGAACAATGGGAACACTCCTTGTTCTCAATGTTGGGGTTACCAGAAACCATATTGGTTAACCACAGTTTTACTCGATCAGTGATTTTGTTTCTTGATGCATTGGAATCAGCAAATCACAGATCATTTTCCTGAGAAATCCATACTGAAGCTAATTATAATTCAATACGTTCAAACTCAAGGGGGCGGATCATACAGAAACAACAGAGAACGGACAATTGGAGTTTTGAAGAATCTATTGATTTCGGCAAATCTCAACGATTTCCTTGTATATTCTTTGAAGCGAACCATGTTAGAATAGGAAAAATACAATCTATAAAAAGAATAAAAAGTTCATAATCTAGGAGTGAGAAGAGATAATCTAAAGATTCTGTCTTGACAATTTACAAAAAAATAAAGAGAACATGTAATCAAAATTTATTACGGTTTACCAATTAGTTCGATTAGTAGTCTACAAGGTCGAGCCAAAACACGGATGGTATCTATTCTCGACACTAAGTTACAAGACCGTAATACCTCACAAAAAGAGGGCTTCGTTTCAGAAGTTCTTGTTTAGCAAAGTGGTCTATTTTCTTACTAGTTTTGCGGCAGTTTATCCGACAACAGTGCTCCGTTGGAAATGAGCCCAAAGCAAGTGGATTTCGACAAAGGGAGTCACGAAATTCAATGGTAAAACAACACACTTACCAATCAAACTTCGTTCTGGTCCGCCAGACTAAAAAAGTGGCTATCATGGCAGGGCTTATGGTCCTTTCAGCGATCACTACTCTGACTCAAACCAATTTGCTTTCGGCAGCAGATGCAGAGCATCCACTTGATCCTGCAATCAGGCTCGCAATGAAGAGCTATGATACAACCGCTCAAGTGAAAGACTTCGAAGGCACCTTCATCAAACGGGAAAAAGTAGGACGCCGCATGCAACCTACTCAGACAATGAACATTAAATTCCGTGAGAAGCCTTTAAGTGTCTATCTACACTTTCAGAAACCACATACAGGAAGAGAAGTTATTTATTTCCAAGGTAGAAATGGAAATCAGATCCTCGCTCATGAAACAGGGATCAAAGGACTTGTAGGAACGATTTCTCTTCAACCCAATAGCCCTCAAGCAATGGATGAAAGCCGTTACCCCATCACAACGATCGGCATCCGAAAAATGTTGTTTCAAATTCTGAAGCAATGGAAAGAAGAACGACAAGTCAATGCAGGGGTGAACGTGAAATATTTCCCTGATGCAAAGCTTGGTAACATGCAATGTAAAGTCCTGGAAACAAGTTACCCACAACAAAAACCAGGACTGCGCTTTCAAATGACTCGTTTATACATCGATAAAGCAACCAATCTACCAGTTCGCGTCGAACAATATGACTGGCCAACTAGAAGAAACGGTAAGCCTGAATTGGTAGAAGAGTACACGTACACGAACATCCGCACGAACGCAGGACTGAGCGATGCTGACTTTGACCCCAAAAATCCCGCTTACAACTTCTAAGCAAAAGCTCATAAATTAACATATCTCACAAATCAAACCCCGAAGGCTGAACTTCAGTCTCCGGGGTTTTTTATTGATTTTGAATCGGGCTTCTTCGTTTACTCACTTCTTACCACAACTGGAATCCACGCTTACAAGTTGCAAGTGGTTCTCTCACATTGATATAATCAGATACAATTATATGTATTTATCTGATAGATCTTCGACCACATAATTAATTGTCGCCCAGCATCCCGATTTCAATCGGTTGATCAGATAAAATCAACATCCCACTTTGATCCTCAAATTATTCAATGAACCACAAAGGAGTCCAACATGAGTAAAGCGCCTAAAGATACCTCATCACGCCGCGAGTTTTTGAAAAATTCGAGTCGACTCGCTGCCGGGGCTTCTGTTTTGGCTGGCACTGCAATTCCACACGTCTATGCCGCTGACCAAAATACAATTAAAATCGCGTTAGTGGGATGCGGAGGGCGCGGGACAGGTGCCGCAGCCAATGCACTTTCAACTACCAGCGGCCCTATCAAATTGGTCGCAATGGCAGACGTCTTTGACAACCGCTTGAACACAAGTTATCAAAGCCTCAAAAAGGCGTTTGGGGACAAAGTCGACGTTCCTGACGACCAGAAATTTATCGGCTTTGATGGATATGAAAAGGCAATCAGCTGTCTTGGACCAGGCGATGTTGTCTTGCTGGTTACACCTCCCGCATTTCGATGGGTTCACTTCGGTTATGCCATCGAAAAAGGGATTAACGTTTTCATGGAAAAACCTCTGACCGTTGATGGTCCCAGTACACGCAAGATGCTCGAACTGGCTAAGAAATCAGAAGAAAAAAATCTCAAAGTCGGCGTTGGTCTGATGTGCCGTCACTGTAAAGCCCGTCAGGAACTTTACGACCGCATCAAGCAGGGACAGATTGGAGATATTCTGGAACTTAGAGCCTATCGAATGGCAGGTCCAACGGGATCTGCAGCCACCGGTCCTAAACCCGAAAAAATGAGCGAACTACTCTATCAAATTAAAAATTTCCATGGCTTTCTCTGGGCCAGTGGTGGAGGATTCAGTGACTTCCTCATCCATAACATCGATGAAAGTTGCTGGATGAAAGATGCCTGGCCTGTTCAAGCCGATGGCTCAGGTGGCCGACACTATCGTGGGGATAATGTCGATCAGAATTTCGACAGTTACAGTGTTGAATACACTTTCGCTGACGGAACCAAAATGTTTCTGAGAGGTCGGACCATGCCTGGCTGTCGTCAAAAATTTGCCAGCTTTGCCCATGGAACCAAAGGTTTGGCAGTGATTTCCACATCCGCTCATCATCCAGCCAAAGCACGCATCTATAAAGGCTATAATGAAGCGAAAGAGAATCTGGCATGGGCATATCCTCAACCAGAGCCAAACCCATATCAATTGGAATGGGATGACTTGATCAACGCAATTCGTCAAGACAAGCGTTATAACGAAGTCAAACGTGGTGCGGAAGCCAGTCTAGTCACTTCAATGGGAAGAATGGCCGCTCATACAGGGCAGGTCGTGACCTATGATGAAATGCTTAACTGTAAACAAGAATTTGCACCTGATGTCGATAAATTAACATTGGACTCCCCTGCTCCGGTACTGGCACGAGCCGATGGCTCTTATCCTGTACCACTGCCTGGTATCTTGAAACGTCGCGAATATTAAAATTCATTGACAATTCTTAAGTTGCAACCAAACACTTCTATTGCCTGGCGAGTTTCGAATAAACTTCGGAGTTCTCGCCAGGCAAACGGAAGTAATCGTTGAACAGTCCCCTTACTGATTCACATTTACATTTCCTTTCTATTGCATTCAAGCACTCTTGACAAATGTAAGTCTTTCAAATCAGCCTATTATCTACTGAGATTTTTTATAGATTGACATGACCGTGTCTCCCTCCAAAATGCGCAATCTGCGTCGCGCGCGTGAGTAAATGATTCTTGCTCATGAATACTTCTACCTCTGATGATATTCTCACTATTAAACTGACTGTTTATTGCTGTTAAGAATGTGAAACTTCAGCATCAGTTTTCGATGATCACGTTCTTATCGGCTGATTTCGAACAGTATCGAATGTGAATCAAGTGCCATCATCAGATATCACTACAGTTTCAATCACATATCACATGAATCACATCGCTATACCCACACAAGTCAATTTCAAAGATCTTCAAAGTCACGAGAAAAGCTTTCAGATCAAATAAAAATCAGAGTGATGGAATTCTCATCAATCATTTTCAGTTGAACCATGAGGGACCGATAGTGAGAGCTCCTTCAAACAACTAGCATGCGTCTGTAAACGTTCAATCTATTATCACCCTGATATCTGACGCTGAATACTGATCCTGATCAGCTACATAAGCACGATATAGAGCGCACTGAAAACATGATCCCAGAGAACAGAGAGATCAACTTCTTCTGCTACTCTCCCTTTTTCATTTCTCAGTGTGAAAAATCGTCGCAAAAAGAAAAATTGACAAAATCGCGAGAATTCGACAATCAATGATTGCCTTTTTAGTAATCGAGCTGTAAATTCTTATCTATGTGGGTTTCCTGCCCAATTGATCTTTGAAAACTAGTTGATTGTGGGTTATTCGCCCAGTACAATATCAAACTCTTTCACAATCATTGAAAGACGGTAGACAAACACCCTTTTTTGAAGGCTGGCAATGAGCGGTGAAGCATTTATTACGGGGGAAGTGAAGCGAACGGTTGATGACCGATTTCGTATTTCGCTGCCTGTAGAAATGGCTCAAGCCATCGCCGACGAATCTGGGGAAACAATGCTAACCAAAGAACGAGCTGGCTGCCTAAGCCTCTGGAAGGCATCAGACTGGCAAACCAGACAACAGCAGGGCGTTGATCTGATCAAGCAAAAGATTCAGGCACATCGCTTAGAAAACCGCTGGGACGAGGTACAACGCCTGGGGCGTTTACTCTCTACCAGAAATCGAACCATTCAATTGGCCAATCGATCTCGCTGTACAATTCCCGAAGGATTTCGAGAGTTTCTGGGAGTCCAACCAAACCAAGATGTCATGATTATCGGTGCCGTCATTTGTGTCGAAATCTGGAATCCTCAAGCATGGCAGAGTCTACTCGAACAAGACATGCCTGAATTCGGAACACTCTTCAAAGAACTATCCGGCTAACCCACCAATCTGATCGCAATACACATTGTTCTTCAGCGTCTTTGACTACAGGAGAAGGAGGCGACTCATTCAGAATCCCCATCTCATCCGAATACCCTAAAGGCTTAAATTCCATGGAAGGCTTTTTTGGCACGGATGCCGCTTTCTTCTCTTAAGTCAAATACGTTTTCCCCATTCTCAATCTCAGGCAATTTTGAGAATGGGGATTTTTTTGCGCAGTTGAACTAGTCAAATGAAGGTATTTCTTGAGCCAAAAGTTTAGCGAACTTTCTTCCAGTCACTGAAAGCGGATACGCTTCTAACTCACTGACAGTAACCCATCGATAGAGTGCTTGCTCCTCACTCTGCAAACGAGAAGAAGAAACCTGGCTCGCATCAGCAGACTCAACGATTGCAACAAAACAAAGCAGACGAATTTTATAGCGAGTCACATTATGTCGAATCTCGGCAACAAACTGATGAAGCGATGCCTTGACCCCGGCATGCTCTCGCAAATATTCCTCCAAGCGAGGAACGACGTCCACTGATAATCCCGTTGGAAAATCATCTTTACCCGACCGTTCGTTGTTGTGTTCTGCAAATAACATCTTCTGACCATTTGATTTTCGCTTTTTCAGAGCAGGATGAGCAAGTCCGTTCATGTTCTCCAACGTAAAACGGGGAAAGTCCCATAACCCTGCCCAACGTTCTCCCGACATTCGTTGTCGAATCATCACTTTGTGCCCTTCAAACACGGCAATACTGACATCAGTAAGGGGAGTGATTTCCGGTCGCACCTTGGGAATCGGAATCTTATGCTGCCTGTCTTTGAGAAATGCTTCACACGCCGAGCTGACGGGACATTGATTGCATGCTGGATTTTGAGGCGTACAAACCAGACTCCCCAAGTCCATTAATGCCTGGTTAAAAATCCCAGGTGACTTACGTGGTAAAATGAGTTCTGCAAAGTCCCATAGTTGATTTTGCCCTGATTTGGATCTCGGATCTTCCTCAAGTCCAATCAATCGAGAGTAGAGCCGCAATGTATTGGCTTCTACAATCGGAGCCGATTGGTCATAGGCAAAAGAACAAATGGCTCCCGCAGTATAACGTCCTATTCCAGGCAGTTTTTGGAGCGATTTGAGACTCGTAGGAAATTTGCCTTGATACTCTTGCACGATGATCTTAGCAGACTTATGAATATTGCGCGCGCGGCTGTAGTATCCAAGACCTTCCCAATACTGTAGCACTTCGCTTTCCTCGGCATTCGCCAATGTCTGCAGATCTGGAAAACGGGTCATGAATTTTTCAAAATAAGGAATCACGGCTGCAACAACCGTTTGCTGCAGCATGATTTCACTGATCCAGACGGCGTATGGATCGTTAACCCCTCGCCAGGGCAGATCACGCTGATGAGTGTTGTACCAGGACAACAGTTGTCGGCGAAATCTCTGCCGACGCTTCGGATCAAATATAGAACTCAGCTCAGACATTAGACTCAAATTAAATCAAAAATGAATCATGATTGATGAAAACAGATGGCTATCGCGAACATCACTGAGGTGACGCATAGCGATGTGTTGGAACAGGTCTACCCGGACGAAAACTTTGAGTCTGACGGAACTCTAAATTTGCGTTTAATGTTTTTGCACAATGCTGCAAAACGTGCGTCACCTGCTCTGTTAACGCTTCCGGATCACAGGCAACGCGTGCATTCACAATCAGATCCAGTTCGTTTACTGTGCAGTCTGACGGTAAAGATAATTTTGGTGCGCTGTCATTGCTAATCAGATTAACAACACCATAAAATCCTTCCCATAAACCGATCACCTTAAGGTGCGCTGTCTCGACTCCCTTTTCCTTAAATGAAATTTGCAACTGAGAAATGACGTCCAGCAATAACTGATCGAGAGAAAACACATTTTCAGATGTGACGCGCACGCTACTATTCAACCAGCCAAGTTCAGCTTCACCCTCTGCATAAATGTCATAATCAATGTCAAGGATCTTACTCCCAAAATCACCATCCTGTTCTAAGAACTCAACCAGTGCTTCAAACCCTTCTCCTGTGAGGGCTGATGTTCTTAAGACAGGAGTCCCGGGAAAGTGTTCATCAACCAAAGCAGTAAGTTCATCAACATCTTCAGCTGCAAGCTCATCAATACGATTCACCAAAATCACGTCTGCTTCTTCCAGTTGTTTTTTCAGTATGTAAGCAGCTTTCGGGGAAAAGCCGGATCCTTTTTCATTTTTCAAAATCTTTTTACCATGACTGGGCTTCATGAGAACGGCATAGGGATGGATGGAAAACTCCGCATCAAACAAGCGTTTAATAGGCTGAATCACAGTTGCTACAAGATCAGTACAGCTGCCAACCGGTTCTGCCAGAATCACATCGGGCTTCGATTTTGATCCCAACTCTTCGATCGTCTCCATCAAAGCATCAAAATGACAGCAGAAGCAGGCCCCTGCGACTTCACCCACATGTAGACCTTGTGACCTCAAGGTATTCGTATCGACTAAATCAGAAGCTTGATCGTTGGTAACGACTCCTACATTCAACCCCTGATCGGAATAATACTTTGCCAATCGCCCTAAGGTTGTCGTTTTTCCAGCCCCTAAAAAACCACCCACCATTATGAATTTGATTTGATGTGTCATATTTGACTCACTCACTAATGAAATTGATTTTGAATTACTAGAATTTATACGCTCTAAACTCACCGGTTGTAGTCTGCAATCGCACGATATACATAGTTTAGTTAAACATTCTTCAGTACAATACTATGAGGATCACGAATTCCGACTTCCGATCTAAAATCCAAAACCAGCAACAAATGCTTATGAACAGTTCATCACAAGAAAAACCTGCTATTTTAGGTGGAACACCATTGTTCCCCCAAGGTCCTCCAGAGTGGCCTCTACCAAATCGCGAAGTCAATCAAATTTTACAAGAGGCACAAAAATCGGGTGTGTGGGGCAAGTATCATGGCCCTTATTCAGAACAATTACAGCGAGAACTTGCCGCACTTCATCAGACTGAAGAAGTGGTTCTTTGCTCGAGTGGAACTGTTGCCATCGAACTTGCACTGCGTGGGCTTGGAATCGGAACAGGTGATGAAGTCATTCTCGCAGCCTATGACTTTGAAGGAAATTTCAAAAATATTTTGACAGTAGGCGCCACGCCGATGCTTGTTGATGTCAATCGCAGGAATAGTAACCTGGATATCAGCCTGCTAGAGCAAGCCGTGAGCAGCTCTACAAAATGCATTCTGGTATCTCATCTTCATGGAGGCCTGGTCCCGATGCAAGCTGTGAAGAAGCTCGCAAAAAAATGGGGAATCCCTGTCATTGAAGATGCCTGCCAATTACCTGGTGCCAACATTGAAGGACGAATTGCCGGAAGCTGGGGAGACATCGGAGTACTTAGCTTTGGTGGTAGTAAATTATTAACAGCAGGCCGCGGTGGTGCACTATTTACGTCTTCACCCCAAATTGCACAACGAGTCAGACTTTACTCATACCGTGGAAACGAGGCTTACCCATTGACAGAATTACAGGCAGGAATATTACTACCACAAATGAAATCGCTTCAGGAAGATAATCTAAAACGACATAAAAATGTGTTACATCTGCAGCAAAAACTGGAAGAAACATCGGGACTGGTCAGCTTTCAAAACGACGAAAGTACAAATCAAACTACCTCCTGCCCTGGCTACTACAAATTGGGTTTCCAATATCAACCGGAGCAGTTCGCAGGTATGTCGAGAGCTCAATTTTGCCAATCGATGCAGGCCGAAGGAATCGCCCTACACCCCGGATTCAGGGCATTACACACGATTCATAGCCAAAAACGATTTAAAAAGTTTAATGAGTTACCAAGTGCCTCAGCATGCGATCGCAATCTCGTACTTTTGCATCATCCTATTTTATTGACGGATGAAAAAAATATGGAAATCATCGTAAGAGCAACGTCGAGAATTCAAAACCACGCAGATGAGATTGTTCGAAGCGAAACACTTCAAGATGAACACAAAAAAAGCAACGACTATTCAATTGAATAATCGTTGCTTTTACTTAAACTGACCCCAAGGGGATTTGAACCCCTGTTTTCGGGATGAAAACCCGATGTCCTGGGCCTAACTAGACGATGGGGCCGGTGAGATTAGTAATCTAAGGTTTCCATCGGATAAGTCAAGCGGATCGCATTAACAGAATCCACGTTCTCTGAAAAAACTTTTGAATACTTTACCCAAACTCGCTTGATGTTCAGAAATCAATGAAATAAAAAAAGCCACCCTCAGGCGGCTTTGGTAGTATTCAAAGATGCACAAAGCAAAGTTATTGCACGACTTCAGAAGTCCCATTCTCTTTGGTAGAAACTTGATTCTGCTCGTTTTGAATTGCATCATAGACTTCACTTCGATGAATGGGAACATCGCGAGGGGCTTCAATTCCCAAGCGGACTTTGTCACCGCGTATCTCAACAATCGTAATGATGATATTCTCATCAATTACGATTTTCTCATTTTTCTTGCGCGATAAAACTAACATGCCATTTTCTCTCTGAGGATGCATAATGCACCCCACGTAAATCTAAATGCAGTGTTCGCTGGTAGGTAAAACACTACTGCAATCAATGAGTATTATTACTGATTGATCACATACGGCTAGATTTTACATGCCCACATTTATACCGTCAAGAGGCTAGCGCAGCACAACAAGGCATACACGCCCTCTTCCAGGATAGGGAGAAGTAGCATATTTTGATTTTAGGTTTAAAACTAAAAACGTAAAGTAATGATTTAAAGGCACTTACATAAAGCATCTTGCAGTAAAGACCTAATGATACCATTCTTCACAAAAAACACTTAAATTTCGAATAAAATTTGAAATTAAGTGTTTTGTGCTATCAAGACCCCTACAAAATCAAGAGCCAGAATGATTTTCTGGCAAGTGAGTAAGCGATATTTTCGATCTTTGATGCGATATCATTATAAACAAAAGAAGGTAAGATGCAGTTTCCGCTGAGGAGAACTGCATCTACACCACTTTGTTTACTGAGCAAGATAAAAGGCTGACAGAAAGGTGATTAGACCATTTCTTTCAGTGCTTTGAGAGGCCGTACTTTGACGACATTCCGTGCAGGCTTTGCAGCAACCTGCATCATTTCGCCAGGCTTGAATGGATTAGGGCGTGTTGTCGCCTTGGTTGCTGGCTTTCGCTGAACTTGGATTTTCAGAAGACCTGGCATATTGAAGACACCCGGACCACGTTTCCCAATATTCTTGGAAATCAAATCACTTAAGCTATCGAGAACACTTGTTACTTCTTTCTTGGTGAGTCCAGAACTTTCAGCTAGTGCATTGAGGATCTCTGTTTTGGTAAGTGGCTTATCTTTAGTAGCCTTTGCTGCCATTGTGAACTCCTGATACTGGAATTTGAAAATGAAAGAAGTGGGGGGCCACCTCGTCATAGTGAGTTGTAATAATGTTTTCAGCCTGAGAAATCACTAAAACTCTCTCATGGCCAAGCGTAAGTAAAGTGATCTTAATTCTAAAAGTCAATGTGTTTGTCCCTATTTTTTAGGACTTTTTGCTATTTCCACCGAAATTATTTTTTTTGCCGTGTCATTTAATTATTCCTCTGGGATAATAAAACTCTGGCTTTTATTGATGGAATATTCAAAATTCGACTGTTGATGAATCCCATTTTTTATAGGCATGCTCTTCCAACAGAGTGAAAATGAACGAAATATTTTTCAGCGAAAGTGAAAGATAAAAACAAAAAGCCCGACGGAACCGGGGACACTGAAACAGGGAGTCTCCCTAATGGCTACGAATGAAACTCGCTTTGATATGACATCTTCGATCGTCAATCACATTCTTGTTGTGGACGACGAACAGGATACCGCCTTATTTCTCAAAAAGCTGCTAGAGGAACATGGCTACCATGTAACAATAGCAAAAGACGGCGGACAAGCCCACTCATCATTCAGTATGCATAAACCTGATTTTGTGATTCTAGATTTAATCATTCCTCACGAAAGTGGTTTTGAAATCTGTGAACGGATGAAACAAAAAGAAAGTGATGTTCCCATCCTCATTTTGACTGCAATTGACTCTCCAGAATCACGTCAATTAGCAAAACGAGTTGGTGCGGATGGTTATCTGTTGAAACCGTTTAACCCGGATGAATTACTGGAAATGATCAAAGAGATTTCAAATGAAGTCTGGGAACATGATCACCTCGATTCTTCCAAGGAAGACCTAGATGAACGAATTCATTTCTACTGTCCCTGTGGTAAAAAACTAAAAGTTCGCGTTAAACATAGAGGGCGTACGATGACATGTCCCTCATGTCAAGAAGCACTTGTGGTTCCTCTGCATGATTAAATCGATTCATCTTACTTCGTTTCAATAATTTTAATTAAATAATATGAAACTTAAGTTCTCAATACCTTATCATCAAAGGAAATAGGCCAACTTCAGTTTTAATTTTGAGGGCTAGTATGCCAAAATTCATAATCAAAACAGGTAAGCATCAGGGGAAAACGTTAAAGCTTCCTGAAAGAGACATCACCATTGGTCGTGAGCTGGAATGCGATATTCGTATTACTGACTCTGATGTCAGTCGTAGACACTGCCAATTAATTGTCCTCGACGAAAAAATCTCTGTGATTGATTTAAAAAGCCGTAATGGAACTTACGTTAATGATATCGCAATTCAAAAAGAAACACCTCTTGAGCCAGGTGCCTTGCTTCGCGTAGGCCCAATGGTATTTGAGTTAGTTGGAGCGAAAAAAGCTGTCAAAAAGCCAAGCAATTATACCCCTGATCCAGCGGATCCACCGCTTTCAGATGACGATATTTCAAGCTGGCTCTCGGAGGATACAAACAATTCAGCCGCTTCACCAGGTGACACGACGATTATCCCTACGACAAATTTCCCCCCCACGGAGTCTGATTCAACTACACCCAAACCTAAACCTAAGGAGAAAAAAGAATTCCACTCTGTAGCTGAGGAAGCGGCAGACATCATCAAAAAACACTGGGAACGCATGGCACAAAAGAGGGAAAATGAGTGACACTTCTCATCGTGATCAAGTCTTTATATAATATGGGTTTAAAATAATTTTCCATCAGCGTGACTACTGAATTTCCCACCAGTTTTATTGAAACGACAGAGCAGTGCGTATTATAGCAGGTAAATATCGTCGGCGTAAATTACATACCAACCCAGGCCAAACAACACGCCCGATTACCGACTTTGTAAAAGAAGTACTCTTTGAATGGTTGGGAGAGACCGTCAAAGAAAAGCGTGTTGCCGACATTTACGCGGGAACGGGATCACTGGGTCTAGAAGCACTCAGCAGAGGGGCCAGGAGTGTTGTTTTCATCGAACAAGATCGCAAAGCGCACCAGCTTCTCAAACGCAATGTTGAAAATATCGGCGCGGAAAAAGAAACTCTCTGCTGGAAGACCAATGCCCAACTTTCCTCCTTCCGACCAAAAAACGTTCCGGATTTTGTCCCTTTCGACATGATCTTCTTCGACCCTCCCTACAAGATGATCGATGATCTCAAACCCGGTTCGCGCTTATACGAATCGCTAGAAAGGCTGGCCCGAGATACTGTCTCTTCTGAAAACTGTAGCTTAATATTGAGAACGCCACGCGATGCTGAATTCGAATGTCCCACTCTCTGGGAACAATTCGATCTATTACAAAAATCGAGTATGGATATTTACTTCATGAAAAAACGAGAATCCAGCTAAAAGCGGGAACCAATCGCCCATTCCGGTCAAAAAACGAGGTCAGAATCAATGACAGATAAATCTTTTTTCAATACTTGGTCTTGGATGATTTGTGTGTTGTCAATCATGTATCTGGCATTATTCAACGCGATGGCATTTTCTGAACAGCAGCCTGTCCTCCAGAAATTCAAAACCATTCGGAACATTCCCTATGACACAACAATTAAACTAGGAAAGCATTTTAAGAGTCTGGATTTATATACACCAGCATCAGGAAAAAATCATCCCATTGTCATTTGGGTACATGGTGGAGGCTGGAAAATTGGTGACAAACGTGGCGTAAATAACAAACCGCAATTCTTTACCGACCATGGTTTCATTTTAGCCAGCATTAATTATCGACTTTATCCACAAGCCACATACGATCAACAGGCACAGGATGTTGCAGAAGCAATTTATTGGGTCCAAGAACACGCCAAAAAGTATGGAGGTAATGCGGATCAAATTTTCCTCATGGGACATTCAGCGGGAGCTCATCTCGTCGCCTTGGTTTCCACAAATCCCGCTTATCTCAAAAGAGAGTCGCTTTCGCTGAAATCAATTAAAGGAACCATTTTACTGGATGGTGCCGGTTATGATATTTCGGAACGAATCAGGACCGCTGGCCCGACTGCAAAAAAGCTCTATACAACAATATTCGGAACTGATGAGAAAACGTGGAAAACGGCGTCGCCCATCACTTATATACACGAAAAGCAATCCATTCCCCCTTTTTTAATCGTGCATGTTGCTGAAAGAGCAGAATCCAGGCGTCAGTCTGAAAGTCTGGAGAAAAATTTGAGATCAAAGGGAATTTCCTCGAAATTGGTCTCTGCGCAAGGAAAAACTCATCTCACAATCAACCGAGAAATTGGGCTATCAGATGATGTTCCCACTCAGAAGATCTTAGAATTTTTGAAAAACGTACGAAAGCCTTCAGAAGACAAATAGGCTAAGGGGAGACACAGTGATTCAAAACTCTAGACCAAGCCAAATCGTCCGAGAGTATCAATCATTTTTCGGTTTCGGACTAAGTCTCGAATGTTTTCTCAGACTGAGCACGCTTGATCGCATGCTGTAGATGTGGCATCGTTGCTTTGCCTTCCTGTAACAGCGGAACATCTGCAGCCGCCTCTTTTTTCAATGATGTTTCAATCAAAGAACCCAGAGGGCCAGCCAGAAGTGCGGGCAAAAAGATAATGTCAGCCACCAGGGCTGCTGTGACTAGAGCACACATCAAGATCCCAAAACGACTGACCAACAGAAGATCAGCCGGATACAACATTGCCAAACTGATCGCGACAGCAGCACTGGTTTGCCACATCGCCGGTCCACAGTGACCGAGTGCAGCAGCCACTGCTTCCTGTTTGGTCTTGCCTTCCTCGATACCAATTTTGAACCACGTCAGCAGGTGCAATGTTCCATCAACGGCAATCCCAAGCGCGACTGATGCAGTAATCATCGTACCGATATCGATCGAAATATTCATCCAGCAAAGCAATCCAAAAACCACACCAATGGGCATCAAATTGGGTAACATGGTAATCAGACCGGCAAGAGGGCTACGCAATAGAATCATCATCACGACCGCAATCACAGCAAAAGCCAAACCAAAACTTTTGATCAAGCTTTCAAGAACTGCCTCCTGTGTGCGCAGAAACAGGGGAATCGTGCCGGTCACGATATGCGTAGTACCTGCATGGTCTCGTAATACAGACTGAGTGACCTGATTTAAGTCTCGTGTAAGATCACCATAATTCAAATCCGTCATAATGGCGACCTGAGATGTAATTCGCCACAGCTCGTCTCCTTCATTCACAGGCACAGACCTCGCACCGTTAGCGGTTTCCTGCTCTAATACTACTTCCCGATCAGCTAAATGTAGAAACGATTTAGCAGTTCCTGACTCGAGGCTTTCACGGACACGTCTTTCGGTTTCATTTACGCGTTTTGCATGTCGTAATTTTTGAAACGTGCTCGCTCCTTCAGGCAACGGCTCTGAAACAGGTCGAAAATCAGCCAGGGAAATGGAGCCACTAATTTCGGGATGCTCTTCAATACGACTTTGAATTTTTCGAACCAACTCAATGCGTTCGAGAAAATTCAAATTATCCTGTGCATTTTTATCAAAACGAATTACGGTATCAACGGGCGTAATCCCTGAAAGGTTTTCTTCCAGGAACAAATAGTCTTGAATCACGCGGGATGAATCGGGAAAATACTTGATCACTTTCGTTTCCGTGCGGAACCACTTGAAGCCATAACAGGAAACGGCAAAGAGCATCAGGCAACTCAATGAAACCATCATTTGATGTCTGGACAGCGCGTTTCCTAACTTTTGCCAGTTCCTGGTGTCAATCTCAGAGGCTTTAGGAGGCTTCGCTGGCCATAATTGTAACAAGGACGGCAAGCCAAATAACACCATTAACAAAGAGATGAGGCAACCAATGGCGGAATAGAGTCCGAAGTCACGAACTGGTGATAGAGGGCTGGTTATTAAGGATGCCAAACCGATGGCTGTTGTTAAGCTGGCCATCATGCAGGGAGCGCGTGCCATTTCCACTGCCTCTACTACGGCCGTTTTGATATTCACATGTGCTGCATGTTTCCAGTAGTTTGCGACATGAATCGAACCGGAAAGTGTTAACACTGTCAACAACGTCGGCATGACAACCAGAACCATGTTCATGGTTCCTCCCGTCAGAGGCACAACGGAAACCGCCACAAACGTTGTGAAATATGAAACTAATAATACGATACAAGAAAGCCTGATACTCCGTAACATGAAAAAGGCGAGGGCAATTCCAATCAATCCTGAAAACAATGTCACAGACCGTTTATGAAATTGCCAGGCAGGGTAGTCTGTATCCCAGGAAGATTTTTTAACCATGCGGTTTAATGCAGCTCCTGCAGCGGGTCTCCCGCCGATATGGAGGCTTTCTGCTGGAATACCTGCTTTGAATGCCGCCGCTTTCACTGCATCGACCGCAGCACCATGATCCGCATCACCAGGGTTTGACAGTGCAATCGAAATCGAAATTGGAGTACCTGTTGCAAAAAAACAATCTTCAATCAAAGTCGGTTGAACCAGAGGGGTAGAATCTGTTTTCTCTTCAGAACTCGCGGCCAGTGGTTCGGGTAGAATCGACGGACGTGTCAGTGAAAGTGCTATTTGTTTTAATTGGTTTGTGAGTTCTGCATCAGGTTGCATTCGTGACCAACTGACCTGAAAATCGTGAGCTGGAATCGATGCCACGAGTTCTTTAAAATCGACTTGTTCTTCATCCTCATCAATAGGCTCTTTAATGGTTTCTGCTTCCTCAGACTCATCAACCATCTCTACCCACTCTTTGAACGCGGGCTTAACGGTAAGCACCAAACCCAACTCGCTCTTCGCTTTATCGATGAGCTCCTGGGTGGTCTGTTCCTGTCGTTTCTTGCCGGCCTCAGTTAAGCGGATCTTCAGCATCCCAGTACCGAGTAAGACCCCTTTTAAACGCTCTTGTGCCTCTTCTGGCTCAATCCGGTATTCAACCATTCTCTGAATGGCATCCTGGGGTGTCACCACTTCCTGAATATAAGGAGAGCCACCATGTCGTATTCCCTTTTCATCGGCGGTTCCCATCAGAAGGGTTTTCAAGCGTTCTGCCCGCAAATCTGTGAGTGAACTCCCTTCCCAGGAAACGAGAATACGGTCTTCAATACCGAAACTTTTACGATGCCAAGCCAGAACTTTCGACTGTGGGTCGTCGGGTGGCAGCCAATTCTCAACATTATTTTCTTGACGAATCTCTCGCAAAACTCCAGCCAGCACAGGAGTTATGAAGATCATGAAGACTACGACCCATAATGAGAGATTATGTCCCCAGGGATCGCGTTTTTCGAAAAACGAAGCCATTAAGTAATCCAATAGCCTGAATAGGCTTTATCAAATTAACGAATTTCAGCTCTCAAACTGTAAGATCGAAATTCAAGTTGAAAGTTGTTTGATTCAAAAACTGCTTAACAGACCTGACTTGAGATTTCTTCTAGAGAATTCCAGAACTCACTCAAATCGGAATCACCAAATTGTCACACTTTTACAGCATGAATCAATCGAGAATGTACTAAAAAAATGAAAAGCCCGATTCCAGTTCACAGCCAATATGACTTTTTACGATCGACGCATATCGGTATTTTTCGTCGTCGCATCGGGTTAAACTTGTCGCAACACAAGCAACATTTGTGTTTGTGATGAAGATCCTGATAATGATAGCAATTTTGCGGATTATAGCATCAGGAATTTGGCCATAGAGAACTGAAACTCCCATAAAAAAGATAAAATAGGGAGTTCAGTAATTGTTTAAAATTAAGCTTTCAGACGACCTGAGCTGAACCAGCAGCTTCACAAACAGATAAAAAGTGAACGTAAAGTCACATTTCCAGGGAACTTATTGCGCGGTATCAGGATCAAATCCCTTTACGAGCTCGTCGTCCCACTCGTCCTGCAGTGGCCAATCGATGGCACAGGTCCCGAAATCTGCCATATGCAGATAAGTATTCAAACGATCAATGGTCGCTTGCAAGAGTTCCTTTTTGTTCCGAAAGATTGGACCGTGACTGGGGAGTAGCCATTTTGCATCACAGTCCCGAATACGCTCTAACGAATTAATAAAGTCCGGAATATCAGAACCATGGTGGGCATCAATGTGCCCAACACAACCATCTCGATAGATGTTGTCACCTGAGAAAAGTAGCTCCCCAAAACGAAACGCCAATTGCCCATCTGTGTGTCCGGGTGTGTGCCAGACTTCCAGCTTGATCTCTTCACCCAGGTTAATGACGTCTCCTTCTTTTACTTCAATATCAACTTTACACGGAGGCATATCAATCGAAATGCCTTGTGCACTAATTTCTGCGTAAGTACTGATTCGATCGCCTACTTCGAGCAGTCGAGCGGCACTCGGATGTGCAATGACCTCGGCCGAGGGTAACAATTCTTTGGCACGGCTGAGTCCCTGAATATGATCGACGTCAGCGTGAGTTGCAATCAGATATTTGCAATTTGCCAGCGGAAAATCCATCTGTCGAATCATTTCAATGATTTCTGACACGGTGTCTTCATACCCAATGTCGATTAACAACCATTCATTCTGATCATTAAACACAAGGTAAACACAACACCCTAAACGCTGCCTGGCCTGATAATTGATTTCGATGACGTGTGGAAATACTTCGCGTCGGGGCAACATCCCGTAAGCTCCTAGTAGTACTAAGCTTAATAGTTGATAATCGTGATTTCAGATAAGCTGGAAACGAAATTGTATATGGGAGCATTCTATTATCCCACCCTGCTCAAACAGAGAGAATCACCCCAATATTACAACTCAATGATTGAGTCATTCTATGCATCGCAATTCGCTGAAACAACCAATACCAAAGCAGATGTGAGCGTATAAACCCGATTTTCAGAAGAAAGCTCGAACACTCGCCTCACTTCTAATACTGTAGTACGGATATCACCAAACGACGAGGATTAAAGTTTCCAATAATCGGGTAACCCTGATTTGGTTTCGATCAGGATTTCCAGAATGGCTCGGCGGTCTTGTGCATTCAAGTGAGCGTACTTTTTGGTTTGATCCTTACCAGACAGAATTTCCCATAATCGTCGATAGACTTTATCCAGAATGGGACGTGGCAGTGCATCAAATGACTCTGAATAGATCAAATAACTGCAGGGGTATTTAAACAACCGCTGTTCCAGGTCGAAGTCGCGCAATGAACGTCCCCGACGATCTCTTGGACCTGACAATGGGAATTCGGTTTGATAACTGGAAACCCCTTGAATTCGATCTTGCAGCACCAATTCTTCAGTAAACAACATGTAATCGAGCAAGCGATTGGCCGAACTTTCAAAACGTCTTTTCGTACTGTCACTCTGAAATGATGTTTCTCTCTCCAGCATCTTGTTCATGACTGCCGCATCTCGCAAAGTGATACGCCCTTCAAACTGTGCGCGGGTAATCAAGTTATGCATCTTGGCCTGATGCTCCAAAACCATCAATGACACAATATCGCTATGCGGCCTCAGGTAAGCACTCGTATCGAACCATTTCTCCAGATCAACGGCATTCGCGCCACTCTCGCGATTCAAATTATTGGAACTGTCCCCTTTTCGAAAAAGCAGATTTCCCATGTGGCGCATTTTTCCATGAGTTCCCGAGACATACCAGCCTCCCCAGCGCTCATGAAACGGACTAGACTGATCGCTGCGATAGGTACCCTCACGAAAGACAGGCATACCATCAGGACCAGGGTAAACAGATCTCATAATGTGACCTGGAACACCCTGAGTCATTGATGAAGCATGACACTGAGTACATTCAAACGTTTTTCGCACGAACGTCGGTCGAGATGTTTTTGTTTGAGAGAGCGTATAAAAAACAGTTCCCAGTTTCGCATCACTGGCAGAAACTTCCAGTACTGAGCCGCCTTGCACAAAACCGACATACAAGTCGTCATTAAAATAAAGCGCGCGAGGTGATTGGGGATCGATGTGCTTTATCTGCAAACTCGTTTTTGAAAAAACAAGTACTTGAGAAGAAACCGGAATCTCCAAAGACTTCAATACGTCAGCTAAATAGCCGGTTCCCTTTTTCCGGTCGTATGTCAACTTGATCTGATTCTGCTCTAGCTTTTTTTGTAAACGAGTGATTCGATTTTCTGGTTTCGCCTTGTTGTAATTGATGGGGGCTTCTTCAAAGCTGACTTGGGCAAACAGTAACACCGGCACCTGCAAAAAACAGCAGAAACCAATCAAACGAAGACCATTCACAAGCACATTCAAAATATTGGCATACATGGGTGAGTCATTCGAAGTTAAAGGCAGGAAACAAACGCACTACAAATATACTGCAATCTGCTTTTCGGGGCAGGCTAGAACCTATATCGGATATTAATGTCCATTTTAGCCATCTTTTTTCTTCTGTCAACCTACTTTTAAATACAATCTTATCGACCTAAACTGAGGAATCACAAGAATGATCAAAGACTGAAGCCCATTTCTTAATTGACAATGAGAACTATCCTATGAAAACTGCTCCCCTTCGAATTCTGATCTCATTGATCATGCCTTTTTTATGCCTGTTCTGTTCTCCAGTCACGACGGTTGCAAAAGAGCCACAAATTCAGGTGATGCTCATTGGGGATTCCACGGTCGCCACTTATTCCAAACGACCTAAAGATCGTCCTGATCTCACGGGCTGGGGTCAGGTATTCGGCGAATTTTTCAACGACAACGTAACAATCCTCAATCGGGCCGCCTCCGGTCGGAGCTCAAAAAGTTTTATCAAGGAAGGTCGCTGGAAGAAAGCAGTCGCTGAAAAAGCAAACTACCTTTTGATTCAGTTTGGCCATAACGACTGCCCCGGCAAAGGAGATCGCTCCACGCATCCCACAACCGATTACCAACAGTATTTAAGACAATATATTGATGAGGCCCGAGCAGCGAATATCAAACCTATACTCGTCACTCCCGTAACTCGTAGACGATTTAAAAATGGTATGATCTGGACCACTCTGCGTCCCTATGCGGATGCCATGCTGAAAGTTGGTCGCGAGAAAAACGTACCGGTCATCGATCTGCACCAGAAAAGCGTGGCGTTGTTCAACCGACTGGGAGATGAAAAAAGTGCTTACTTCAGTCCCAAGCCAGAGGATCGAAGCCACTTCACCAGTAAAGGGGCACGCAAGATTGCAGGACTTGTAGTAGAGAAGATTCCCACAGCGGTCCCAGAATTGAAACCGTATCTGAAGAAAACGAACTCAGGAACCAGGACTCAGTGATTCGTCACATGAAGGTACACCTGTTGCAGGGTTCGACACTCAATCGAGAAACCGTGGCCTCTCGAAGCTTACGATATTCAGGTGAGTTATAAATTTCGAGAACATGCTGCTCGTTTGCGTTACCAATAGGATACTCTGCCTGGCCATCGGCGCAACAATGGGCCACTTCTCCTGTTGCCGTAATAGAAAGTTCAAACCAACGGGCACATCCCATATTGGGAACCTCGTTCACAGTCAAACCTTTCACTTGCCCCGTCCATTCCATACGAGGAAAAACGCTGGACCTGAAAAGTGGATAGTTTACACTCACCCACTCTCCAAACTCATGATCGACGAGGGAACCATCTCCCACACGGGACAATACCACTGGAAAATAAACATCTCCCTCAGTGAAAGCATCGTGAATCATATCCAGACGCTCGCGCGTGCGTTGATAAGGCAGGGCCATCACGCGTTCGTACTCTTCCTCACGATGGTCGTTAAAAGAAATCCAGAGATAGCCGATATTTTTAATTTCTTGAAGTGCTTCTAGTTTATCCTCGGTAATCGGAGAAGCGTTGGAAGTCAGTGTGATCATGGCCTGGGGTATCAACGCATTAATTTTTCCCAGCGTTTGAAACAAACGCGTATCCAGAAATGGCTCACTTACTTTAAATGGCGAAATCTGAAAATTCATTTCAGGAGGCAACTCAGTGAGCTCATTCAATACTTTATCGATGAGCTCATCACTCATTTTTGTATGTTTGCGATTCAGATTCGGATACGGACAAAAATTACAGCTTGCATTACAGCGAGCAAGAGTCTCCAGATGCACGTGCTTGGGGTATTCCATGTAATGCGAATGACGCATTCTCGCGATTTCTGCATCGTACTCCGCGCGCTGTTCGCAGAATTGATAAGGGCTGATAACTTCAAGCATAATGATGACTCTTCCATGAATCAGACTGAAGTGACTTTTTTTGCGGGGCGAGCATCGCAGACATGCCTTTTTTTGTCAATGAGAATTCCATTTCTTATACATTTGCACCCAACCCAGGGGGGGATCAACCTCCACACAAAAATTACGTCCTTCGAGCCACAAATCGCTTGAGGACTAACAGGAAACCGGGCACTGTCAGTAAATAGCCGATAATTAGAAAGCCCCAGCCCGCTCCCACCGGACCATAGATTTTACCGAGATACCAGACCAGCAAACCCGTCGCCAGTTGAGATATGGTATTCAGGAGTAGAAATGGTTCCTGCTTGAACGGGCGAATATAGGCCATCACACACAATGCAATATGAATCGGAAGAATCGCCAGTGTCAGTAAAACGGTCGGATACAAGGGTAAAATTCGTTGCTGTAACCTTTGAGCTAATTTCCAGATTGGTTCCAGAGCGACTAACGCAGTTGGCACGTCCATATCCCGAATGGTTTGCAGCAAGAAGACGATCAGGCAAAACAGGATTCCCCCGATCAAGAGCACCGTTGTCGAAACCTGAAACAGACGACGAAAGACACGATTCAATTCGGTAATGTCATTTTTTGCAACCAATGTGCCAAACAAGGGAGCACGTGTGAGCATCCAGGAATAGGCGGCCATTTGCAGTGTCATTAACGCAGTCCAGGTCAGCCCCAGCTGACCGGCGACTGCTGCTCCCTGATACTCAAACATCAGTGGAATGACGAAGGAACTGGTGAAATAAGCTGCCATCGCCTGAATCGCCAGCTTCCAATGGAGAGGCCAGACTTCCTCCGACCAGCTCACTTGTGGTCCGGTTTGAGGCTTTAACAGTGTCGCAAAAAATCGTCGATAGCGAACGGCAATCAGCCACAGTTCCCAAAACAAACGCACCGCTGAAACCGCCACACAGGTCCACAAACCGGCACCATTGGAGATGGCTCCCCAGACAACCAACGTCCCCATAATCCCCTGCATCGCGCGATACCGATTCGTCACAGAGACCTGATTGCATCCCTCCAGCAATGCGATACAGGGAGCCGCCATCAAACTGAGTGCCGTCAATCCCACCACACAAAGCCATGGTCCGCGCCAAGTCACTTCTGTTTCCGGTTGAGACAAAAAAAAGTAATAGCCGGCAATACCAATGGCCGTCACAAAAAGCGTCCCCGCGACTGCATACCACTTCAACACTAGCACAGCCAGACTTCTTAAACGTGATAAGGCCGATGAGTCTCCTGTCAAGTACCCCCGTTCATTCAAATCCAAATTATGCCATTCATGACTGGCCAGATACAGTGTCACGACCTGCATGCCCATTTCGACAAAGGTCTGTAAGGCGATCAATGCGCCAAATGTAACATAGTAGCCCTGTTCCTCACTGGAAAAAAACGCGACGATCAAAAGCATCGTCACCGGACCGGAAAGAAATTGCCAACCTCGATTCACCAGCGCATAAAAAACCGCACGATTGACTTCCATTCGGTTAAGCAATCGACGGGGCCAACTGCGCTGTTGTGGTTGAGGTTCCCGCTGTTCGGTCATGCTACCGTGGTCTGTTCTGTTTTAAGATTCAATGTCAACCTCAACAACCGGTCTCTGAAAGGTCAGAAACAGCACCCAACAGATGATTTTCTGTCTGCTTCAATTGCTCGACGGAATCGGCAATTACCAATACACTGACCAGCGGCAACGTGTTTCCATTAATTTGATCGGGTGACGTCGCAATCAACCGTGTTCCCGATTCTCCTTGTTCCGAAACACATCTTAACCAGTTTGAAAACTTGACACCATACGACTCTTTCCAGGGAAAGTGTAACCAGCTCGCTGCCTGATTCGGCTCTAAAAACCGAGAAAACTCCAACGCCAGCCGCCCCATGGTATGGCGTGCATTCACATCCTGTATTGGTCTCCACTGCCGTTTTCCCTTTTCGTCCCGATAACACATGGCATCAATGCCCAGCGGGCCAAAATAGCCTGCCTGTTGCGCGCGTCGGGCAACTCGCTGTCCCACTTCGACCGCAGGCTGCCACTCCTCTCGCATTCGTGGATCGATGACAATCTGGCTACCGCGATATTGTCCGCGCGCATCGCTACGCAATAAAGCAACTCCCATAAATTGAGGAGCCCCTTGGCTTGGAATTTCGAACTGCAAACCTGCTTCTGCCTTGCGATTTACCCAGGGTTCCAGAAACAGCGTCTGGCCTTGTGCAAAACGTTTCTTGGCCCAGCCTCTCATCTGATCGGTAAGCTGCCCCCCCTGCCCCTGAATCCGTTCGCGTGCGGACATGCTGAAATTCGCTTTCACCACCCACGACGCTTCCTGGCTAGCTTGATGATTCTGTAATGCGCTCACCGCAGACTCCAGTTCTTCAAGATTCTCAAGCTGTTGACTCCCGGCCAACAATAGGTCCCACTCCTGCTCACACTGAAAAGAAAACGTACGTGCATTCACCGTTTTCACGGCAGTAGTGGGAGGAGCATTCGCCCGCAGGCCCTTTGATTTCACGATCTGATGCATTTCGCTTGACCAGCCCCAAGGTACTAATTGCAATGAGGCTGCCTCTGCCTGACCTGGCCATTGATTCGTGAACTCGACGCGAGGTAAACCCGCGTATTCTAACTGAGTAGTGAACTCAGCAGAAATTTTTCCGGGAATAGAAATAAGATCATCGTCTTCAGCCAAACCAACCCAGCAACTCGCCAGACTTGCATTCAGAACCGGCGTCGTTCCTCCTGAAGTTCCATAGACTTCATTTGCTAATTGATGCTCGAAATCAAAATTACCCAGAAAAATCTGACGCATCACAAACTAGCCCCAAATTTTTTCATCTAGAATGTCATTCTCCTGTTTCAAATTTATAAAAACAGCTTGAATTGATAAATAAGCAATCTGTTATACTATGTAACTCCAGCCAGAACTATCCTCATTATTAATTTCCCACGAAAGTTCGACCGATGCCCTTACTCAGAAGATATATCACTTTTATTCTCAGCCTGACCGTATTATGTACTCTGTTCGTCTCTCAAAGTAAAATCTGTCAGGCAGAAGAGAACTCAAAGGCAAATCTGTTACGAATTGCCACATTTGAATGTGATATTACGCCACCTCTGGGAAGTCCGCTCTGTTATGGACACGTAGCACCAGCAAAAAAAATTGTGGATCCGTTGAGTGCTCGGGGTATGATTCTATTGGGTTCAGGCCAACCCATTGTCATCCTGGCACTCGACTGGGTGGGAGCGAACAATGGGACACAAGATGTCTGGAAAAACAAACTGGCCGATGCGCTCAACACATCAACCGAGCGTTGTGCCATTCACTGTCTACACCAGCACGATACACCGGGTGTAGATCTCTCAACAAGTGAACTTCTCAAACAGAATAACATAAGTGGAGTCATGTTTGATGAAGCCTATGTGGAAGACGTAATGAATCGCTCGGTAGAAGCAGCGCGCAATAGCTTGAAACAATCACAACCTGTGACACACATCGGCACGGGAAAAGGCAAAGTGAAACAATTTGCTTCTAACCGTCGTATTCTCGGTCCCAATGGTAAGGTCAAAATTGTGCGTTACAGTTCATCACGCAACCCTGCTGCCATCGCAGCGCCCGAAGGGACCATTGACCCCTATGTCCGTGTCCTCAGTTTCTGGAATCAAGACCAGCCTTTAGCGGCCCTCAGTTATTATGCAACCCATCCTCAAAGCTATTACGGTCGGGGAGGCGTGAGTTGTGACACGGTAGGAATTGCGAGAGGACTAAGACAAAAGAGTCTGCCGAATGTGTTTCCCATTCACTTTAATGGTGCAGGCGGAAATATCGGCGCAGGAAAATACAACAATGGCGATCCTGAAAATCGTCCATTGCTCGCGCAACGACTGGCGGCAGGAATGAAACAAGCTTGGGAGTCAACAAAAAAAACACCTGTCTCTGCGAAGGAGGTGAGCTGGAAATCGAAACCTGTATTACTACCGCTGAGGGATACATTGGACGAAGAAAAGCTGACAAGCATCCTGGAAAACCCCAAAGCGCGGCTCACAGACCGAATTCGAGCTTCGCGTGATTTGGTCTATTTACAAAGAACCGAAGCTGGCAAAACAATTGATATCACCTGCCTGCAGATTGGTCCGGCATATGTGATTCACATGCCGGGAGAATTGTTCGTCGAATACCAGCTCGCGGCACAGAAAATGGCGCCTCAGAATTTTGTCTGCATGGCCGCGTATGGCGATCAGGGACCAGGTTATATTGGAACGAAAGTTTCCTATGCCGAAGGAGGCTATGAAACGGGCCGCGTCTCCCGAACCGCCCCAGAAATCGAAGCGGTCTTAATGCAAACACTGCGAGAGTTAGTCGGAAAACAGGACTAATGCAGTCCTACTCTGGTTTCGAGGGATGAGACCACTTAATGCGCGCGGTGTAAACCCGATTATTACTACCGTACTTTTCGATCCCCACAGGTTGCATCCACTCGGTAACCGTCACCCAGGATTCGAGCGGACTGATTTTCACAACCGCAAAGTTTCCCATGCGGGCTCCTTTTTCGGGCACGATGATTCGTTCGGTCTTCCGAATGACGCGTAAGGTTTGAGGATCGACTTCCGCCATGAACAGTGGTGCCCGATGACGAAATACATGATCGTTATTCGCACCACGGCGGGTATAAACCAGAAACAGGCCATCGCTATGTGTCACCCAGTGCTGTTGCGTGTTGTAGTTCCCGAGTTCACGCCCATCATCAAATTTCCAGATAACAGGTTTTGAGTAATTCAAACCATCATCACTGACTGAGACATATCCTTTCTCGTCATTCCGCATCGTCAGATAAAATTTATCTTGAAACTTTGCCACAGAAGGTTCGTACAGGCCTCGTTTAGCGGGTACTGTGTGCTCGCTACCATGCTTTTTGTAGGTCAGTTTTTTCCCATCAAAGTCACACAATACAACCGCAGTGCTATATTGCCGTTCTGTTTTTTTCTTAAAGTAAACCGGTAACAAAATCGTACCATCCTTCAGATCCACGCGCTGGCCGGAACCAGAGCCACAGTTTTCGAATTTGGGCTCATCTGGCATTTTCATCGTGGTCCATTCCGACCAGCTATGATCTTTCTCATCGTAAACGGAATAAGCAACATGCCTTTTGCGAACATGCATCACTTTATTGTTTTCATAGCGTACTGAATGACCGGTTCCCAATAATGTCTTTGTGTTAGCATGCCATCCGGGAGTGAAATCGCAGATAGCAATTTCTTTCGTTTTCGATAATCGGCGTCTCCCCAACGGAGCGTGCTCAATCGGTCCGATCCATTTCTCACCATCGGCAGTTCTCATCTCATTCAGCGCGTAAAACACGTCAGAGCCACTGAGCAATAATTTTTGCATGGTCATCACAACTAATGGTCTATCATTATTTCGTTGCGGAATCACGCCCGCGCGAGCATGCACCCAACAGGTCTTACCATCAAAGCCTTCAGAGACAGTCCGCAAATCGACCTCATAAGTAAGCGGTTTCTGTTCTTCACCAGCTGTTACCTGAGTCTGGCCGATATGCATAAAAATGAGTGCGAGACAAAGCGATAATAAGAATTTCATAAGGGCCTCTTTTTAAAAAACAGTCGAGTATCTATTTACCATAGGCAGAGTTCCTGCATTGCTCAATCCCAAAGGAACATTCTTTCTTAAGACATCAGAGATCGCAGGATTGCAATCTACTCCATGATCATTCAGAATCAATATAAGCCAAATCGTATCCGTGATCGACAATCACTCTTTTACACTTCTCTTTGAGGAACAGGCTGATGCGGATTTTTTTCTTGATTGCACTACTGTTTTTCGTGTCAGTAAAGCCTCTTGTTGCCGCCGCGTTAGATTGGATTCAGGTCAGCCCGGATGGTAAATCATTCATCACTGTAGAAGAGCAAAAAAAGTTTGTCCCCTGGGGATTTAACTACGACCATGATCGAGACGGACGACTTTTAGAAGACTACTGGAACACCGAATGGAAAGCAGTCGAACAGGACTTCGCTGAGATGAAACAACTGGGCGCAAATGTGGTGCGGATTCATCTTCAATTCGGCAAATTCATGTCAGCCCCCGATCAGCCTCGCAACGTAGCACTCAAAAAACTGGATGAATTACTGAGACTGGCTGAGCGGACGGGCTTGTATCTCGATCTAACCGGATTGGGATGTTATCACAAACAGGATGTTCCCGCGTGGTATGATCAATTGAATGACAAAGAACGCTGGCAAGCACAGGCAAATTTCTGGGAAGCGATCGCCAGACAATGTGCAAACAGCCCGGCGATATTTTGTTACGACTTGATGAATGAGCCGGTCGTCCATGGCGGTAAGAAAAAAGGAACTGACTGGCTTGGCCCCGGGTTTGCAGGCAAGCATTTTGTGCAACGAATCACACTCAGCCCTTCAGAACAACCGCGTCCCGAAATCGCAGCCGCCTGGATTAAAACTTTAGTAGACGCCATCCGAAAACAAGATCAACGGCACTTGATTACCGTGGGCATGGTTCATTGGAGCCTGAAACGCCCCGGACTGCAGTCGGGCTTTGTTCCCGAACAGGTGAGCCAGCATCTTGATTTCATCAGTGTGCATATTTATCCGGAAAAAGGCAAAGTCGATGAAGCCCTGGAAACGCTCAAAGGATTTGATATTGGGAAACCCATTGTCATTGAAGAAACCTTCCCCCTGAAAAGCTCACCCCAGGAATTCGAAGAGTTTATCCAGAAATCGAAGCAATACGCGGATGGCTGGATTGGCTTTTACTGGGGCAAAACGCTTGCTGAATATAAACAGGGAAAGACGATCCGCGATGCCATCATGGCCAGCTGGCTGGAATTCTTCCAAAAGAATGGGCGGCAATTTAAAACAGAACCATAATGCGGACACATACAAAATAAGGTCAGGGTTTGAAAACGATATCGGTCACCGTCCCAAATTTCGCGGGCAAAGGCATGTTGGCAAATTGGGAATTATTTCCTCTTCGGTACTGCCAGCGACCTGCCAGAGACAAATTGCCCGTTGCGGAAACTAATTGAGGCACAGAACAGAAATCTGCGTTTTTAGATTGGCCTGTGACTTGTAAAACAATCAGGTTTGCATCATTGGGGGTCACTGATTTTGGGGCGATCTGAAAACCAGCGTCTGATTTCCTTAAAGCAGTTCCATTCAACCAGGCATTGACCTGAGTTCCCTCGGCCTCGCCGACTTTCAATGTCAGTGGTTGGTTTGACATCCACTTTTCGGGAACTCGAACTACACATCGATACCAGCGACTTTGGTTCGTATCGTTTGTTTTCTCTGAATTGGGAATCTGTACCACTGACCAATGCGGTGCTTCATGAAGAGTTACCTTTTCCGAAACCGATACGTCAGCTGGATTCAGACCGGCGGCCCAGTAGATGCCATTCGCCAGTAACCGCACAAATTCAGGATTTTTAAAATCTCCCGGGTGGCCAAGCGAAGTATAAAATGATTTGCCTCCCGCCTTACGCTTGAACGTCCAGGCAACTGGCTCGACTGGAAAGCCTTTAGCTTTTCCCGTCATTAAAACGGTTGTGTTTTTCGCCAGAGGAGAGACTTCATACAGCGAATAGGCTTGCTGGAATGGTTTATCAGGGATTCCGGTGAGAATCGGATTCTGTTTCTGAGACTCATTAATCGAAATGATCGACTTCAAATTGTTAGCGAGGTGGCCATGATAATTTCCGCCGAAGACTTCCGCATCAAATTCAGGCCAATCGTATAATCCTGCCGGTGGCTTTTTACCTCTGAGTGAAAAGGCATGACTGGCGGTGCGAATACCGACAACGGGCCTCCCGGCTTTCACGTATTTGCGGATCGCCTGCATTGCTTTTTCAGGTAACACACGACGACGCACGCTGAAGAGTACCACGTCGGCTTCGTTAATCACTTCGATACCAGGTATCGAATTTCGATCCTTGTCATCCGCAAATACATAACTGACTCGAAAATGTTTACCCAAATGTTTTCCGGCAAACTCGGGTAACGTTTTTTTCGTATCATATTCGGCTTCTGCCATCACGATAACCAGATGTGGTCGATGATCTTTTTTAAATACAAAAGATTTGCCACCTAAAAATTGATCACTGGTGATTGTCGGGCAGATAAACTTCTCAATATGTGAAATAATCAAATCGTTGCCCGTAAAATGACTGACGTAAGGCCAGCTTTTAGGATTATACATGGTGTCAGTCATGTCACGGACAAGCACCACATTCTTCCCGTTTTTGACCATTTGACGTAAACCAAAGGGACGCCCTAACACACACATGTTGGTATGAACCCCGGTGAGAATGACGTTGTTGATCCCGCGGCTGTTAAGGATATTCCAAACTTCATCGCCTTTGTCACTGATAAAATCCTTGTTGCCGTCGATCGTGATCAGAGCGGACTGACTTTTCCAGGGAAGCCCTGGATTACGCCCCAGTAACGCCAGTTTCTTCGCCCAGGCCGCATGCTCTTTGGGGTCATCATCTTCGCCACCGTCAGATTGATCAACGGGATAGACGGCACGCTCTTCACTGGGAATCCGCGAGCACCAGTTTTTGATACCCTCTGGTTGAACCTTAGACTTGGGAGCCTGCATCGCGCGCATGCGTGCCGGATGCCCTTTGTAAGCGTCCATACAATCGCTGGGAGCATGAATAATGGTGACGCCCTGATCGCGAGCCGTTTTCAATAAATTGTCAAGGCGTGGTGCAAACTCTTCCAGCCGTTTGACTGCGTTGAAACAATGATGATAGTCCCAGACATCGCAGACAATAATTGCAGTTTCTTGAGGCTTCCAGCTTTCCGAACGGTACAAACGATGATAGCGTCCCGAATCTTTGCTCGTTTCCTGCTGATAACGCAGTTGTAACTTCAGATCCTCAGCCGACAGCGAGGTAGTTGAGACCAAAACCAGACTTAGGCAAATCGCCAGTTTCTGCAAAACGTTCACGTGGAATCTCCTGGTGGCAGGCAATGGGAAGGAATCGAAGAAAACAATCTGCTGATACCATCAACAGACTGTTCATTCTAAAGGCTCTCAATAGCACAACAAAAGCCTGAAAGCAGAAAACAAAAAAATCCAGCCTAAAAAGAAGTATTCTTTCCGGGCTGGATTATCGTTGTGAATAATGAACCAGAAGCCACTTATACTACAAATTTAGCGTCGAGATTGAGCAGAACGGCGGTAACGCTGAATCTGATTTTCGACCTGCTGAATTTTTTCTCTGCGCTGCTGATTTGTAATCGTGGTCTTGTTTGCAGTTTGAGTGAACGATGAAGGATGACGAAAATCAAGCTCTTCTGACTGAGCATGATTCATACTTTTCGCACGTGGTAGATTGCGGACCATGCGTTTTTTTTGCATTTGTGGCTCACGGGAAATTAATTCGCTGGGCTTAAAACGTGCTGATGTCGGCTGTGGTTGATTGCTCACTTCACCCGACAGATAAGAAACAAATTTGGAACTGGCTTTGTTAATGATGACCACACGGCTCGCCGACTTTGGTTTGTTTAAGGGGCGAATGATACAGACGACTTCTGATTCCCCCGCTTGCTCTAAAGCCGCCTGCAATTGAGAAAGATCATGATTTCCTGTAGTTGGAGACTCCACCGGTTGAGTTGGCATCGCACGCTCTAAAAATTCGGTAAGCATTTCTTGATCGGGTTCTTCTGCCGCCATTTTGGTTTCAGGAGGAGTCTGCTGGAATTCTGTTTCTTTATAAAGTGCTGTCAGTTTCGAATCATCCAACAGTTTGTGAATGACAGGCAAACCTGCATAAAGTCCGCGTTGATCTTCTTTATCAACAGCAAAACAAATACCCACTAACTGACCTGATCGATCAAACAATCCACCACCAGAGCGTCCTTGAACGGGCATCCCCGTGCATTCGATGTTGTCTGGTCCTAAAAAGCGGTTCAGGGCCGTGACCTGAATTTTCTCCAATGTCGGAAGTTCTCCACCATTACAGCCTATACTGGCAACGATATCACCTTTCTTAACCTGATGCTCGATTCCAGCAACTTTTGCTGAAGAAAAAACACCTGAAGTAGGAATTGAAATCAATCCGACATCTGCTTCCAGATCATAGCGAATTAATGTACCTACATAGGTTTCGTGCTTGTCACCTTGAAAGACATCCACCTCGATGACCGAATCATCGCGCAATTCACTGAAAATATGACTGCAGGTTACAATCAAGGTACGTCCGACCGCGCTATGAATGATCGTACCCGATCCAAGGTCCAGACCTTTTTTATCTTTCACTCGAATGCGAACGGCACTCTCACGCCAGTTGTTAGCAACCTTCTGTTGTGGTGTTTCAGACATCTGATCACTGGAAGAATCACCAAACTGAGCACGAATGACAGGCTCTTGCTCTTCTACCACCACCGATTCTTCTTTTTTCGACTTTCCAAAGAAGGGAATATTGAAACCACGAGACTTCTTCTTTGGCTTGGTCTTATGCTGCGCCAGTTGGATCGAACCCTGTTTAGATTCGCTTCCTTTTTGATCATTGGAAACAAAAATGACCTCGTCATTTTTATGGGGAACGGGCGGCCGCTGTGGTTCCGCTGTGGGAATACGTGCCAACATCCGTCTCAAGTTGCTCTCAGTGGTTGAACCAACAGACCGGGCGACTTCCTGTCCTCCGACAACTAAAACAAATGCAGGAATACTGGAAACATTAAAACGACGTGCTAATTCCGGTTCCTGATCAACGTCGACTTTCCTGATAGGATAACCCTCGCGTTTAAGACGCGAAATCAACGGACTCATTTTCTGACAAGGGCCGCACCACGTCGCGGTAAAGTCTAAGAGCACTCCCTTGGAAGTTTCGGCAAAAACAGAGTTGGAAAATAACAAAAAAGATAAAATGACTGTCGTCGCAAACTTCATCTACCAACTCCTCAAAAAGGTTGGTTTAAACGCACTACACGTTACTGAATCAGATAAAGGGGTATTCACTCTTTGCTTCCGTTGAGAAACAGATCGGTTTCTCGCTGGTGAGCAAACAACCTGACTGGTTGCCGTTTGCAGAGAAGCAGAGCAAGGAGATCGAACTTCAATCCCCACATGAGCGACAAACTGCTTAGACGTTCTCTTAATCTGAAGAGCTTCGACAGTTCGAAAATTCACAGCCCAATTGAGTGCATCAACAGGCGATGTCTGTGAAAATAGCTTCACTATGCGGCTTCCATGCCTAAAAGGTTGTTTTGCCAACAAGCTGTTGGATTTTTTGGATACTTAAAACGGGATCAAGCGTCGGTCTTCCTGACCATTTGCATTGATTGATGTGATTTGTCGGTTCCGTACCTAGAAGTAACTATTTGAAAGAAACAGGATCGAAATCCCATTTGGGACAGGTGATTTCAAAAATAAGCACCTTGCGTACCACAATAACAAATTATTTTGCGAATTATTCGCGAGAATGCGTAAATACATTAAAGAGAATTCCTTGTAAATAGGATTTTCTCTGGAACCTTTTACAATCGGCCTTACTCGAAACCAATTTCGTAACTTTTTTGCAAGGCATTGTAATTTTTACCCTATTTTTAATCATTTTCGGTAATGGCCGGATATTGTCGATTGCGGTATCGAATCACCACGAAAGAGAAAGATTTTACGAGAGGGAGACAAACTGGTTGTGTACTTTTTCTGTCTGAAACAACTATAATAAAACAACGGTGCTTCTCGAACAAAATCAGGAAGAACCGACACAACCAAGATTTACGTATCCATTTTTTATATAATGACTTACAACCTTGCAGAGAGACCTCGTCTTTCTCAACACCTTCCTACCTTATAGTACAGTTACGGAACCACTGTCTGTTTTTCTATACACATACACATATCAGTGATGCAGCCAATCACGATATTGTTGAGAGAAACGCTGGTTCGACAAAATCACTTGAATCAATTGATTAGACCTTTGGGGTCCACGGAATCTTATGAAACAAACATGCTCACTTATTGTGATATTCCTGCTGATTTTCTCTGCCGGTTGCACCAAACAGGAAGAGATCACCTCTTACACTGTGCCAAAGAGTGCGAATGATACAAGCTCAACCGTGTCGGAACGTACTACAGCACCTGCCAAAGAAGTGCGTATGCTGGCTGCGATCCTGCCCGGTGGTTCTCAGAACTGGTTTTTCAAAATGACGGGTGCTCCCGATCAAGTGAGTGCCGAGTTTGATACGTTTATTGCCTTTCTCAAATCGATCAAACTGGAAGCGGGTAAACCTGCATGGACGCTGCCGGAAAACTGGGAACAGGAGCCAGGACGCTCAATCCGTTTCGCGACACTCAAAATTAAAGATAGTGATCCCCAATTGGAACTGACTGTCACACCACTCTCTGCCGGGAAGTCACTCCCGGAAGATTTACTTTCCAATATCAACCGATGGCGTGATCAGGTAGGACTTTCAGAAATCACGACGAAAGACGTTGAAGCCGCCTCCGATACCAAACCAGCATTAGACGCTGAACTGTTTACACTAAAAGATCAAGGCGACAAAACCATTACCGCCGTCAGTTTAAAAGGCATGATGGCCGGTAATCCGATGGGTAGTGCTCCTTTTGCATCAGGTATGCGGGGTGGCATGAGGCAACCGTCTCCAGGACCAGCTACCCCTCCGACTGGATCCGTGAAATTAAAATATGAAACTCCTGAAGGCTGGAAGCCTGGACGAAGTGGCGGAATGCGAAAAGCAGCCTTTAATATTAACGCAGGAGATGAAACGGGTGAGGTTACGATTATTGACTTATCCAAAGAACACTCTCCTCTGTTGCCTAATATCAACCGTTGGCGTGGGCAGGTCGGCTTGAAAGACATTTCTGAATCGGACCTTCCTAAAGAATCTGAAGAGTTGAAAGCAGGAGATCTTAAAGCGACCTATGTGAAACTGATTGGCCCCGAAAATTCGAAACCACGCAAAGCGATTCTGGGGGCCATAATTTATCGCGATAATCTGGCCTGGTTTGTCAAGTTCTCAGGTCCCGCAAAACTAGCGGAACAGGAAGCAGATCGTTTCAAACAGTTTGTGCAATCGATTCGCTTTGAATGATCACAAAAAAAACGCTGATTTAGAGACGTAATTTTTTGAGCTTATATTTCAGGAATTTAGTATGTCAACGAACACCATTTCCGACAAATCCAGCGAATTTGCCGCACCAGATTTCGATTCGGGTTCGACAAATCTCCATGAGCAGTTCCTGAGTTTCTTAAAGCCTTTTGCCTCGTTGCGACTGACGGTCGTCTTGTTTGCGATGGCCATCTTCATCATCCTGGCGGGAACGCTGGCGCAAGTGAATAAAGACATTTGGGTTGTCATCGATGAATACTTCCGCACCGGCTTTGCCCGTATCGAATTTAAAATCTTCTTCCCCCCTTCTTTCTTTCCGAACCTCAACCAGGAAAATATCCCCGGTTTCTTCTACTTTCCCGGTGGTTGGCTCATTGGTTTTCTCATGGGCATCAATCTGCTGGCAGCGCATTTCATTCGATTTAAAGTGCAGGCGAAGGGAAATCAAAAAGCGATTGGCTGGGCCGTGATTGCTGCGGGTCTGCTATTGACCTGGGTCGTGATCGCCAGTGGTTCCAATAAAGACGGGTTTCAGGAAACTCCCCTACTCAGTTGGTCTGCTTTATGGACTCTGATTGAAGTCGGGCTGGGAGCATTAGTACTGGGGGGGATCTGGCTCTTTTTTAAAATCGAGTCGTTCAGAAAAATAGAACGCTGGTTGACCATGGGAGGCGCTGTTCTGTTTGCCTGCCTGTTGGCCTGGTTTCTCTCTCAGGGTGATGCCGCACGCTTCAGTGATTCCTCGATGCGCATTCTCTGGCAGTTGATTAAAGCGACTTTTGCAGGCGTTGTGCTTCTGGCGGGTTGTATCATCCTGTTTAAAAAGCGAGCCGGAATCGTGCTTTTGCATGGTGGCATCGGTCTGATGATGCTGAGTGAATTGATGGTCGGTACGATGGCTGTCGAAACACAGATGACGATTTCGGAAGGGGAAACGGCAAACTTTGTACATGACATCCGCGAAATTGAATTGGCGGTCATTGATGAAACCGATCCCGAACAGGACCAAGTCACCGTCATCCCCAAATCGATCTTACTCGCCAAACAAGAAGAAGTCGTTTCCGACCCCAAACTCGCCTTCGATTATGAACTGGTGAAATTTTACCCGAATGCTTCCTTACGACGCATTTCTTCCTTGGGTCCCGAGGAAAAAAAGCAGGCTGAGAATCCAGCCACCACGGGTATTGGCAAAGAATGGATTGCCTTACCCACGCGAAGTTCGGCTGGTACCGATAGCGACGGCGCTGTCGACACACCTGCTGCCTACATCAAAATCATTGACAAAAAAACAAATGAGTCGCTCGGCATTTATCTCATCAGTCTGGAAATGGCTTTACAGGACATTGGCGAGCAAGTCATTGTCGACGAAAAACCATATCAGCTCTATCTCCGCTTCAAACGCATCTATAAACCGTATCGTGTGAAACTCATCGATGTACGAAAAGATGATTATGCCGGCACCAGCACTGTGATGAACTATTCCTCGGACATTGAACTGGTAGACCCCACAACCAACGTCGATCGAGAGATCAAAATCTGGATGAACAATCCACTCCGTTACAGCGGCGAAACATTCTATCAAAGCGGCTATCATGCCGACCCCCGCACCGGAAAAGAAATGACCACCCTGTCTGTCGTCACAAATATGGGTTGGATGATCCCCTATGTTTCCTGCATGATCGTCGCCGTCGGCATGTTATACCATTTTATGATTACACTGTTACGCTTTCTCGGACGCCGCGAACGGACTACAGAAGCAACTGCCGTCGCTGAGTTTTTACCACCTAAAGAGAAAGACGAAGCGAAATGGATCAAGAAAAAACGATCAAAGGCAAAGCTGAAAAGCTGTCTGATTCCTGCATTGATTCTAATCGTCTTTGGCGGTTATCTCATGAGCAAAGCCCGCGTCCCTAAGACACCGTCAGATGAAATGAACGTCTACAAATTCGGAGAGCTCCCAATTTTATACCAGGGACGATTCAAGCCCATTGATACGCTGGCGCGCAACAGCCTGCGGGTCATTTCCGGTCGGCAGGATTACATAGACGAAAACGGAAAAACTCAACCTGCCATCAAGTGGCTGCTAGATACGATTGCCAAACCGCGCGAGGCCTTTGCACTCAATGTCGTTCGAATCGAAAATCTGGAACTGCTACACACATTGGGGCTGGAGAAACGGAAAGGCTTCCGTTACTCCTTCGATGAATTCGCAGAAAAGATTCCTGAACTCTCCAAACAGGCTGACCTGGCTCGCAAAGCAGGCCGTGGAAAGGCCAGCCTGTATCAATCTCAGGTCCTTGATCTGGAACGAAAGATTGGCATTGTTGATTTGATTATCCAGTCATTCACCCCTCCGAATATCCGTCCCGAATCGGCGCGTGATGATCTGATTGAAGCAATCCGACGTCATCGGATGCTTGACCGCCGCAATCCTCCACGCGCGATTCCACCAGAAGAATCAGAGGGTAATGAAGTCGAAGGGGAAGATGATCAATGGCAAACTTACACCTACGCCTGGACTCGTGATCTGGTCAAAGCCAGTTTCTCGAATGACAAAGAAAGCGAAGCGACTCAGGCTTGGACGAAAATGTTGGTTGCCTATGCGAAAAATGATGTCGGAGAATTTAATAAAGAAGTTCGTAACTATCAAAAATGGCTGGAGAAACATCAGGCCGAGATGCCAGATGCCAGCTTGTCCAAAATTGATTACGAAGCCTTCTTCAATCACTTTGAGCCCTTTTATTACTCCTCGGTGTTATATCTGATCGCGTTTGTACTGGTTTGTTTCTCATTTTTGTTCTGGCATCGCCCGTTGGGCGATGCCGCATTCTGGCTGATTGTGCTTACGTTTGTCGTACATACCTTTGCCCTGATTTCTCGTATTTATATCTCGGGACGTCCACCTGTCACGAACCTGTATTCCTCGGCCGTATTTATTGGCTGGGGAGCTGTACTGGGGGGAATTGTGATCGAACGCATGAATCGGCTGGGCATTGGAAACCTGCTGGCCTCGGTCTCCGGATTTTCCACACTTCTGATCGCCCACATGTTGGCCGGGGATGGTGATACGATGACCGTGCTACAAGCTGTTCTTGATACACAGTTCTGGCTTGCCACACATGTGGTCTGTATTACTCTTGGCTATGCCGCAACGTTCGTGGCTGGACTACTCGGTTTGTTTTATATTCTGTGGGGAACGTGCACGCCCCGCATGACAGCGGATGCAGGTAAAGAAGTGATTCGTATGCTCTATGGCGTGCTCTGCTTCGCGATCTTCCTTAGTTTTGTGGGAACGGTACTTGGTGGTCTTTGGGCCGATGATTCCTGGGGCCGTTTCTGGGGTTGGGACCCCAAGGAAAACGGGGCCTTAATCATCGTGCTCTGGAACGCACTCGTGTTACATGCCCGCTGGGGAGGGCTGGTCAAAGATCGTGGTCTGGCAATGCTTTCCATTGGTGGCAATATCGTCACCAGCTGGTCCTGGTTCGGCGTCAATGAACTGGGGGTCGGATTGCATTCCTATGGTTTCACAGAAGGCGTTCTCAAAGCCTTGGCGCTGTTTATGCTGTCACAACTGGCAATCATGGCCATCGCCTTGATTCCGCAAAACCGCTGGTGGAGTTTCAAGAATCGCGAAGCATAACGAGTACCTTAACGGATGAGCTAGTGATTTCGTTAAGGTTTCGGAGCCACTTCGGGGCGATGCCGTTCAATTTGAGAACGAAAATCACCCAGACTCTGCCAATAGAGGGGATGGTTCAAGTCGACCTCGGTGATGGCAATCGTTCCCCACTCCTTAGCTTGGGCCAGTGGTTTGCCATCATGTCCGTAAATGGCGGAAATCATCCAGTTGGAAGATGTGTCTGTGTAAGTGCTGCTGATCACGTAAACGTGATTCTCACAGGCGCGTGCGGCGCCGAGCATCGGATTACAGCCCCAGACAGGCCAGGCTATCACTTCGGCTCCGTTTTTACTCAATTCGCGCGCCACTTCGGGAAAGAATCCATCGTAGCAAACCATCATACCAACTTTTCCGAAACGGGTTTGAAACACCGGATATTCGCTTCCGGGTGTGACGCCTTTTTCAATCTCACCTCGCGGTAGTGTGACTTTTCGATACTTACCAACGATTTTCCCATCGGGACCAATCAACACAGCCACATTATAAACCAGATGCTTTGCCCGTTCGTAAAGCCCGACGACGATGTAAAGGTCATGTTTTTTGGCAAGCTCACCAAAATAGTCTGTGGATGGTCCGGGAATCGGTTCTGCACACTCAGCGTAAGGCAGCTTTGTACCATAGACCGTTATGGATTCAGGAAGCACCACCAAATCTGCTTTCTTCTGTGCCGCCTGTTCGATCAACTTCGCAAACTGTGCCGGTTTATCAGTGGGCTTGTTGCCTGCCTGGGGCCGATGATGTATCGTTGCGAGTCGTACCTTGCGTGGCTTGATTTCTTTTGCCTGTTCGAAGTTGATATCACTCCACTGGATTTGTGAATGTGGTGGGCCCCAGCGAAAATGTAACTCGATTTGCACCTGAGCCGCTTCTGAGGGAGCACGATAATTTCCAGCCACTTTTGTCCAGCCATTTGTTGTTTCCTGATCACTGGGAAATTCCGGTTCTGCCTGAGGACGCTCGCCCGGTCGATAGGAAGCATAGGATTTCTCATCACGCTTCACACGTCTTCCGTTCTTGTCGAGCCATCGCAAACGAGCCACGCCAGCTCGACGTACCAGATCAACGCCATCTGTTTTGCGAAACGCTGTGAATTCATAAGTCTTTCCCCCCTGAACAGGGAACGACTTTTGAATGTGTCCCATCAGACCTTCACGGCCATCGGCCTGAATGATAAAGGCGCCTTTCTTTTTCAGCCCTGCCTTTGCATCCCAGGAAACTTGTGGACGCAATTCCTCGCGAGGCGTCATCGCCTGCCATCCTTCGTGCAATGCCGGTTCGCCTGAGTATCCGATATAAGGAAAAAGCAAGATCGTCACAAAGAATAAAATGCCTGGTGACTGTTTCATGAAAGTGTCTCCGAAAGCTGATCATGGATTTTGAGGATGGATCGCCCTCTCAGGCGGGAGCATGGCTGTGGACCTGAATTGTAACAAAGCAGATCGCAGAAGACATCAGAAATCAGATTTTTGTGGTAGAATTGTTATTTACTGGTATGAACAGCCTGGAGTTCCGCCGGTCGCAGGTTGAAATAAAAAATCGCTATGGAAATCGTAATTCCAGTAAGTACAATCTCTGAAAATTGAGAACCGTTCCAAAACGTCCACTTCAATGTATGCAAAGGAGAAGATTGACATGAGTGAAAATGTAGCAGTTACGCTGGAATTAAAACAAAGCCAGATTGATTATCTTGACCAGATGGTACAGAAACACAGTCTCCCCGATCGTTCAAAAGTACTTCGCTGTTTGATCAATTTCGCCATCGATGAATCACAAAATGAAGAATCTATCTATTGCAAGACACGTTGTGATCACTGCTGACGGAAACCATTAATGAATTCGAACGGGCGTCAGACTACAATCGCAGGACAGGAACCGTACATTCAGCGGTACGTCGCGCTGGTATAGATCACACTGCCCCCGGAGAATAGACCCAGAGGTAGCATTAGCCCTCATGGGGGAATCATCATTGACTGTGGTTTGGAAGACTCATCTGAGTTAAGCAGTACCACAACATTCCATCCTGACCGATCCTCTTTTTCACTTCTCATTTTTCAGTTCTTCGATTGAGGCGGTATCTGTTAAAATGAAGTCTGAAGATTGATTTTCCATCAAATTTATTGCAGCGGTAATAGAATCCATTCAATCAAGCTGATGTTGCCAGTTTATACTCATCAATCAAATCTTTGTATGAGCGTAATATCGAACGAAGAAGACCGAAGTGGTCAAGTCGAAAGAAAATAGGAACTTGTCGTCAACAGCAAGTGAGAGCGTGCTCATACAATCTGTTGTTTCACCGATGTCATCTGAGAGACAGCCGATACGAATCGATAACAGGAGGACTTATGAGCAGAGTCGGTTCAAATTGCTTTCAAACCAGAGGGTTTCATAGTGAAAAAATCAAGTTGTGAAGAGACCTTCAGTATGTAAAACCATTCTCACGCGCGCGACGCAATTCGTGCAATTTAGTCAATGACATCAGCGAGTCAAGATACAAATCATGCAGTACTGTTTAGGACTTTAACTCCATTTCAAAATTCCTGAAATTGTCAATTTGATTTTTCAGCTAACCTGTTTTGAGGCTACTAGATATTGATTTAGTAAATTAGAAATAGTAGGCGTTTTACCATGCGTTTTGAGAAAATATGGGAACAGAAAGCAAACGATATTCTACACCTAGAATTCCTAACCGGACCAACCCTGACCAGTGTCAAGATAGTTAATCGTTTCCTAACTAAAATGGATCTAGTAACTGGATCAATCCTGACGACAGAAGTAGGGGCTCTACACATAAACTGGAATGGATTCCATGAAACAATACTGTCTGGCTGTCATCATCATTCTGGGTGGAAATTCTTTACTTTTCGCGCAGACAATCGATCAGATACCTGAATTCGATAATGAAAATTATAGTGGTGATGTCTCGGAGCTGTTCGGCGATTCCGCCTGGTTTGGACGCTACCATCCCCATTTCGGTTACAGCTATGAAGCGGGGGACACAATAGGTCGTGTTGGAGGACTTTCCTCCTTCGAAGGCTTCCTTCCCTTGTTTGAGGGATATAATAGCGACTGGCTTGCCTTCCTCGATGCACGGTTACTGCTTGATGATGAGAATCATAATCTGGGTTCCAATATCGGGATTGGTGCCCGACAATATTTACCCGAATACCAGCGAACCATTGGCGGCTACATTTACTATGACACCCGTGATACGGGCTATGCCAACTTTGGCCAGGTTTCAGGGGGTATCGAAACACTTGGCGATTTTTGGGATGCACGACTCAACTGGTACATCCCCACCGGAACAAGACGTAAATTGTTAAGAACCACTCATGACCCTACGGGCACGTACACATTTATCGGCCATCATCTCTTCGGCGGAACATTTACCAGATTCTACCAAGCCGCGATGACGGGAGTTGATATGGAAGCTGGTCGGAAAATTTATTCCGGCCCCAATACCGATGTTCGTGCTTTCGCGGGCTGGTATCATTTTCAAGCAAACGGCACTCCACAAGCCTGGGGCTGGAAGTCGCGCATTGAAGGTCGTATTTCCGATGTCGTCGCCTTGAATCTCAGTATTCAAAATGATCGTGTGTTTGACACAACAGTTAACTTCGCTGTATCGTTTCAGTGGCCTAGTATCACAGGCTTGAGAAATGGACCACGATCTAACCTGCCGGCTCGTGATCGACTGGGAGAAGCTCCCGAACGCCTTCGTAATATCGTGGTCACCAACCAGGAAATCCAGGATCCCAATGGTGGTTTACTTATTGATCCTTCAACGGGACTGCCTTACTTCTTCATGCATGTCGAAACAGGAGGCAGTGGTGATGGAACATTTGAGGATCCATTTGGAACTTTGGCAGCCGCCTTTGCAGACACAAGAACACAACAGGGGAATGTTGTCGTGTACGACCATCGGAATGCCGCTGAAGCAGGTAACTTTACACTTGCAACGAATACACAGGTACTCTCATCCGGGCCAGCACAATTCATTACCACTCAAGTGGGACAGGTACAACTACCTGATTCGAATACCGGACTGACTCCACAGATTACCGGTAGCTTCACGCTGAATAACCGCAGTGTGCTTTCCGGATTTGGTATCACAACAACCGGTGCGGGCTCTTCAATTATCTCCAATGGAGTGGGGAACTTGATGGTATCCAACAATACCATTAATCATACCGGAGCTGGTACGGCAATCAGCTTGTCAAATTTAACCGGCCCCGCTACGTTCAACCAAACACCTCTCACCAAATCGGGTGGTCTGGGTGTGCTGATCTCCGGGGGTAATGGGGATGTGACCTTTACCAATAGTTCGAATACAAATACCAACGGCGATGGTATCGATATCCAGAACGCAGGCGGAACGATTCAGTTCGGACAGGTCACCACAACCAATGGCACAACTTCAGTCAATGTTAACAACGGCACGGCAAATATTACAATTGACAACTTAAGCAGTACAAATGCGGGCGCTGACTCAGTCCTGATTAACAATCTGACGGGTAGCTTTACACTTAATGGTGGAACTCTCACGAATAGTGGAGCAACCGGCGTTACTGCTACCAATTCACAAAATATTACCATTCAAAACACGACTATTGACACCCCCACGACTGAAGGTATCTTCGCACAAAATGTCACGAACTTTAACTTTTCATCCAATACCATAGACGATGCAAGCATTGATGGAATTGCAGTACTGAATGGTTCTGGAAACGGCACCATCAGCGGAAACACGATCCGAAGTATTCTGACTGCATTTGATGATGCGATTGATGTGGAAATTGGCGGTGATGCAACCGTCGAAATTGATAATAACATCATTACCAGTGTGCTTGCTTTAGCTGGTACTGGAATCGAAGTATCCACCACCGCGGGTAATGTGACAACACGGATTAGAGGCAACCAGATTACTAGTATCCTGAATGCTTTTGGAGACGGGATTAATTACACAGGTAATTCAACCGGCGCTATGACAACCACCATTACGGGTAACACAATCCAAAATACCGCAGGCGTATTCGGAGATGGTATTAGTGTGATTTACAATGCAGGATCAGCCACAACAACGATCTCTCAAAATACGATCGACTCGGATGATCTGGTGAATCTCTTTGGTACGGGCATTTATCTTGGTCTGAACACGACAGGTACAACAGACACTACTATTAACCAAAACACGATTTCGGATGATGTCCTGGCAGCGCTGTTTGATGATGGTATCTCGTTGGACATTGATCGTGGTACAGACCATGACGTCTTCGTCACCAATAACTTGATCGCACAAACGGGTGGTCTTTTTAATGATAGTATCGAGGTACTCCTGGATAGTGGCACGGTAAGTGCGGCCCGCATTCAGGTCAATAGTAACATACTCTTTGGAGCTGGTGGAGGTGGTACCGGACTCGATGTGTTTGTCGGCTCACCTCATCTGCTTTGTGTAGAGGCGACAGGAAATACAACTAACACGTCTCTCGATTTCTTTGCTGCCGTGGGTGGTACCATCAATGTGGAAGACCTGCCGAATCTCTCCACGAACAACAATGGTGCGACAGTCAATACGGCTGGTGGAGGCACGATTCAGAACATTGCCGATTGCTTCCCATAAACCTTATATAAAACATTTAGATATCGTAATACATGGCAAATTCGTAAGGATGCGGGCGCTCGCGAAGGGCAGCCACTTCCTGACTGGACTTGTACCAGATCCATGTATCGATCACATCTTCTGTAAAGACATCACCCACAAGCAGAAACTGATGATCATTGCGTAACGCTTGAAGTGCCTGTTCCAGTGATTCAGGTACAGCGGGTAACTCTGCCAGTTCATCAGGTTTCAGGTCATAGATATCTTTTTCCAGAGGGTGACCGGGATCAATCTTGTTTTGAATGCCGTCCAGCATCGCCATCAACACAGCTGACATTGCTAAGTAAGGATTCGAAGAAGAATCGGGGCAGCGGAATTCAAAACGTTTGTTTTCAGGATGAGGACTGTGCACGGGAATCCGAATCGCCGCTGATCGATTTCGATAGCTGTACGTCAAATTGATGGGTGCTTCATAGCCGGCAATCAAACGTTTATAGCTATTGGTCGTGGGACAACAAAATGCAAATAGAGCAGGCGCGTGTTTGAGAATCCCCCCCATCGCATACATGCCCATCTCGCTAAGACCTCCATAGCGGGAACCCGCAAACAGCGGTTTGCCCTCTTTCCAAAGCGACATATGCAAATGCAAGCCGGAACCATTATCGTTCCAGAGTGGCTTCGGCATAAAGGTCGCTGTTTTACCATGTTTGGCAGCCACGTTCTTAACAATGTATTTGTAGCGCAACAGGTTGTCAGCGGTCTTTAACAACGGTGCATATTTCATATCGATTTCACACTGGCCGCCCGTTGCGACTTCATGATGCTGCGCTTCGACTTCGACGCCACAATCCATTAATGCCAGCATCATCTCAGTACGTGCTTCCTGTAAGGTGTCAGCTGGTGGAACGGGGAAATAACCTTCCTTATGCCGGATTTTGTAACCCGCGTTTGGGGTGCTGCCTGCTTTTCCTCGGTTCCATTGGCCTTCAATACTGTCCACATGGTAATAGCATTCGTGCTCATTTTGGTCGAATTGCACGTCGTCAAAGATAAAGAACTCTGCTTCGGGCCCGAAATTGGCCACATCAGCGATTTTAGTGGACCGCATATAGCTTTCTGCTTTGCGGGCAACATTGCGCGGATCTTTAGCATAGTCCTCGCGAGTGATCGGATCCTGAATGTTACAGGTCATCACCAGAGTGTTTGTCATAAAGGGATCAACAAACGCCGTTTCAGGTTGCGGGACGACTAACATATCACTTTCGTTAATCGCCTTCCAGCCTCGCATTGAAGAGCCATCAAAGCCGAAGCCATCTTCGAAACTCTTCTCTACCAATATCTTAGCAGGAACTGTGAAATGTTTTTGGGTACCAGGAAAATCCATAAATCGAAGGTCTATGGCCTGAATTTCCCGTTCACGGCAGAGGGCGAGCACTTCCCGAGGAGTCATTGTAGTTCCCTGATTGGAGTTTGTCATTTATCAATTATTCTAAGGTAAAACAGAATATCTTAATAATGCAAACCATATACCATTTCAGAAAATTGCTCAAAAAACAGGCAGTGTTACTCATAGATTTAAGTGACTTCACCTGTTAATGAGGTGAGAGCTGAAATCATCTCTCTCTCACATCAGAGTTAAGAGATTCTTGATTTCGTAAGATCCAACTTAAAAGCAGGACTTTATTAACAAAGCATACGAATTTACAAAATCGTTTATTATTGTTTGCGCTAATTGACAGAAGCCTCTGATCAACTATAGACTTAGGATTAATATTTTTGTATATTAATGAACCAATGTATTAATATATAAAATATTATGTTGCCTTAAACATGTCATAAATGAATTCGCAGGATGACACAAGAGAATTCAACGTCTTTCGCTGTAATCAGCAATCGAATTGAGTTGATCGAAGCAGGTATATCATCATCCAGGATGAGAATTTTTATCTCTACTGTTCTTTTCTTATTCTTTCTTTTTCGAAGGGAAAAACATGAAACTGACTCATTCAAAGAAACGCGCTTTTACACTGATTGAGTTGCTGGTTGTGATCGCTATCATAGCCATTTTGATCGCCTTACTGTTGCCAGCAGTGCAACAAGCAAGAGAAGCTGCCAGGAGATCAACTTGCAAAAACAACCTGAAGCAAATCGGCCTGGCACATCATAATTATCATGATGTCTTTAAATGCTTCCCCCTCGGTGCACGCAGAGACCAATTAGGCGGCTGGGGACAATCCTGGTGGGTCGGCATTCTGCCATATATGGACCAGGCTCCGCTGTTCAACCAGCTCAATCATGAAGCCAATCACTCCGGCTACGTCGGAAATGGGCTGGTTGCGGATAAGGTAATCATTCCATTGATGCTCTGTCCATCCAGTCCAATGAAAGCGATTACTCATAATACGGGGGGAGGATCGACTGTCAGGCCACACTATGTAGGGATTTCGGGAGCCACAAACGGAAACGGCTTCACGAATGCATCAATCCATAATCAATACAATTATACGGGATGTTGCACCTCAGTCACCCCAGGGGGAATTAAAGCGCGTGGGGGCGTCATGCTCCAGAACCTGTGCATCAAAATCAAAGATATCTCAGATGGAACAACTAATATCATCGTTGTGAGTGAGTGTTCAAACTATTTTCGAGACGCAGCTGACAATCCAGTTCAGGTTAACAGCAACCATGGTTGGATGATGGGTACAGCTGACGCTGGCGAAACAGGTCAAAACCGTACATTCAATCTCACAACTATTCGTTATCCACCTAATACCGTAGATAACAGTTTACCGGGCACCGGAACAAACGATGGCCCCAACAATGGGATCTACTCTCCACATACGGGAGGAGTTCATGCTTTGCTGGGAGATGGTTCAGTCCGGTTTCTCAGCGAAAATATAGATATGCAAACTTTACGGCGTTTAGCAACGCGCGATGATGGACAGCCACTCGGCGAATTCTGATATCAATCCTGTAGGCGGGCAATCCTGTCCGCCTACAATTCTCTTCGAGGCACAATGTCTCATCTGTTTAAATTTCTTTTTCAGACCTCTTTGAATCACATCGAAAACAAGGGAAGAAATGCACGAATTATTCATGAGGGATCAACGAAGGCACGTTACTATAATCATAAGCGCGCTCATTTTTGCGATCTTGAGTTTTGCTGGCTGCAGCGGTGGAAGCAGGTTACCCGAGGGAGACACAGGCACTGTAAAAGGAAAAGTTACTTCCAATGGAAAGCCTGTACCCGATGGTACATCTATTGTCTTTCTCCACAAAGACAAGGGAATTACTGCATCGAGTGCTATTGCCGCTGATGGAACATATTCACTCCGTATGAGACGTGGTGATGCAATCTTAGTAGGTGACTATCAAATTGGCGTTACGCCGCCAACAACTGAAATGACTGCTGCCGAGGCAGACGCAGCAATCACAGGAGAAGCCCCCGCTGCAAAAGAGTGGCCCGAAATTCCTAAGAAATACCAAAACCCCGAAACGAGCGAAGTGACTTTCACTGTCAAAGCCGGCGAGAACACATTCGATTTGGACATGAAATAGTCACTTTTGTCCGATGTAAGTGTCATTGGTAAACTGCCCGTTGATACCCCCCCAAGAATCGTTTTGGAAGGGCTCACGGGCATAAAATCTTGCCAACCAATTTTTCATGCAAATCACAGTATTTCGCGTGACACTCTCATTCGCAAGCTACTCTTGATTGAGGATTCCGGCTTGACTCCCCCACTTTATTAAAATCGGGGCTAAGTAAATATCATGGATTAATTCGTCCCGAATCTTAAATCCTTCCTATGCATTCAAAAAGCCGAACATCAAATGAAAATCCGTTTGTTCCAGGCTGCAAAAGAATTACTCGATATAAGTCTGCCAGAAGTTTCGAGTGCACTCCCTCTAGATATCGCACACTCAAAGACTTGGGAAGAGCTTACGAGATTGCGGGCAAGGTAATATCGAAATCACTTTTCGTTCAATTCGGCTGCTTTGTCCGCCCCTTAAGTAACCCTCTGTAAACACTCATGTATTCAGAGTAGAGAACTTCGTCGAGCAACTTATTCCTTGATACCGTGATCACAAACTCAAAAGCAAGATTTAATTAACAAAGTATACATAGTCTCAAAGCAAGCAGTTTACTAATGGAACCAATTGACAGAATAGAGCTTCAGTTGTAGACTCGAAATTAATACCTATGTATATTAATGAACCAATGTATTAATAGTTTTTTCTCTAACTACTTCATACTCGAATTCTAAAGGCACCACAAGTGAACTCAAAGCCCTTTGTTTTAAGCTTTTAGCTCCAAATTCTGCCTGTATGTAAATCAAGCAATTTTACATTTCAAAAATAAGATTTTTGTCACTTCTATTCTTTATTCTATTTTTTGAAGGAGAAACAACGTGCGAATGAATCATTCACCGAGGCGCGCTTTTACGCTGATTGAGTTGCTGGTCGTCATAGCCATAATTGCGATCCTCATAGCACTGCTACTCCCGGCCGTACAACAAGCGCGTGAGGCAGCCAGAAGAAGTACATGTAAAAATAACATGAAGCAGATTGGTTTGGGGCTTCATAACTATCATGAAACACACAGTGTGTTTCCCATGAGCTACAAGCACACTCTCGATGGTGGCTATAACAATACGCAACGAGGAATGAGCTGGATAGCGTACCTTTTACCCTTTGTCGATCAGGCGAATGTATACAACAGAATTAATCATGGACTACCTCTCTCTGACCCTAATAACACCGAAGTTTCCAGAACGGTTTTAAAAGTGTTTTTGTGTCCTACCGATACCGGTGTGGAAAGTGGAATTTTACCAGGGCGTTCCAATGTAGGAGATGAAAGGGCTGTTACCAGCTATAAAGCTGTGTCAGGAAACAACTGGGCCTGGGGTGGGTTTGTGCATTCTGACCCTACTGGGCGCAATGCTGGAAATACCAATGGACTAGACTGGGGTAACGGTTTTATGTGCCGGAATGGTAGTTCCAAAGTCAACATCACTCGAGTACGTGATGTCACCGATGGAATGAGTGGCACTTTTTTCGTAGGAGAAGCCCTTCCGAGAGAATGCTCTCACAACTGGTGGTGGTGGTTCAACGGCTCCACGGCAAACTGTGCTGTCCCTTTGAATCACTATATTAATAATACTTTTACAGCGGGAGACTGGGGACGAAATTATTCATTCGCCAGTCGCCATGAAGGGGGAGCACACTTTTTGATGGGAGATGGAGCTGTCCGTTTTATAAGTGAAAACATTGATACCGGGACTTATCGCGCACTGGCTTCTATTCAAAGTGGTGAAACAATTGGAGATTTTTAGCTTTCCATATTCCTAAGGTTTGATATCAATTCCGATTCAATGCAATCGAATGCAACCTGTTTAGATCAATTTAACAGGTTGCATTTTTTAAAGGGGCTGAAATGCGAAATCATGTCTTATTTCTTTTCTCTGCGATCATTTTATTAGGTACCAGTTGTAATGGAGCACCAGATGATACTCCCAAAACAGTCGAAGTCACCGGAATTATCACTATGAAAGATAAGCCTATATCGGGAGCTTCTGTCGTGTTTATGCCTGAATCAGGTCCTTCTGCCATTGGCATAACAGATGCATCAGGAGCATATGCACTCAAAACGGGAAAAGTAATCGGAGCAACTCCTGGTCAACATGTGGTCACAATTACTTCTGGTGGAGAAACTCCCATGCCTGGAACAGAAGAAGCGAAAAGCGATAAAACGAAACCCGAGATTCCTGTCGATTATGGAGACCCAAAGAAGTCTGGACTCACCGCCAATGTAAAAGCCAGTGGAAATAATAAGTTCGATTTCAAATTGAATTAAAGCCACACTTGAGCTTTTGTGATGCGAGTTATTGCTGATTGAAATTAGATTTCAATCAGTACTCTCAATCCGTCTAGATACATCGATTATTGGTATGGCGCTGCAACTCTTCTCGACCGCTTGGATCTGCTTTCAAGTTACTGGTTTTAAAGCCCCACCTTAATCTTCAAATCTTAACGCAGGCTTCATGTCTGGGCTATTTACAAAGCCCGACCAATTTAGGCTATAATAATATTCTACTTTCTTCTATCCCTCCCGTTTTTACTTCTCACTATATTTACAGAGGATTAAATGAAGCTCGCTGTTTCTTCCAGCCTGTCAGGGCTGATCTTATTGGCACTTGTCACATCGATCGCAGCAGAAGACCCGGACAAGGATCATATCAGGCAAATCCAGACGTCTGCGATTCAAAAGAAGAAAAGTCCCGTCGCGCATTGGGGCTTTGAACCTGAAAACTACACACAATGGTCCAACCATTCATTACGTCTGATTCCGGTTTATACTTTTGGCACAAAAGGAAATATCAAAGGACTCAATCTAAGTTCCTATACCGGGCAGAATAGCCCTTATCGTAACGAAAAATCGTTAGCACAAATCTATGGTTTCCTGCCAACAAATACCGTGAATCCAGAAGCAGATTATCTGGATCAGACAAATCTCTATGAAATGCAATTAGCGGCTCTCAAAGCTGGCAAGAAGAATATCATTCTCTTCATCTTTGATGGGATGGACTGGCAGACCACAAAAGCGGCTGCCCTCTATTATTCAGGTGAAGACAACTATCATTGTGGGCGTGGTACCGGTTTTCACTTTCAGGACTATCCTGCAGCAGGTACATCTCAATTTGGTTATATGGTCACAGCCCCCCATAATGCCAATACGGATGTGGATGTGGATCAGCAAACAGTTTTGAATCCGGGAGGAAAAATCAGGGGTGGTTACAATGCAGCCAAAGGAGGCCCTACTCCCTGGACACCCGGTAATGACAAAAAGTATCTGATTGGAAATTTGAAAAACAATTACGGCGAACACGCTTATCCAGACTCTGCTAATACTGCCATGTCGATGACAACCGGCCTGAAATCATATAACAACGCCATAAACGTCGATCCCACTGGTGCTCGCGTTCCGACAATTGCCCACATGACTCAACAAAAAGGATATTCGGTCGGCATCGTCACGAGTGTACCCATCACTCATGCGACTCCAGCAGCCGCCTATGCCCATAATGTCAGTCGCAATGACTATCAGGATCTGGCCAGAGACTTAGTCGGTCTGCCTTCTATTTCGCACCCTGATCATCCTCTGCCTGGAATGGATGTCGTTCTGGGAGGTGGTTTTGGCACCATTGCAAAAACTTCTGATGAGAAAGCGCAAGGAAAGAATTTTGAACCTGGTTGGAAATACATTACCGAAGAAACATTGAAAAAATCCGATATCGAAAATGGGGGACAGTATACAGTCGCCGTACGTACTTCTGATAAAAAAGGAAGTTGTGGACTGAAAGAGGCGACAAAACACGCCATCCAAAATAAGACACGTCTGTTGGGCGTGTACGGGGTAGGTCAATACTCGGCTCACTTACCCTACCAGACAGCAAATGGAAATTTTCAACCTGCTCCAGGAAAGCAGGAAGCCGAAGTTTACTCTGAATCTGATCTGAAAGAGAATCCCAATTTGGCAGAGATGACTGAATCAGCACTCCAGGTTTTGAGTCAAAATAAAAAAGGGTTTTGGTTAATGGTCGAAGCTGGTGACGTCGACTGGGCAAATCACGATAATAATCTTGATAACGCAATCGGAGCCGTCAAGAGTGGTGATGCGGCATTCAAAGTGATCACTGAATGGGTAGAAAAAAATAGTAACTGGGACGAATCTGTTATTATTCTCACTGCAGATCACGGCCACTATTTACATATCGACCAACCTCAGGCATTAATCCCACCAAAAGAAAAAACGAAGTAATCCTGTTAGAATCAGTTCGCCTGTAGCTTCACTTGCGTTGAAGTCAAGAAGCCCGCCTTGAGTAACAATTGAATCAGTGTTTTGGCAACAGGCCCAGCAACTTTACTTCCTGAACCACCATGCTCAATTACAACCGCAAATGCGTACTTCGGTCGCTCTACTGGTACAAAACCAGCAAACCAGGCGTGATCATTTTTTCCACCTCCGGTCTCTGCGGTCCCCGTTTTGCCAGCAATAGTAATCTCTTTCATCCGCACGGTTTTATAACCAGTTCCTTGAGGATGCGCAACAACATTGATCAGGCCTTCACGCACACGCTGTAACGTTCCGGGATGAATGCCACTCACATAACGTCTTGGATACGAGATCATCTTGCGTCTTGTAGTAGAAGATTCAGCGGAAGGAACGATACTTTGTGCTAAATGCGGCACGATCAGTTCACCATTATTGGCGACAACGGCCATTAGGCGTGCAATCTGTAAAGGGGTGACCGTCAAACGGGATTGACCGATGGCAATTCCTAACGTATCTCCAGGATACCAGGGAGATTTCTTTTTCTTATTTGATGGTTTGGGATCCGGTAAATGCCCACCGCGTTCACCGGGAATATCAATCCCCGTAGGTTTGCCAAATCCCAGTTGGTCTGCCCAATGATAAATAGTTTGTGGTCCTATTTTTCGTGCTGCTTGAAAGAAGTAAACATTGCAGGACTGAGTTAGAGCTTGAGTCAAATTAATGTCGTGGTGCCCCACTCCAAAATGACGATAGATATAATCTCGATGTCGATCAGGTCGATCCAAATATCCTCGGCAACTGAAAAATTCATCGGGGTCAACTTTACCACTCTCCAGTAACGCAATCGAGGTTAACGTTTTAAATGTCGATCCGGGAGGGAGCATCATCTGAGTCGCCCGCGGAAAAAGTGGGCGTTTTGGATCATTAAGTACCGCCTGCCACTCGTCTGGGGAAGGATTTAATAACAAATTCAGATCGTAGCGCGGTGCGGAAGCCATAGCAATAATCGCCCCCGTTCGGACATCTAATACCACAACACAACCACCGGCAGAGACATGATGTGGGCTTCCTGTTTGATCCACATTCTGTTGTAATCTCTGCAAGGTTTGATCAAGCAGATGCTGTACCTGTTCCTGTATTTGAGTACTTAACGTAAGGACAACATCATCACCCGATTTTGGCTCGCGAATAATTTCAGTACGAACAATTTCACCCTGACGATCTTTAACAACGCGTTTTAAACCACGTAATCCGCGCAAATAACGATCATAAGACCGTTCGATTCCTGTTTTACCAATACGATCTCCTTCGCGATAATCAAGCGGATCGCCTTCAGGGAATCGCTGTTTACGTGCTACCAATATCTTATCATCAATGCGATGGCGAATTCCAATCTCATGAGGGGCAATGGTCTTTTTTGGGTACTCTCTCAGTGTGGCGATTTCAATATTGATACCAGGAAACCGCTCTGGATGGGCCGAGATGGCTAACGCAATTTCTCGTGGAATGTCTGATTTGAGCGTGTGATAGTCAAGCTCTTCACGTACTACAATCCGTTCTTTTTGAGGACGTCGTGGAGGTTTGGTTAACGTTTCTTTCAAGAGCTCCCAGACCGCTGATAAGTGATTTTGACTGCGTGGCTCTTTTGAATCAGAAAACGATTCTTCTATTTGAATTTCAGACGGCACTTTCGCAGCTCTCTGGTTCACATTCTCAATAATCGTCTCGACCCGTTGTTGCGTTTTTCGACATAGCACTTTCAATTCATCAGGATTCATTCGCACAACGACTGCTAAATCTTCCCAGAGTCGCCGACGACGGGCTAAAATCTGCTGTTTCGCCGCCTCTACTTTTTCCTGATTTCGACGATCTATTGGTTCCAGCAACTTTAACGCCTGCTTCTTTAACCAACGTGAATTCGGTGGTTCTTCAAGCCAACGATAATGTGCCTGTAAGTCAAAGCGTTCCACATCAATCGCCAGTATTTGACCATCGACAGAGATAATACGTCCATCCCGACTGGGAATCGGTTCAATTGATTCTGTTGTCCGACCAAACTGAGAATAAAAGTACTCTGCATTCATATATTGAATAAAGAGTAAGCGTCCACTGACTGCCAGCAAAGGGATCATCAACATTAATCCCAACAAGAAAACACGCACACCGGGCATACGATCTACCTGAAACGAATGCCCCATAGCATCAGTTTCTGAATTCAGGTGATCAATACCAGGCTGGTTTAGCATGACGACAGTACTTCGTTTATGTTATGAGTGGTAAATGACCATCCTGAAGTTGATTCAATGTGTAAATCGGGAATTATAAACCGTTTTGTTTCCCAAATTCTGCTGCAGGCCAACAGGGATGAGTCTCCAAATCGTGTTAAACGCCATCAGCAAACCAGCGCCCACCACAGCCGTATACAAGGCATTGCCGGCTGATTGTTGAGCCAATGTACTCAAGTCAGATAACACTTTAGCATCCCATTGATTCAGGACTTGAAAGAAACCATCGAAGAGGAAAGCTGTTACCGCTATCAAGATAAAGCGGCTCAACAGCGAACGAATTTCAAAATGAGTTTGAATGCGATACGCGATCCAGCTCAAGCAGGTCAAAAGTAGAATCCCCATGCCAGGAATTGAAGAATCGAAGGTTTCACAGATGAGTCCTATAATGATGGCCCAAAGGAAAATTTTTGTATCACGATGCCAAAACAATCCGAAACATAATATAAGCAGAATAAGGTTAGGTCGGCTATCTGCCACAATTGCATCAGGCACAAAACTAATCTGGACGATCAAAAAGAGATAGCAAAGCAATAATAAACAGAAAAATTTCACAACACTCTTCCTCACTCAATTTGTCAGCATTCGCCGAGGATTAATAATCTGTCTCAGTACATTAACTTGCTTGATCTCAGAAAGTTCGACAACAGGCTTTACGATGATCTTCCAATAAGGGGCGCCTCTGGGAAGTTCAGCTTCAATCACGCGACCGTAATACATGGGCTGTCTTAAAGTCGATTGCATGCTCAGTGGGAGTTCACGGTCAACTTCCCCCGTGTAAACTTCTTGTCCCACCTGAATTGATTCCGTGGGAGGTATCTGTAACAACTGACACTTCCCTTCACCGATTCCCACTAAAATCCCATCTGTTCCCAACTGTAAACCGTCCTTTGTCTTTCGAGCGATTCGCGCCGACCCTCGATATTTAACTGAAGCAATGGGAATAAAGCTGCTAGTCCAGTGCCCTACCTCACTAATTTTTCCGATCACAGCCTGCCCGGCATATAGTGAATAGCCCATTTTGATTCCCTGCTTCTCTCCCAGATCAATCAACGGTAAATCAGACTGCAACACAAAAGACGATTCAGTGACCCCCTGCTCCCGTCCCTGATTGAGTAATCGACCTTCTTTCAATAATGCGATAGCTGACTCACCAAGTAATTGTGCTTCAACTAGATCAGGTATGAGTAGATCTTCTTCAGACTGTGCCTGATAAGAGGAAACGCCCGTTTGTTTTAATGTTTGCAGCTGGTCAGATAACTGCAGCGCATGTAATTCGAGACGTCTGATTTCGAAAGCTTTTTCAGATAATTCTGCTTCAAGTTTTTTTACGAGCGACTGCTGTTGAAGTTTCTGATCTGATTGATGCTGCCATCCTTTGAACTGTTGGACCAGCACTAATCCTGGTTTGGCGGCATCGCGAATTAAATTGAATACACGATCTGAATAGTCAGTCGGAATTACATAAAGACACACGCTTGTCAAAATCGCAAACAAAACGAGTTTAATCTCCGATGAACGCGTCTCACGTTTCATTGCACTTAAGCCCGTCCCTTAAAAATCGCCTTCACCATTGTCGAAAGCATGCCTCCATTGCCCCAGATGCTCCAGACAAATTGCAGTTCCCCGTGCCACCGTACGAAGCGGATCTTCATCTATGCGTACCGGAATTCCCAGTTGTTCGCTCATATAATATTCGAGCCCTCGCAACAATGCGCCACCTCCCGTTAAAACCATCCCATTGTCTGCGAGATCCGCTACAAGCTCTGGCTTGCACTGTTCGATCGTTTGCTTGCAACAGTTTAAAATTGCTTCGAGAGGTCCATGCAATGCATCGCGGAGTTCTTCGCTAGTCACTATGGCTTTGCGGGGAATACTACTAATCGTATCCAGGCCTTTGACTTCTCCTGTCAATTCCTGTTCCAAAGGATATGCACTGCCTAATTCCATTTTGAGATCTTCTGCCGTCTGAACTCCAATACGCAGTGAAAAGTGCTGCTTCATATATTCCACAATTGCTTCATCGCATCTATCACCGCCAATACGTACAGAATTACTGACTACCGTATCCCCCAAACTCATAATAGCGACTTCACTGGTCCCTCCCCCAATGTCGCAAACCATACTCGCCATCGGTTCTGAAATCGGTAACCCCGCACCAATCCCAGCCGCCTTTGATTCTTCGATCAGATACACACGGCCTGCTCCAGCGCGCTCTGCACTGTTAAATACAGCTCGTTTCTCGACTGGTGTGATGCTCCCGGGTACAGCAATCACAACCCGTGGTCGCAGTCCGCGCGAATGGTGACGGGCCTTGTGGATGAAATAGCGCAACATCGACTCACAGAGTTCAAAGTCTGTGATCACTCCTTCTTTGAGAGGACGGACTGCAATAATACTATCTGGCGTGCGGCCCAGCATTTGTTTGGCCAATTTGCCAACCGCTGTTCCTTTTCCCAGAATTTTACGGCTTCCCTTATGCAGCGCGACAACCGAAGGTTCATCAAGCGCAATCCCCTCACCCTGGATAGCCACAATGGTATTTGCGGTTCCCAGATCTATCGCCAGATCAGGACAGAGCCATTGACGTAAACGGTGCAGCATCCTTGCACTACCGCTTCTTCAAAAAAAGAATAAAACGATCGGAAAATAGCAAACAATTGGCACTCTCTCTCGTCAGTAAAAGAGAAGCCTACTATTCATAGAACATCCTGTTAAGATTGGGAAAATGTATTCGAGATGGTGATTTTCTGCAAGATGCAGTTAGGATCGAGTAAAAAAACAATAAAACAGGAAGACCGAGCAACTTAGGATGCAAGTTATTGGTTTGGCTCCAGAGATCGCCTTGATATAATCAGTCATATTTCAGGAATAGAGAGTGAACAAATTTCCCATGTTTAATTCGGATGACGAAGAAGAATTAGAAGAAACCTTTGTGCAAGAACAACAATTCTTCATCCTGGGAGGTTCTCTCTTTTCCATTGGATTTATCCTGATTGCATTCGCATTAGGCTGGTTGCTAGGCGTGAGTCCCATTCAGTATCTTAACTGGAGTTGGCCTGATCTAGTAATTGGCATTCTGGGAGCCTTGCCTCTGTTTCTGTTTTTTCTGTTTGCTTGTCGCGTTCAGATTAAAGCGTTTCAACAAATCAAGCAATTTCTGCTTGACGAGTTGGGTCCACGCATAGAAAAGGGCTCGATTTTAGAGTTGTTCATTCTCTCAATCTTCATCGGCCTGGGAGAAGAGATGTTGTTTCGCGGAGTCTTACAAGCATGGGCGACTCAATATGGAGTTGTAGTCGCGATCATTTTTACGAATGTGCTATTTGGTATCGTGCATTCGGTCACGCGGCTGTATGTCATTATCGCAACTTTGATGGGCGTTTATTTAAGTCTGCTGCTCGTCACTTTTTCTCCACAGAATCTACTGATCCCAATTGTGACACACACGATTTATGATTTCCTGTGTTTCTTATACATCATCCGTATTTACCGTCAGCAAGTCACGACCGATCAGTCGGAAGCCTAGTTCATTTTAGAGTGAGCTACTTTTTTTCCTTAATCAGTTGCCTCAATTTGTCGCGATCTGCTTTTACTCTCAGACGGAATTTACCCACAACGTTGCCTTTTCGATCAATGACAATTGAACTTGGAAAACCATCGATACCATAGTCGACGCACATCTTTGAATTTGCAACCGGCTCTCCGCCAGCAAGATAAGGTAACTTTCGATATTGTGTGAGTGCTACTGGAAAATCAATCGTTTTCCCTTTCCACATGTTCTTTTGCACTTGATTTAATTTCTTATCCAATTCTTTCACCGAAGTCACTTCATCCTTCTCGCTATATGGTGTGTGGATGCCAACGATCACCAGGTCCTCAGTTGAAAACTCATCTTGGAGCTGGAAGATTGAAGGAATACCAGTAAGAACACAAGGGCTACACCACCAGCCCCAGAACTCTAAAATGACGACTTTCCCACGAAACTGGGAAATTTTGACAGGGGGCCCATTTTTCCATTCACGAACATCGGTAATTTTCGGTGCAGGCTTGCCTTCAAGTAGAATCCATTTCTTGGCATCGGCGTTGGTTACCCCTGCATTAAATTCTTTTTGCCCCTCTTTGATGACGATCTTCTTTTCTACCGGACTAATATACTCTCCTGAACTAACCAATGTGAACTCGCCCGGTGGTAGAAAAAAATGAAGTTTTGAGCCCATATCGTTACACCATTGGCAGGATATATTCTGAGAACCGCTGAGTCCCCGAATTAGACCGATTTTTTTTCCTATCTGATTAAGCTGCTTACTCTTGATCTGCCAAGTGACATGGCATTCGGGATACATCGTTAGCAAAAGTGGATCCTCTTTTTCTTTTAAGAGATCCGTGCGTTTCACAGCAACAAGGCGTCTTCCAGCATGACGCGCAAATACCAAGCCACGATATTTGTCAGGATCACGAAAATGAATGAGGCCATTGGAATCTGACTTGAGTCCGAAATGCCCGAAACTCCAGTTAGCACCATTCTCTTCATCATATCCATTGATAAGAGCAATCATTCCTGTTTGTGCACCCACGACAGGCTTGCCTTGCAAATCAATTAGACATACTGTCAGAAATGGCTTTTTTTCTGACGGTGTCTTCTTGTTTGCATCGTCCGCTTGAACGACATTCAACGAAAGCAACAAAGACGCAAACAATATCACTTGTAATACTAACCGCATACAATTCTCCACTAATCATCAAGTTGCTAACAGAAATCACACTTTAGAAAGGGACAATCGCAAACTTTTGTTTATTAAACAAAAGTTTTTGCAAATAAATCATTGAAAAATTAGCTCATAAAAAAACAGGGCAATCCTAAATGGATTGCCCTGTTTATTAAGTCGAATATCTTGAAATTTTATTTCTTCTTCTGATTTGGAATTTTGGGATCTCTCTTGAGTGGCAGGGAAACCTGCTTACCAGTCCATGAAGATTGATAGATGGCCAGAATGATTTCCACACTCTTACGACCATCGTTACCATCAACCAATGGTTTTTTTCCGGTCTTGATCGATTTGATAAAGTCCTTCAACTGTTCCATATGGCCCGCATAGGAAATAGCAGAAGGGTCACTTGCGCCGCCTGTATTTCCACTTTTCTTAGCGAGTTCCGTACGAATTTTTTGATCACGGGCATTCTTTTTCGCAAATTCCCAATGCAGGACATCATCCTGTTCAATAATCACAGTCCCCTCTGTACCGGAGATTTCTGTTTTCTTGAGCAGACCTGGATAAACGCTGGTCGTCGCTTCGATGACCCCCAGTGCCCCGTTTTTGAACCGGATTGTGGCGACTCCTGTATCTTCCACTTCGATCCGTTTATGGGCCAATGTTCCGGTCATTCCATTCACGTCAGCAACTTCCCCCATGAACCAATACAAGAGGTCAACATTATGGATCGCCTGATTCATATAGGCACCGCCCCCATCCAATTGCCAGGTCCCACGCCATCCGCCGCTGTCATAGTATTCCTGAGTGCGCCACCATTTCACATAAGTATCGCCTAATGTTAGTTTTCCAAAGCGTCCCTTCTCAATCGCTTTTTTTAGTTCCTGATTAGCGGCTCCGAAGCGAGATGGCATAATGGTTGCAAGCTGAACTTTATTCTTCTTACAGGCATTGATGATCGCATCACATCGTTTGAGGGTAATTTCCAAGGGCTTTTCGACCACAACATGCTTGCCCGCCTTCGCGGCGGCTACTGCCGGATCCATATGCGCACCACTGGGAGTGCAAATCGTGACAACATCCACTTTCGGATCTGCCAGCATTTCGTCCAAATCATGATAGGCCGTGCAACCATTCGCTTCCGCAAACTTATCAGCCGATCCCGCAAACCGATCAAAGCAGGCGACTAGTTTAACTCCCCGAATTTCTGCGAGAGCCATTGCATGAAAGTTCGAAATCATGCCACAGCCGACAATTCCAAAACCTGTTGCCATAACTGTTATTTCCTGTAGTTCATTCAAAAGGTGGAGTTTTCGCCAGAAGAAACTCTGAAGCTGGCGGACAGTACTGCCGTTTCAAGCGGCTAAGACCACGTTTTACGAAGTATTAACGATGATTGCAATGAGCGCGGAATTTTTTCTTTTGATTGTTAAAAAACCAAGCCCGTTCCACATCAATTGTTTTTTACTCGACTAATTCAATCTGACAGAATCGCTTCTTGCCCACCCAGAGCAACAAACCCGATTCCACACGAATCGCCTGATCATGGGTTTCGATTTTCGACTTCTCTTCCCCCATTTTGGCCCCACCCTGTTGAATCGACCGCCGGGCATCACTGGTAGAGGCACATAATCCAACCTGCTTCAGTAAATTCGCTGCAGGTAAAGTGGCATCTTCATTGAGTTCCGATTTTGATACTTTCACAACAGGAATTTCAGATGGTAAACCTCCTGATCCGATTTCACGTTGCCAGCGTTCGGCTGCTTCGTCAGCTGCAGAAGCACTGTGGTATTCGGTGATAATCGTTTTCGCCAAGCGTACTTTGGCTTCTTTGGGATGACCTTGCAAGATCGAGGTCACTTCATCCAAAGGAAAATCGGTCAGCAATTCAAAAAACATCTGCATACTGTCATCAGAAAGTTGCATGAACTTTTTCATCATGTCGTAGGGAGATTCACTAATCCCAATATAGTTCCCCAGACTTTTTCCCATTCGACGAACGCCATCCGTACCCACTAGAATCGGCGACATCACACTGACCTGCTGATGCAATCCCTGATCTTTTTGCAAATCACGTGCTAACATAAAGGAGTAAAGCTGTTCGGTTCCGCCTAATTCAATGTCTGCTTTGATCTCAACGGAATCCCAGGCCTGCATAATAGGATAAAGACACTCATGCAGATAAATCGCTGCTTCTTCACGATACCGCTTCGAAAAATCATCTCGGGTCAGTAACTGGGCCACTGTGACTTTACTACAGAGTTCCAAAATTTCCGCAAAGCTCATTTTACTGAACCAGTCGCCATTCCGAACGACTTCTGCATGTTCCAGATCAATTACTTTGCCCACCTGATTCAGGTAATCAATCGCATTCGCTTCTACCTGTTCGGTTGTCAGACGTGCCCGTGTTTCGTCCCTGCCGCTGGGGTCTCCTACCAGAGCAGTATAATTACCGATAATTATGACGGCTTGATGTCCCAATTCCTGAAATTGTCGCATCTTCCGCATCGGAACAGTGTGCCCCAGATGTAGGTCAATGCCTGTGGGATCAATCCCATATTTGACGCGTAACGGAGTACCTGTTTCTCGACTCCATTTCAGTTTTTCCGCCAGTTCCTGCTCAGGGACAATCTTTTCGACACCGCGACGGATTACAGCCAATTGCTCTTCAACAGGCAAAAATTGCATGAAACGTACCAAACTCTCATCTCAAAGAAGTAAATCTGACAAATAAGGTCTCGCCCATTTTGTCGACTCACACTACTAGCGTCAATCGAACTCGCTGATTGACAGCCTGTTATTTGATACGATTTAACCAATTGATGTCTGCTGAGATAATATTTGGTTTCATTCGTGTTAGTGAGTCTCGAAATCTCATTAATAAACATCGATTTTAGTCTATTTGCGCTCACTCGCTCTGCGCGTGAGTTAATCAAATTATAGGAATTCATGATTGATTCGAGCTTATTTGACTTGCAAAAAACTCGAAGTTTTCACCTGTACAGAGAATTTAATCGCTTCTTGCTCTTTTGCAAAACTCGATTCAAAAATAGAATACGTGCAATCCCTCTATCTCCATATTACATAACGACCAGTATACGATCTCTCCAAAACAAAGCCTGCCCTTAATGGACACTTCCGATTTATTTGAATTCAAGCAGGATCAAGAATTTTCAAAACTCCTGCACCACGATAATTATATCGACCTCACAACTGCGGCTCTCGAAATAGCCCGTGATGACCAACCTGACTTGGTGTTTGATTCGGTTCATACTTGGATTCGACAACGGGCCAGCGAGCTTTCCAGCCGAGTTGCACTGGCTGAGGACGATCGATCTCTCATCCAAGCTGTTGTGGAATGCCTCGCCAAAGAACACGGGTTAATGGGAAATAACATCTGCTATCATCGAGCAGAAGGAAGTTACCTAAATCATGTTATTGAAAATAAACAAGGGCTCCCAATTTCTCTGTCTTTAATCTATATGGCTGTCGGCAAAGAACTGGGTATTGAGATCCAGGGAGTCGCCGCCCCAATGCAATTCATACTGCGATATGAAACACAGGCGGGACCACTCTTCATTGACCCTTATTTGAAAGGTGCCGTTTATAATGAGGAGGAATGCCTGATCCGGCTGGCAGAATTAACAGATCTTTCCAAGAAGGAACTAAGCAGACTTTTAAAACCAGCCACCCACCGAGAGATTATCATTCGTATGCTCATGAACCTCAAACGAATTCATGAAGAACAGCAGGATTATCAGAAAGCATGGAATGTACAACGCAGGCTATTTGCACTAAGCCCTCTTTCAAATGCACATAAAAAAGACCTGGCAGCTTACAGCTTTAAAATAAAACAACTAAGCCTATCAATCGAGTTACTCGAAAGCTGCCTCAAAAGCTGTCCTGAATCTGAGTGGAATTCTATCAAATTGATGCTGCAAAAAGCACACTCTGAACTCGCACAATGGAACTGACATCCGTCGTTCAAAGTTCGAAATGAGACTTATCGACTTCAACCTGTCGAATAAATTTACCACCACTCTGGAATAATTGCGCTTCCGAAAAACGGCTCCATGCCAGACGTGTGACGAGAAATTCCAACGTCGGCTTTTCTAAGTCGAGTGCAATCGCAACTTCGCGCGAATAAATCGGCTCAGAATGTGCAAATGAAATACCCTCGATAGATAGATTTCTGCCCTCAACCGTCTGCAGTTCACTTTCCAGTTGCTTTGTTTTCTCATCAACAAATGCCAGTCCAATCGGCCGCTCGAATGAAATCCGATGCCAGGCACGGCTACTGGTCAATGTCGGTTCAAGGTACCAACTGGCGACAACTGCTTCAGCAAGCTTGCATAATTCAGGAATTTGACGCAAACACGGAAACTGTTTTGTTTCGCGCAGAAAAATCCCTTTTTTGTCGAACTTAAAATCTGGAGTTTCGAGATTCAAAGCACCGTCTAAGCGAGGCCCTCTCTCGTACTCTTCCACTATTTGACCCATATTTTAGCTCTTATCAAAGTAACACAACTGACAACAGACACATTGATTAGTAATTCACGGAGTCAGATTTCAGTATTTTTGCCGGAAAGCACTTGCTCGGGAAATGCCGTCGAAGGGAGAGTTCAGGGAGAGAGATATTGGTAATCTAGTTCGAAAGGTCTTCCGCGTCAAATTTTTCTGAATTCAGAAACGAATTCAAAATCAGCCAATCCAGAAATAATCACTTTAGACTGTATAGTCGGTAAAACTGCGACAATAGAAAAGGAGGCTCATGCTCATAAAAAGCAATAGCTTATCGCCATTAAAGTACATTTTGAAAACAAAGAGAGGCTTTGCCCTCATTTAATAATTCTGAGAAAAAAATTGAGTCAAACCTACTGGAATTGCCGTTCCAGCTCTGATTTCATTTCGTTAATGACTGGTTCCCATTCTCCCAGGTGAATTTGTCGAAACAAACGGGCTGTCGGATACCAGGGGCTGTCAGTTCGGTTCAAAAACCAGCGCCATTCAGGAAGTGGTGAAATCAAGATCCAAACGGGAACTCCGAGAGATCCTGCAAGATGAGCCAAAGCTGTATCACTGGTAATCACCAAATCCAGATTCTGAATCAAGGCCGCCGCTTCCATAAAAGATCCCATCTCCGCCTGATATTCGGCTCCCGGTTGCCACAAATTTTCTGACGATTTTAAGGGCTGGATCTGTTCCAATCCATTTACCTGCTGCAGGCTAACGAGTTTCACACCCTCTACTTCACCAAGAGGCATTAAGGTCTCTAAGGCAACAGACCGAAATTCATTCTTGGGAAAATTAGTATTGCCACTCCAGTTTAAGCCAACTTTCTTTCCATCTATACCTGACAGCATATTTCGCCAGTGTTCTTTCCTTTCCAGTGCGGGCACAAAAAACGGTATCTCAGTAGGTATCGTTTCCAAACTGGTTGCCAGATAGTGAGGTACGCTCAATAAAGAACTTTGATAGTCGTATTGGGGTATCTCATCGCCTTCTATTAAAACCTGATCAATCTCTGGAATAGTTTTTAGCAATTCGGCTAATTCTGTCTGACAGAGTAACAAAACTTTAGCTGCGCCCTGTTTCCTTAGTTCTATAGCAAAGCGGATAAACAACAGTGTGTCACCAAACCCTTGTTCGCACCATAAAAAGATGGTTTTTCCATCTAAAGGTTCTCCCTGCCAACACGGACCAGAATGATTCTGCTGAGCTGCTGGATCAATGTCTGTGCGCCGCTCGTAACCTCGCCAGCCTGCGGCTAAATCTCCATTCAACATATGTGTTGTTGCAAGATTGAATTCGGCCATTGGAAATTCAGGACGCAAACTCAACGCTTTTTGGAAATTTTCACAAGCTCCATCGATATCATGTTTGAGCTTTAAGGCATTACCCAAATTGTTATAGCCTTCGGGTTGATCGGGTGCTGCTTGAATTGAACGCTGCGCTGTTTCAATCGCTGCAGTCGTATCGCCCATTTGCTCATACACATAACTCAAACTTACCAAAATCTGATAATGCTCGGGATTCGATTGCAATATTGTTTTATACAACTGAATGGCTTCTGAGAACTGGCGTTGTAAGACAAGCACGTAAGCCAGTTTCATTGCGACATTAAAATTGGCTGGAGTCTTTTCCAACAGCTCCCGATAAATACTCTCAGCCTGTTTTTGCTCTCCCGTCAACTTCAAAACATCGGCCAACTTCTCGTAGGTTTCCAAATTTTCTTTGTTCAATTCATATGATTTTCTATAACACTTTGCTGCCTCTTCCAACAACCCACGACTTTCCAGTAATGAACCCAGGTTGAAATAAGCACGCTCATAATGAGGATGAATCCGAATTGCTTGCTCAAACGATTGGCCCGCTTCATCCCATTTGCCGGCTGCATGGTATGCGACCCCGAGGTTATTATGCACATCTGGCATTTCGGGTTGTAATTGAACCACCTTAAGAAAATTTTCAATACTCCGGTCCAAATCACCTCGCTGCAGTTGTAGTGTCCCCAGATAATACAGCGCCTCCCACTGCCGGGCGTCCGATTCAAGAATACTCTGATAGATTTGCTCTGCTTGATCCAAATCCCCTGCTTGATGGAGCGATAACGCCGTTTTCAGCTGTTCCTGTGTCTCAACCATGTATCACACTCTTCCATTTTCCTAATGAGGAAGCTCAGATCAAAAGCTTTCGCCAGTTGGCTTTGAATTTGTCGCTGGCTCAAAGTAACATCCTGTTAGCAGTACTGCAATAACGGTTCGTGGATCCTTGACATAGAAAGTAAAATGGATGGCCGCTCTTGTCTCTTGCCTGACAAACTCATATGGTCGCTTTGGCCCTATCGCCGCGATGGAACATATTCGCGATGCCGGTCTCGAACACCTGGAACTCAATATCAAAAATCATGGTGTCCCTTCGTTCTTTAAAGAAACTCCGATCTTAACAAATGGCTCAGTACAGAGTGATATAGACCGAGTCAAAGACCTCCTGAAACAACATCGGGTACAGCTCTCCAGTTGTAATATTACGAGTGGAAACCCGCTTGACCCTGAAATTGTTGTGATCACAAAACAAAAGCTTGATCTCGTACACCAATTAGAAGTAAGTCTGGTTGTGGGGGGAGCAGGTGAAATCGAAGACGAATCACAAAGAAAGACCCTCTATCAACACTTGCAGGACATCGGAGACTACGCAGCTGAAAGAGGAATTACCTATTGTTTTGAAACACATCCTGGTATTTGCGTCAATGCGGCCGGAATGTTGCGTACGATGACTGATCTAAATCACCCACAGCTAAGACTCAACTTCGACACAGGCAATATTAATTATTACAACGAGCATGCTAACGTTGTGGAAGAATTACGCGAGGTCATTCCATTCGTGAAGCACGTTCATCTGAAAGACTCTTACTGTAAATATAAGGATTGGCATTTTACCACCCTTGGCGAAGCTGGTGGCGTGGACTTTCTTAAAATCCGTTTTCTCTTGGAAGATCAGAACTTCGAAGGCCCTTACAGCCTGGAAATCGAAGGAATCGAAGGTGAAGATGATCCCACACTGGAAGAACACCATAAGCGTGTAAAACAAAGTATACAATATTTGAAAGAGTGCGGATTCTTTGATTGAAAGGTTATGGCAACATGATTGAATATTTAAAGAAAATCATCTCAGATCAATTTGAAGCATCACTCTGTATGCTGGGGGATTGTATTCACTACTGCCCACAAAATCATTGGCACGAAAAAAATGTTAATATGGAGTTTGGCTATGTTGCCTATCATACATTGTGTTTCGTCGATCTTTATCTTTCACCAGACGAAGCTTCTTTTCAACTCCGTGATTTTCACAATGAACAAGATGAAGATCCATTCAAGCCAAAATTGGATTATCCTTTAACACAAGAGATCGTTTCTAACTACCTGAAGACATGTCGAAAGAAAGCACTTGATACGGTTGCAGAAGAAACGGAGATCTCACTCAAAAAAGAATCTGGTTTTGATTGGTTACCAATCACGCGTGGTGAATTACACATCTATAATATTCGGCATATTCAACATCATACCGGACAACTCAGTGCCTACTTACGCCGAATTGATATAAATACAAAATGGGTGTCCACAGGCTGGAATTCCAGTGTGATTTAATGCGTTCGGGAACACAATTGTTTAATCGGCAACAGGCCCCAAGCGCAATTCAAGATCTTTAAAGCGCACTTCCATTGGCCCACCAGAGTGAATCTGAAAGGCGATGATTCCTGATTTTGCTCCTTTGGTATCATTTAAATCTGTGCATAGATTTCCGTTGATATAGGTCTGAACTTGCGAACCAACGGCCACGATTCGATACTCGTTCCATTCATTCTCACGAACAAATTCCTCGCCGGACTCTTTAAACAAGAGGCCACGGCCATGTTCTTCATATAGTTTGCCCCACCAACCTTTACCGATATCTGCCTGATATCCTTTCACATGACCATTAGGTTGAAGAGAACTGCGAAATTGAATTCCGCTGTTGCCTGCATCAGGCGATAGTTTGACTTTGGCTTTCAGCTCAAAGTCACCCACGAGTAAATCACTCACCAGGAACTCATTCCGCTTGATCCCCGGTGAACGTCCCACAATTTCACCATTCTCAACAGACCAGAGTTGGCTATTACCAGTCCAACCTGTTAGATCCTGCCCATTGAAAAACAATTTCAAATTGTCATTCGTCGCTTTCATGGGAACCTGTTTTGAACTGGCCAGATAAGCAACCAATGATCGAATTTCATGGCTATTCAATTGCTTCCATAAGTTGTCAGGCATCATCGATTTATCACTCAGGCTCATCTCATCAATTTCATCGCGAGGGATGATGACTGTTTCATTGGCTGTTGCCACAGTCACTGCATTCTTATTTTCTTTCTTAATGATCCCGGTCACGATTCGTCCGGACTCAGTTACAATCACGACAGGCTGGTAGTCCTTCGCCATGACAGCACTGGGATCAATCACATTTGACAAAAGGTAATCCAAATTTGCACGATTGGAACCTGTTAACTCTGGACCAATGATTGCTCCCGTTCCAAATAGCTTATGACATTGCTGACAGGTCTTCGCAAATACTGCTCTTCCCAAATGTAAGTCCGTTTTAGGTCGACTTCGAGAAAGCATATTTTTATAACTGGCGATCAATTTCTTCTTATCTGCCGCCGTCTCACGGACAATTCCCCAGACCTTGCCGATTCTTTTATTGAGACTTTTATCTTTCAAGTTACCCAGCTGACGTACAATTTCAGCCGAGAGGTCTTTGGAAGGAATCTGTTTTGCTTCAACCGCAGCCATTAATTGATGCGCGTAATCAGCTCGGCTCGCCAGCGTGTTGAGGGCGTCTCGTTTTTCATTCGGATCAAACTGAGAATAACGTCTCAAAATCGCTGGAGCGATTTCTCCGTCGGCATATTCTGCTAAACCTCGTATCGCTTCGCGGCGTAAGTTTTTTTCGTCGAGTAACGTGATCAAAATCGGAACCAATTTAGGATCCTGTACGCCCAACAAGGAAGACATCGCAGATTTTCTACCCGACATTTCATGTTTCCGGTCAACGAGAATCTCGCGCAACGTTTGCATTGCCTGAGGGTCACCAAAAGTGACTGCCAGAGCCAATGTTTGAGATTTTACCGTCGGATCCTTGCTGGTAATTAACTTCTTCCCCACGAAAGTCCAAGGCTCGGGCATCGGAAATTTACGACGCCCACGCAGTGCTTTATTGATTGAATCCAGGAAAACTTTTTGACGTTCTGCTGTCTTTGCCTGCCCCAGTTGTTGCACTAAAAAGGCAACCGCTTCCTCACTACCGATGTCAGCAATACGACGTAATATATACGATTCGATCAACGGAATATTAGATTTTTTCGCCAGTTCAAACGAGCGGTGCATGTTATGGGTGGCCAGAGGTTCGACCGCATACCAGTAAAGTAACGGAAGGTTATGATCGCTTTGATCTTCTGCATGGCTGACGAGGCCAGCAAGAATCTCCCAGCGTTGATCCAGGGGTAACCGATTCGCGGCTGACCCCAAATACAATCGCACGACAGGCGAAGGATCTTGAACCGCTAATTCAGCCAACTTTGACAGTAGTTTCGCAGAAGGGATTCCTATTTCAAGTGCCAGCTGTATTGCCCAACCCCTCATAAATTCACTCGGGTCATTCAGAGCTTGCATGATTTTTGATTCCGAGAGACCTCCTGTGACATGCAACGCCCACAACCCACGTAAACGTCGAGTCACGTCTTCATGTTTATACGCGATCTCCGCCAGTTGCGCGTGAACTTCTGGGTCTGGACCTCGCTCTTGTAGAATTCTACGAGATTGTCTCACATACCAGTCATTTTTGTGCAATTGCAGTTTAACCAATTCGTCGCTGGATAATTTTTGCAGATCAACCTTGACTGGTTTGGCATTCTGATACGCAACACGAAAGATTCGTCCGTTGGAACGATCATGCTTCTGAAATTCGCGATGGTGACATTGGTTTGTATCATACCAGTCAATAAAATAAACCTGCCCGTCTGGCCCGTATCGCAGGTAGAGAATCTGTGAGGAGCGATCATTGGCGAGCAAAAAATCAGGGGCATAATTTCCGGTATAGCCCGACCCAGACCGAGTCAGGACATCCTGGTTGAGTCGGGCACCGTGAATGTTATTCATAAACAATTGGTTACGGTACTTTTTCGGCCAACTTCCACCTAAGTAAATCATCGCTCCTGCATGAGCATGTCCCCCCCCTACTAAATCCGATGCAACTCGATCAGACTGATTCCATTGGCCGCCGGTCCAGTGCCGGTGTTTAGCGATAGTTTTAATATCATTGTAGGTATAATTATTAAAATGTCGTCCGGCTTGCCTGCGATAGCGTGCATTTTGTACGATATGAAACAGGTGAGGAATCACGCAGCAAGTCAAAAAACATTGTCCCTGATCATTAAAGTCAACCCCCCAGGGATTGCTGGTACCGTGTGCAAAAACTTCAAATTCGTGCCGTGTCGGATGATAGCGCCAGATGCCAGCGTTAATCGGTTGACGATCTTTGTCGGGTGTTCCTGGTTTGCCAACGCGAGAGTGTGTAAACACACCATGACAACCATAGAGCCAGCCATCGGGTCCCCAGATAAATGAATTTAATGTTTCATGTGTATCTTCATAGTGCCAACCATCCAGTAAAACCTGAGGTTCGGCGTCTGGTACATCATCACCGTTTTTATCGGGAATGAATAAGAGATACGGAGCCTGCCCTACCCACACACCTCCAAAACCGACTTCCATCCCACTGACCAGATTCAATTTATCCTTGAAAATTTTGCGAGATTCAAATTTTCCATCTGCGTCCTTATCTTCAAAAATTAAAATCCGATCTTTCCCCTTACCCTCAGGTTGTTTGCTGGGATAAGCATAGGATTCGGCGACCCATAAACGTCCACGATCATCGATGGTCATCGCAATCGGTTGTTGCACATCAGGCTCGGCGGCAATCAATGAAACCGAAAACCCTTCTGGTACTATCATTACTTCCGCTGCCTTGGCCCCGGGCAAGCCATCGTATTTTTGTGCATGTTTTTTAGGGGGAGCACTACTATTGATCGCAGTTAACGCTGCTGGCTTCTTATCATGAAAACGAAAGTGATCGAAGTTTATATGCCCCCAGCCACCACGGTGTTGATCGACAAGGCGAATCAAAATTTCTTTGCCTTGGTATTTGGAAAGATCGACAAGTTGCTGATGCATTCGCTCATGGTTGCGTCCGCTGGCTTTAGCGATCACTTTATTCGTTGCTTGATCCACAATTTCGACACGCGTAGATTCATGCGCACCACCACCCACGTAAAACGAAGCGAAAGGTTGAGTTACTTTAATTGACGCCGACGTTAACGTTCCGACAGGCTTGTCTCCCAGAAACTCATATGTTCCCACCCAGAACTGCCCCTGATGATTACTCCGCATGTCATTACGACGAGAATAGACTGTGTCTCCCTTTGCAGGTTGCCGTTGAAAAGCTTCACCCTCGGAAGTCCAGTCTTTCAGATTCCCTGATTCAAAGTCGACATTGACACGTTTGCCTTTAGCATTCGTCGCAAAAAACTCACCTGGCTTCAGTTCATTTTTCAAGGAAACTTTTTTGGGGACATACGGTTTCGGCTGTGCCTTGTTCCAGGCTTCCTTCCCCACCTTCACCTTTTTGTGAACGAGAAGGTATATTCCAGACTTATTACCAACCACCACATCAGGTAGCTTATCCCCTGTTACATCACCAACCACAACCTGTGTCCCTACCCCCGATTGATCGTTGATTTGATAAGGCAGAAAATCAACACCTTTTTTTGTGCGTACGGTTTTGAACCAGTAATTCACAGACGGTTGTCTGGCACCGGGGTCATGCCCCTGATGCGCCCAATAGCGTTTACCTGTGATGATATCTTTAATGCCATCGCCATCCATATCTTCCAGTGCAACAGCGTGTAACTGAGAGAAGACCACACCATATTTATTCTCTTCGGGTCTGCTGCCCATGATTTGATGTTCAACAAATGTGATTTCCCCGTTCTGTTTCACATTCTCAAACCAGGATAAGCCATAAGCGTGTGCAGCTTTACTGGTAATGACATCCTGGTCCCCGTCCCCGTCTACATCGTAGACATACATCTGGGCGCCTCCCGGACCTGTAAATCTGAAAGAATGACGTGTCCAAAATCCAGGTTTACTGACATCAGCCGGTTGTTCCCACCAACCATTTTTTTCAAGGATGTCCAGCTTTCCATCACTGTTGACATCTCCTACACCCAAACCGTGAGTAAATCGACCGTATTTCAAGTTGGGAGAGATGGCATGAAATTGCCAGGGTTGTGTCGGATCTTTCCCTGGCCCCGCAAAACCTAGCTGCCCTCCTGTATGAAAGACCAACTCTGGTTCGCCATCACCGGTGATGTCAATATAGGTCGGTGATTCATTATCGACGGCTGGATGTGCTAAATATTTTTTCCAGTGTCCGGGTTTGTTCTGTGGATTGGCATACCAGAACGCTTCCTTACCAGGAAAACCGATAATCACAATATCCAGCCAGTTGTCTTTATTGACGTCGTGTACAAAAGCGAAAAAATTGTCCGAATACCCTTTGATATTCCATTCTTTTACCGGGTAATATTCGTGCTTCGTTTTGAAATCAGGACCTTGATACCAATACGGCCCCGAAATCAGATCCTGATGACCATCACCATTGATATCACCGAAAGTGGCACCCTCTGCATAGAAATCTTTCCCCAATTGTAAACGCTCAAACTGATGAATCGTGAAATCTTCAGCAGCCAGGAGTGGAGATGCCAACATCACAAGTATCAAAAACAGGGAGTTTCGAGCCATAATCTTTTCCCTCGGAAATCGGTTTTATTTCGACGATATAATATTGATTTAAAAATCGTAATTCAGTTACTGGTCTATTCTAAAGTGAAGGCAGGCAGTTTTTTGATTTCGCCTCCCTCCAACGCTGATTCATGCGCTAAAATGCCAACACTGGTCCAGTTTGCAGACAGCGGTGCATTCGGCCAGGGTTCACAATCTTCAACCAAGGATTTAAGAAACGCATTTACCAGATGTGGATGCGAACCACCATGACCTGCTCCCTGTAAGAATGAAAGATGCTCCTCATCATGAATCGCACGGGTAAATACTTGAATTTCCTCCGGTAACAGATGCGCGTAATCGGGCACTTCTACACGCTCGGGAATTTCTGGTTCCGGCTGCTTCGCCGTATGTAAGACCGGATTTTCTCCCTCAATTAAAGGCCATTCAAATGACTTTTTTGTACCATACACGTCAACAGATTCACGATATTGACGTGCCGTATCAAACAAGAATCGCCAGATATGGGCTGCGATGTCGGAATCTTTGATTTTAATATGACACGTCTCAACGGCAAATCGGTTACCCGACTTCTCAGCAATATCATCATTCACAGTTCCCGAACCGAAACAGCTTACATACTCGGCGCGACCATTGACCATTCCCAACACAGGACTCACCACATGTGTGGCATAATGCATGGGAATCATCCGTTCCCAATATTCGGGCCACCCCTCCATATCTTGTGGATGACTGGCCTGCATGTATTGAATCTTGCCCAACTCACCTTTGTCATACATCTCCTTGATGAATAGAAACTCTCGGCTGTAAACCACCGTTTCCATCATCATATATTTTAGGCCTGTTTCATTCACTGTGTTAACAATTTGCTCGCACTCAGCAACTGTGGTCGCCATAGGCACTGTGCATGCAACATGCTTATCAGCTTTCAACGCTTTGATTGACTGTGGCGCATGGTCGGGAATTGGTGTGTTGATATGAACGGCATCTACATCTGGGTCAGCCAGCAATTCATCATAAGAGGTATAACGCTTCTCAATCTCAAAGCGATCACCAATCTCGTTCAAATGTTCTTCTGACCGTTGACAAATAGCATACATATTTGCGTTAGGATGTGCCTGGTAGATTGGGATAAATTCCGCGCCAAAACCAAGGCCTACAATTGCGATATTGATTTTCTTCTGACTCATGACATTCCTTCTACGCTGCTAGTTTCCCCAATGTTTGCTGCTATCTGATGGCCCAACACAATGAATAAGTAACAATCTATTTTAAAAGGTAGCCAACCAGGTACCATGTAATCTTGCGCATAATAAATTGTGATATTTCACCAGACAAAAACTCATAATATTCTATATTTACAGTATGATTAAGCGATTCTACTTGAGTGAGCTGCTTAAACACCTTAATAATATTACATTTACGTAAATAAACTTTTGCCGCTGGTAGAAAATGAAACAACGCCCCTCAATTGCCTTACTGATTGAATCTTCGAATTCTTATGCTCGGGGGTTATTACGTGGGATTATGTCTTACATCCATGAACATCAACCCTGGTCGATTTACCTTCCTGAGCATGGAAGAGGTAACGTTCCCGCGAACTGGCTCAACAATTGGCACGGTGATGGGATTATTGCCAGGATTGAAAATAGTAAAATTGCTGATGCAGTTGTCAAAAGTAGCGTGCCCGCTGTCGATGTGAGCGCTGCCCGTTTGGCACCTTCACTTCCCTGGGTTGAAACTGATGATCATGCAATTGCGACTCTGGCTGCTCAACATTTGATCGAACGGGGCTTTCAACACTATGCCTATTGTGGCGACCACCGTTTCAACTGGTCTTGCTGGCGGGAAGAACATTTTCACCAATCGATCAATAATGCAGGTTTTGACTGCCACGTCTATCCTCAGTCAACAAGACGCCAAAAAGCGATTCCCTGGGAGCGAGAACAGCAGCGGCTCTCTGAATGGATTCTTCAACTCCCCAAACCAGTGGGGGTGATGGCATGTTACGATATCAAAGCGCAACAGCTACTCGATGTGTGTCGCACGATCAATGTTTCTGTACCTGAAGAAGTTGCTATCCTTGGCGTGGATAATGATGAGATTCTCTGTAACCTTTCAGAGCCTCCGCTTTCCAGTATCATTCCGAATACACATCAAACTGGCTATGAAGCTGCAGCCTTACTGGATCAGATGATTTCCGGCCATATCGTTTCTTCAGAAGCACATTTGATTAAACCACTAGGCATTGCGACGCGACAATCTACAGATATTCAAGCCATTGATGATAAGTTTATTTCCGATGCCGTCCGGTTCATTCGTCATCATGCTTGTGATGGTATCAATGTGCAAGATGTTCTTAAATCAATTCCTCTTTCCCGCCGTGTACTGGAAAGCCGCTTTCAAAAAATAATTGGTCGATCACCTCACGAAGAAATCATGCGTATTAGACTCGACCGAGTCAAACAACTTTTAGAAGAGACTGATTTGTCATTGATCAAAATCGCAGAAAGAACTGGGTTTCAACATCCCGAGTATCTGAATGTGGCATTTAAAAAACAGACGGACATCACTCCAGGAATGTATCGTCGTAATCAGAAAACACAAGAAAAGAATCATTGAACCGTCAAATCAGATCACAGGTTGACCATTCGATTCATAACAAACATCGAAACTTGATCAGTTGCTCTTTGAAATACATTGAATATTTAACAGAATTCACGCAGTCACGTTTCATTTCCAGCATCAACTCGTATATTAATTAACAGAGACTAACAATACCTCCTTCACTTTTTCCTTTAACTCATCTGAAAAAGTTCAAAAAGTATGGCGAACACAGCCTCTACCCATACGGCGTCTTCTAGTGCAAACAAGCGTATCATTTCATTGGATCAGTTTCGCGGCTACACGATTGCCGGTATGTTCCTGGTGAACTATATGGGATTTTTTGTTGTTTGTCCGGTTGTATTGAAACACCACAACACATACTGCAGCTATGCTGACACAATTATGCCTCACTTCCTGTTTGCAGTCGGCTTTGCGTTTCGACTGACATTCGGGAGACGTGTGAGAACAGAAGGATCATTCTCTGCATATATGCGGGTTGTAAGGCGATTACTCGGGCTGGTATTGGTATCACTGATTATTTACCGAGTCTCTCCCATTGCCAAAACTTGGACCGAGCTGCAATCAATCGGAATCTGGGGCGCAATCGCAGGCCCCTTGAAGCGAACCTGGTTTCAAACGCTGATGCATATCGCAGTAACCTCACTCTGGATCGTGCCTGTCATTCGAGCGCGGGCATCCGTCAGAATCGCATACATGATCTTCTCTGCAGCGGCACATCTCGTCCTTTCCTATTACTTCTACTTCACGTGGGTTAATTCTCCACCAAACGGAATCGATGGGGGACCACTAGGTTTTCTAACCTGGACCATCCCAGCAATCATTGGTACATTAGCGTGCGACTGGGTTGTTGAAGCCAAAGATTTGCCGCGCGTGAAACCAATTTTGTTCTGGTCAATCGTGTTAATGCTATTGGGCTGGATCATCTCGTGCGGTACCCGTTTCTATGATGTTCCCCTGGCAGAACAAGCAAACCCTGTTTTTCAAAAGCAGAAGCTGGCAACACACCCAGTAGTTCCAGACAAAGCGCAATTCAAAGCCAAACAAGGAAATCCAATCACTGCTTATCTGGCTGAGCCTCCCTTCGTCAAACCACCCGGACAGGAGCAGAGAAAGTGGAACTACTGGATGATGAGTCAGCGCGCGGGTACGCTCTCATATCTGTTCTTTGCAGCGGGTTTGTCATTGTTTGTGTATCTGCTGTTCCATCTGGCCTGTGATCGGCGAGGCTGGGAATTGTCTCTATTCAGAACACTAGGCACCAATGCATTAGTCGCTTACATTCTGCATGATCTTGTAATGGAAGCGGTCAAACCATTCGCTACGAAAGACTCTCCTGCCTGGTACGCCTGGGGCAGTTTTGTTCTGTTCTTCTGGATCACCTGGCTTATCGTTCGTCATCTGGAGAAAAACGAAATCCATTTGAAACTATGAAAGTTTCTCTCAGTTAGAACGAATGGTGGCCAGAAATTGATTGACTGCGCTGTTTAAGCTTTCGGACTGTTGTGAAATATCGTTGGCCGCACACAATAGATCTCGAGTCGAATGGCTTGTTTCGTCTGCAGTTGCTGAAACATTCTGGATACTATCAGTTGTTTGAGCCGTCTTCTCTGCAGCATTTTCTACGTTTTGATGAATTGTAGAAATAACTTGACTTTGCTCTGAAATCGAAGTGGAAATTGAGTCACTGATTTCATCTACTTTTCGAATTGTGCTACTGACAGTCGAAATATTCGAAACCGCGTCATCAACAATTCCCTGAATATGACGAATCTGATCTGTGATATGATCGGTTGCTTTTGCAGTATCTTGAGCCAGGACTTTGACCTCCGATGCTACAACAGCAAAACCAGCGCCCGCTTCGCCTGCACGTGCTGCTTCAATGGTGGCATTCAACGCCAATAAGTTAGTCTGTTTGGCAATATCAGCGATCATTTTTGCCGCTGAGCCAATGCCACCGGTTGCTTCCACCAAACCCGACATGAACTCTTTCGCATGCTCACTTTCGTTGACCGCTTGTTGCACTACTTCTGTCGATTCTTTGACTCTAGAATCAATCTCTTGAATCGAGTGATTCAACTGGACGGTAGATTCTGCGACGACATTGACATTTTGGCTGGTTTGATTTACAGATTCTACTGCATCTGTTGTTTCCTGGCTCGCTCTTTCCGTGACCTCTTTCAATGATTGAACGGTCGCATGTAATTGTGTTGCTGCGGCTGAAACAATCGTCGATATCCCTTGAACTTCCTTCTCAAACGCGTCTGCCATCTCCAGTCGCCTGACACCAGCCTGCTCGATCTCATCTGCCTGATGCTTCATTTTATCACCTGCAGAGTTAATCACCTCTGAGGCCTGTTTGAAACTTCCCCGCATACCTTTCAAAAGGACTTTGCGGAAAAATTTACCATTCGCAGATGCTGTGAGAGATGCTTTTGATTCTCTTACAAATGCATCGGTGTAATCGAGCAACCCATTGATAGAACGGATTGCGCGCTCTAAATCACCATCAACATCAACATGTAACAAACGTGCTTCCAAATTTCCCTGCGAAGCAGATTCACAGACATCCGCTAAATTTTTAATCCAGTGTCTGTATTGTTCCAGTTCTGCTCTCTCATCCCCCGAGACGGATAGTGCCATATTACCGGCATCGGAATTCAGTTCTGGAGTATCCAGTTTTAACATCTGTCACCTCTGTTAAATCAAACAGAATTGATCTGTTTTGTTCATCACCATAGCAATTCGGTTCAACTGCCTCACTTGAACTGATTAAAATAACATATTCTCAAAGTGCGAAGAGATATTCATCGTATTCAATTCCTGCCTCTTCTAATTGAGCAAGCAAAGAGTCCGTTGCATTCTGCATACCAACACGCCAATTCGATGCAGAATCTTCAATGTGTTTGAGAGATTGATAAAGAGTTTTGACTTTTGAAATGGCCGCAGACTCAGGAACGCGACGGCTGGAATGGTAACCAATGATGTTTCCCAAGCCGTCAAAGCTGGGTGTCACATGCGCGAGTACCCAATAGTGATCTCCGTTTTTACAAAGATTAATGACGTAGGCAAAGATTTCATTTCCTGCTTCAAGTGTGTCCCAAAGTAACTTAAACACACAGCGGGGCATATCAGGATGCCGAATCAGGTTATGAGGTTTTCCCAGTAACTCCGCTTCTGTGTAACCCGAGACCTCCATAAAAGTGTGATTCGCGTAGGTTATGAGGCCTTTCAGATCTGTTTTGCTGACAATGATATCGTCGTCTGCAAAAGTCCTCTCAAAACCTGTAGGGGCAGGGCGTTCCATTTATCTCGATTCCTGATTGAAATTCAGAATTGACTGAGTCAGAAGAACATAACATCAACCAAAGATTTGTCCGAATGTCCACATATCGGACACCGGAGTCATTATTCATTTTCGAACCAGAACAAGGTTTTAGAACAATAAAAAAGAATATATTCTGCGTGATTTATATTTAAAAAACCTACTTTTAAGGTTTAGGCTGATTTATAGATCAGAATATCTGAAAAGAAGACCAGTTTAGCAAATAAAACAGAGAATCTTTAACCACAATTAAATTCAGATCAATCTGCACGAATCACGACTTAAGTGATATCACTCGTTTGACCGCAGATCATGAATTCAGAGGCCCGGCTTGTTCTGTGCTCACACAATTGAACAAAAGATGCAAAGTTGAGTTTACCGCACCGCACATCAGTAAGTCCTTTAAAAACATAGAGAGCGCAAGACTAGATTGTAACTCTAAAAAGAATCTGAGATCAGACGAGTGTCACTACTTTTTCGCCTTCAGTCACTTTACCTAGCACGTGCACCGGGAATTGACTGGCCTGCAACTTTTCTTGGACAGCCTTGGCATGTTCTGCACGCACGATGGCGACCATACCAATACCCATATTAAAAACCCGGAACATTTCTTCTTCATCAATGCCGCCTAAAGATTGCAGCCACTTGAAAGAATCTGGTACTTCCCAAGCCGACTTTTTCATCTCGACTCGTCGATTTGCTGGTAAAATGCGTTCGACATTTTCTACCAACCCTCCACCAGTGATGTGTGCTAAACCACTGAAGACAATCTGATCCGGATAATCTTGAGCCACCGAATCGATGGCGGAGACATAAATGCGTGTCGGCTCCAACAACAAGTTAGCGACAGTGCGTTGATTCAGCTCTTCAATCGGATCATTGATCCCCATATCTGCTATCTCAAACACGACTTTGCGAATCAGGCTATAACCATTTGAGTGAAAGCCACTCGATTCCAGACCAAGCACTACGTCTCCCGCTTGAATCGCATGGCCATCCAGTATCAGGTTGCGTTCAACTACTCCTACACAAAAACCGGCCATATCAAAATCGCCATCATCATACAAATCAGGCATGATCGCAGTTTCGCCACCTAACAGGGCTGCTTTGGAAAGAACGCATCCTTTAGTAACACCATCCATCAACTCGACCAGTCGTTCAGGATCATCTTTGCCGAGTGCAATATAATCCAGGAAAAACAAAGGCTCTGCCCCCAGACAGAGACAATCATTCACGCACATTGCAACCAGATCGATGCCAATGGTATTATAAATTTCCGCTTCAAGTGCAACTTTGATTTTCGTTCCAACACCATCTGTTCCAGACACTAAGACAGGATCTTGATAATTGCGTCCCGCCTTTCCTGATTCCGGATTATTCAGACGAAACAAGCCTGCAAATCCACCGGGCAAATCCATCACACGCGATTTTTGTGCTAGATGTGTCTTGGCAAGCATTGGATGAATGGAAGACATTGCTTTCTGATAGAGATCCAGGTCAACGCCAGCATCTTTATAAGTCGCTTTAGTCATGATGTCATCCAGAAATGAACCAGGAAATGTTTTTAAACTTCACCCCTTTCCAGCAGAGGCATTTGATTTCCTCCAGCATAGCAATCCATAGATCAGATGAAAATCTTACCTATCAGTTATTTGATAGCCAGACAGGGAAAACCTTTTCTGATGCAGATTCTTCTAAAACTCTTTGATATGATCCTGACGTTCACTACTTGGATTGAGGTTCTCAGAATAAGATTTCTGCAATCCAACCGAGTCTAATTGTGTTTCACGCATATGATTGATATGAGGAGAAAGCCTGCATGAAGTTGGCAACTCTACAAACGGAACAAGGGGTAACTGTCGTTTCGGTAATGGACCGCGCCAACGAACTGATGTTCTTTGATATTCGTGCCATTGATGAAAGTCTCCCGCGTTCTCTTAAAGGAATACTCTCACTAGAAGATGGATTGGATCGTGCCAGACAAGCGGCGTTACAGGCTGAACAGGCCCGAAAACAGATCTCAGGGACCCTACTGGCACCAATTCCGAGTCCAGGAAAAGTACTTTGCATTGGTTTAAACTATCGGGACCATGCAGAAGAAACCGGAATGCCATTTCCTGATGAACCAGTTTGTTTCAGCAAATTTTCCAGTTCAGTCATCGGACCTCACCAGCCAATTCGTATTCCAGAAATTGCCAAAGAGGTCGATTATGAAGCGGAACTCGTAGTTGTGATAGGTAAAACGTGCCGTAATGTGAGTAAGACGGATGCGTCACAATACATCGCCGGCTATATGAACGGCCATGATGTTTCAGCGCGCGACTGGCAAATAGGACGACCGGGCGGACAGTGGCTGTTGGGAAAAACAGCAGACACATTTGCCCCGACTGGCCCTTACCTCGTAACGGCAGATGAAATCCAAAATGCAAACAGTCTCCCCATTAAATTGACACTTAATGGAGAGGTAATGCAAAACTCCAATACCGATAAATTTATCTTTACCGTGGAAGAGGTAATCCAATTCGTGTCTCAGTTCCTGACACTCGAACCGGGCGATATTATCTTCACCGGTACGCCTCCTGGAGTTGGAATGGCCCGTAAGCCCCCTGTATACCTTCAGCCTGGAGACCAAGCCGTTATTGAAATACCGGGGCTAGGAATATTACACAATCCCGTTGAGACGTGGAATTGAAATGTAATGCCTACTCGGAAGTAGATACTCGAACTGCACGCAAACCGCGATCGCTCTTTTCAGTTTCAAACTCAACAGTTTGACCTTCTACGAGCTGATCGAATGTGACACCATCCAGTGATGAAAGATGAAAAAAGATGTCCTGCTGGCCATCGTTAATGAAACCAAACCCTTTTTCAGTAATTTTTTTGATTGTTCCTGTGGCCATGTGAAGCCCATCCTCTAATCTTAAAAGTCTCTCGACAATAAAACGGAGTTTATTGTCACTCTGTAACTGATCATCACTTGAATTCAGTTAGAAATTCAAATGATGACACACTAAAAAATACGCATAGCGTATTAGAACACAAGAATAATGAAAATGATTGGGATAACGAACTGGCTCAACAAAAAGAATATTTTGAAAAAGCAAAATTCCTCAATCTGAAATTAGTGTGACAAACCCGAATCGAATTAGCAAACTGTTATATGGAAGTTTCTCATAAAAATTTTGAGAATTCTAAATATCCCGTCTACATTAATTCTTCCATAAATCTCTTGTTTTTAGAGATTTATGCTTGATCTTTACTATACTTTTTGGCACTCCACGATCAACTATTTTTTTAGCCAATTTAAACACCTTAAACCACTTATTTCCCATAATCATAAGAAAACATGTAGTGAAATCACTCATGTTAAAGTGAAAAAGCCCATTCGTTTACTATTTTCAAAATGAATTCTGACTTTAAATACTTTATGACTCTTGAAATCTGGTGAGTCTCATTTTTTAATGCTTCTAGACCTTTGCCTGTTTTTAAAAGCAGGAAACGCTTGACTTAGTTTTTTAACAACAATTCAGAAGGGACAATACAATGTCTTTCACAAAATGGGGTCGGCTTTGCGCCGTGCTCGTTACTGTAAGTATTTCAGCATGGGCCGTCGGATGCGGCAAACCTGCTTCTAACACAGCTGACAAACCTGCAGCTGATACGCCCGCCGCAGATGCCCCTGCAGAAGCTGGCTCAACAACCGGTGGTGCTGGAGCTGAAGTACCAGAAGGTGGTGAAGAGCCTAAAAAAGAAGAATCTGGTAGCTAAGCTTCCAGTCACCAGTGATCTGGTGACAAAGAAAATTCACTTAAAAACGCCCGTTTCTGAAAACGGGCGTTTTTTGTTAGATTAATAATCCACGCGATAGTGCTTCCCATCGAATTCCAGAAAGTTCGCTCACAAAACCGTGCTATTTCCCAGGCTACGGATTATAATGTGCATTAGAACCCTGTGGGCATTACGATGTTCTTCCCTTTCTGTGAAATTATCTTTCACCCCTGAAATCCATCTTTGATGTTAAAGGAAACCATTCGTGAAATCATTATCCTTTCTTATATTTTGTTGGTGTTTATGTTTGAGCACTTGCCTTCCGACAACCATACCAGCAGAAGAAACGAAGACACAGGAAGAATGGATTCCGTTATTCAATGGGAAAAATCTTGATGGCTGGAATGTGAAGATTCGCGGCTATGATTTGAATGAAAACTTCGGGCATACGTTTCGTGTGGAAGATGGCTTACTGAAAGTCTCCTATGATCAATATGATGAGTTCGCAGAAAAATTTGGCCATCTTTTTTACAAAGATCCATTTTCTCATTATATCATCCGTGTTGAATATCGTTTCACAGGAGAGCAATCCAAAGGTGGACCTGGCTGGGCATTTCGTAATAGCGGGATCATGGTTCATGGACAGACACCAGAAACCATGACCAAAGACCAGCGTTTCCCCGTTTCCATTGAAGTTCAATTACTCGGAGGCAAAGGGACTGGAAAACGGCCGACGGCTAATCTGTGCACTCCAGGTACGCACGTTGTAATGAACGACAAGTTGTTTAAACCACATTGTACGAGCTCTCATTCTCAAACCTACCACGGGGATCAATGGGTCACAGTGGAAGTCGAAGTGCGCGGAAATGAAATCATTAATCATCGGGTGAATGGCAAAACTGTGCTTTCATACACGAAGCCTCAGTTAGACAAAAAAGATGCAGATGCCCAAAAGCTCATTCAGAATGGGGCACCAATCATGCTGGAAAAAGGAACGATTTCGCTTCAGTCCGAAAGCCACCCAATTGAATTTCGCAAAGTAGAACTATTAAAGCTCAAGCCATAACCATTCTGCCTGCGATTGAGAATCGGTATCAGTTAAGAACTGCCTAATTGGTGAATAGAGTGGAGATCTCGTTTCAATACTCAGAAATAGCTGATTTTGATCAACTTCAGTCTGGAAGAAGCATGCTGATTTACGAATACTATTTCAGGTCAGCAAAAAGAATCAATTCTGCTCGAGCCTTTGAAATATAAATACCAGCATTACAAAAAAACGAAAGAAAGTAGTACCAATGAAGGGTAGCCAGAAAATCATCGATGCCTTAAACAGTGGATTAACTATCGAATTGACAGCAATCAATTTGTATTTTATCTCATCAAAGATGTGTAAAGACTGGGGCTTCGACAAGTTGGCCAAGCATTTCTATGATGAATCAATTGAAGAAATGAAACACGCCGATCAAGTCATTGACAGAATTCTTTATTTGGATGGCGTTCCTGAAATAGCACGTTACGATGTGATCCGCGTAGGGCAAAATGTGGAAGAACAAATTCAAAACAGCCTGGAACTGGAAACAAAAGGCGTTGCCACCTATAACGAAGCTATCGAGCTTTGCCACCAGGAAAAAGATGCTGGCAGCCGTGAATTGATGGATCAGATGGTTGTTGAATCTGAAGAAAGCATTGACTGGTGTGAGTCACAGCTTGAATTGATCAAGCAGGTCGGGCTTCAGAACTACCTTGCAGAGCAGATCAGAGAATAAGTGAGATTAACCAGCCTGAACGGTGCAGAGGCAGCGTCGTTTAGATTGGCCGCAATCATCGCATGATCCAGCAAGCAAGTCTTTAATCCGGCAATGACAGGCAGTGCAGCCTTTTCCTGCACCACAGCCACGCATCACCTCATGCACAGATTCCGCACTCGTATCAGTGATACATTGACGGACAACTTCATGTGTAACTTTGAGGCAATGACAGAGTAATCGCTGGCGCGGTACAGATTCCTTGATCTGTTCTACTGAAGATTGTTTGAACTTGCTCTCTGTAACGATTGACATATCACTTAATACCCAGGCGTTTGTGGCACTTTGTGTAACAAACGCTTTTTTGATTTTAGGTTTATCTCTTGGTTACCAAAGGGTTATGTAGGCAGGTGACTCTATAACCCTGTTTTTAGGTTTGACCTTGTGGCAAGTAGAGTATGAGACTCAGTCTCAACTAAAATTAGTATATCGGTTTTTGCAAAGCTGTCAACTATAGTCAAAGAAGATTTTTTCTCTAAGGAGGGTTTTACCACCTGAAACAGCGCACAAAAAGTACCTATCAAAAGAAAAGGCAGACATGGCAAATACGGAAAAATCACGCAAACCGTTTAGGAACACAAATTAGAGCCCACAGCCGAATCCAGTCGGTCCATAAAGCATGCTGAAGCTTGAAAGCCGGTCTTATGTTGTCTGCTTTTTGAAAGCCGTATCAGGATCTCGGAATCGGTAGCCTACGCCACGGACGGTCTCGATGAGTTCGGAATGTTTATCCAATTTTTGACGCAATGCGCGGATATGAACATCGATTGTCCGTTCCAAAACCAACGCATCATCACCTAAGGCTGCGTCAATTAACTCAGCTCGTGAGAAAACACGCCCTGGTTGCCTGACGAGTGCTTCCAGTAATTCAAATTCACTCCGCGTCAGAGAAATCGGTGCGTCGTCAATCATGACTCGATGCCGTCGCCGATCAATCATGACACCTTGGCTCACAATCGTATCAGATGCTTCTCCATTGCTTTCGCGACGCCTGAGCAAAGCTTTAATTCGCTCCAGCAGAATCTTTACGCTGAATGGCTTGGGAACATAGTCATCTGCCCCCAGTGTAAAACCAACAACCTGATCCGTTTCTTCTGACTTTGCAGTTAGCATGAGAATCAACACATTACTGGTCACTGGGTCAGAACGTAATCTACGACAAACTTCCAAACCATCCATTTGCGGAAGCATCAAGTCCAAGATAATCAAATCCGGCGTTTTGAGTTGTGCCTGTCGAAGCCCATCCATTCCATCCAAGGCAACAACAGCATCATATTTCTCCTGTCGCAGGTTATATGCGAGAACTTCAGAGAGAGAACGATCATCTTCAATTACAAGTATGCGTTTCTTTGACATATCTTTTTGTTTCACCACTTATAAGTTAAAACGAATCAGGTAGAAAATGTTTCTTTGTGACGATGACGAATAATTTCGCCTTCCGTTAAATAAATCACATCTTCGGCAATATTAGTAGTATGGTCGGCAATACGTTCGATGTGGCGAGCTGAAGAGAAAAAATGTAATGCTGGCTTGATGATTTCAGAATCGGATTGCATCAACACATAAATCTCATTGATAATTTCCCGATTATACTCATCAACGATATCATCTCGTTTACAAACATCGCGTGCTTTATCTGTATCAAAATCGATAAACGCATCAATTGCATCACGAAGCATGGAAACGGTCACTTTTGTCATTGGCTCAAGTGCAGGAGGAATGCGAAAATTTGGATAATGCGAGAGCCCGATAGTACGTTCTGCAATATTCACAGCTAAGTCTGCGATCCGCTCCAGATCATTGTTAATTTTAAGCACAGTAGCTGTTTCGCGCAAATCGACAGCCACAGGTTGATGCAGCGCCAATATTTTCAAGCAGTCCTCTTCAATTTTGACTTCACTTTCGTTGATGGCATGCTCTTTTTCAATGACTTCATTCGCCAGATCAACTTGTACCTCAAATAGTGCGCGGCTTGCCTTAGAGATCATTTCTTCCACAAGCGAAGATTGGGTAATAATCTCCCTTTCAAGCGATTCCATGTCACGCTGTAAGTGTTTCGTCATGGTTTATCCAAACCTGCCAGTAATATAGTCTTCGGTTTGCTGCTTTTTGGGATTTGTAAAAAGCTCTTCCGTCGCTCCAGATTCCACCAACAAACCTTGATAGAAAAACGCAGCCTGATCTGAAACCCGTGCTGCCTGTTGCATATTATGCGTCACAATTACAATGGTATATTGTTCTTTCAGCTCAAAAATCAAATCTTCAATGCGAGCTGTGGAAGCAGGATCTAAAGCAGATGCCGGCTCATCCATTAACAGGATGTCTGGATCATTCGCTAAAGCACGAGCAATACATAATCGCTGCTGTTGTCCACCAGATAAATTCAGAGCTGATTCACTTAAACGGTCTTTCACTTCGTCCCAGAGGGCCGACCGCTGTAATGACCGTTCTACAATTTCGTATAAATCTTTCTTTTTCTTGATACCCGCAATTTTAGGCCCGAAGGAAACATTATCAAAGATCGACTTGGGAAACGGCGTTGACTTCTGAAACACCATTCCAATTCGCTTTCGCAGAGTAACAATATCAGTTTTGGATGAGTAAATATCCTGCCCTTCCAACAATATTTTTCCCTCGACCCGTGTTCCTTCAATCATATCATTCATACGATTGAGACATCGCAAAAATGTTGACTTACCGCAACCAGAAGGACCAATAAATGCGGTAACACAACGTTCAGGAATGGAAAGCGAAATATCTGTTAAAGCACGGTTGTCCGAGTAATAAAATGATAAATCGCGCACACTGATTTTTTCAGTAGCCTGCGCTAATTCATCGGCAGTCCGCATACTCTTTCCTTCTGGTATTGAAGGACGGACCATTGGAGCCGAGGAATAACCAGATGTCGCCTTTTCGGATGGTTGCATAATTTTTTTAACCGAAGGTGTAGAAGCCATGGATTGAAAATCCTTGCTGAGTCCAATTATAGATGTTTGTCATCAAATATATGTCGAACATTTTTCGAATTTATTACTACTATTAAAAACTCAAAGCATTACCAGCGAATCTTTTTCCCATATTTGTGGCGGACAAAAATTGCCACAGCATTCATGCTGACTAATACTATGAGAAGCACCAAAATCCCTGCAGCAGCAAGGTGATGAAAATCTTCTTGTGGCCGTGCAGACCAATTGAATATTTGTATCGGTAGCGCTGTAAATTCATCTGAAAGTTTTTCAGGTACGAATGGCACGTAAGCCGCCGCCCCTACTATAAGTAAAGGTGCCGCCTCTCCTAAGGCACGGGAAAGTGACAAAATGACGCCGGTCATAATTCCCGGTAGAGAAGCCGGTAAAACCTGATACCAGACTGTTTGCCAACGTGTGGCCCCTAAAGCATAAGCAGAGCGACGAATTGAATCTGGTACTGCCCTTAGTGCTTCCTGAGAAGCCATAATGATAATCGGTAGAACAACCAGTGTCAGAGTCAACGCCCCAGAGAGAATACTCCGTTCAAAAGCCAGGGCCCGTACAAACAAACCCAGCCCGAGAATTCCATAGACAATAGAAGGCACACCTGCCAGATTAGAAATATTCAATTGAATTAATTTGCGCCAGCGACTTTTGGGTGCATATTCTTCAAGATAAACTGCTGCCCCCACTCCCAGAGGAACAGAAAACAAAGCAGTCAGGCTGATCAGCCAGATACTTCCATATAAAGCAGTCTTAATCCCCGCTTTCTGAGGAAAACGGGAAGGAAGCCGTTCGATAAAGTCCCAGCTCAACCAACCCTTCCCCTGGATAATGATATTCCATATCAATACCAACAACATGAGCACACAGGTAATCGTTGCCAGAAAGCAGATCGAAGTGAATAAAAAGTTAGCGATCCGGCCACGACGTTTGGTTGTGTAGATATCCAGTTTTGTACTCATTCGTATTTTTCCCCTACACGGGAGAGAATGTATTGAGCCATAATATTCATCGTCATTGTGGTGATAAACAACATTAACCCCACGGCAAAAATGGTCCGATATTCAACCGTTCCCGTAGGGGTATCTCCCAGACTGACTTGTACGATATAAGCAGTCATCGTCTGAATACTTTCCAAAGGGTTTAACGTCAGTTTAGGAGTTGCTCCGGCAGCCAGAGTCACAGCCATTGTTTCTCCAATCGCACGTGAAATTGCTAATAGAAAACTGGCAATGATTCCAGATAAAGCAGCAGGAACAACCACACGCACAGTCACTTCAAACTTGTTAGCCCCCAAAGCAAATGCAGCACCTCGCAGCGATAAGGGAACGGACTGCAAAATATCTTCACTTAGAGAAATGATCATAGGCAAAATCATTATACCCACAACAATACAGGCGCTAGCAGCATTAAAGACCCCGGCACTGGGAAACAAGTAGCGTATGATTGGTGAAACAAAGACAATCGCCAAATATCCGTAAACAACAGAAGGAATACCTGCGAGAACTTCTAAAAGTGGCTTGACGATATCACGAAAACGGGGAGACGCATATTCACTGAGATAGATGGCGGTTCCCAAGCCAATCGGTACAGCAACAATTGCTGCTCCACCGGCAACCAACATCGTCCCACACAATAAAGGTAAAATTCCAAAATGTTGGGGCTTTAAGAGAGGCGTCCATTTCGTTCCAGTCAAAAATTCAATAATCGACACATCAAAGAAAAATTGAACCGATTCATATAATAAGACAACTACAATACCTACGGTCACCAGCACAGAGACACTGGCGCAAACAAATAGGCTGAAATGAATGAAACCTTCATAGAAAGGACGCAGGCGACCCCATAAACCGCCAGCGCTTTCTAAAGAAGTAGAGCGAGGTAGCTTGATTGCAGCTACCTCGCTGAGTTCCATCTCTATTGGTTGTTCTTCGTTGGAACGTTTTTCTGTCACTTAGACAATGCTCCCTTAAGGGCATCCTGGTTCTGTTTTTCAACTTCATCAGACACAGGTACATAACCTACTTCTTTGGCAAGTTGCGCTGCGTTTTCAAGATAAAATTTCACGAAAGCTACAACTTCAGGTCGTTCTAAAGCAGACTTTCGAACATAGATAAACAAAGGGCGAGAAAGAGGAGCGTAAGAGTTATCACGCACAGTTTCCAAAGAGGGCTTTGTGCAACCTTTTCCACCATCCACGGCTAATAATTTCAGCTTGTCTTTGTTCTCTTCGTAATAAGCGTATCCAAAATAACCTAGAGCATTTTCATCTGACTGAACTCCAGTCACCAGGACGTTATCATCTTCGCTAGCGGTATAATCTGCACGACTCGCTTTTTCTTCGCCTACGATTGCTTCTGTAAAGTAATCAAAAGTTCCGGAATCAGTACCTGGTCCATATAACTTGATCTCTTTTGCAGGCCATTTGGGATCAAGGTCTTTCCACTGCTTTACTCCACTTTCAGGTCGCCATAATTCTTTAAGTTGACCAACTGTTAAACAGTCACACCAGGTATTTTTAGGATTTGCAATCACAGCCAAACCATCGAATGCAACAGAGAGTTCTATAAATTCAATCCCTTTTTCTTTACAGGCGGCAGCTTCTTTCTCTTTCATTCCACGTGAGGCATCACAGATGTCGATTTCGCCGGCAATAAACTTTTTCATCCCGCCACCGGTACCCGAAATACCAACAATCGGACGCACTTTGGGATGCACATTACGGAACTCTTCAGCGACCGCTTCACTAATAGGGTACACAGTACTGGAACCGTCAATTTTTACACTACCAGAGAGTGCTTCACCTGTACCACCGGCAGGCTCAGTTTCTGTACCTGCTTTTTTTGCAGCGGGCTCAGTTCCAGTCTCACTTTTCCCATTACAGCCAGCCCCAACCAGGGAAACACTAACCGCCAAGCAGAGCAGTCCCAATACTTTCCCTATATTTGTTGTGATCATTTCGCGTGTCTCTCCCAATTTGGTACGTTAATAAACAAGTTTGAAATTTGAGTTGATTGAGGGCTTTTAAGAAACCAGATCAGAGCGACCCAATGCCAAAACACCTTTTTCAGATGCTGGCTACCATACCCATTAATTATTAAGACAATATTAAGAAACGATGAAGTGCTTAATCTTTTTGGAACATTGAATCAAAGACCAAAAACATCGTAAGCCTTTTATAAATAACAACTTAAAACAAAACACACTGTTTTTAGCCTCTGGGAAGCCGAACGGTAAAGGTGGTGCCTTCACCAACTTTACTGGTCACGCCAATAGTACCATTGAAGGACTGAACCAGATGCTTAACAATGGAAAGCCCGAGCCCGGTTCCACCAAGTTCACGCGAACGAGCTTTATCAACGCGGAAGAACCGTTCGAACAGTCGCGCCTGGTGTTTTTCCTCAATCCCGATTCCTGTGTCTTCCACTTCCAGAAGTACCATATTGGGATCATCCCATTCCCAGCGAATCGTAATCCGCCCCTGATCGGGAGTGTATTTAATCGCATTATTAATCAAGTTGCCTAAAATTTGATGCAAGCCTTCTTCATCCGCTTTCACTTTAATGCCATGCTCTTTTTCTTCGACTATCAATTCGATGTTTTTAGCTTCGGCAACTTTCTGCTGGTCAACGAGGCATATTTCAACAAAGGGCCTTAATTCGATGTCAACAATGTCAAAGACCTGATTTCCTGATTCAATACTCGCTAAGCTAATCAGGTCCATGATTAATTCATGTAGACGCTCAGCCTGTTCTTCAATTCGCATTAAAAATGTCTGACTGATTTCCGGATCGTCCTTCGCCCCTCGAATAAGCGTTTCCGTATAGGCTTTGATGGAGCTTAAGGGAGTTTTCAATTCATGCGAGACATTCGCCACAAACTCTTGTCTTAATGACTCCAACCTCCGTAGCTCGGTCATATCGAACAATACAATGACTAAGCCAGGACAAGGTTCTCCCGGCAAAGGTGTCGTCGTCACCCCTAAAATTCGATCACTGGTACTCTCCAGTTCGACTTCCATGCGTTGAGGTTCTAAAGTATTCAGTACTTCCGTCACCGCTTTTTGCAGTTGATGATTGCGAACCGATTCAAATAATGGCTTTCCCTCAGCCTCTTCTGGAGAGAAAAACAGAAGTCGACCGGCAGATTCGTTCGCAAATAATACATGCTGACGTTCATTGATCGCGATCACTCCCTCTACCATACCTTCCAGCACAGTTCCCAAACGGTCCCCACTCGCCTGCAGCTGTCTCACTCGTTCTGCCATCTCCTGGCTCATATGATTGAAAGACTGCGCCAGAATCCCCAGTTCATCATGTTGTGGAAAATAGAGCTTTTGATCATATTCTCCCCCGGCAATCGATTCGGCAGCGTTTGTCAAAATGGTCAAAGGTCGAATCATTCGCGCTACAACCCAGTAAGTCAGTAGCATCACCGTAAAACTGACTACTAAAGCAATGCCCCAAATCAGCTTTTCAACGGCAGAAACTTCTTCCTGGATTTTCGCCATCGTAATCGCAACGCGCACCACACCTTCGGGCTGCTCCTCTTCTTTAAATAGAACAGCATAATACAGCATCGGCTCACTCAAAGTCGGACTCATTCGTTTAGAACTACCAGAGCCGGTAGAAATCGCCTGAATAATTTCAACGCGGTTTTTGTGATTTTCCATGTCTTGAACCAACTTCAAGGTATCCTGGTCAGAGTCGGCAATGACAACACCATCCATATCAATCAAAGTCAGCCGCGTCCCTGTCTCCTTCCCAAGTTTTTTGACTTTTTTTTGCAGACTTTCCGTAGGCCCCTGTTGGAAAACACCCTCCAAGCTGCTCCCCATAATGACAGCTGAATCATGCAGGCGTTGTCGAACCTGCTCATCAACCTGAGTTTGCTGACGCCCGGAAACAATCAAAGCAAACACGATCGCAGACGCAATATTTAAACCGGCATAAACCAGAAACAGCTTCCAGAACAATCGCGAAGACCACATCGTTACATCCACCCTGATGAAAACAAAAAAGAATTCGCCTATTTTGAACCTGACCCTGGTTAATCTGCAAGGGCTGCCCCTCATTTTCATCAAGAGTTCATGAGAACAGAAAAGAAATCGAATGCCTCTCAGACTGCTTACACCTTATTTACAAATAACATTTACCTCACAACTTCAATATTTGATTGAATAAACCATGTCGCAATTCCTGCTGAACAAAATCCTCTGGACAAATACAATAACTTTGTAAATTCATTTTTCTCCATGAATTAAAGGTTTTTTATTCTGCTTGACACAGAACTGCCCTCTCTTAAACTGCGCAATCTGCGTCGCGCGCGCGAAAGATGTTTTCCTCCAGTGAATCGATTACTCCCTCTACTTCTTATTCACTACGAAAAACGAGCCCTTTTTTATGATTTTACAAAAAATACCACTCTGGTAGTTCTCGATGTTTACGCTCATTTCACGCCTGTCAAACAAGTTCGCGACATGTTCATTCCGTTATCAAAACAGATCGCTTTACTATCAAAGCATTTCACGCTATCACCGCTTGACACTCTCACGCCGATCAACAAAATCATAAGTCTCAGGAGATGTGCTTATAGAGCACTCAAGATCTTAATTGAAATTGATATGTGTCTCTCTCAATCTGCAGAAAAACACCTGTCACAAACCCAGGTGGAACTAAAATATGATCCCGCCCTGGTACTGCTAAAGGAAAGCCGCGCAATGTGAGACTCGTTTATTTTACCGGATGTTGTATAAAGCAGCGTAGCTGAATATTCAGCAGCAGTCTGCAAGTTTGATCAACGGTAAGCAACCATTGTGGGACAGGAGTTAAGCATTATAGAACGAACCAAAAACGTCAGGCTGGTAACATTAAATAGCACTCCATCCGATGCACATTTCAGCCAGTCTCTATTTTTTGCTCTTGAGGTCGAACTTGAACTCGCCCCCCTCTTGAGGTACGACGGCTGTCAATTTTGTTTTGGTTACGTCACTATAACGGCGTGAAAGAGTTTCCGTTGCGATTCCCCCTGCTCCCGCACCTTCCTTAGGAAGTGGCGTTCCATCCCCCCGTAATAGACGGCTGACGACTACTTTGTAATTCCCGGGAGGCGCTCCCTCTGTCCCATGCTGTTGTTTGAGTGTGTACTGCCCTGATTCATCGGTCGTCCCCTGACACTCAATCCCCTTTGTCTGTCCATCGGGAATAAACGTTACTGTGGCAGATGCCAGAGGTTGACCATTCAAAGTCACGACACCAGAAACAGGAACTGTTTTGGGCAATGGTTTTGCTTCGACGCCTCCACCACAACCAGTGGTCATTACAACGAGAATTGTACCTAAAATGGAACGTAACATACTTCGGGGCTCCCATCAGAGTTGAACCGTTGATGAGGAAAGGGAATACAACAGATAACCCTCACCTCATCAACTCAGTATCGCTGAACACATCTCAATAAATTAGAATTCACCTAAGACTTGACCGTCAGCCATTCTTGATAAATTAATCCTGGTCGTTGTATCGATGTTCTCACTAAGGAAACGGACTGCACCATCTCCCATCAGAATATGGATCCCTCCTGTGTGAAGGCTTCCTGCATATCCCCAGCTGTCCAATTTTCCTGTACTAGCTTCACCAGCAGCAAAGATGTTTATGCCTCGATGCTGGAGGCTGATTCCCAGCATCACGTGCCCTCGATAACCCCAGGCAGTCGAATTACCATTTCGTACAGACCGCGTTGTTTCAGCCATGGCAATCGTGTTGCTGGTGCCGTCTACAACATCACGCACACTGCAAAAACTGTTGTCACCGAACATAGCACGTGTAGAAAGTCCGATTGAATTCCACTCAGCGCAATTTTGCCAATTCGTAATATTCGAAATGAAATCATAGTTAGTTCTACCCGCACCACTGTGGGTGGTATCGAGGGATGTGGGAGCATAACAACTTTGCCCAGGTGGAATTCGAGTAGGATTCGGGTCTGTGGGACACAGAAACGCCGGCAATACTTCTTGTACTGGAGCCAGATTGCCGTTTGTTGAGGGGTCATCGGCATGCGTACCGATTAAACCACTATTACATCCAGAGACTTCCCATGTATACATCGTTCCGTTGAAATTGAACTGGTTGTAAAGTGGCGCCTGATCAATAAAAGGCAGTAACATCACCAACCCCGAGCTGTTCAAATCTGGTGTGGTACAACGACCAATGTTACCGGGAGGAAAGACTCGATGTATGTCAAGGTAGTTGTGTAGTGCCAATCCCAACTGTTTCAGATTATTTTTACACGTAGAACGCCGCGCCGCTTCCCGCGCCTGCTGAACTGCGGGAAGCAATAATGCAATCAAAATTGCGATAATTGCAATGACTACTAATAATTCGATGAGTGTAAATCCGCGCCTCCGCATATGGCCCCAATTCATGTTTCTTCTCCTTCATAAAAAAATGTATGAAAAATACGAGTTGCAACAAAAGCTCATCCCAGAGAAGAGACGCAAGTCGATCCCATCAACTCACAGCGTTCGTTGACCGAAATTCAAATCGAAGAAGCACCTGCAATAAGAAATAGCAAGCGCTGTTTATCGAAATTTTTTATGACAATATGGCGAACTAATGTTGCCAAGATTCGAAAGAAAATCGATAGAATGATGATACGCCCATAGATTACGGTCGTTTCGATTTCTGATCTTTATTTAGTTATGTTACAAACTAAATGAAACGCAACAGATTCCAATTCGGACCGAAATATATCACTATCAGACATCATCTGAGTTGTGAGAAATTCTACCTCAGTTCGCTGAAATCTCGCGCAACAATCTATTTGATTCCGTAGTGCGCACAACAATGGAATAGAGGGAGTAGGAAGGGTTGTCTAATCGGCTAAGGAGGATGAGTGGGTGCGTGTCAGAGAACACTGGAGCAGTCTAAGCTGAGTAAGATGATCACAACTCATTCTTCAGAAATTTAGTTAAGGCAGACCGATACGAGAACCAGTTCTCTCGAATGAAACTGATCCACTATTTTTGCCGTGGTAGTGGCAGGTCAATTCGTTTTTTTCCCCGAAGAACAGTGACGTCAAATTTTTGTCCCGGCTTTAATTCATTCACTCCATACGCGAGAATGTCGGTTTCACGGTATAAATCATTTTTCCCATTGAACGAAATGATAATATCGCCTTTTTGGAAGCCTGCCCGCTTTGCAGTCGCGTGCAATCCATACTGACCAAGATGGCGTATCCTAAGTGCCATCGACTTTCCATCTGGAGGAAGTCCAACCTCTTTACGTTCATCTGGAGTTAATTCTTCTAAAACGGCTCCCCCCAGAACCATTCTACGAAGAGGCCAACTGCTGACCCGCCAGGAAAGATCATCTTTTCGTTTCCAGCCTGTGGGGAGTGAGAGTGTCAGGTCGCGTTTTTGTCCCTTTCGATCAATTTCAGCTGTCAGACGATCTTGAGGTTGCGCATGATGGAGTACCCATTGAACGTCTGCAATCGAGAGCATCGGTTGACCCTCCAGCGTTAAAATCTGATCCCCTTTCTGAAAGCCGGATTGAGCGGCGATCGAATCAGGAATAATCTCTTTTACTACCGCTTTTTCTTTTGGGTCTAATATCAGCCCCAAAATTTTCGGATGTGGATACTGAAACAAGATTCGCTCAGGAATTGATTTTTGATTTCTCAGAAAAAAGTCGCGCTGTGCATCTCCAATCTGGTGGCAGTGAATACAACTCTTGACGACATTCTTTTTCTTGTTAATCGTTGATCTGTACTTTCCGGCAAGTAAGGGATACCGCTCAGGAGAAGCCACATCAGGCTGTTTTCCTTGTTTTCCTTTGAGTGATGATTTAATCGCAGTGTAATCTGCATGTAAATTCAAAGCACCTTGCATCGCTTTATTCAGAGCTTCAATCGAAACATCTTCGGCCCAAAGGGTATGATGCGAGCGGGTACCAAATCGCCCGTAAACGGTTCGATCTGCATTCAGCATGAATACGGCAAACGACTGGTCGTAATCGTATTGAAAAAGAGACAGGTCCAGGCCATTTGTCGAAATGAGTCGCACTCGAACGAACTGATCCATCAGTGGCTTGAGATGCTCATCTTTCTCCATCAAATCCTCATCCAGTTTCACACACTCTTCGCAAGGAATGCAACGCAAAACGATCAACATCGGTTTCTTCGTCTGTCGTGCTTGCTCAAAACCTTTCTGGAGATCGTTGTAAATCCAATATCCACTTGACTCCACCTTTTCTCGATCCTGTCGAACTTTTTCTTCACGAGTTTGTGCGAAAGAAAAAGTTGTTGACGTCATCAAGAGTAAAGTAAATATGAAAACAGTTCTCAGCATGATTCTGATTCCTTGTACGGTCGAGTAATCGGAGGTGACAACTCCTCATTCTACCGCTTTACAGAATTCGAGTGCAAATGAAAAGAGATGCAATCACACCAAAGATCACGTTACCCCTCGCCGACTCAGCCCAACAAATCACCTGGATATCTATAAATACAAACACCCTCGGTCTGAATCTTCAGACCGAGGGGCAGGCATCAGGTAATCACTATTGTAACCACACCTGGCAGCGCCATGTCTGCATTACAGAGTACCGTTGTCGCTTCAGTTCCATCAACCGTTGAAGAACTTGTTGGAAGTCAGATACACAGAATAGAATTAGTTTCAGAAATTTTTCCGAAATCAATTTGTTTCCATAAAACAAGAGTTACTACAAAGAGTTGGTTAGTCAGGAATCGAAGTCACCAACTCTTCTGCCACTGCTCCAAGTATATCTGAAGAAATCAGAGGTAATTCATCTGCATAGCCGACCAGCAGTGCTAAATCACAAAGACGGTTGATTTTGCGTGGATTCCCTTGCGTCAGCTCGAACAGAGTCTGAAAGCCATCCTCTTCAAAAATGGGTTCATTTCGACCGGCCACTTCCAATCGGTGCTCGACATAACCACGCGTATCTTCAATCGAAAATGGTTTTAGAAGACAGCGAACAGCGATCCGATCATCAAGTTGTGCGGATCGTTGTAGATGGCTTAAGAGGAGTTGATCGCCTACCAGCAGTAAAGTAAAGTCGATTTCAGAAGTCTGTTGAAAATTCAAGAGCTGATGTAGTGTCTCAAAAATTCGCTGATCGACAATCAAATGTGCTTCATCAATGACGATCACAGGCTTGCGGCCCTGTTCACAAAGTAACAGAAGCTGTCTGTGTAATGCCCGGATAATTCGATCTTTCCCGGGCGCACTTGGCTCAATATTGGCTTCTTCTGCGCCTAACTCGACAGCGAGATACGAAATCAATTCAATCGGCGATAGTTGCGGAAACACCAGATGCACAAAAGGCTGATTGACATCAGCCAATTGACTTTTCAACACATGACACAGATAAGACTTACCAATCCCGGAACCACCGACAAGAAGACCTGCGCCTTTGCTGTTCTCAATGAGGTATTGAAGCTTCAACAACCCTGCCTGATGTGGGTGACTTTCGTAAAAAAAAGTGGCTTCCATTTTTTCTTCGAAAGGACCACTCTGTAAATTCCAGTAACTCTGATACATAAACTCTCATTCCCGGGAATTGTTAAACGGACGGCATCCTAACTAACATGTATTATCTTTGATTCCTATAACGACGATATGAGCCATCCACGGGCAGGTCGTGCACCTCTTCGATTTCTCCAGTCAACCAGACCGCGGCCTGTTTGTCTTTGGTCCTGATTTGATGATTCTGTTGCCCCGATTTCGAAACATAAACGGGACTTTCACCTGTGATGTGTTGAACCCGACCTTGATTTCTCTGCTGACCAATCTCGAGGCCGACAGCGTGATAGACACTCCCATCATTCCGATCAGTGCCTGTCTTCTGTTCCACTGAAACTGTTCTAATGACAGCTTTTGCATTTGTGGAATCCTGGTTTGGAACATCCGTCGTCTGAAATTCAGGTTCGTGGATCGGCAACGAGGCATCCAGACCAAATTCCTTGAACAAGTCATCGCTGGCGCCTAATTGTGGTTCCAGATTTTCTGCTTTGGATGGCGACTGATCGACAGATGATTCTTCCAATGACTCAAAAAAAGAAATGAGAATCACCATGGAAACAACGCTTGCTACCACCCCCACCAAAATCTTCTGGGTCTGATTCCAGCGAAAAACTAACAAAAAGCCATTTTTAGCTAGAGTAAAATCTGGTTTGACTCGTTTCGAAAAGCGTTTGTAAATGAAAGTCTTGAGCCAACTCATCTCTCGTTCCTTCGAGGGGTGAATATTTTTTGACACCAAAATACGAGTTCAATCCCTGAATTGTTCGTAGCAGAAAACACCACTGCCTTCCAAAGAGAAACCCACTTTGTCGATAGACAACAAGCGCTTTTCAATTATCGGTTTCCGGGTGTATGAATCTTGACTATTTCACAGGCTTGGTAAAACAGGAAAACCTGCAAGAATACGTCGTCTAATTTAAGCCCAAAACGTCGGCCATAGAATACAGCCCGGGGCGTTGTGCAGCCAAATATTTAGCAGCAGCCAGAGCACCGTAGACATAACTATCCCTGGTATGGCCGCGAACCGTTAAATCAATGGTTTCCCCCATCATACCGAACACGATTGTATGTTCCCCGACATTATCACCAGTTCGCAATGCGTGATAGCCAATCTCACTGATCGATCTAGCTCCCGGCCGACCTTGCCGACCGTGAACATGATCGGTCTGTCCCATTTCTTCAGCAATGATTTCGCCAAAATGCAGCGCCGTTCCACTGGGAGCATCTTCCTTAAAACGGTGATGGCGTTCGATCACTTCTACATCCACACCACTGGGAGAATTTTTCAACGAATGAGCTGCTTCACGCACCAGCTTCATCATCAAATTAACGGCCAGACTCATATTTGGTGCCAGAATTAATGGCGTAGTTTGTGAAGCAGAGAGCACTTCGTCACGTTGTTCCGGTGTTAAACCGGTCGTCGCCGCCACTAAACCAATCTGTCGCTCCGCACAGACCTTGGCAACGCTCAATAGCCCCGATGGCATGGAGAAATCGATCATGACATCAACACGGTCCGTCAATTCCGATTGAATCTCCACTCCTACTGAACCAGTACCAGCCACTTCTCCAGCGTCTTTACCCAGCGCAGGAGAATTCTCTGAATCGAGTGCCGAACCCAGCTTCAAATCCGGATCTTGACACACCAGAACAACCACGCGCTGTCCCATACGGCCAGCGGCACCATTCACCCCAACGAGAAGTTGATCACCCATCTCTCACTCCCACTTGCTGAATCTTATTGCATTCATACGATTGAATTGTCGCGGATCCACCGCTCTCTTTGATCGTAATACACTCACTACCACTTTTCCATAAGTGCCTGCGACAATCTAGCTGCATTTTTGACATTATTCACTTCGGTTTTTGATTTCGGTCATCGCCTGCTTTAATTCCTGAATTACATCAGGCTCCACCTCGACAGCAAGTCGCTGATTGAGTAACGCAAAGACTGCTTCATCTCCCAGATTACCGAGTGCCCAGGCTGCGGCTCCACGAATCAGGGCTTCAGAATCATGCAAAGCCTTTAATAAAGCAGGAACTGCTGAGGAATCTCCCAAATTTCCCAAGACAATTGCCGCATTCCGTAATAACCCGGCTCGTCGAGGTCTCGACATGGGTGTGCTCCGAAATCGTTCTTCGAAGGCTGTTTTATCCAAAGACAACAACTCGACTGCGTCCACGGGAGTAAACCGTTCATCAGGTCGAAAGGCGGGTTCGTGACTGAGGGGGGCTTTATGGTTCCAGGGGCAAACATCCTGACACACATCGCAACCAAACATCCATTCCTGCATACCTGCCCGTAACTCACCTGGGATCGGCTGATCACGGAGTTCTATCGTCAAATAGGAAATACACTTCCGCGCATCTAAAGTCCCCGCTTCAATAAACGCATCCGTGGGACATGCATCCAGACAACGTGTGCAAGTCCCACAATGTGACGTTTGATGTGGGGCATCGTATTCCAATTCGTAACTCAGTAACATCCCCGCCAGAAAAAACCAGCTTCCTTCTGATTTGCTCAGGAGCAAAGTATTTTTGCCAATCCAACCCATGCCTGCGAGTTGCGCAAAATCCCGTTCTAATAATGGCGCAGTGTCTACAACACCCCGAGTTTCGCAGTCTGGCAAATGCTCACGTATTCGCTTTGAAAGTTCTTTCAATTTTTTGCGAATGACATTGTGATAATCGTCATTGCCCCAGGCATAACGCGAAATCCGGGCCTGCGTGCCGGAAAGCGATGGTGGCTCGTCAGTCCGATAGTTGAGTGCCAGCATCAAGACACTCCTGACGGAACCCATTACAGTTCGGGGATGTTCATAGACGTCTTTACGACGCTCCAGATAGCTCATCTCACCCGCATAACCTTGATCAAGCCAATCCAGGAATCGATGATAGCCTTCCGGAGACACAGCCGGCGCAATGCCCGCCAGATCGAAACCCACTTCATAAGCCATTTGCTTGATTAGTGTGCTCTGTTGGCTCTGATCCCGTTCCAGGGGGGCTGATTCTTCGGCCATAATTCCCTAATACAGATGATTCAAATCATATCGACGGATGCGACTGCATCTGTTCCCATTGAACACGACCGACTTTCAAAACATCCGCATCATTGCGTTTCACTAAAGGTGTATAACGGGGATGGCGCGATTCTTTGTAAGGATCATTGTGCCGTGTATTATAACAGCATATAAAACCCCAGCGCGGCAGCTCGCTTTTGTTTTGATCAGAACGATGTAAAAGGTTTGAATGAAAAAAGATGACCGACCCTGGTTCCAAAGTACAATAGACTAGTTTAAATCGTTCCAGAGCTGCTTCTACCCGTTCCGGATCAGCGCCTGTCTGATCACCTACCGGTCCATGCTCGATACGTCCCATCAAATGACTTCCCTTCAGCACCTGCAAACAACCATTTTCGACCGTCGCACGATCAACGGCAATCATACAGCTTGCCATATCGGGTAACAGGCAACCATTGTTGTACCAGTAGCCATAGTCCTGATGCCAGGCCCAGGCCCCCCCTACCTTTGCTTCCTTTTGAATCATTTTATGATGGTAATGATAGACCTCGTCATCCAGTAACTCTTCCATTCGGTTTACGACGCGCTCACTACTGGCGATGGCACCATAAATATCATCATGAACTTCATTCTCAATATTCAGCTTAACCGCGCCCCCTTCGCCGTCAGCCCGACTGTATGTCGATTGCTGAATTGCTAAATCGGCGCGTCCAATCTGACCTAATAAAGTGACCTCTTCCTCACTAAAGAGTCCTTCAACAACCAGAAAACCATTCTGCTGAAACTGAGTGATTTGCTCTACGGTGAATAAAGCGGTGGTCATGATCTAATTCCCATCTCAATTTAATAATGAGTTGAAACCTGACACCTAGTTTAACGTATTTGAGGATTTGTTTCGAGTATCAACACGATTCAAAACAAAAACACAGCCGACTTGTGAGGGGCTGTGTTTTTGATTTCGTTTCTATATTGTCATTCCGAACAGACTTTATGCCTCATCCAGAAGATTGACAGCCGCGAATTCCTGGCCTTCCAGCATTGCCAGACTAGCCCCCCCACCGGTACTGACGTGAGAAACCTGATCGGCAAACCCGAGTTGCTGTACCGCAGCGGCACTATCACCGCCACCAATAATACTAGTCGAATTGCTATCGGCGATTGCCTGCGCGACTGCTTTTGTCCCTTCATCGAAGGGTGCCATTTCGAAGACTCCCATCGGGCCATTCCAGACAACGGTCTTGGCAGATTTGACGGTTTCTGCATACAGCTTTGCAGTTTCCGGTCCGATATCTAGTCCTTCAAAACCATCGGGAATCGCACCTGCTTTTACAACCTGTTTATTACAGTCGCCGCTGAAGTCGTCGCCACAATGGGTATCAACGGGCAGCATTAATTTATCGCCCCCCTTCTGAATTAATTCGCTGGCCAAATCGACTTTGTCTTTTTCGACCAGACTGTCACCGACCTGCCCCCCCTCTGCAAGCGCAAAGGTATAAGCCATGGCTCCACCGATCAGCACTTTGTCACAAATTCCCAGCAAATTATCGATAACTTTGATTTTATCAGAAACTTTAGCCCCACCCAATATGGCGACAAAGGGACGTTCCGGATTTGCAATCACATCCGTCAGATACTGAATCTCTTTGGCAACCAGAAAACCAACGACTTTCGGTTTGCCTGCCATCGCTTCCGGCACAGCGACCATCGAAGCATCTGTGCGGTGGCAAGTCCCGAAGGCGTCGTTGCAATAAATATCAGCAAAGGCCGCTAACTCGCTTGCGAATGCGGCATCGCCTTTTTTCTCACCGGGATTGAAACGCAGATTTTCCAGAATCAACACCTGTCCTGATTCCAAACCTGCCACTTTGGCTTTCGCATCATCACCTATCGTATCAGTAGCAAATGCCACATCCTGACCCAATAACTCACCCAGGCAGGAGGCAGTCGGTTTCAAACTGAACTTCGCATCTCCACCATCACCTTTCGGACGACCAAGATGACTCATTAATATCACACGTCCCCCACGATCAACGACCGATTTTATAGATGGGAGTGCCATCCGGACACGACGATCATCCGTAATTTTCAGATTATCATCCAGTGGAACATTAAAGTCCACTCGCATTAATACAGCCTTACCTGCAACGTCTACATTTTCGATTGTCTTCTTTGCCATGGAAACTTGAACCAGTCTCTTTCAATACAGAGTTAGAGAGATAACGATCTTGTTCTGAATACTTTTGTTCTAAAAGCATTCCTGATGATGTTTTTTTACGAACGACAGAATCAGGCCATTTCTGCGACGACTCACAGTAAACCGTTAATAGACTAGTCGTCCATAACGTCTTTTTCTTTTGCACCTGCGATGCTGTTGACCTTGCCTTCGTATTTTTTGGTCAGGTCCTGCACATCGGACTTCGTATTATCGCGTTCGTCTTCACCCATCAACTTATCTTTTTCTGCCTGGTCAGCATGCTTATTCGCATCGCGACGGATGTTTCTGATCGAAACACGGGCCTCTTCTGCTAATTCTTTCACACGCGAGACAAGCTGACGGCGACGTTCAGTAGAGAGTGGGGGAATATTTAATCGAACCACACGCCCGTCACTATTTGGTGCCAATCCGATGTTGCTGGCTTGAATGGCTTTGGAAATCTCTCCCACCATTTGCGCGTCGAAAGGACGAATCAGAATCTGTTGAGGCTCTGGAACACTGACGTTCGCCATTTGCTTTAATGGAGTCGGTGAACCGTAATAATCTACACGAATCGAATCCACAAGCCCTGGTGTCGCACGACCTGTTCGAATGCCTTGTAACTGACCTTGCAAAACGTGAACCGCTTTGTCCATTCTCTCTTCAGCATCGAGTAAAATTTCGTCTTGGTCCATGCCACAAATCCTTCGTAGAGCCAGCATTTCTGAGTTAAATTTTCAGGTGATGTTTTATCTTAGCCTTAAAAAATAACGGTATTTCCCAATTAACTAAGATATCATTAAACACCACGCTTAATTCAAAAAGGGTCCTGAGTTCTCTGTACGAGAACAGGTACCGGCCCGATTTTAGTTAAACAGGAGATAAAATCAAACCGTCAGGAACGAGAAAAACCAGCCGAAACGGGTCCGACTGGTTTTTAAGAGTATTTTGCTCAATTCTTACTGGAAAATCACCATCTCCATGAATGTGACATCAGGAAATGGGAGACTCGGCCCGCTCAATAATTCCACTTAGGTAAAGCAGATTAATTTCAGCAGACTCAGTTGATTCAAATCGTAAATTTTTGTTTTCAGCCTGTAACAGATCACGACGACTGATTTGGCCTACCAGATAGCGATCATCGCGTACCACAGGCAGCCGGCGCGTTGCAGTGCTGAGAAAGATTTGGGCAATTGTTAGTAAATCAGTATCTTCTGTAATAACTCTTGCTTCGGTATCCACGAAAGGAAAAATCTGCGAAGAGGGAAGCTGTTCGTAATTCGCTTTAATCAAAACTTCCATGCAACAGCGTTCAGAGAACACTCCCAACACTCTATTTTCTGCATCAACTACGGGAGCTCCTGAAATACGATGGCTCAATAACAACCCGATTGCTTCGAGAACATCCATGTCCGGAGTTAAAGTGATTAACTTCGTTACCATAATGTCTTTTGCAAGCATTGGTTTGTTCATCGCGACACTCCCTGTAAAAATGATTTTAATCACACATGAAAATGAGACACACTACTAAAGAAATGAATTCCAAACGACTGAGAACGTGTGATCTCACTTTTAGAAATGAAATAACGCCAAATTGCGTTATTGAAAAATCGAATGTGGGAAACCTGTGTATTCTAACAGGAATTTAATGTAATCTCAAAAAGAATTCTGAAAACCAAGTATGAAGATACTGATTATCAAACACACTATCTTCTTCTAAAACAACAACTTAATGAATTCATAAAAAAACGGCACGAACGACGTTTTTTATCAGTTTTCTGAATCATACAGCAAGAGATAGAATGTCAGATCTATGAGAAGTCTGCTCAGGTGCCTATAATCTGAGCTTATGATGATTAAGAGAAACTTCTTCAGAAATTCTCCAGCTAAAACGGAAATGCTGCCAGCTGACCAAATAATAGAAAATAGATTCAATGTCAAATAGAGTGGAAATAGATGGGGTTGGTTTACACCTGGGCCGTGCTGACCAGACAAGCAGTGAATGGATCGGTCAACATGAAGCATTAAAACAGCTGCTTGCCTGCTGGCTCGTGATTGATGAGAAAGACATGCCACTCACACCGCGTCTGGTTGGAACACCGGGAATTGGCAAAACTTCGCTCGCCATCGCAGGTGCGCGAACCAGAGATCAAGAGCTCTTCATTTATCAATGTACCGCTGACACACGACCGGAAGATCTGTTAGTCACCCCTGTTCTCGCCGAGAGTGGCAAGATTGCCTACCATGCTTCCCCACTGGTAACTGCAATGATTCGTGGTGGTATATGTGTACTTGATGAAGGCAACCGGATGAATGAAAAATCATGGGCCAGCCTCGCACCACTTCTTGACCACCGCCGTTATATTGAATCAATTGTTGCCGGTCTGACAATTCCGGCTCATCCCGAATTTCGATGTGCCGTGACCATGAATGAAGATGAATCCACGTTTGAAATTCCCGATTATATCCTCAGCCGTCTGCAACCCAGCATTACTCTGGAACACCCTAATCGGGAAGATGAAAAGATGATCTTGCATTATCATATCCCCTTTGCAGACGAGCACATGCTCGACTTGACGGTCGATTTTTTACAACAGTCTCATAGTTTAAAGCTCGATTTTTCAACCCGCGATGGAATTAATGTTTTAAGACTGGCATTGAAGCGGGCCGCTCAAGATAAAGATCACCCTCTCAGCAAAGATGTGATCTGGCTGGAATCACTCAAAAGCTGTCTGGGTGAGGATGCTTTAGATTTGGAGTCATTGTCCGAAAAACGAACACAAAGCCTGGGTGGAAATATGATGCCCATGGGACTGGGAGATTTCTTTTTCTCACCCGACAACCCATTACACCCAGACCGCGATGAAGATGATGATGATGAATTGGACTTTGATGATGAGCCGGAAAAGTATTAGCTGATTACATACCCGAATCTAGTCATCACTTACTCCACAAGATCAAAAGATACAGCAACCGCCAACAAAACTTACTACGGTTTCTGCGCAGCAACAGGTGGCTCTTCATAGCTGAGCCTGATCTGGAATGGTTCAACTAGAATGTTTTTTCGGTCTACATCAGGCACAATCCAGATACGCGACCGATTGCTTCGAGTCGTTTCATTCAAAATTACTTTTCCACTACGTAAATCAACTAACTGCAAATCAATCTGCGGCCCCTCTCTTGAGGGATGCCCATTACTTGTTTGTCTTCCAAAGACTATCACCGGAAGATCGAGAAACAGTGAGAGATCCACTCCTTGAGATTCCAATGGGCATGACCACATTAATTCGCCAGTCTTACGGTCTATAGAATAGACTATCCCCCCATTAAAGCCGATTGAAGTCGCACTTAATAAACGATACGAAACGCCTTTTTTCCTACGAAACGGCTGACTGGCAAACAGCAAATACTGCCGTGAATTTTGCAGCATAAACACACTTGTATGTTGAGCGGAAACTTTTTCTTTGACATTAAACTGCTTTTCACCCGTTCTCAAATCCAGAAATGAAATGGTTCTCTCATCATCGATCAGTACAACTTCATAATTTTGTCCAAGAGTGTAAATCGAAGACTCACTTAACTCTTGACTCCAGATCGCTTTGCCAGTTGTTAAATCTCGTAATTGCAGTCGACGGGGCTCTTTTGTTTCTGTGAGCAAGAACCGGTTAAAAGCAAATTTGGGAGACTCACCTTCGTCAAGTTTGAATGAACGTAGTACCTCACCATTCTGACCACTAAATAAGACATAGCGTGAATGAGATGAAAACGATTCAGAAGCAACCACGATGACATGATCTGCATCGCCAAAATGCCTGCTGCCGTTTACAATTCCCTGTCGCTTCCATAATATTTTTCCTGTCAGCAATTCTGCTGCAATCAATTCATTGCCGATCTGATATGTGATAAACTCTTCGTTAACTGCACCGATTTTTCCTAATAACTCACGATCCATGTTTCGCACTAAAAAATCGCGTAACACGGGAGTTTGCCCGTTGCGTTCTATGGAAATATAATCACGTACACTTGGTGGGCCTGCAATCATCCTTTGCTTCCATAATAATTCAGGTGGATGCGTGGAACTTGCATTCAAAGTATCAAGCACAAAAAAATGAGAGCCAAAATTAACAATCAGATATTGTTGATAGACTCGCGCAGAAAAATAAGGTTGGCCTGGCACTTCAATTTCTGCTTCAATCAACGGAAAAGCCCATTGTTGTTTTCCCTGACCGTCAAACGCGAAAAGAAATTCTTTTGCGGGACCAATCTCAATTCGGTAATTATCAAAGAGTGAATTCGAGAGGCCAATCAACTCAACCGGCAAAGATAAATTCTGCCCCTTTGGATGTTCACCCTGATAAACTTGAGCTGCATCTTCTGGCCAACTGGAATGAGCCTGCTCCCATTTCTGAAAATCTGACTCAGAACGCCATTCCCGAACTAACTGCGCCGCAGTTTTTCCATCCATACAAATCAGATCCGGCCAACGTGTCTCCAATTCCTTCAATAACTCGGCAGCCTGCGAATAACGATTCAACTGAAGATAAATTTCCGCTAGCTTTGCAGTAGCAAACGCAGTCATGAGTGGTTGCTTTGAAGTTCTCAGATGCTCAAGGTGTAGCATCAATTTTCGATGAAGCTGCTGTTGTTGTGTTTCTGAACTCTCATTGATGGCTTGCTCAAATAATCGAATCAGCGCAACCCGGACTTGCTGTGATTCTGGTAGATTACCACAACAATAAATAAAACGTTCCAAGTCAGACCGTTCTGCGTTCACAAGATAATTCGTATAATATTCGGAAAAGAGAGACCTAATCAGAGCTCGTTGCCTTGAAGATGCACGCCCGGCGATAAATTCGATTTGAGCTCGAATCCAACGATCCATACGTACAAATGAACCGGCATGCGTTTTTTCCGCATGGAAAACATTCTTGAGCTCTGAAAGTCGGAAATAATTTTGAAATGCGCCTTCAATATTGCCTTGCCTTTGGTAATTGATCGCCAGAATTTTAAAAAATTGCTGCTTTTGCTTATCGTTAACCAGGAATTTCTCTATTTTCGCTTTTTGATTTTGATGCTGATTGAAGTTGTACTCCAACTTACTTAGTAACAGTTCTGCATAAAGCCGTTTTGCTCGTAAAGTAGGCTTAATTTGAATCGATTTCTCTATTTTCTGCATCGCCTGATCAACATCACCGGCATATAATTCAAGCTCGCCGCGCAACAGCTGGGCCAATGCTAAATCATCCGGCCGATTAGATTGACTGGCAAGACGAATTTGTTGCCAGATTGATTCCACAGACTGAAAGCCAACAACTTCTGTCTCATTCTGAGAGACAATCATTCCCTTTGCGGCGACGAGATTTCCAATTGCTGTCGCTGTTTTGATTTGTGATCGTACGAGTACAAAACCATCAGAGAGACGTATGCACAAGATCTCACCAGTTTCAACTGGTTGATAATAGGTATCTTTGACAACAACTCCTCGCCCACTTGGTGCGCCAATCAGAGCCGATTTTGGCCAGGCGAGTGAACCATCACTCACTTTAATCGCTTCAATTTGATCATTACCAACTAATAATATTTTCCCTTCATGAATGGCAGCCACGAAAAGGTTATCCTTACGAGGACGTGACCATAATAATCTTCCATCGAAAAGATTCAGGCATTGAATACTTTGCTGTTTGCGGGAATGAATCAAAACTCGATCCCCCACAATGATCGGAGCAAATTCTGCCCAACCTTCTACATTTTTGTAGGTCATACTTGAGTAAACCGCTAGCCTAGGGTCTATTTCGCCATCTTCCTCAAGTTTTCTCCACAGCAATCTGCGATTGACGGCATCGATGCCGATTGTACAACTGCTTCCAGTCTGACAGACAATCACGCCATGTGCATAAGAGGGGCTCAGGCCCAGTCTGCGACGCACGTGATCTACGGATCGACGATCTGTGGTATAGTCATTCGCAATCGAGTTGTTACTACGATACAACGATTGTGTCCAGAGTGTTTTCCCTGTTTGAGAATCCAAAACTAAAAGTCGAAATTCCCGTCCTTCCTCTGCCAGACAGTAAAGTTTTCCATCTAACGGTAATGGGGGGCCTAAGAAATAATGGCCTGAGTAATCAATCGCATTTTGTAGACGGGGACCACCGACCTCCCACATAAACTTTCCAGAATCGACTTCAAAAGCAATAAGGCGATTGAAAGATTTTGGGACTCGTATATTTTCCTTATCCCGCATCGTGAAGTGATAAAACCCTCCAATAAATCCTACATTTTCGACGCTAAAGACCAGCTTCCCATCCGAACTCAAATGCCCGGCGGTATAATCCTGCCAGGCGCGTTGTGCCAGATATTTTTCTAATGGAGTCTGAGGGGCGCCAGAAAATTCCTGATCTGAATTCTCTGCATCTTTTAGCAATTCATGATAGAGTGCATCGGTTAATGTAGTTTCCCAACTCAATTCGCCCGTCGAAAGAGAGACAGCCTTCAAATTGCGATGTGTTCTGAAAATAACCTTATCATTCACAATTATAGGGCTAGCCGCAGGTAGTACTCCTTCAAAGTGTTTGCGGCGATGTTTCCTCAGTTTCTGAACTAGCTCTTCTAACAAAGGTGCTGCTTGTAGATCATTACGACTCGAATGATTGATTGTAGAAAAACGCCAAAACGGTTTCGTCGAAGGAACAGCAAACCGGGCCGATGCCAAACGTGAAGGACCACCACGATACATGGCCCAACTTTTTTGTTCCTGTGCTGCTTTCAAGTCGGGATTACCAACCAGACGGGACAACCATTCCACGGGATTTTCATCAGCTGTAAACAATGGCACTCTTTTTCCATTCGGAAATTGATATGCTTCTCCCTGAGTCAAGCGTGCTAACCGCATCAATGCTTGACGGGATTTTCCCAAATTACCGATATGATACCAGCAGACGGCTAGTTTGAAGGTGAGATGTGGCTCCTTCGTTCCCGCTAAATCATGCTGATTACGCAAAGCATCCCACTGCTGGATCGCTGCCCAGAAATCTCCCCGCTCAAAATAATAAGCCCCTAGGGAGTAAGCTGCATTCGCACCTGCTATCGTAAAGAAATAACGTCGAACAACGTCTTGTAACAGATTCACATCATGTTGTTCTTTTGCCTGAATCAAGAGTTGTTCTGCTGTAGCTCCATACTGCTGCGAATAAATTCGTTTTCCTTCAGGTGGCAATTCAGCCATCGACTGTTGTGCCAAATGTTTTAGGCTGACAAACCCAGAATCTTTTTTACTGAAAATGTAATCTTCCGGTGCTTCTAATACCTTCTGCAACTCAGGAATTGAGATCGCATACTTTTCCTCTCCAATTAACTTTAAAGCTTCTTGATAACTTTTTGAGTACGTACGGCTCGTCGGAAAGAAATTTTGCAGTTCTGACTGATCCAGATTACGTAACGGTTGGGCGCTACAAGGAACGGAAAATGTAGCCAAATGAAACAGGAGAATCACTACGAAACAAACATGGTGATAACTCAGTCTGCTAGACCTGTCTTGCTGAACTCGAGAAACCATAGGCGAATGAAGAACTTCAACTTCCTGCTAAAAGAAACACAACAATAAACAGGGCTCGAGCGAGCATCGAAACCCTTGACATTATCTGAACTGGTAGGATTGAGAATTAATTGATGATCAATTCGGTGTCGGCAATAACTTCCTCTATTCCTTGATCATTTAACTGCCCCTTTTGGAACGCGCGATTTGCTTTTACATCACCCTGCCACATCATCACGTTCACTTCAGCACCTTTTGCGACATTATACCCCACAGGGCCATCGGTCCCCAGATATACCGTCAAGGGAACGTTTTTAATCTCATTTTCTGTGGCGATCTTTTCCAGATCGGACTTCGCTGACTCCGGCTCATCGGTTAGTACAACAACAAAAGCCGCCATCTTTTTATCTTGATGTAACTTCACTTCCTGATCAATTTTCTTAATCAGTGTTTTCGTATTGTCATCAAAATCACGTACAAAAATACCAACGACAGGTCGGTCTCCATACAAACAGCGGTAGCAGAGATGCTTCCCTCTATGAGCTCCAGTCACATCAACCACATGAAAGGCAGGAGGCACTTCGCCAATTTCCATACCAGATCTAAAAGCCACTTCCTGCGTTTCATTCATTTCCAGCTCTTCAATGTCTGCTTCTATCTCTGGAATTTCAGCAGCCACTCCCAGTTCAGAATCTGGCTTAACGGGTTCAGAAACTTCAGTTTGCCCACAGCCAGAGAAAAGAGTGACTACAATCAAAGGAGCTACAACCGAGGTTGCCAGAATCTTGTTAAGTCTAATTCCCTGCATGGTATTTCTCCGCCATCATCAAACACAAACTGAAATCTCACCCGCAAAATCAATTGTATGCCGTCAACGCATCGACTGTCGAGTACGAAAGAGGAATTTTGCGGGTGAGTTGGCAGCCTGATACTGATAAGTTTCTCATAAACAAACCAGACATTCGGACATCACTATTTCAAGTTGTTGACGAGCTTCAGAATCGCTTTACTGTCGTCTGCTGCTTTCACTTTGGTATTTTTCATGACAACTTTACCATTCTTGTCAATCACAAAAGTCCAACGGGCAGCCGTCACACCTCGGGTCAATGATTCTTCTTTGCCATCAATTGTTCGCTTAATAGTGCCACCAGGTCTTAAGGGAACACCAAACTTCTTAGCCACCTTTCCATCTTCATCAGCCAGCAGAGTGAAATTGAGGTCATGCTCCTTTTTAAAGAGCCGGTGATTTCTTGCAGAGTCGCCACTGACTCCAACCACCTCTACATCTTTACCTTGAAGCTTTTTCATATCATCTCGAAATCCGCATGCCTGCTTTGTGCAGCCACCAGTTAAGTCTGCAGGATAGAAATAAACAACCAGTACTTTTTTGCCAACATAGTCTGTCGATTTCCAGCCTTTGCCTTGATCATCTGTCGCAGTGAAAGCAGGCGCAGAATCGCCGACATCCACTTTTCCAGGAGGACCTGAAACCTGACCAAACCCATTCGCTGAAAAACCACATAAACACAAAACACCGCACAACGAAGAGAAAGTTTTACGATACAAACCTGTCATTTCATTTACCTTATTTCAAAAGTTACAGATCATTGATTGTAAACCGACAATAAATCAGTCACCTGATTGTCCAAAAAAACATCTTATTTCACTATTTTATCAATCCTGTAGGAACACTCCGTGAATCATCAGCTTGTATCCTGCCATAATTATCAAATGCAGTTAATTTGCCAGGTTGCGCAATTAATAATCGTCCACCAACCATAACCAGATTGCCACCTGATTCACCATGAATTGACCCCAAGGCAATTTTTTGGGTTAGAAATCCTTGTTCTGCATCAACCACAAGAATCTCTTCCCTTAAAGGCCAATATACATATTTTCCTGCCAATATTCCTCGCCCATATCCAAACCCTTCAGGGTCTTGATAACCGACTTTCCAGCTAACAGTTCCCGTTCTTTTGTTTAAACCGAATAACTGATTGCCGCTCACATACAAGGTTGATTGATTCACGCCCAGTAAATCGCGGATTGGTTCAGGAAATTCTCGCTCCCAAAGTAACAAACCAGAATCAGCATCAAAGGCCATCAACAGAGAGGAATCTTGAGGTGCCGCGTATAAAATTCCTCGATCATACAAACAAGGAACTATTCCGGTTTTCATGTGATCGCTTAATTCAGTATGCGTAGATTCTTCTTGTGTCGGATAGGTTACAACCCAGTTGATCTTGCCATCATCTGAATCTAGTGAAGCAATCGCTCCCATATCTGTTGAAAGGTAAAGTTGACCTTCCGCGAGTGTCAGCAGCAAGTGGCTGATATAATTCACTCCCTCTTCAATGTTTCTTAACGCCATACAAACTTTTTGATTCCAGATTAACTCCCCTGTTTCAGTCGAAAAACAGGCTACGTTCGTTTGTACTTGAGGAAATCCACGATGCAACACGACAAACAACTTGCTGCCTGAAATGACAGGTGTCCCTTCGAAAGACCAGATAAAATTCTGTTCGCGCAATTGCGAAGAGGAAATTTTCCAAAGCAATTTCCCTTGCCCCTGGTCAAGATCGAGGCAGACTAAATCTGAAAAGAGACCTAATCGTTCATCTTTCGCAACAGAAGTCACCGGAGGTCCCATCCGTGCATAGAGCCGGCCTTCGGAAATTGTCATAGTGAAACGAGGCACACCCACCACGGGACGAAATGGCTTCCTGAAAAAGCCTCCTAACACAGAGGGATAAATAACAGGACTGGCATTTTGATCCGTAGACCAGGCGGGTAGTCCACTCTTCCAGTTCAATGCATAAATCCGTTCGGCGTCATTGAAAAAAACATGATCGCGGTGCACAACCGGAAAGATTCCGGGAGCAACTGCCTGTTTAAATGCTGGTTTACGAGTAAACTCTTGATTTCCAGTTCTCGGAATCCGAAAAGACCACGCGACAGCACCCACATCTACTTTTTTTTCTGCACGATAATTTCGAGTCTGGTGACCGGCAAACGTCAGCATTTCTGTCGTAGAATCCGGCAGAGAAACCAATGCTCGGTTTGAGAGAATGTCAGAGAGCAACGCAACAAAATTTCCCCCTTTCCCGGCAAGAGATCCTGCAGCCTGTGGGTAACGTTTACGAAACACATTCAACTCAAATTCCGCGCGTTTGAAATTGCCCTCAAAAAAACTGACCAGAATTAATCGAGCCAAAATTTCAGGCACTGATAAATCAGTATCGGGATACAGAAACACGCCTGGATTTGAACCCTGTTTTTCGGCATTAGAAACCGGGATCAACTTTCTCCAATGGGCGCGTGCCTGCGAAAGATCCCCCCGTTCCCAGGAGATATTACCCAGGCGATATAAAGCATCATCACCATAACTGCTCATTAGCGCCTGTTCGACAATATTCAGGAGCGGCTTTTGGGACGATTCTGCAATTGCTTCTTCCCACCAGCGCTTCGCACGAGGATCTACTTTTTCACGATAGATGGCAATCGCCTCAGGCGGAAACTGAGAAAGGAAAATCTGACAATACTCTGAGACCCGCACATAACGACCCGTCGATTCCGGGTAAAGCGAGTTACCATATTCATCAGATATCTGACGTAAAGTGTTGACAGCATCTTCCCACTGTTGCGAAGCTAAATAATCACGAACAGAACCCATTTTTTTGAGAACTGCATTATTCACGTCTAATGAGACAGACTCGCGAAATTTTGGTGGATTGGTTACCCGTTCCTGTTGAGCAAAACTGATCTCAGTTGAGAGACTCAGGGTTCCCAACATGATCAGAGCGATGGAACCGCGTAGCCTATGCATGGTTTTGGCAACCTCAACATTATCAGCAGATTGACACTAAAAAGGACACGCCTTAGTAGACGTGTCCCTAATTTGAAATCTCGTAGACAAATAAGATCCGTTATTTAAACTTAGCAGGACTGATTTTAATCTGTCCTAAATCAATCGTTTCTCCCGGTTTGATATCAACCGTAAATTTTCGTTCAACATAACCGACTTTTTCATGCCAGATACGAAAATCATTTTTCCCTTCGGGAAGATTTTCAATCGTAAATTTTCCATCTTTGTCAGACACAACCGCATAAGGGTGATCAACAACAAACCAGTAAGCGGTCATCCAGGGATGAATATCACACTTAACCTGCATCGGTAGAATTTCAGGAATGACGTTGGCAACATCTTTTCCGGTACGATCATTGGGGGCCAGAATAAAATTCACGGCTTGATTCTTAATCGGATAGGTATGCGTGTTGTGTGCTACACCGTCATCTGACTTCACGTTTACCACCTGGTCGGTCCGCACGATCAAGGCATGTGGGGCAAAGGTACATCCCTTTTGGTCAAAAACCACTTTCTTTTCTTTGGAAGACTTCAGATCGGGATGAATTTTCTTTGCCCGTCTCATATACATGAAAACATTTTGAATCCCTTTGTTCTCTGGATTCACTACCAGATCGTTATTTAAATGCTCCATACTCGCACAGACCGCTGCGTCTTTCACAGCAGGATCTCCCTTTTTCCGTTGAACTGTCGGTTTCGGCACGGGACCATCAAATACGAATTGCCCTGTTACCGATCCCCAACCAGCTGCAGAAACGTTTGCTGGTGCAAGAAAGCTTGTAATCGAAACCAAAAGAACGCCAATAATTATTTGGCTAAAATTCATTTTTTGCATAATCTAAATACCTCGTTTATTTAAATATTGATTGGATTGACTATTGTGGAGGTAGGTGCACGGAATCTGCATTCTTAAATAATCCGTACTGTAGGTGGGTTATAAGTTGGGTATGATCTGTATGCTCTACAAACCACCTGCACTCTGTGAGATATTCTCTACCTTCAGGATGACAGAATAAAGACCCAAAATCAAGCATTTATGAAATAGGATTACTGCAATTTCCCGGATCTTTGAAGGAACTAAAGACTATATAAGCTGGTCTTTATGTTTGAATTAGCCCATTTTCAATGAATCATGCACGTGTTGTAATATCAACAGGAGGACACTTGATTTGCAAGATTCTGCAGGATCTCTTGAAAGGCTTCGCGACCTACTGTGATTTCGACTCCTATTTCGACAGCCCAGACTGGTACTCCAGCCAACTTGTGTTCACTGATTTTTACAAGGTCTTTGCATGTCGTCAGGATCAGATCTGCTGAAGCAGCCGTAGCGTGAGTTCCGATTGTATTTAGCTCTGCTTGGGAATAGTGGTGATGATCGGGGAATACCTTCATTCGGGCAACCTGAAAACCAGCGCGTTTCAAAGTCTGCTTAAAGCCCTCAGGGTTTCCGATTGCACAGAATGAGACTACTGTTTTGCTCGCTACAGATTCCAGTAATTGTGTTTCTCCATGCGCATTCACTAAATACTGCGGCCGAAACTCAGCATGCACAATCAAATTGCAAGGAACCTGTTTCTCAATTTCACTTGTCAAGTTCTCCAGTTCTGCTTGCGAACATTGATCAGTACGCGTGAGAATCACTAAATCCGCCCGCTTTAACGCCGACTTTGGTTCGCGCAACAAACCACGTGGTAATAAATAACCATGTCCCCACGGACAAAGGGAATCGATCAAAACAATATTCAGATTTCTCGCAATTTTACGGTGCTGAAATCCATCGTCTAAAATCATTAGTTGCGCGCCTGCTTCAACGGCTTTCACAGCGGAAGCAAGCCGATTCGGGTTTTGATAATGTGGAACTCCGGGACAAAGACGATCTAGTAATAATTTTTCATCGTTTACCTCGCCAGGCAAAGAACGATACCCGCGGCTCAATAGAGCCACATTGATATTCTGTTTTTGAAACCATTGAGTCAGATACGCAACTAACGGCGTCTTACCTGTACCTCCCGTTGTAAGATTCCCTAAACTGATCACGGGAACGGCCACGTCCTTTACTGAACGCCAATGTCTATCGAACATCCAATTTCGAATCAAAACGGTAATGTAGTAAGGTAAACTTAAAAGCCAGAGGCAGGGTTTGAGAATTTGGGCTCTCAAGTCCGTTTTTTGGCCTGAGATGATTCTCAAATATTCCACTTCGTTCACGAATCGGCCTGCTTCAATTCTCGACAGGGTGAAATGATGTGGGCGGTGTTAACATAAAAAACACGCCCTGTTCAGAACATGATAGCTGAGTGCAATCAATCTGGCTAATCAATAGCCAGTATTCACATCTCAAAAAACTAGCACGATCAAAACAGGGCGTGGGTGCTGTGGAACGAATCGAAACCAGTTAGAGCATTCGCAGCCTGTATTCGGGCATTACAGGGTCGAAAGGCTCTAAAATGCTACAAGCAAGTGTGATCAGCACTATTTATAATTCTTCTTATATTTCTTGTAACTCAGTTCAACGATTCGTCCCATAATCAAACGGACTCGTCGAGTTTGCGGAACGTCTCCGGTCTCAGGAAAAATTGCGTAAACCTGATAAACATGTTGCACTCCGGGAATTAAAGGTCGTTTTGTAACAAACTCCCAGATGTCATCGTTTTCAGGATCACGGTAACCAATCATCTCGTCGCGTTGAACATTCAGCGCAACAACTCGAATATCCGTCGCACCAGGTGCATAGATATCCAAACCCGCTTGACGGGGATGGCTATCTGGTCCCTCTACAGGCATCATACGGGTTGGACGAGAATACGCGGTCCCCATCGTCCCGGGATAATGCAAAATAGTGGGATGGATCTGGATCCCTCGTCTCGCTAATGGCGGCGGTACGACACCACCGGCTGGCATCCCATAAGGACCAGCAATACCACTTCCAGCCTGGCACGACTGGCAACTACTGCGCGAATTGTATCCCATTCCACCATAGATGGCTCCTTGATAATAGTAATCTGCTATTGCCCCGACACCATAGACGGAATCCAGGCATCCAGATTTACATTTGTGTTTATGTTTATGGCCGAGTTTCCAGGGACTACAACATTTCCCTGAACCAAAAAGTTTCATGCCTCGATGTTTACAATGGCCTGAATTACATTTATGCCCCGCTTCTAACGGGCTTGCCATTGACATCCAGGCCATTCCCAGAACCAACAGTCCGGTAAGACCTGCCTTGGCAGTTTTTATTTTTATCATCTTAACCTAATGCTCCCTGTTTCAATGAGACCGAACTGAAGTTCTTAATGCTCACTGTAAGCACAGTGATGTTTCTCATAATCATTAACGCAAAATCAAAACTCTTTAGATATTGTATGAAACGCACCAGTTGACTCATGCAATAAAAATCAGACTGGCTTGATATCGAGAGACATCCCATCTCCCTAATCATTCAATTGCTGTATTTGCCAGAGTGGCTTGTTACGAAGCACACTCTAATTCCAAGCGTATCACTTCGGGAAAATGGTGCGGGAATGAAATTGAAGAAAGTCGATTCTTTTTGATTTGAGATGCATTCTTTTAGGAGTCCTTCCGAACTGGTAAAAGATCCACTTCAATCAATTTAGATAAACCTGTCAAAATATGTCATTTCAAACTGAAAAGACACAACGATTGAATCAATCTTCACTAGTTTTGATGGTAAATCCATATGCAATCACTATTCACCCAAAACCAGTTATGGAAACTATTTGTGACATTCCTAACATACCCCTGAAAGGACCTGAATCGAGTCGGATTAGTCCGCTTAGTCCGGTGAGCACTAGCAGTTTGGAAGAGAAACAGACAACATTGACAATTCACCGTATGGCAACTAAATTGCCATCTCCAAAGTGTCGATGCCGACTGATGTATTTGTCACACACTCTGATATCTTCGTGATCTGAAGATCAAATTTGATATCGGACACGTAAACTTACTATAATAGAGCTTTGATAAACTCTTAAAGCTTCTGATTTTCAGAAAATGTCCAAAAGTTTGTATAAGCCTGATTATATAACGTAGTGTGAAACGTCTCTGTGAATGGATTCTGCACTATTGATGAAAGAGTGAAGTGCTGAAAGTCGGTTAATTTTCCTACCTACTAAAAGAGCTCTCAGCATCTCAAACTTATTCATACATCAAAGTTAATTCTTTTTTTGCAGAAATGAGATTCAACCATGTTTATAAAGAGTAGTTTCCGATTTGGTATTCTGGGTTTGATTTTGTTTGTGTTGAGCGGCTCAACTTCCTATGGCCAGGAATGGGCTAAGAAGTTGTTCAACAAGGACAAAATCGACTTCGGTGTCATTGCCCGTGGCTCTGATGCGGAATACCGTCTGAAAATTAAAAATAACCTCGAAAACACTGTCCATATTTCGAATGTACGTACGACGTGCGGTTGCTCTGCCGCAGAACCTTCCAAAAGCACTCTGGCAAGTGGAGAAGAAGGTTATATCGCAGTCAAAATGAATACGACACGCTTTCAAAGGCGTAAAGATTCAAACGTCATCATCACCCTTGATGCTCCGCAGTATGCTGAAGTTCGGATTCCGATTACAGCCTATATCCGTACCGACGTCGTATTTACTCCCGGTGCTGCTAACTTTGGTTCAGTGGAAGTCGGAAAAGGAGCAGAGACAACAGTTGGGTTAGCCTATGCTGGCCGTGATGACTGGGCTATTACCGGCATCGAATCTAAAAATCCTTCGGTCACAGCCAAAGCCGTCGAGACCGCCCGTGGCGGTGGACGCGTGAATTATAACGTGATGCTGAAGCTTGCTCCGGGGACGCCACTCGGACCAATCCGAGAGCAGCTCATTCTCAAAACGAATGATGTGAATTTCAAAACAGTCCCTTTGCTGGTTGAAGCAAAAGTGGAACCAGATATTACCATCACTCCCCAGGTCGTTTCACTGGGTATGATGGTTCCCGGTCAGGAAAAAACTGTGAATGTTGTGATCAGGGGTAAAAAGCCTTTCGAAATCAATAAAATTGAATGTGAATCAGATGATGAAGCATTCAAAATTCGCATGCCCAAAGCAGCCCAGCCGGTTCACGTTTTACCATTGACAATTACTCCGCCGAATAAACCCGGAAATTATTCAGAAGAGTTTACTGTCACAATCGCTGGACGTAATACACCGATTACATTTAAAGCGTATGGTAAAATTTCGGATACGAAAACGAACTGATTCCTACATCAGTTCTTCATTGCGAGAAAAAAGGGTACTCAATAGAGTACCCTTTTTTATTTAATCATTCTCATTCAGGACGATCGCTTTCGGGCTCATTCAACCGGTCCACCACAATTTCCAGCATCAATGGATGTAAGCCCAAATGGGAACAGAGCCGAAATTTGATGCCTGGATATTTAGCAGTAAACTCCTCGCGATACTGCTCTAAATCGTTCTGTACATGCACTCCTGCCGACAAAAAATAAGGTAACATTAGGACCTCATCTACTCCAGCCGCCACACACTGTGCCGCACCATCTGGGATCGTTGGTGTTGTTAACTCAAGATAGGCAATCTTGATCACCGGAAATTGTTCCCGTTCGCGCAACATTTCAGCCAGTTTCACGAGATCCTGATTGGCAGCAGCACGACGACTGCCATGTGCAATCAGGAGAACCGCCTTCGTTCTTGCATCAGACATAGATTCAACCATAATAGAGATAACAATAATACAATTACTGAATGATCGATGAGATTATAGACTTCTCACTCTTCTTGGACACTGTACAACTTAAATTCTGTAAATCCATGAGCAACGACATCATTCAACGGTCTCAAATTCATCTCTATATCGAGTAGCAATCTTGAACAAGCATGAAAACGAAGTGACTCCAGAAAGGCTGGGAGAATATTTGATCGGGAAAAAAATTGGCGCCGGCGGAATGGGGTCAGTTTATCTGGCAACGAATATTCACACTGATCAACAAGTAGCCATTAAAGTACTCCCGAGTGCACTAGCCCGCGAACCTGGTTTTGTCGAGCGATTTCATCGCGAAATTGAAGCGCTGAAAAAAATGCACAACCCGTATGTGATTGAATTTTATGACAGTGGTGTTGACAATGAGATCTACTACTATGTCATGGAATATGTCGAAGGAGAAACATTAACCAAACGACTCCATAGAGAAAAACGGATCGACTGGAAAACCGCGGTTAATATTTCCATCCAGATTTGCTCAGCACTGAAAGCCGCCCATGATGCCGGTATCATCCACCGCGACCTGAAACCTTCTAACTTAATCCTCAAAGAGGATGACAGTGTTAAGCTTGCTGATTTTGGTGTGGCCCAGTTGTTTGCAACAGAAAAGCTCACTGTCACCGGCGGGATTATTGGCACAGCGGAATATATGTCACCCGAACAGGCCGAGGGGAAGCGCGTTACTAAACAGAGTGACTTATACTCTTTGGGTGCGGTCATGTATGTCATGCTGACCGGAAAGCCTCCGTTTAGCGGAAAAACGATGCTGGCCATTATTCAAAAACAAAAATATGGACAGTTTGATCTCCCCGGAAGATATGTCGATGACTTGCCCACCTGGCTCGAAGAGATCGTTTGCCAGCTACTGGAAAAAGATCCCCAGAAACGATTCCCGGATGCTTATGTCCTTTCTCGCCGATTGCAGGAAGTGTTGAACAAATTCGAAATGTCGACCTCTGAAGATACCTACGCCTTCTCGAAAACAAATAACTCTTCAGAGACACCCACCGTGGTTCAATCGGGTTCTGAACCGGAGGCGGGTGCTGGAACCTTGATGCAAGGATTAATGAGGGCACAACTGGAATCGGAAAGCACTGGCTCGCGCCTGAGCCAACTATTTGACAACACTTTTTTCTTACTTGGTCTACTGATATTAGTAATGGTAGGAGGCTATTTCTGGTTCCAGGAACGCGCACTCTCTCCTCAGGAAATGTTCGAACAATCCGAGTTAATCTTGCAACAGCCAGAAAATCCGGAATGGTATACTGCTCGCGATAAATATTTGCTGCCACTTCTGGAATCACATCCCGATGAATGGGGGACACGGGTTGAAGACAGACTTGAACGGATCAAAACCTATGAGCTCAGCACAAAAGCTGGTATCACAGCCAAACGTAGATCACGCTCCGCCCCCCAGAATGAACCACAGCGATTTATGATGCTCGCACAACATTATCTGGAAATCGGTAATAATTCTGAAGCAGAACATATTCTTGCTGCTTTAGTTGATGTACTCAATGAAAATCCTGATCAAAAAGAAATGCGAGATCTTGCCTTACAGATGCTGAACCAACTACGACAAGACTCTCGTAAAAATGCCGAACGATTTGTCATGTTAACGCAAGCCATGGCAAATGCAGATGCGCTTGCTGAAGAAAAAAAGTACAAAGAAGCAGCCGCCCTCTGGAATGCTTTGATTGTTTTATATGAAGAAGACAAAGCAAAAGCAGCACAGGAATTCATAAGACGCGCCAAAGAGAATCTCGCTAATTTACCAGAATTCGATCAGACTGAACAACCTCAATCAGAAGCTCAGAAAGCTAACACACCTGATGAATAATCAAATCAATTTAAAAGAATATATCCGTGAAATTCCCGACTTCCCCAAACCAGGAATTCTCTTTCGAGATATTACGCCCCTACTTGCTGAACCGACTGCATTCCAAGAAGTCATTGATCGCTTGACAGACTACTATCGCGATAAAAAAATTACAGCAGTCCTTGCCGCCGAAGCACGGGGATTCATCTTTGCGGCACCACTCGCATTGGCTTTGGGAGCACGTTTTATTCCCATTCGAAAACCAGGCAAACTTCCCTTTGAAACCAGAGCCTTTCACTATGAACTGGAATACGGTTCGGATTCGTTGGAGATGCACACCGATTCGATTCATACCGATGATCGTGTGCTGATTGTAGACGATCTTCTGGCAACAGGTGGTACGATCTCAGCTTGTATTGAACTTGTGAAACACACCGACGCGGAAGTCGTAGGTTGTGCCTTTCTCATCGAACTCTTATTCTTACAGGCACGTCATAAAATGAATGGTTGCGACGTTTTTTCTCTCATTCAGTATGATTCTGAATAAGAGTCGTTCTACTCAGGAACCCAGATCGCAGTAGAGTTTTGATCATTCGTCTGACTCTCCAGACGTCGCGCCTTGATTCGCACATAAGGCGCGACAAATCGACCGCGATGTCGAAAATGACCAACCGGTGCACTCGGATCTGCTCGACATGGCTCACGTAAATCTTCAATCACAAAACCCTGTCTGCACAACCCCCCTACTAACTGATCCCAGCGATGTAAGTATTCGTTTGCCCCTTCTTCACGATAGGAACGGTCATCTCCTTTCGGCAACGGACCTTGCTGGTAATACTCCAACCCAATCACATAAGAATTCTGCTGGTCCCGATTGGTAATCTGCAAACTGGTGGGGGTTTTATGCTGGCTGATATACAGTCCCCCGGGCCGCATGACACGTGCCACTTCTTGATAAACAGCTTCGAGATCAGGCACATAACAGGTACTCACAGGTTGATGTACAATATCAAACCAGGCATCGTGAAGCTCAGATAAATCATCCATTGATGTTTCCAGAATACGCACGTTAAGCCCTCGCCGTCTCGCTTCCTGTTCATCCAGTTGCAACATCTTGTTACTTAAATCGACAACAGTCACGTGCGCGCCCGCGGATGCATAAAGAATAGACTGCCAGCCACCTCCCGATGCCAGACAGAGCACCTGTTTTCCCTCTACAGATGCAGGCAACCAGCCACGTGAGTCTAAGGCCTTTAAGGGCGCGCGACATTCTTCATCGGTAGCCACCTTGGTAAACTGGCTGCGATTTTCTGCCAACCGATTCCAGGCAGCACGGTTGGTAGGCAGGTGGGACATACGAAAGGCCTCGATTCCATATAGATCGCGTTTAAGATTTCGAAATTATTCCTTACCTTGTGCATCCAGTAAAGAACCTGCAAAGGTCACCAAATCACCTTTTCCACGTGCCACTTTCTGCAAAATATCAAGGCGCTGCGTTTCTCGACATAAGTCGGTAAAAGAAAATGTATTTGGATCTTCAAACTGGCTCAAATGTGTTTCAGCCAGTTCAATTGCCTGATCATTCTGCCCCAGGCGTGTGAGCAGATCGATCAACACATAGGCAATCATCTGCTTATCATCAGCATCTGGTTCGAGCTCCAGCTTCTTTTCAAAATAAGCGATCCCGAGATTACGATCATTCTCATCACCGATTAACGCTTTGAAAAAATGCAGATGAGCAGGATAAAAATCCTCGAACGGAGTTTCCCCAGGATACTGAAACTGCTCATCCAAACGAGAACCATATTCGCAGAGTTCAATGACTTTGGGTAAATTGGAATCATCGTCAGACAAAAGTCTGGCGAAGCGTACAACTGAGTTTAAATGCGATACATCAATATGATAACTGCCCCCTTCGAACATCCAGTCCCGTCCAGCCATCAGTTCTCTCAGGTTATCCGTCGGCTGTGCCATCGGAACTTTTTGCTGGACCTGATACTGCAAAGACTGTACAAGGTCTCCATAAAGTTGGTCGACCAACAGGCGTGCGACTTGCTGTCGACTTTCCGGTTTGAGCTGGGTATTCATTTGATCAAAGACGGTGATTGTGTTACAGATCCCATTAACATTCAGCATGATCTCAAACCCCTTCTCCGGGTTTGCCCCTTCATACACACAAACCTGAATCAGTTCTTCAACTTTATCTTCGGGTACCGTTCGCGGATTAATCTTATTCAAGGCCGAGGCAACCAACTCCGGCTCCTGAATCGTCTGATAATACAACCAGGCATCGGAATACTGTTTTTCTTCAAGGAATAAAGCACCAATCTCACGCGCTGCGTCAATGTAAGCCTGCTCAAATTCTTTTTTGTGCGCTTCGGGAACAGTATCAAATGAGGTTGGTTGTAAGAGTTCAATTCCCAGCGACTGCTTCTTTTTCATCAATAAGGCATCAAACAGGCGATGATAATTTTTTTGCTCAGTTAACGTTTCGATCAACTGTTCGAGCACAGCTTCGGGAGATTGCTGCTGTAATTCTTCCAGGACTGTAAATACATCTTCAGACATGATTTTTCTCTTATTTTTAAATCGTTTCAGTTTTACGGAATTCAGCAAACTATGTTCTGGACGCCTACTATACTGCACAAAACCAGTGCAGCCTGCAAACGAGAGTAGGAAATCTTTCGTACACTCCATTGTAAGAATTCTCGATCGTTCTGAGTACCCTGCCAATCGAGAAAGAGAAGATTCACTGTATTTCGCGTGAGCTATAGCGCGTCCAATTTAACCATAGCATTTTAAAGTGATGATATGAGGTTCAAACAGTCCTGGAGACGCTACAATAAACCTGGATACAGGCTATTCGACAAATAACAGTGGGGATACATCACCATTCTTATCAAACCGGCCGATCACTGATTCGTAATTGGTGTTATGACCTAACACGGCACGTGAATTCTCGCCTTTCTTGAGGCTGCGATAAACTAACAACTGATGTGCACCAATACGTAATCGATGTCCCGAAGCTTCATCCCGAGCCGAAATTTTGCCCCCTTCACTCACAGTCAGACTAGCCCAGTCTGCAGGTTTCCGTTTCAACCCCGGCTCCCAATCGATGATTAACGGCGCATACAGGGCATTTCCGAGAGACGCCTGATGTAATACGAGCTGATTTTGGTCGTCCAGGGTCAGGCTGCCAGGCTGAAAGAAGTCACGTTCTTGTGGCAAACCGATCGGAAAGACACGGGCAGACAAGCCTTTGGTTTTGAGTTGTAATTCATGAGTCCCTTCCTTCAAAGAACCTTTAATGCCGAGAGAAATGGGAATCACAGAACGGTACTCAAGATTTGCTGTTTCTGTTCCTGTGACAATATCGGAAAGAAAAACAAAATGTTGATTACGCGGTAATAAAATTTGTCGCTCCAACTTGTATCCAGACTCCAGATCCATTTGCAGTTCCAGATAATCTGCATCCTCATCCGAATGCCAGCAGATACAACTCCACTCACCATCTCCCGAAATTGCCCGTTCATCAGCGGTGAGTGAAAAATCCCAGTCACCTTCGATTAATAACTTACCTGTTGTTGATAAACTCAATTCAGGTAAGTCGCTATTCCAGGTCGTGACCAGCAAGTTTGACGCGTCAGACCAGTAATTGCGCATGGTGGCAATAGCAGACCAGTCAGACTGATTGGAAGGTTCTTCATCTGTCTGAAAGAAAAACTTTTGACGCTTTTTTCCGGAAGTCAGCGCCTTTAAATATCGACGCTCAACTCCTCTGGCAGGTAAATCCGTGTAATAAGTCGCGAGCGTAAGCAAGAAATAATGCTCGACAGCATGCACAGGACAAAGTGCGATTTTTCCTGAACCGTCACAAAGCATAATCAAATTTTCAACCGACCATTGAAATCGTTCCTGAGCCTCCTGATCCCATACTGACTTTCCCCAGACATGACCGATATACGACGCTCGTGTTAATGCGGCCAACCAGTAATCCAGACGGGCATGGAAGTCCGCATGTGGTGTCCCATCTGTATCAGTTCGATCAAAAAAGCAATCTCGCAGATTCTGCTGCCCTAACTGTCGAAAGTTTTTTGCCCCTGAAATCTCCTGGAAGAGAAACCCTAATCGCCAGGGCAACTCACCGGAAATGAGAATCACTTGATCTTCTGTCGTATCTGAAAAATCAGTCTCTTCAAGATTGAAACAAAGTGAAGCAGCCGCGAACAGACAATGGCGCCAAACCGTAACCAAAGCAGAGGGAGCTAAACAATACCCAACATTCTCCACGACTTCAGTTAAAAGTAATAACTCATATGGCAATAATGGTTCTGAAATGCAAACCTGATCCAACCAGCCCACTAATAAACGGCTGACTTCATCCCAGCTCAATTCAGGTGTTTTTTTACGCTTTGTTTTCTTTGTCCCCTTTATGTTCTTTTCAGATACGTCTCGAATCGACTTGACAAGATTGATTAAATCCGCTGTGCGGCATGTATTCTCAGTCTCATCTTCAGACCAGAGAGCAGCCCAGAGCATCCCTTCAGAGTGTTTACCCCGTCTCTTTTGCTTCGAAATTTCTTTGAGTTGTGAACCTAAGCCCCTGGAAAATCGGTCCAGATCTCCCACTTGCGCAGCTTTCTTCAAATCCCTGGTTGATTTTGACTTCCATTTCACCGTCAGCAGGAATTCTTCATCAGTCAGCGAAAACAGCTGTTGAGGTACCGATTGACCAAATACGATTGACATTGTTTCTTCCATTGATTGTTCCCCAACAATACTTTCGATTTTCGCTCGGAGCACTGATTTAAGACTGGATTGGTGAAGCCGACGCTGACCATGTATCTCAGCAGGTACCGGGATGGAAACCCAGCACGTAGACTGCGACAATTAGAAGATATAGGGTAACCAGATTTCCCATGAAATCAATTGACCCAGCCCCCATTCAACATAACACGCGCAACATGTGACTGTGCATTTAACAAAAGATCACTGCCAGTAGAGGATTTTGAACCGTCGGGCAATTGAACCAAAGCCAAATCAGCCCTTTTTCCAATTGTTAATGAACCGACTTCTTGAGACAGACCTAAAGCGCGTGCCCCAGCCAGGGTGCCACATTCCAAGATTAAATCGGGAGAAATCTCTGAAAAGTTCTCACGTAGAAATTGCAGCTCATTCCAAAGGCTCAAATCCGGGTTGGACGCTCGGCTATCAGTCCCAATTGCCACATTGATGCCTCGCTCGATCATTCTCAGCCAGGGATGAGGGGTGTGACCGAAGTAATGGTGTGTTCTTGGACAATAGACAACCGAAATCTGTGGTGCCTGTCTCAGAAATTCGATGTCAGTTTCACCAAAATAGTTGCCATGAACGGCTAAGGCAGACGTCAATTCTGCCAAAGGGGCCAGATAGTCAAACATCCGCACATCCTCTCTCAAGATGTTTGGATCCCATAGCCCCAGTTCTGTTAACAATTTGACAAAGGGCCCTTGTTTCCGCTCCAGGAAATCCAGTTCTGCTTGTGTCTCTGCCAGATGGACGGCAACAGGTGCCACCTGATTTCGAGCCTCGTTGACAAGACTCAGATATAAATCGGGATGAACGCTGTAAGGCGCATGCGGGCTCAATCCTAACTGTATCAAATGAGACTCAGCCTGATCTGGAATCTCCTCAAAAAACTGATCTGCGATACGTTCCTGTTCTGAAATACGATCGACAGAAAAACCCAGGCACTCTCGAAAGACCACTGCATGGGGTACCTGTTGATTCTGTGCGAACAGATGCAGACTCGCGACACTCGTCGCAATTTCCCCGATACACGTCGTTCCCGATTCCAAACACTCCTGGATGCCTTTTCGAATTTTTGGCTCTATTGAAGTAGAACTTTCAAAGCGCGACTTCATGACCGACTGAATCCAGTCAGTAAAAGGAGCGACCGGGCCTAACGGATTTTCGAGATCGCTGAATTCCAAATGTGTGTGAGCATTTATCAATCCCGGAACGATGGCAGTATTTCCCAAATCAACAGCCTGGGGATGATCACCCGCATAAACGGCGGAAATGTGAGAACCTTCCACTTCTACCACCGCATGTTCAAGCGGTGGTCTTTCCACGGGGAAGACCCAACGTGCTTTTAAGATCTGACGTTCCAAAGTTCTACTTTTGATAAGACGGAATTTGAGTACAGATAGGGAAAAGAATCACGGCATTGTATCAGACCGGTCATGATTTGGAATCAGTTAAACGGCGGTCCAATGTCAAAGGCTGAGTTGTATCAAGGTTTGCAGGGGTCACTGACTGATTTTGAATCCAACGTAACAACACAATCGCAATCAGACCACAAATCAAGAGTAAAGGCCAGGAATATCGTAAACCTTCCGGTTCCATTCGCACAAAATGCTGTAACCCATTTGTGGGAACCCAATTTTCAGGAATTCGTTCTCTGAACACGGAAAGACCGTTGTAAATAAAGTGAAAGACAACTCCTGGCAACAGACTGCGACTGTGAACGGCCATTAATCCCAAGACTAACCCCAGCAAGGTGGCGTTGAATACCTGCTGTGGAATCATATGCATGGCACCAAAAGTCACACTTGACAAAATAATCGCCAGCCAGGCCCGACCACGACGGCCAAATCCACTTAAAATGAACCCACGGAACGCCAATTCTTCACAAATAGCGGGGGCCAATGCAAACGCCATCAACACTAACCAGATCGGTTGGGTTGGATCTGACATTCCCTTGAGAACTGCCACCGTGCCTTCAGGAAGTGCGGGGAAAAACCAATCCAAGCTCACCGCCAACTCGAGCGACAAAGGGTGTAATATGAAAGGCAAACTAATGCCAACCGCTAAAAATCCAAGACTAGGCAAATAGAGTCGGAATGTTTTTCTGACACTAGTGGTCAACATGATCCCCATGATCAAAGCGGGAGTCGCAATGATCGCCAATTGTTGAATCATCAAAAGCTGCATCATCCGCAGGGGGCGTTCTGCTTCGGTTGCAGACTGAATTGCAGCACTCATGCTGTTCATCACACCGAACTGTAACAACATGATGATCACAAAACAGAATCCAGCTTCGGCAAAACTGGGTAATGAGTCCTTGGTTTTCAACAGGTGCCGTAGCCACAAACCGAGTTCAAACCGTTCCGCTTCTCGGAATAGAACATCTTCACGTTGAAATTGATCGATGGCCCACCAAAGTGCCAACAGACTGTAACCGATACTTGTGACTAAAACAGGAATCGCATACACATAAAGAATTCCGGCATTGACTGAAGAGAGGAGCATACCTTTCAAGAGCAATGCGACACCGACAACAGGCATCAAGCTGTAAAACGCATTGATTTCGACGGCCGGTGATAAGCAGAATACCGTCAGCCCCAGTGTGACCATCAATAATGGTGTTAGATAATATTGTCCTTCTTTGCTACTGCGGGCGAAGGTGGCAAACGCGAGACATAGTGCGCTAAACAATGCCGACAGGGGAATCAACAACAGTACGATCCAAAATAAAGCTGAGAAAGATGGGAACGAGAGATCTCCGATCTTGGAAAGCGCCCCTGATCCTGCGAGATTGACCATATGTTTCCCGGTAAACCCCATACTGGCCAGATTCAGCAGAGCTGTGGAGACACTGAAAATCAGAACGGTTAAAAACTTTCCTAACACAATTTCTGTGCGTTTGGCAGGAGAAATCAGTAACGTTTCCATCGTACCACGCTCTTTTTCTCCGGCTCCTAAATCAATCGCCGGATAAAACGCACCTGTGGCTGCCATAATGATTAATAGAGCCGGAAAAAGTTTACTCCAGAGATTCGCCGCCAATTGTTCGTCCTGAGCCAAATCGATGACATCCGGGTTGATGGGTGTTGGTAATGACTCGGGAAGATTAGCTCGATGCAATCGCGCTCTTAGTATCTCTTTCTCCCAGGCCTCTATTGCTTCATCCACACGACGATAGGCAATCATCGATTTTTCGTCTGCGTTGTTCTCTAAAATTAAAGGCCGCAGAGAATCAGCGGGATCAAAGTCAATCGGTTCATGCCGCTCCAGTTTCTCACTAACTCGTTCGATCTCCTGAGAAAGTCCCTTGGGAATCAAAATCAAAACTTGAATCTGACTTTCAGCAAACAATGCACTCAGTCTGGCATTGGTCTCTTCCAACTCCACGATCAGCCGCGCAGCTTTCTGTTTTTCAGTTTTACTGTCGATTTCCTCTAATTCGTCGAGTAATTTCTGATGAGTCTTTAGCACCACTTCCAGTGCATAGGCTTGTTTCAAGATTTCCTGTTGTTGTTCATTTTCAAGAATATTTTCGGATTCCTCAGATTGCTTACTGTCTGTAAAGACGCGTAACTTATCTGCATCAGCGGGAATTCGAAACCAATTCGAAACAAAACGGTCACCGTCTAATAACTGCGGATGCTTTGGCAGATCATCGGCTCCGAGGATGACTACATTACGTGGTTGCTCGGAAAACAGAACGGTCATCTGGACCATGCCGATGCCCATCGCCGGATAGAGTAACAGTGGGAGAATAGCCACCATGAATAGCGTGCGTCGATCTCGCATCTGGTCCCGCAATTCACGCAGCAAAATAAGCTTAATATTCTTCCAGTGTATCATCTGAATTATTGAGCCTTCATCGCCAGTTGGTCTTCATGCTCTTGAATTAAACTGAAGAACAGTTCTTCCATATCCGACTCATGGTACTGTTCTTCGAGTTCCGGAATACTACCGATTGCCAGAATCTTTCCTTTATAGATAACTGCCACCCGATCGCATAATTTTTCGACCTCCCGCATGATGTGAGTCGAAAAGATGATGCACTTACCTTCCTCACGCAATGCTTCGATGGTCTTCAGAACCGCGCGTGCTACCAATACATCGAGTCCCGAAGTTGGTTCATCAAAAATCAGAACCGGCGGATCATGAATGATCGTACGGGCTATAGAAACTTTTTGTTTCATCCCAGTCGACATTTTCGAACCGAGTAGATCCTTGATGTCCTGCATTTGCAGAGTTGTAAAAATACGATCAAGTCGCTCTTGAAGTTTATTCTCTTCAATGTCATACAGACGGCCAAAGTACTCGACCATCTCCCAGGCAGTCATTCGATCATAGATGCCAGTATTACAGGACATAAAGCCAATATGAGTCCGCACATCCTGTGCCTGGGTCACCACATCATAGCCGGCAACAGTCGCAGAACCTGCGGATGGCTGCAAAACAGTACTCAACATACGAAGACAGGTCGTTTTACCGGCACCATTTGGTCCCAGTAAACCAAAGATTTCACCAGCTTGGACATCAAAACTCACAGAATCGAGCGCGACAATACTCCCACGACGCAAATCATCGAAACTCTTGCTCAGCTGCTCGACATGAATCATAGCCGTCCGTTATCCCTGATGCCTACGAAATGAGCGATTGGCTTTTCACCAATACATTGACTTAAGAGGCTTACTTATACGATATTCTTAATAGCAAGCATACCCTATGGGCGCGAATCGGCTTGTTCGAGGTCTGAGTCTGAATGAATTTCTCTTAGTTGAGCACTGGCAGAGGAACGCGACCTGAACCTTTGGCAGGACCATTCGAATCAGGATCATCGATATATTCATAAAAGACATTGCGTTGTCGAGGGATGTATCCCGATTCCGTAATACAGTGTCGAATTGTATCAACTGTCAGATGATGTGTCGTTCCTGCCTGGGAGACGACGTTTTCTTCAATCATCAAACTTCCCATATCATTAGCACCGAAAAACAAAGCCATCTGCCCTGTCTTTTCACCCTGAGTCACCCAGGACGACTGAATATTGGCGAAGTTGTCGAGATAAAGTCGACTAACGGCCTGTGTTTTCAGATACTCAAAGGCTCCCGCGGGAGGCACATACTCCATATCAGTATGATCCGGCTGAAGGGTCCAGCAAATAAATGCAGAGAAACCACCAGTTTCATCCTGTAGTTCGCGTAGGCGATCCAGGTGCTCAATTCGCTCAGCCAATGTTTCGACATGGCCAAACATCATCGTTGCACTCGAAATCCCTCCCAGTTCATGCCAGACACGATTCACCTCCAACCAGCCATCGGTCAACACTTTTCCTCGCGTGATTTTTTTACGCACACGATCAACGAGAATTTCTCCACCACCGCCGGGAAGACTTCCCAAACCGGCAGCCTTCAATCGTTCAAGCACTTGCTGTAAAGAGAGTTTATTGACTTTGGTAAAGTGATATATCTCGGGTGGACTAAAACCATGTATATTCACTGAAGGGAATTTTTCACGTAAATCACGCAAGAGATCCTCATACCATTCCAGCTTTAAGGTCGGATGCAGACCTCCCTGTAGCAGAATCTGGTCGCCTCCTAAAGCAATCGTCTCTTCGATTTTCTGATAGAGCTGCTCGGGCTTGAGAACATAGACTTCGGGATCATTGGGAGTTCGATAAAAGGCACAAAAATCACAGACCGCCGAACAGGAATTCGAATAGTTAATATTACGATCGATGTTATAAGTACGATAAGGCTCCGGGTGCAAACGCTTCGTCACTTCATTGGCAGCACGCCCCAGCGCAATCAGATCATGAGATTCCAATAACTGGAGTCCCTCTTCACGATTCAAACGCTCGCCGGCAACTGCTTTATCCAGCAGAGATGCAATTTCGGAAGACAAGAGGAACCCCCTCGGGAGCAAGTCCCGTTTTAATAGCTAATTCTTGAAATAAACGTAACCCACAACATTCTGCAGGTCCCAGATAAAAACTCAGATTATTTTTCAGATAACTCTGCGCCACAGAAACATCGATTCCTAACTTAGGTGCCTCACGACACGCAATTTCATCTAACAGAGTCACCCCTTTATCACGTGACTGGCATAACGATGTCTCTAGTGAACCTGTCTCTTGGTCTCTGCGAACGGCCCACATGGCAAACACAAAAGGTAAGCCAGTCCAGCGTAACCATTCTTCTCCTAAATCCCAGGTCGATACAAACTTTGTTGACGGTGTATGAATGGCACGATCACCAATCAATAAAATCGCATCCGCGGTTGTTGCTTCGATTGTCTGTTCAATGGGTAGTGGCTCGACTTCAGGAATCACGCCATATTGCTCTGCTAACATTATTCGGACAAGAGTTGCACTCGTCCTTGAGCCCATATCCAATGCCAGTCGCCTGATCTTTCCTAGAGGCACACGACTATACATTTTCACACTCAATACCGGTCCTTGAGTCGCCACGCATGCATTCGAAATCACTTCGTAGTTCGAACTACGAAAAACCTCAATCGAAGGAACTAATCCTACATCAATCCGCCCTGCTGCCAGATCATCAGCCAGCAGGCTGGGATAATCTAACATTAGTTCAGCATTTTCAGCGAGACCTTCCAGATCTTCAATTAAAGGTTTCGAGTTGAGATAGGAGACCGCCCCCACACGTATCGGGGGTGGAACCAAGTCAGACATTATCGTTTGGCTTTCATTTCCAGTTGCATTGTCCAACTTATTATAGCCAGCAATCTTCATCTCGCAATCAGCTCTACTATGGTTGACCAGAGGTAGAACGTACTCTAATGCACATCCTGACCGATGGTGTTACAATTCGTTATAAAACTTGATCTCCGTTATTATATTCTAGCAGTTTGTGCCCTCTCAATCAGGGACTATACCCTTGAAAATTTAAGGACAAGCGAAATTCAGCGGGATGTTTCAGACTGCGTGATCTTATATTTCCATAAGAAAGCACCAAAGGTATGTCAGAAAATAGATGCGTAAAGGTTGGATTCATCGGGGCGGGTCGTATGGCGACAGCTCTGGCAGGAGGGTTAATTTCATCTGGGTTCACAACAGCTGAACATGTATTGGCAAGTGATAAGTTTGAAACCGCTCTCACCGGATTTGCTCAAGAAACGGGTGCGCAAGCCGTCGAATCAAATCTGACCGTAGTTCAACAAGCTGAAGTCATTATTCTGGCGGTGAAACCACAGCAAATGATTGACGTTGTTCAGGAAATTGAAGGCGCTCTCAATACCCAACACCTGATTGTCTCCATCGCTGCAGGCTGTCCACTGTCGTTCTTTCTGGATGAACTTGGAAAAGGCGTACGAATGATTCGAGTTATGCCTAATACCCCCTGCATGGTTCAGCAGGGGGCCTCTGCCTTCTCACGAGGAGGTCAGGCAACTGATGAAGATGCGTGCCTGGTGGAGTCATTGCTTTCGACTGTTGGCACTGCAGTTGAAGTTCCGGAATCCCAACTGGATGCCGTGACTGGGTTATCTGGAAGTGGTCCTGCTTACGTTTATCAAGTGATTGAAGCGCTCAGTGATGGAGGCGTAAGGATGGGACTTCCCCGACACATCGCTACACAACTGGCTGCTCAAACGGTGAAAGGTGCCGCGGAGATGGTTCTTGAAACGGGTGAACATCCTGGTACCCTAAAAGATGCGGTCACCAGTCCCGGCGGCACTACTATTGCCGGCATCCACGAATTAGAAGCCGGTGGTTTAAGACACACTTTGATGAGTGCGGTTAGCGCTGCTACAAACCGATCGATTGAACTCGGTAAAAGCTCTGAATGATCCAAAACTCAATAAACCATTGTTGGGCTTGTGGAGAAGCCTCTCTATCACTGTCGAATTATTTGTCATACCCATTTCATTAATTTTCTTAACGAACTTGCGTTACCTGACTGGTTTTCTCAGAATAAAATGGAACTTCCATTAATTCCCACCTGAAAACATCGGGAGACACAACAATGCTTAACCTATGCGCTTTCCGTTTGTTCGTTTTTTGTTGCCTGCTGATTCCTGCCTCCCACCACCTCAATGCCGCAGAGCAAAATCTGAAAACGTGGCTCGCAAAACCAATTATTGAAAAAGAACTTCCGTGGAAGGAAGTCCAAAAATATATCGCACCTAGGGTCCCTGGAATGCCTGAAATTGACAGTGTGGATGCATGGGAAAAATATATCTCCAAGGTACGTAGTAATGTTTTAAATAAAGTCATATTCCGAGGAGAAGCAGCAAAATGGCGCGATTCAAAACTGAATGTTGTCTGGCTCGAAACCATTTCAGGTGGTCCCGATTACAAAATTCAGAAACTGAGATTCGAAGCAGTGCCCGGCCTTTGGATTCCCGCTCTACTTTATGTTCCGAAACAGCTTAGTGGAAAAGTTCCCGTCGTCATGAATGTCAATGGGCACGATCGGAATGGCAAAGCAGCCGACTACAAACAGGTACGCTGTATCAATCAGGCCAAACGCGGCATGATCGCATTGAACATTGAATGGTTGGGAATGGGACAATTAAATGTGCCCGGCCTGATGCATTATCGCATGAATCAATTGGACCTGTGTGGTACGAGTGGACTCGCGCCATTTTATCTTTCTATGAAACGCGGACTTGACGTCCTGCTTTCACACCCCAATGCAGACCCTGAGCGCGTTGCTGTCGCCGGCCTTTCAGGCGGTGGCTGGCAGACGATCTTCATCAGTTCGCTGGATAAACGCGTGACACTTTCCAATCCGGTTGCCGGCTATTCCAGCTTTTTGACGCGCAACTATCATACAAAAGATCTGGGAGATTCCGAACAGACTCCCAACGATCTGGCGGTGTATGCAGACTACACCCATCTCACAGCCATGCGTGCCCCGCGGCCTACTTTGTTGACCAATAACTCGAAAGACAACTGCTGTTTTGAATCCGGTTATGCACAGCCCCCACTTCTGAAGGCAGCCTTCCCCGTTTACAAACTATATGACAAAGAAAACCATTTACAGTCGCATGTCAACGACGATCCCGGTGATCACAATTTTTTACAGGATAATCGCGAAGCGCTGTACCGGATGTTCTCAGCCTACTTTTCCGAACCAGGTAAGCCACTACCCACTAAGGAATTCGAATGTAGCTCAGAAATAAAATCGGCAGACGAACTCAAAATTGAACTTCCCAAAAATAATGAGACATTTCATTCACTGGCGTTAAGGCTATGCAAAGATCTCCCCCGAAAAGCGGCTTTATCTTCTACAAAGAATCCCAGGAAATTGCTCAAAAAGATTGTGAATTACAAAAAAACACTGGCGACGGGAGAAAAAAACAGTCAAGCGGCGATAGACAATACAACCATTAAATTCTGGAAGTTAAGGATCAATGAAGACTGGACGGTTCCAGCTACAGAGTTTTCGAAAGGCCCCTCTAAATCAACGACAATCGTTGTCGCCGATGAAGGTCGCAAAAGTCTGGCATCAACGGTTGAAAAACTGCTTGCGCAAGGTGAAACGGTTCTGGCCATCGATCCCTTTTATTTTGGGGAGTCAAAAATCAGTCAACGCGATTTCCTGTATGGCCTGTTAGTCGCTTCAGTTGGAGAACGTCCGCTGGGAATCCAGGCGAGTCAGTTAACGGCAATTGCCCGCTGGTTACAAAAGAAACAAAACCAAAATTCCGTTAAAGTTCAAGCAGAAGGACCTCGTAGTAGCCTGTATACTCTTGTCGCGGCTGCCATCGAACCAAAGACCTTTTCTAGTATCAGTTTAAAAGATTCGATGGGCTCACTGAAACAAATCATTGAAGAAAATAAGTCCGTCAACCAGGCACCTGAATTATTCTGTTTCGGATTACTCAAGGCATTCGACATCAAACAACTTGTGGAACTAGCGGGATCAGAAAAAGTCCAATTCATTGAACCAAGCGATCGCGTCAAACAGGAATTGCCTCAAATTCGCGTTAATAAAGATGTCAGCTATCTGGGTAAAGGACGCACTGAAAAACTCGACCTGTATTTACCAGACCCCAAGTTTCAGAAAGGACCTTACCCCGCAATCGTCATTATCCACGGAGGTGGCTGGCACGGCGGTGATAAGGCAGCTCGACGAGAACAAAACATTGGCAACTCACTCGCCAAAGCGGGTTACGTTTGTGCCAGTATCAATTATCAGCTGGCCAAGAAACGATCGAAATTTACAGACAACCTGAAACAAGTTTGGCCTGGGCATCTACAGGATTGTAAAACAGCAGTTCGTTTTTTGCGAAAACATGCAAGCCAGTATCAGATTGACGCCAATCATATCGGAGCCATCGGTGGCTCTGCCGGCGGTCATCTGGTCGCCGTGCTGGCTGTCACCGGTAATGATCCCAAACTAGACCCTCATGAACCCTATGCCGGATTTTCTTCCCGCATTCAAGCCGTTGTTCCCATGTATGGTGCGCATGATCTGATTGCACTGGCCCGATCAAGGGACTTACTCTCTTCATTTTCTGAAGAAGAAAAGCAGATCAGTCAACAGGCCTCGGCAGTCACCCACATTACGAATGATGATCCTCCATTCCTGATCCTGCATGGTACCAAAGATGCTCTGGTTCCTGTTGAGCAATCAGAAATTTTAGCGGCCGCTCTGAAAAAGGGAAATATCCCCGTAGAATTGCTCATCATCGAGGGAGCACCTCATAGCTTTCATCTCCAGCCAAAACAAAAAGACTTACGGCCACCCGTCATCGGATTCTTTGATCGCCACCTGAAACCCTGATTTACCCCGTCCCGCTGGAGTTGACAGCAACCCAACCTCTGATAGAATAGAGAAAAATGTAGCCATGGCTACATTTTAGTTTTATCGATAGCAACGCTCTAACGGGAGTTTATATATGAGAAGGCTTTTTGCTTTCGCTTTTTTACTGAGTTTTCTGGTTGGATGTAATTCAGGGGAAAATCCCTCAACTAGTAATGCATCAGACTCACAAGATTCAGGAAAAGAACTAACCTATCCGATTCAGGCGGCAGCAACCGTTGGCATGGTTGCAGACCTCATCAAGAATGTTGGTGGTGATCATGTAAATGTGACTCAAATCATGGGTTCGGGCGTTGATCCTCATATGCATAAGGCAACCCGGGATGACGTGCAAACCATAATGAACGCCGATATCGTCTTTTACTCAGGCTTGATGCTGGAAGGCAAGATGGCGGATACATTGATTAAAGTTTCGCGAAACAAACCTGTTTACGCGGTCACAGAATTGATCGATGAAAAAACATTACTCGAACCAGACGACTTCGATGGTCACTACGATCCGCATGTCTGGATGGACGTCGCTGCCTGGTCAGAATGTGTTGATGCGGTGCAAACTGCCTTGAGTAATTTCAACCCGACTCATGCAAAAGACTATCAAGAAAACGCGAAAGCATACAAACAACAATTGGAAAACCTGCACCAATATGGTTTAAAAATCGTAAAGTCAATTCCTGAGGAAAGTCGCATTCTGGTTACTTCACATGACGCTTTCAATTATTTTGGTCGCGCTTACGGCTTGAATGTGCAAGGCGTTCAGGGAATTTCGACGGAATCAGAAGCGGGGCTCAAGCGAATTAACGAACTCGTCAATATGCTGGTTAACAAAAACATCAAAGCGGTATTTGTAGAAAGCAGTGTCTCGAAAAAGAATATCACCGCACTCATCGATGGGGCGAAAGCACAAGGACATGACATCATCATCGGTGGTGAATTATTTTCGGACGCCATGGGTGAACCGGACACCTATGAGGGTACTTATATCGGAATGCTGGATCATAATTTCACAACTGTCACGCGTGCCTTAGGTGGAACGGCTCCGGAAAGAGGTATGCAAGACAAACTCTCGCACTAATGAAATCAAGCACCGCACGGCTCATCACCCATGAATTGATTTCCATAAGAGATAAAATAACATTTAGAACCTCAAATATTTTATGAATCGATTTCTACCTTATGAATATTAGAGAGAGTTCCACTACGACTACAAAACCAGAACTCCCGCTCGAAGAAACTCCGCTCTCCGTCTATGACTTGACAGTGGCCTATCATCGAAAGCCCGTAATCTGGGATGTGAGTTTTGAAATTCCGCCGGGCAAATTAGTCGGGATAGTCGGTCCCAACGGTGCCGGGAAAAGTACATTGATCAAAGCCATCATGGAACTCATCCCCAAAGCTTCCGGACGAGTGCAAATATTTGGTAAACCCTATCAAAAAAATCGACAACGCGTTGGGTATGTCCCGCAAAGAGAAAGCGTTGACTGGGATTTTCCCGTGGATGCCCTGGATGTCGTGACAATGGGGCTTTACAAAGAGATCGGCTGGTGTCTTCCCGTTCGTAAAAAGTACCGCGTCCTGGCGATGGATGCGTTAGAACGGGTTGGTATCGCCGATTATGCTCGGCGGCAAATCAGTCAGCTTTCTGGTGGTCAACAACAGCGGACATTTTTAGCAAGAGCCCTGGTTCAGAATGCTGATTTGTATTTGATGGACGAGCCATTCGCGGCCGTTGATGCCGCTACCGAAAAAGCGATTGTCCAGATCCTGCAGGAAATGAAAGAGGCAGGAAAAACGGCACTGGTCATTCACCATGATCTGCAAACCGTACCCGAGTATTTTGACTATGTGATCTTACTCAATATGAGAGTCATCGATCACGGTTTAACCGCCGACGTGTTCACCCCAGAGAATCTTCAAAAGACCTATGGCGGACGCTTGACGTTATTGGAAGAAGCGACAGAAACCATGCGACGCCGGGAGCAGTCTTTATGAGGCCGTTCTTTCTGGTGTTTCTACTTGCCAGTTTTGTTCCGCAATCGTTAGTCATTGCGGAAAATAATGCGAGAGAAATTCAGTCACAACAGTCCATCACGAACCGTAGCATCACAATGCCCACATGGTCGGATTGGAAACGCGTTTTATTTTTACAGGATTATAACACAAGGATCGTCATCCTGGGCACTACACTCTTGGGAATGTCAGCCGGTATGGTTGGGAGCTTTGCCTTATTACGCAAACGAGCACTGATGGGAGACGCATTAAGTCACGCCACTCTTCCCGGTATTGCGATTGCCTTTATTGTCGCTACGACATTGGGTCTGGATGGAAAATCACTGCCAGTTTTACTCGTGGGAGCCGCTTTAAGTGGCTTAATGGGAATCGCCACCATTCTCCTCATCCGAAACCTGACACGTTTAAAAGAAGATGCCGCATTAGGAATTGTGTTGAGCGTATTTTTTGGCGCTGGAATCGCGCTCCTGGGAATCGTACAACAAATGGAAACCGGTCATGCTGCTGGCCTGGAATCATTCATTTATGGGAAGACCGCCTCGATGGTCGCCAGCGATGCCTGGCTTATCGGGAGTGCTGGTATGACTTGCATGCTGATTTCCATTCTGTTGTTTAAAGAATTGACACTCCTTTGTTTTGATGAAGGTTTTGCCGACTCGCGTGGCTTCCCCGTCGTTTTTCTGGACATGATGCTGATGGGGCTCGTGGTTGTGGTTACCATTATTGGACTGCAAGCGGTGGGATTGATTCTGATGATTTCTCTACTGGTCATTCCTCCCGCTGCAGCACGTTTCTGGACCGAAAAAATGGTCAACATGACAATCGTGGCCATCGTGCTCGGAGCCCTTAGTAGTATGATCGGCTCAGCCATGAGTGCCATCTTTCCCAATCTTCCCTCGGGTGCAATGATTGTGCTGGTCTCGACGGCGATGTTCTTGTTCAGCATGGTCTTTGGTATTCCACGCGGCATCTTGATCCGTAAACTACGACGACACGAATTGAACACAAAAATCAATCGACAACACCTGCTACGTGGCATTTATGAATACCTTGAAGCGCGTGGACTTCTCAATGAAAAACAGAAATTGGAATCCATGCAGGTCCCCATTGACGCAGTCTTTCAAATGCGAAGCTGGTCTCGACCGAAACTCAAAAAAATCATAAAACGCGCCCAACTAGAACAACTTGTCGAACTAGTTCATGAAAACCAGATGCAACTCACGGAAGCAGGGCTCAAAGAAGCAATTCGACTCGTACACGAACATCGTTTGTGGGAACTGTATTTGATCACATATGCCGATGTTGCTCCGAGTAAAGTCGATCAGGATGCCGATGCGATCGAACATGTCCTGGAACCAGAAGTGATCTCAGAATTAGAATCGTTGCTGATTCAACAAACATCTGAAGGGGTACTTCAAAGTCCACACACGATAGATATTGATCGAAACAAAACCAATTCACAAAATCCTCATGCTCGAAGGTTACGCTAATGAGTGGATTGGAACAGTGGAACTGGTCTCTTGATGGGTGGATCATCGCCGCTGGTATTTTGTGTGCTGTCTCGTCGGCACTGTTGGGAAATTTTCTCGTCCTGCGGAAAATGAGCATGCTCGGTGATGCTATTACGCATGCCATTTTGCCTGGTCTGGCAGCAGCGTTCTTTCTCAGCGATAGCCGCAGCAGTATTCCAATGTTTGCTGGGGCAGTTTTAGCAGGTATCTTAACGGCGTTATTTACAGAATGGATTCGGAGCTTTGGGAAAGTAGACGAAGGGGCCTCGATGGGTGTAGTCTTCACTTCTCTATTTGCTTTAGGTCTGGTGATGATCGTGCAAGCAGCAGATCATGTTGATCTGGATCCGGGGTGTGTTCTATATGGAGCGATCGAACTGACCCCCCTTGATACAATCCTCATTTCCGGTTGGGAAATACCGCGTGTTGTCGTGGTGCTGTCTGTTGTGTTACTGGTCAATCTTTTATTTGTGGTCCTGTTTCTAAAAGAATTGAAACTCAGCTCATTTGACCCGGCCCTGGCAACCACGACAGGTTTTAATGCCACACTCATTCATTACACTTTGATGACACTCGTTGCCGTTACCGCAGTCGCCAGTTTTGAAACGGTTGGAAATATCCTAGTGGTGGCAATGTTTGTCGTACCGCCGGCTGCCGCTTATATGTTAACAGATCGCCTGGTACGCATGATTGTTCTCAGTGTCATTCTGGCAATCATCGCAGCAGTCCTCGGCCATATCAGCGCGATGACAGTTCCTCGCTGGTTTGGATTTCAGAGCACATCCACAGCGGGAATGATGGCAGTCGCCGCAGGATTGCTGTTTATCATCGCAGCGTTATTTGCACCACGGCATGGAATCATTGTCGTCTTTGTGCGAAGGCAGATCCTTGCCTGGAAAATTCTTGCTGAAGACATTATCGCTTTGATGTACCGGATCGAAGAACGTGATCCTCAACTAAAACCTGATGCGGCTTACCTGAGAGAAATTCTTTTTTCGAGTCCGCTGCCTACCGATTGGAGTCTCCACTTCCTGGCCAGACATGGTCAAGTTATCGATTCAAATGGAACCTACGAGTTAACAGAAACTGGCCGTGATCGCGCACGACAATTAGTTCGCTCTCATCGACTATGGGAACATTACTTAGTTGAACACGCAGGTATGTCTGCTGAAAACATTCACAAACAGGCCGAACAACTGGAACACTTCACTGATCGCCAGTTGCGCGAAAAATTGAATAAAGACACATTAGACACTGATCAAGATCCACACGGGCGCCCCATTCCACCTGAGGATGAGAGGGGTTAAACAAGTTCTGAACGCTATCTATCAATAGTTTCAAAATACTAGTCGCAAAAGTTTGGGGTCTGCCTTTCCTTTTGCAGCGATTTCATCTGGCAATTTTTTAACCTACAACATATAATCAACCACTGATATGTAATCAGTCTTGAAAGCGTACCCTACGAATACGGAATGGAAAGAAACCGTATGGCAGGTAAGGTTTGTAACGGACCAGTAAATCGACGCGAGTTTATGCGAATTGGTTCTCTCAGTTTGGGAGGACTCACGCTTTCGCAGTTGATGTCTCTACGTAGCGAAGCCGGACAACCCAAGCAGGATACTTCTGTGATTTTGCTGTTTCTGCATGGGGGCCCTTCACAGCTGGAAACATACGACCTCAAACCTGATGCTCCTTCCTCCTATCGTTCTGTATTCCAGCCCATTTCCACTAATGTTCCGGGAATGGATATTTGCGAGTTATTTCCGAAGCAGGCCAAAATTGCCGACAAATTCTCTTTAGTTCGCTCACTGCATCACGATGTAGGAATACATAGTGACGGGGGTATCATTGTTCTTACCGGAAAACGACCTTCCAAGCTGGATCCCTCGTCCCGATCGAAAAGCGAACATCCTGATTTCGGATCGATCACGAGTAAAGTTCGTGGCTTGTCGAAAGCTGGCACACCTCCTTATGTCTCAATTCCTTCGAAGTTCTACATGGTTCAGCCGACTTACCTCGGCATGCAGCATGGCCCCTTTGAATCGAGTGAACCTTCCTCGAAAAATTATCGTCCTCCTTCACTGAAACTGAATGCGGGCATGGACGGGAAACACTTATTGGAACGCCGACAACTGCTTGAGCAGTTTGATCGTCTACGAAATGATCTCGATCTTTCCGGTGATCTGGAAGGCAACGAAAAGTTCCGCAACATCGCATTCCAAATGTTAACCAGCCCCGAAGCAGCGAAGTCGTTTGATATCGCCCTTGAAGATGATCAACTCCGTGAGCGGTACGGCCGCAATATGTGGGGACAAGGCTGTCTCCTGGCCCGTCGTTTGGCGCAAGCTGGTTGTGGTGTTGTTTCGCTCTACTTTAATACACCCAAAACCGGTCAGGAATTTACGAACTGGGACGACCATATTTCCAACGCCGGTCGACCCGGACATTTTGCAAAATATATGAGCATTCGGCTGTCTTACATGGACCAGGCACTGACAACACTCATCGAAGACATTCATGAACGTAATCTTGATAAGAAAATTATGGTCGTCGCCGTGGGTGAATTCGGACGGACTCCTCGTCTCTCATCAAATAACACGGGAACGGGCCGTAATCACTGGCCAGAGGCATACACGGCGTTATTTTCTGGTGGTAACCTGAAAATGGGTCAAGTCGTGGGAGCCACAAATTCGAAAGCAGAGTATCCAACACATAGCCCCTACACTCCTCAAGATATGCTGGCCACGATCTACCAACATCTGGGCATCGATTACGACAAGTCGATCGTTGATTTCCAGGGTCGCCCCATTCCAATTCTGCCGCACGGTAGACCGATTAAAGAATTAATCTAATCTGTCTTAGAATGAATCTCATATCATTTTGCAGGCTGAGATTCGAAGAGAGTCTGAATGCCCTTCATCAGTAAGCCATCCACTTGGGGATCGCTAAAGGCAACGCTGACTTCATAGCCTCCTTGAAAATAGGCTTCAGCTGTCGGAATGTACCAGGGACCTCCATCTCCGTAACCGGCAGTCGCTACAAAACGTGTTGGTTGTAAGGTCTGTGAACGTAACTGATATTCCACAAAGGGCTCAGCCGGAAGATGAACTAGTGAAACTTGATTCATGTGTAAAGCACTGAGTGTAATGGGAATTTTCTGTCTGCAACGTCGGATCCAGGCTAAAGTAAAAGCTGGACGATTACGATGAACGACATTTTGAGAACGGTCATTGATTTGTTTCTCAATCAATTCAGCAGAAAAAGATTTATGGACCGGAGGCAGAAAATCAGTGGTCGCCCAATTCATATTTTGGATCGGTTCGGGGTGCAATTTTTGAGAAGCCTGTTGCATGGCATCAAATAATCGCTGTGTCAGCACTTGACGATTTTCTTTATGGGAGCTGTTGTTATATTTACCTGTATTCAGGTTCCCTGCACAACCAGTAAAATAAATATGTGTGCAATCTGGTGTATCATGTTGTTCCTTTAACCTTCGAGCCTGGCCAACAAATTCACTAGTCACATGCCCTTCCTGACAACAGTAACTTATCGGATGCACGGCGTAGTAATAACAGGCTGCGACCTTCTCTCGTCCATCATAAAAGGCAACCGTTTTCAACCACGGATCAATCACCCCCGCTGGTAAATTGCGTACGTCATCACTACTGGCGGCAACGCTACGATTCTTCAATATCTTGCCGGCATCATCCAGGATGCGTCGATTAGATGCGACCTGCTTTACTTTAGACTGCGCTGCAGCGACATGCGTTAATCGTCGAGGCACCTTTAAGCTCTCTCGAATAGCAGAATCAGCTCGCTTTAAACAGGTATGAAAAAATTCCGAATCTATATTCGGCGGTAAATCACCTTGAGCTCGCACAATGCGGTCTGTCTCCAGACAGACAAACGGTGCGTCATGTTGATGCACACATTGGACGGCCACTCGTTCTACTGTCGTTCCCGCTGCTTTTGCCAGCACTTTTCTCCACTGCTGATGGGCGGCGTTGCACAGTCCAGTCCAATCGACTGCGCAAACAATAATCGGACGCTGATCACTTAAGATTACAAAGCCTATGGCTTCTAGCGAATCAACGACTCGTGAAGCGGGTGGTATCCAACCTCCACACAAGGAATGGCCGAGAGGAGGCGTCACATCAAAACGAAAAGTGGCGATTTTTAATTTCATCGTTATTCCAAGAAAACCTAGGAGCACTAGCACTTTTCAGCATACGAGAAACATTAAAAAATATCGATCCTCTCGACAAATTTTCGTTCTTCATGGCTCCGAAGAAACAGGAACCTCTTCTTCAGGCTTAGCCTCCGGTGCCTTTGGTGGTTCCGAACTCGAGTCTCGATCAACGATTAAACGTGCCCCCCGCCTGAAGCTGAGATAAGACCAAGCCCATTGCATAACGACCAGCACCCGATTCTTAAATCCGGTCAGATAGAAAATATGAACGACCAACCAGGCCAACCAGGCAATAAATCCAGAAATTTTAAATCGTCCCAGCTCCACAATCGCTCGACTGCGACCTATTGTCGCCATCTGCCCTTTGTCATGAAAGCGGAATTTACTTCGTGGCTTTCCCGTAAGTTCCTCGCGAATTGTTTTCCCGATAAACGTTCCCTGTTGAAGTGCCACTGGTGCTGTTCCCGGTAAAGTGTTTCCTGTCTGATGTGTGAAGCTGGATTGATCACCGGCAACAAAGACATTGGGATGATCCTGAATACTCAAATCGGGTTCCACAATCACACGTCCGCGGTTATCAACTGGCATGCCCCCCGACTTACCCAATTCCGAGGCTTCCACGCCAGCTGCCCAGAGAACAGTAGCGGCATTGATTCGTTCTTCACCCAGTTCAACACCTTCTTCATTGATGTTTGTCACAACGGACGAAGTCCAGATTTGGACTCCCAGATTCTCCAGATCGCGAGCCGCCCGGTTTGACTGCTGCTCGGAAAACATCGGCAAAATGCGAGGACCGGCTTCGACCAAAATGACTCGTGTATGGCTGGGATTAATCCGACGAAAATCTCTGGAAAGTGTAAAGCGGCTCATCTCTCCAATTGCACCAGCCAATTCCACACCAGTAGGACCTCCGCCAACAATGACATAGGTAAGATACTTCTTTTGCTCATCAGGATCTGTAATCCGTTCTGCATGCTCAAATGCAGAAAGTACACGCTTACGAATTTCTGTTGCATGCGCTACGGTTTTCAATCCAGGTGCATACTTTTCCCACTCATTATGGCCAAAGTAACTGTGCGTCGCACCGCAAGCCAGAACCAGATAATCAAAGTTCAGCTCTCCAAAATCAAACTGGACTTTTTGCCCGGCAAGATCCACGGATTGTGCCTCTCCCAGTAAGACACTTATATTTTGATAAGCCGAAAGCAAACTTCGAATTGGCGCTGCGATATCAGCAGGACTCAAGCCTGCCATCGCCACCTGATACAAAAGTGGCTGAAATAAATGGTAGTTGTGACGATCAACGAGCGTGACTTCCACTCCCTTGACATTTCCCAATTGCAATGCCGCGTTTAAGCCGGCAAAACCACCACCAACAATCAATGCCTGTCTAGACCTGGTTTCCTTACCAGGACTCTGTAATTCATTCATTTGACTAACGATTGTAAGATAATGTTAAATCCAACCAGACTGAAGAAATGATATCTCCAATAAGCTGATCGTGAACGCCCTCTGTCGCTATTTTAGACTATTGGTCTTAATGCGGAAATTGAGTTCTGCGAAAAATCCAAACGTTATTTTGACATTTAATTTTGAAGGATCAAAATATTAGTCGAGAATACAACAAATGATCTTTCCATTGATCTTGATTTCAGCCATTTTCATCTGAATCTATCAGCTTTCCGGGCAACTTATTGAAAATAGCAAAATCAGTATATTCGTCACCATAGCTTCCATAGTGATAATTGCTGATCATATGAAGAACATTTCAAATGATTTAATAGTTATTTTCGTCAGCAACTCCAGTAGTCCCCTGCATTGCATCAGTTTGACATCCTGCGTCCGCGACCTACCTTTAAGCATAGTCCCTCTGCATTGATGCATGCATTGTGTTGGAATCTCAACACGAGAACGCATTAACGTATAAAAAATACTCCTAATAACATTGTCTTCTGTTTTGACCCTAAGATTATTAATACACGAGTTCGATTACTCCTCTCGATGTACTTAAAAGGGTTTCAGACAAAGACATTGCGATAAATAAGATGATTTTAGGGATACGAAATAGATATCTGGTCAGTTTGAAATCCATCTCAACAGGACTCAGATCGTTTTTTATTCCCACATTAAGGTCGCAAGATGAATAGTCCTCTCATAGCAAATAGTAACACTGTGCAGCAGCAGAATTCTGTGCATGGTAGCTATAATATGGACTCTTCTCAGATTCTGAAGCAACTCCTTGCACTTTCAGAGGAATATGAAGAATTTTCACTGGAAGGTAACGAATCAGATGATGTCGATCAGGTCATTTCTCGAAAACACCTGAGAAAATTATTGACGGCTCTGCAGGCGCGCGATGCTGCCACATTATGTCACTCCCGCCGTGTTGCTTTTCTGGCAAAAGGAATTGCAACGAATTTAGGCTGGGAAGGAATTCATTTGAAACGGCTGGAAATCGCAGCGCTGGTACACGACATCGGAAAAATTGGTGTTCCCGATCACATTCTCTTTAAGCCTGGTAAACTGACATCAGATGAAATTGAACTGATGTCACATTACCACAACATCGGCCTGGACGTCCTACAAGCCTGCCGTACTGACCATGAAGTTTTGACGATCTTATCGCAAACTCGCTATCACTTCAGTGGCGCAACAAATGGCTATCAATATATTGGTAGCGATGTCCATCAGGGAGCCCGTATTCTGGCGATTGCTGATGCCTACGATTCTCTGGCAACAGATCAGGTTTATCGATCTGGCAAAAAACATGATGAAATTATGTCGATTTTAATGGAATCGGCGGGAACACAATTTGACGGCAACATTGTTTGTGCGCTGTCGCGCTGGGAACAGAACGAGAAAGAAGTTTTCCACGATGCATTGCTGGAAGTCAATCGACTCTATCAACCCAAACCATTCAGCGAGCAGGAAGCTCAGGAAGCAAACCTGATTAGTAATATCTTCTCATATTTGTTTCAGATTGAGAGCCTGTATGATGGGGTTTATATCGTCAATTCTGATCTTCAGTTTGTGATATTCAGCCCGGGACTGGAAAAACTGGCTGACATCCTTGCAACAGATGTTTTAGGCGAGACGTGGACCAGTAACAGCCTGCCATTAACAAATAAAGAAGGTACGAGCCTAACAACTGCTGAATGTTCAATGAATCGAGTCATCGCTAATGGAAAACCGATGACCACAGAATATATGCTGGAACGTCCCGGTGGCCGGCTGATTAATATTGAAGTTCAATCGGTCCCCATGTTCAATGACGAGGGGCATCTGGTTGGTGTTGCGGAAATCTATCGAGATCTATCTCGCGGCCTAAAGCGACCACAAGAATTCAGCGATTTAAAATTAGCAGCCAGCATGGACGCGTTGACTTCGGTTGCCAATCGAGGTGAATTGGAAACTCAACTGGCAATTATGCTGGCTAGAATTAACAAAGAGCAAAATTCGCCCCCTTTAAGTATCATGTTCATTGATGCTGATCACTTCAAAAATATCAATGACACTTACGGGCATTCTATTGGCGATGATGTTCTGATCGAACTGGCACGTTTATTTCAGCATGAAACTTATTCGGGGGAACTAGTAGGACGCTACGGTGGGGAAGAATTTGTCATTCTTTGTCCTGAAACCGATCTGGAGCATGCGGTCAAAAAAGCAGAACGATTAAGGCTGGCTATCAGCAATTTAAAAATCGAAAACATCATTAAAACTCGTTTGTCAGCTTCATTTGGTGTCGCGCAAGCTGAGTCAGGAGATACGGTTGAAAGTCTCTTCCGTAGAGCAGACAAAGCCTTGTATAACGCAAAAGAAACGGGCAGAAATCGAGTTTGCTCCTTAACGAACCATCAACTACTTACAGGAGAAGAACCTGCTCAGGTTACATGTGAATCAACATCTGACGAAATGCTCTTTGAAAATACGTTCAACGCGTTCATCTCATCAGATATCGTTGTTTATAAGTTGGGCGGCTTTGTTAATGATAACGACGCTAAACTGACAGAAGTCAATACAAGTCACGCGATATTGCGCCTTGGCCAAACAGGTTTGCTCCCTTTTTGGGGGAAAACTGACGACCGTAGACCAGTTGAAGTCGAAGTCGAATTCGGCAACTTTGTAAAAAAAACAGACGGTAATAAACGGTCTTCCACTTCACAAGTTGAAATTAAGGTCAGGATTTCTCCGTTGGGATGGGTGAAACAAACCACTCAGTTTCAACAACGTGCCAATCGTGTTTTCCGACTTCTAAAGAACTATTTCGCTGCAGATTAGTTCGTTTATGCCAACCTCCGGCAAATTCTGCCACCCAAGGCCTCTAGCTGCACCCACCGAGTCAAAACAGGCAAAACAACTGAACCTTACGCATTGTAGTAATCATACCGAATCTGGTATTTCAAACGATTCTATCTTTCTTACGCCCCCCTATAATCAGTAAGACGCGAAAAACCATGCACAACGGAATAATACGAGTCCGATAAATCATCCGTATCGATTAACAATCAATTTGCGCATGGTGGTTTTATAGTGTACTTCAAAATACGAAACAACGTGAAGTATTTCATTTCGTTGATACCTGAATCTCTATTGCTGTCCGGTGCGTTCCTTTTATCAGTTCTAGTTGGTTTTCCAGGTTGTGCTAATACCGACAACTGTTCTGATGGAACTTGCTCAACAACCGTCGGCCGTGTCAAAAAATGTTTCCTGTTTCATCACGATAAATGTTCTCCTCATCCTTACTATTCATTGGACGGTTATCAAACCGATCTTGATAAGTTTGTTGTAAAACATGCTGCTAAAAAATGCGCACATCAATCACTGAAAAACATGGCATGCCATTGCAAAGACAAACCATCAAAAGCGTTCCGAAAAGGTTATCGACAGGCTTATATTGATATTGCGTTAGGAGATTCCGGTGAAGTCCCTCCCGTTCCTCCAGAAGAATACTGGGCAGCCCATTATCGCACACCAGCAGGTTATGTGGAAATTCAGAAATGGTTCACAGGTTATAAACTCGGCGCCGAGCATGCTTTGGCCGATGGACGATACGAATATAACAAAGTCGCGACTCCCTATTCCTTAACAGGTTGGGATCAACCAGAGTTTGAACAGTGGGACGAAAATATAAACTATCCTCAACATGCAGTAGAGCCTAGGCCGAGTTCAAATTACGCACCACCTGCTCCGATGAGCGTCCCTCAACAACCAGCGCCTGCACCTCAACCGGAAATTCCCGTGCAGCCAATTCCACAGCGGCACCACACGCTTCCACCTCCGCCTATAACACCAGGGAATACACAACCTCAAATTCGACAACCCGTATTGCCCAAACCAAAAGTCCGCAACCAGCCGCCAATCGTAGCACCTAAGCCTCCGTTGAGGTCTCAAGCTCCCCCTTCGAAAAAAAGTCATCACCCTGCAATCGGTAAACCTGCAAGACCTGCATATATCAATGATGATCCGCCGCCAAATCCATATTCACTACAGTCGTACCCTTATACTCCATTACCCCAGAACGTGTTGCCCTCAAATCAGTATCGGCAGTTAGATTATCGAAGAACTCCACATGCTCTGCCCTACTCTGGCTCTGGTCAATCATTCAGGAACAGGTATTAATTTGGGATGACATCAAGCAGGTTCAGAACGTATTTAACGACGAAACAAAGCCAAAGGGAATTTACGACAGGATGTCGCAACAATTCAACAACGCCATCTTCGAATTAAAAGGTTCGGTCAGGATGCTGAAACTTAATGAATCAATGCTTTCAATCAAATGGCAAATATTTTGCGCACCGATGTTAATTATGATTCTGAATGGATGCGCTGCGATCCACCCGATCAAAGGGGTTCCCGCTCAATACCTGCCAACCGAATACAAAGCAGAGAAAAAATCGGGAAAGGAAACCATTGACCTCTCTCTACTCCGACAACCGACGCCAAAACATTACCTGCTAGATTCAGGAGACGTTTTAGGCGTTTACATTGAAGGCGTGCTTGGTCAATTTAAAGATGTGCCACCGGTTCATTTCCCCCAAACTCAGGAGGTTGCCCCCTCACTTGGTTATCCCATTCCCATCCGTGAAGATGGTACGATCTCACTTCCATTGATCGGAACTGTCTTTGCCAGAGGGTTGACACTCACGCAACTCGAAGAAACGATTCGTCGCAAATACACAAGTGAAAAAAATATCCTGAGAGAAGGACGTGACCGAATTCTCATCAGTCTCCAGAAACCACGATCGTACCGCGTTCTGGTCATTCGACAGGAAAACTCCAATGACGTTGTAGGTAGCGATGGAAACACATTGAATATTGGTAGATCGAAACGGGGTACAGGCCGCGTGGTCAACTTACCGGCATACAACAACGACGTTCTACATGCGTTGGCCGAAACAGGCGGACTTCCCGGATTGGACGCAGAAAATACGATATATATCATTAGAGGTGGTGCACACAAATTAAATAATTCGATCTGTCCACAGCCCATTCATACGGGTTCCAGCAAGCCCCATCACCTGACATCCAACCAGAACATTCAACAGGTTTCTGATACTTATACGCCGATTCCACAATCACCGACACCGATGGAATCCGGGTTCCAAGTAGGACAGCCGCTTTACAGTCTAGACGGTGGAATAGACTACGATGGTTACATGACACCATCGATCATTAACGAATCAACAATGCAACGCTCTGGAATTATCAAAGTTCCCATTCGCTTGAGTCCTGGCGAGCAGATTCATTTGACGCGCGATGATATCATTCTCCATGATGGCGATGTTGTCTTCATCGAATCAAGAGACACAGAAATATTTTATACAGGAGGTTTACTGGGTGGAGGCCAATACACGCTTCCACGTGATTATGACCTGGATATTCTCGGCGCTATCTCAATTGCACAAGCATCACAAAATGGAGGTAATACCAGATCCAATGGCGGGCCTTCTGGATTAAATCAGGATGTCACAATCAGTGCCAGTAATGCCATTATATTGCGGCAGCTTCCTAATGGGACACAACTGCCAATTAAAGTCGATTTATATCAGGCAGTGCGACACCCCAGTCAACGCGTTCTGATTCAGCCCGGGGATTTTGTGATCCTGCAATATACCAAGTCTGAAGCAATTGCGGCATTTATTGAACGCCATCTCCTGGAAGGTGCGTTATTCGGGCTCGCCGCTTCTAATTTGCAGAATAATCGCTAACCGTTTAGATTCTGTTACTTGACGACCAAATACGGAATACAACTACTTTCGAATCACAAAACCCTGTTTCTTATTGGGATCGGCCAGAAGGACTTCACCCGTATGCATCTTTTTAGCGTCCTTCGCTCCTCGACCGATTAAAAGCAGCTTGTCAGTGACGCGCTCTATTCCGAGGCTACAATCGATGTTGTATTTTTCAGTGAAATTAAAGGCGGCATCTGCTTTCAAAAGTTTTGTCCCGTAGCAACCAAACCACCACTGATTATCTGCAAAAGTAGCAGTTTGAATTCCCAATAGCGTATAGCCGCTTTTGAGAACATGTTTTTTGACGAATTTAAAGTTCTCGTTATATTCATAGAGATAGTTCTCATTCACTCCCTTTGGAAGGCCACCAACGACAATGAACTTTCCATTATGGGATGCAATTCCCCCCGCTCCGTAAATTACCTCTGGTGTCTGATGCTTGGCAATCAGTAACAGCTTTTCTGCATCATACACATAAACCCAGGAATCTGCTTTTCCTTGAGGATTATTGAAATCACCAAAATTGACAGCAACAAAAATTTTGCCACCACGAAAACAGAGATCACCATGATGATTCCCGACGGGAATTTTAGTCAAAATTTTGCCGGAAGCATTGGTTTTAACGAGTTCTGTTGTAAAGCTCCAGAAGATATTCCCGAGGCCATCAATGCAAATTCCCTGCAAGTGGTGCGGATATTTTCCCTCGCACTGAGTATTAACATATTCGATTTTCTTCTGATTTGATTCCTTTTTCGTATCAGCGATTACATCTGAATGAAGGCTAAAAGCGATACCGAATGTCAAAAAGAAGTATAATAGCTGTAATTTCATACCTCAGAAATCTCCCTCAGCAGACAGAACTCTTAGATAACAGTAGACCAAAATTCTAAATCAATGATGATATTTCAAGCTATAAAATAGTTCTGAATTACCTACAATCTAATCAGAGGAAATGAGATCTGGACCATCCCCGGCCCTTTTTTCGTAAGTCCCTTTTGACGATTTTACATATTTCGTGAAGCCCAAGTCTCCCAAACGTTTGTCATCATTTAATGTTCGCTTCGCCTCAGAGTCAGACCATTTTCCTGAAATAAAAGCAGCTGAAATCACTCTGCGAACGGACTCACCAGTTTTGGGATGTTCGGTTAATACAGGATCGCTCATTCTCTGAATGACTTCAAATCGTTCGCCCGGAGTTCCATCCGGGTTAATTACCTCATAAACATAAGTAGGCATTGCTACTTTTTTACCTCTCAACTCAATTTTAATATGTTCCGGCCAATAACCAGATTCCAGGTTCTGAACCGGTTCCTTATCTAAAGTGTCTTTAGCTTACACATAATGTGACGGAGGTAAAACAAGTTAATCCAAGTATTCGTAGGAATACTGACTCTTTTCTAAGTGAGAAATACCTACTGAAAATAAAGATACCGGAAGTCCTTGAACAACAGGATCTTTTTCTCATGGTTTCTATCAGAAAGTCTGTATAATCTTTCAGACAGGGTAATTTCGGCAATCGAAACTAAAGTAGTACAAAATTGTTTACTCTATAGATTTACGTGAAATAAAACACGAAACTTCTTGTAAATGGGTATCCAAAGTCTGATTCTGCCTGATTTCAATCATATCCAAACCATTTAGGCAAGATAAGGTTCTGATGTTTGAACCGCAAGGTTAACAATTAGTGGCTGGTATTGCTGGACCTGTCCAGCTAGAATCTGTTAGCATCAGCGTCTATTGCTAGACCTAAACAAACTCACATAAGTACACACCCAATAGATGGTATTATTAAATAGGAGAACAGTCAGTGCAAGTTGCGATTACTTGTCGTCATGGTAGTGTTTCAGATGGTCTCCGTGATTATATTACTGAAAAGTCTGAGAAGTTACTGACGTACTTTGAGAGGGTAACTGCAATCCAAGTCACGATCGACCAGGGCCAAAACCAGAATCGAGTCGAAATTCTCGTAGACGCAGAACATAAACACAACTTTGTTGCTCATGCAGAAGGTGATGAAATCAAACCAAATTTCCATTCCGCGTTGAGTAAAATGGAGCAACAAATCAAAAGATATAAGGAAAAAATTCAGGATCACCGTCGCGACCGTCCCATGAATGAAGTCGTAGAAAATGAGATTTCGGAAGCAGAATCTGAATAATTCCTGGTCGTCAGCGGAGACATTTCTCAACTGACGAATAAAAGTATGAGATCATCATTGTGTTATCAGCTTGGGAACACTTGCTGCTTTTTGTGTTCTTGAAAGCTGTAACAGTTTACAACAACGTCTCGCATCTTTAGATCGCAGACACTGAGTTTTTTTACAGATGTAGTTAGAAGGAAAAAATACATGAAGTTAACAGACTTCGTGGTTTCGGATGCCATCATTCCGGAATTGAATGTAACCACTAAAGAAGAAGCAATCCGCACGATGGTTGCCGGGCTTAAAAATGCAGGCAGTATTTCAGTCGAGGACGAGGAAGGCATTGTCTCCGCAATTCTAAAACGGGAAGAGCTGGGCTCTACCGGAATAGGAAATGGTGTTGCTGTACCTCACACCAAACATTCTTCCGTTGAAAATCTGACCGCTGCTGTTGCCCTGTCTTCGGAAGGTGTCGACTTTGCCAGCCTGGATGGTGAAGATGTTTATATTTTGTTTTTATTGATTTCACCTCTGGATCGTCCGGGGGATCACTTACGCGGATTAGAAAATATTTCCCGCCACCTGAGAAATCAAAACTTCTGTAAGTTCCTGAGACAGTCCAAGAACATTAAGGATATTGTTGAATTACTCAACGAAGCGGACAGTAACCAGCTGGATTAAGTAACGAGGTATCTCTGTCAGGGAGAACTCTGGCGAATACAGTTTTATCTGACATTAAAGTCAAACGTGCATCCTCAAATGCAGAAAGTGTGTTCTACTTTGGCTCATTGCTGGTCGAACTAAGAGGAAAGGGGTAATTACCAAATCTTACTGAAATGATCATGATTTCTGATTGAAACATGTTTGCTTTTCAGGTTGCTTGAGTAGTTATCAATTGTGCCATGCAAGAATCTGTTTGCCGTCAGAATGTCACTGTCAAAATGAAGCAAGGATTACATCTACGTCCTATTTCAGAGATTGTCCGAATTTCCCGAAACTACGCTTGTGATTTTAAGATTTCTAATGGAAGCCGGTCAGGGAATGCCAAAGAGATCTATGACCTCTTGGAGTTAAAGGCAATGCCTGAAACTGAGCTCGTTTTAGAGGCAAATGGAGATGATGCCAACAAACTCATAGAGGAGATTGTTTCGTTTTTTGAATCAGGATATAAAAAGTTTGAAGAAACGATTGACCCATCTGATTAACCCCCATGCACACCAATCGGGTGGTTTTCCACTCGTTCCCTGTCTGTTAGAAAGTGCCGTATTAGGCTCTGATTAAATGCTTGTTAAACGTGGAATTGCAGTTTCTCAGGGAGTGAACTTTGGCCCCGCGCTTATTCTGGGGTCAGAGGACTTTCGTATTCCGCGACAATTTGTGAGTGTGAATGTGATTGATACGGAAATCGCACGCCTCACATCAGCCTTGGATGCCGTCTGCGAAGAAATTGCCGAAAACGAACGGCTCGCATCAGATAAACTTGGAAAACAGTACGGAGCCATTTTTGCTGCACACCTGCAAATGGTTAGTTCGCCTCGATTACGGGAAGAGATCGAAACGTTAATACGTGAGAAATGCTACTCCCCAGAACATGCCTCCAGTCGCGTCTTCCGCAGATATACGAAGCTAGTCCAACATCTCGGTGATAACTATCTGGCAGAACGAGCCAGCGATATTATCGATCTGGAAAAACGACTCCTCAAACAGTTACTGGGTGAAAAACGAGAAGAGCTCTCTAATCTGACTGAACCGATTATTGTGCTCGCGAATAATTTGACCCCCAGTGAAACCGCAAGCCTTACTAAAGAATACGTATTAGGGTTCGCGACAGAGGTTGGTGGTCGAACCAGTCATACTGCGATTCTGGCAGGCGCACTTGAAATTCCTGCTGTGGTTGGCTTAGGTGAGTTCCTCTCAGACATCTCGGGCGGTGACATGGTCATCGTTGATGGGAATAACGGCGAAATCATTATTGACCCGGATGAAGAGACTCTTGCAAAATATAAAGATACGGGTGAACGTCAACGCTCAATGGCAGCGCGGCTGGCGTCGCGTCGAAAAATTCGTTCGGAAACAAAAGATGGAACTCGCGTTCATGTCATGGGTAATATTGAGTTCCCCAACGAAGTTGAACATTGTACTGAGCGTGGTGCTGATGGAATTGGCCTCTATCGGACAGAGTTTCTTTATCTGCAATCCAATTCAGAGCCTACTGAACAAGTCCACTATGACGCCTATTGTCGAGTGATTCAAGCGGCTAAAAATCGTCCCATTGTCATCCGGACACTTGATCTGGGGGCTGACAAGATACCGCGAGGCTATCGACATTTGTCTAAAGAGGGAATGAATCCAGCGCTGGGACTGAGAAGTTTAAGACTCAGTTTACGCGACTTACCTCTATTTAAAACTCAGCTTCGTGCTATCTTTCGTGCGGCTGTACATGGTGATGTACGCATTATGTTCCCACTCATTTCAACACTGTTGGAATGGCGACAGGCAAAAATGATTGTGGGTGACGTCTTTGAAGACCTTGAAGAACGGGGAATGGAATTCAACTCAAATATCCCCATTGGGATGATGGTAGAGGTTCCTGCTGCTGCACTTCTGGCTGAGGAGTTTGCTGAGGAAGTTGACTTTTTCTCCATTGGGACAAACGACTTAATTCAGTATACTCTAGCTGTAGACCGTTCTGACCCAGCAGTCTCATCTCTTTACAACTCATCGGATCCTTCGATTTTAAGGCTCATTAAAATGGTTGTAGATGCGGCAAAGAAAAAAAATATTCCGGTCACTGTTTGTGGTCAAATGAGTTCCGATCTGAAATCGATTCCTTTATTAACAGGTATGGGAATTCGGCAGATCAGTGCAACACCACTCGCGATCCCGGAAGTAAAAGAAGTAATACGACATCTGACAATCGAGCGGGCAGAGGAAATTGCAGCACATGCGATGACCATCGATGTTGCCCGTGACGTAGAAAGTTATTTAAGAGGAGAACTATATAAAATATGTCCTGATCTGTTTGATGAAGAACTACCTCTGTAATCAACATTGATAAACAGCACGTACTTTCTAACGACAGGCAGACAGCACATATGACACACTTGGCTAATGCTGACCATTCAGGTCAATATGAGTCATCACGATTTAACGTTTATATTTTGCGGTTGGTGAAATCCATTTTGAAATAAAATAAATCAACCGCTATCCACATCACCTCGGCGGTGAGTGGATCAAGTAAGAACTAATTCAACTAAGACGAAATGTATTGTAAATCATTTCCTGACCCTGAAATTGACAGCGTGTGAATAGAATAAAGAAAGTAATTGGAATTCTGCAAACGAATCTGACAGTTCGTCTCCAACCAGTTTGACATTTCTGCTTCCTAACTCTTCACATCAGTAACAGCATGCATAAACGAACCAATACTTTACAACAAGTAGTTCAAAAGGCGGCAAAAGCCGACCTCGTGTCGTGCGCTACGGCTAGTATTTCTCATTTTCAGAGTCAACGAGGGACCCCTGAGCCTCTTAGGACAACCTGTTCTGCATACCAGTTTTCCAGTGCTAGCGTGCGACACTTCAAGTCACAATCCATTACTGGTAACTCTGATCATAAAGTAAGCAGAAAAGAAACTGCCCTGGCTAGATCAATACTCCCTCGAAACATCATACAGGAAGTGGTTCGGCTCATTTGTCGCATCAAGAAAACTCTCATTGATTTGATTTATCCAGTTTCCATTCGAACAAGGACAATTCATCTCAAGATACCTGCCCATTTCTGGACTTTCCACGAATACAACAGGTTACAGACAGACAACGCTGGCATAACGCTACAGTTGGCACGCAAATTGTCCGTCTCTTCAGCGACTGATGGAGCATACATGATTCGTCGTTTCAAACGACAGAAGGTACTCCATGAAAAAGGAAATGCTGATTAATGTCCTCCAGCCGGAGGAAAGTCGAATCGCCATCGTTGAAGATGGAATTCTCGAAGAACTATATGTAGAACGTAACAGCGTCGAAAATCTGGTCGGTAACATCTACAAGGGAAAAGTAGTCAATATCGAACCAAGTATTCAGGCAGCATTCGTTGACTTCGGTGTAGGCCGCAACGGTTTTTTGCATGTCAGTGATGTCGAGCATCAATACTACAAGCATCTCACCGAAGCAGCCGAGGAAAATGGCAAACCATCGCGGGGAAGAAACCCAAAAGGTCGTCGGGTCAACGAAAGAAGTGTTGCCAATAAACCTCCGATCCAGGAAATTCTCAAGCGAGGTAGCGAAGTACTGGTACAGGTCATTAAGGAAGGGATCGGAAATAAAGGGCCAACCCTGTCAACCTATATCAGTATCCCAGGACGCTACCTGGTTATTATGCCGGGACTACAACGGGTAGGTATCAGCCGTAAAATTACTGATGAAGATATCAGACGACAGCTAAGGACGATTCTTACAAAACTTGCCCCCCCGCCCGGTCTCGGATTTATTGTTCGGACCGCCGGTATTGATCGAACAGCCGAAGATCTCAGACGCGATTTAAACTACCTGCTTCGCCTCTGGGGGACGATTGTAGGACGCATCAAAAAGCTGCCTGCTCCGGTGGAGATTTACTCCGAAAGCGACATGATGATTCGCACGATTCGCGACATCTACAATAAAGAAATTGACGCACTTTATATTGATGAACCTACAGCCTATCAACGAGCCAGAGATTTTATGAAAGTCGTGCTCCCCAAGCACGTTGATCGGGTAAAACAATACAGCGGCAATGACCCCATTTTCTATGACAGCGATCTTGATGATGAAATTTGCAGCATTCAAAATCGACACGTTCCCATGAAAGGCGGAGGATCGATTGTCATTGATCAGACAGAAGCTCTGGTCGCGATCGATGTCAACAGCGGTAATTACCGCGCAGATGACAACGCTGAAAAAACTGCGTTCAAAGTGAATATGAAAGCTGCAGAAGAAATCAGTCGTCAAATCAGACTCCGCGATTTGGGCGGCGTGATTGTGATTGACTTTATTGACATGCGAGAGGAGAAACATCGTCGTCAGGTAGAACGCAGATTAAACGAACTCGTCAAACGAGATCGAGCCCGCACCAAAGTCTTGCGAATCAGCCCCTTCGGCCTCATCGAAATGACGCGTCAGCGAATACGCCCCTCATTACGGAGAAGCATGTATGAAGACTGTCCTTCATGTCGAGGGACTGGTCAAGTGAAAACCGCCGAAAGCATGGCGATCGAAGTGATGCGAACTCTGATGAAAACGATCAACAAGAAAAAGATTTCACGGATTGTTTTAAATGTACATGAGACAGTGGCTAATTATTTGAACAATAAACGCCGTAAAGACATCACGAACCTGGAAGAATCAGCTTCAACCTCAATCATAATTAACGCACGTACAGACGTTGAACCAGAGCATTTGATCGCACGTTGTTATGACGATATTGGAAATGAAGTGAATTTCTAGTGGTTTCTGACTCGAAATTTCAAAAGTGAAGCTTTACAATGCCCTGCTCGCTACGGGAACGATTGGCGCAGTTTTTGCGCATTGAATCATTACCCCCTTAACAGAGCATCAAGAAGACGGTTTTAAGTATCTACTATCAATGGCATTGCGCAATTGATTCTGAATATAACTCGGACTGACTTTGAGTCACGAATCCGACTTTAGTAAATTCTAGATTCAAGAGTAAGAAGAAAAGAAGGTTTGAGGATGTTTGCAGTAATCGAAGATGGCAGTCATCAATATACGATTCAGGAAGGGGACACCCTGACAATCGACTACCGTGCTACAGCGAATGAAGGTGATGCGATTACATTCGAGAGTGTTCTGCTTGCCAATGGTGGTGGAGCCAGTTCAATTGGAGCCCCCACAATTGAAGGGGCCTCTGTGGAAGCAGAAGTCGTTCAACCCGAAGTCAAAGGGGAAAAGCTCGAAATTCAAAAATTGCGACGTCGAAAAAATTCACGCAGGCATACTGGTCACCGCCAGAAATACACAACCGTTCGCATCAAATCAATTACTGTCCCTGGCTTAGAAGTCGTTGAGACTGCCGCTGTTGAGGCAGCCGCCGAAGAATAATCAATCTAATGATTATCGTCTGAGTGAATTGAATAGACCAATAATACGAGCCACACATAATATCTCTTGATAAGAAGCTCCCCGAAAATGTTTTCAGGGAGTTTTTTTATGGGTCATACTTGTTTTCAGGCTTGTACGTCTGATTCTTGCTCTCTAAAACGGGGTTGACCAAAAACCGTTATTCCGCATAGATTTATGCTGCTTTTATAAATAATTCAGCAGCGAGATACCCTTTGCTCTTTTGCACATCGTGTAAAAAGCAATTCCATAAAATGTCGAGATTCATTCTTTACTTGAGAGTCGATTCATTGAATAGGACATTCTGATGCACCTGTTTTTTTCTGTGGGCGAGCCCAGCGGTGACCAACACACGGCACACCTCATTCAGGAAATTCGTAATCGAGTTCCACAAGCACACTTCTCTGCTTTTGGTGGACCAGAAATGCAGGCCGCTGGATGCCGTCTGGAAGTACGTCTCACCGATTATGCAGTAATGGGTATCTTTAATGTCCTGCCATTAATTTTTAAATTCATTGGTTTGATCAGACAAGTCGGTGCATATCTTGAATCAGAACGTCCGGACGCCGTGATTCTTGTTGATTTTCCTGGCTTTAACTGGTGGGTCGCTAAAAAAGCAAAATCAATAGGTATCCCTGTATTCTACTATTTGCCTCCACAACTCTGGGCTTGGGCTCCCTGGAGAATTCGTCGCGTTCGCAAAAACGTCGACTACATTCTCTCTGGTTTGAAATTCGAAAAACAATGGTATGAGGCACGTGGAGTAAACGTCGACTACATCGGTCATCCCTTTTTTGATGAAGTTATATCCAAGCCTTTAGATCAGGAATTATTAGAGGAACTCTCTGACTCGGAGAAGAAAATCGTTGGCATTCTACCAGGCTCGCGCACAAGCGAAGTTACGAAGAACTTTCCGGTCATGCTCCGCATTGTGCGGCAACTTTCACAAAAATTTCCGAATGCAGTATTTCCTGTCGCCTGCTATAAAGCAGCTCATCTAGAACTCTGCAAAAAAATTATAGAACAACAAGAAGCGACTGGACTTCCTATAAAACTCTATTTGAAAAAGACCTCAGAAATTATCGAGTCAGCACAATGCTGTCTGATGGTTTCCGGTTCCGTGAGCCTGGAGTTACTAGCGAGAAAAACACCTGCTGTCGTCATTTACCGAAGCCACTGGGGAATGTACTTTCTGGCTCACTTATTAATTACCTGCAAATATATGTCTTTACCAAATCTGATTGCTGACCGGGAATTAATGCCCGAGTTTCCTTCGGTCGGTTCTCCGAAAAAAGATATCGCAAAAATTAATACCATTATGAGCGACTGGCTCTGCACTCCACTTTCTCTTGAACGAGCCCGTAATAAGCTCAGCTCACTCTACGATGAAACTGTGATTTCTGGTGCCTCCGCGCAAGCTGCGGAAACCATTCTGAATCACATCCAGTCTGAACCTCAACAAAAAGCGGTCGCCTAGTAAACATGTGAACCTCACCACCTGCCGTTTATTCTGTAAAATAAGACACAAAACAGCACATTTCCAATGAGAATTGAGGGAACATCTAATTGTTTGTTTTGTGTGAATGGTCCTCCAGAAATCTGCTCGTTAGAATCTTGGATTACGACAAAACTGGCAAGTCATCAAGAATAATCTACTTTTGACAGGCCATGATTTTTTTAATCTGAATAGCATCTTGGACGATCGGGACTACGGACTCTAATGGGAAAAAAAACGATTCAGATCGGAATTGTTGGCGCGGGAGCAAACACAAAAAGTCGCCACATTCCGGGATTTCAAGCAATCGAAGATGTCGAAATTATAGGTGTTGTCAACTCTACACCCGCTTCAACAGAGAAAGTGGCACGAAAATATGCAATTCCACAGACCTATACTTGTTGGCAGGAGTTAATTGAAGATCCTGAAATCGATGCCGTCTTGATCGGGACATGGCCTAATCTACACTGCGATATCACATGCATGGCGCTCGAGGCAGGCAAACATGTCCTGACCGAAGCAAGAATGGCTCGCAATCTGGCTGAAGCACAAAAGATGCTCAAAGTCTCTCAAGCCCGTCCAGATTTGATCGCCCAGATCGTTCCCAGCCCTTTTGGTCTCAAATACAATCAGGAAGTGATTAAACTGATTTCGCAACAGTATCTTGGAAAGCTACGCGAAGTCGTTGTATTAGGAGCCGATAACTCCTTCTGGGACTACAGCAAAAAACTACATTGGAGACAGGATAAAGAAATCAGCGGGAATAATGTTCTCACGATGGGCATTTTACACGAGACACTCAGCCGCTGGGTCCCTCCCACAGAAAGAGTCTTTGCTCAAAGCTCGATCTTTGAACCACAGCGTCCCGCGGATCATAGCCAGGGTTTAGTCGATGTCACGCTCCCTGAGAGCCTGCAAGTGGTAACCAGAATAGCGGGAGGTGCTAATGCGATTTACCACTTAAGTGGTTCTATTCTGTTTGGCCCTGGGTTACAGATCCACTTATACGGAAGTTACGGGACAATTAAGGTTCATTTCACGCCAGAAGAAAAACTGTATGTTGGGCATATGGGCGAAGAAGAAATGAAAGAAATTCAAATCCCCAAAGAAGAACAAGGACACTGGCGAGTAGAAGAAGAGTTCATTGGGGCAATTCGAGGAGAAGAAATCGTGCACCACACCGATTTCGCCACCGGAGTACAATACATGGAGTTTACAGAAGCGGTCACACGAAGTTATGAAAACAACGAACCTGTGACACTTCCCTTATAACCCATCTTTCTAACATTGCTTCAGATGGTCTGGTTTTGAATGAATCATGACTTGGTATGATGGCGGAAAGAGAATGTTTCGAATCCCTCAGATTTCCTTAAAACTGACCTAACATCGCTCTTAGATCGACACAGAATTATGACAATACCATTGCAACGGGAATTAGAGGTTGCTCTTTCAGCCGTAAAGCAGGCTTCGCTGATTTGTCGCTCAGTACAAGCCACGATTTCAGATGATGTACTGGAAAAAAAAGACAAGAGCCCTGTAACCATTGCGGACTACAGTAGTCAGGCAGTTATTTGCAGGGCTCTCAACGCCGCATTTTCAGAAGATCCTATCATTGGGGAGGAGGACGCCGGAGAATTAATACAGGCAGAAAACCGTGACTTTCTGGAAAAGATTGTTACAGAACTTCTTTCAGCCGGTATTTCAGAGGCATCAACCGAGAAGGCGTGCCACTGGATCGATCAGGGGGGAGCGAAAGAATATAGTCATCGATTCTGGACTCTTGACCCGATTGATGGAACGAAAGGATTTTTGCGGAAAGAACAATATGCTATCTCACTTTCGCTCATAGTGGACGGAAAAATTGTGGTCGGTGTTCTGGGCTGTCCCAACTTGCCCTTCCCGACCGATGAATCGATGAAAGGAACGCTTTATTATGCAGTAGCGGGTCAGGGTGCTTTTGCTATTCCACTCGATCAAGAGCAGCCAGCAATTCCGATTCACGTCACAAAAACGAGCGACTATTCACAATCGCGATTTTGTGAATCCGTAGAATCAGGTCATAGTTCACATAGCCATTCAAAACAAACAGCCGACAAACTGGGAATTCAAAAAGAACCTCGACGGCTGGATAGTCAGGCAAAGTATGCTGTTGTTGCACAAGGGGAAGCAGATATTTACATGAGGCTGCCAACACGCGCTGGCTATCGGGAAAAAATCTGGGACCATGCTGCGGGAGTTCTGTTAGTAGAAGAAGCAGGCGGTAAAGTAACGGATATCCATGGAAAACCTCTCGAATTTAACCAGGGTTACGAACTCATCAATAATCAAGGTGTCATAGTCACTAACGGTCCATTGCACCCTGCCCTGATTGAAATTCTAGACGAACTCACAATCAACCCCGAATAGGACGCTCAAACAAATAACTTTTTCTTCGTACTGATTTTTATTTAGCTTATGAATTTTTGACCGACATGGACTGGCAAATTGTAGTAACATTCCTGGTATTGGGAGGAGTTATTGGCTCCCTCATGTTTCTGCGTGCCGGCGCTGATACAGTTTTAATGGCAGGTCTCACGATACTGGTCATTACTGGTGTAGTTGACGCAAAGGAGGCAATCGCCGGGTTTGCCAATGAAGGTCTGATTACCGTTGCGTTTCTCTTTGTTGTGAGTGAGGGCATCCGACAAACGGGTGGTGTGGCCTTTACCGGGCAACAGCTACTGGGTCGCCCCAAATCACTCACTGACGCCCAGTCACGGGTAATGCTCCCCTCTGCCGTTCTTAGTGCGTTTCTGAATAATACACCGGTTGTCGCGATGATGATGCCCGTCATCTCGGACTGGGCAAAAAAAATGCGATTCTCTGTTTCACATCTGATGCTCCCCTTAAGCTATTCCGCCATCCTGGGTGGTTTGTGTACTTTGGTTGGCACTAGTACCACGCTAGTCGTCGATGGGCTATTGCAAAGCAAAACGACTCACCCCGGCTTATCCATGTTTGAAATCGCGTGGGTGGGAATTCCCGTTATGATTGCCGGTTTGATCTACTTACTTGTGTTTTCGCGATGGCTACTACCAGAAAGAAAACCTGCAATTACACCCATGGATGATCCACGCGAGTATACTGTGGAAATGATTGTAGAACCCGGTTGCCCGCTCATAGGCAAGACAATTGAGCAAGCTGGTCTGCGTCATCTACCTGGCATGTATCTAATGGAAATCGACCGTGATGGTGATGTAATTGCCGCGGTTTCTTCTAATGAAAGATTAGCCGCCAATGATCAACTCGTGTTTGTGGGTATTGTGGAATCTGTTATTGATCTGCAAAAAATTCCTGGACTCAAACCTGCCACCGATCAACTCTTTAAACTCTCTGGCCCCCGATCAGAACGCTGTCTGATAGAAGCCGTCGTTTCTGATAGTTTTCGTTTTCTTAATATGTCAATTCGCACGGCAAAGTTCCGCTCTAACTATAATGCCGCCGTCATTGCTGTGGCCCGCAATGGTCAGCGAATCAATAAAAAAATTGGGGATATCGAACTACAACGTGGTGACACTCTACTCATTGAAGCGCACCCTTCATTTATTGATCAGCAAAGAAATTCACGAGAATTCTTTTTGGTCAGTCAAGTAGAAGATTCGTCACCCCCACGCCATGAACGAGCCTGGATCGCACGCTTAATCTTATTAGCAATGATTTTGATGGTGGCTGTTGGTGATGTCAAAATGATGGTAGCCGCAATGGTGGCCGCAGCACTTATGACTGCCACACGTTGCTGCAGTGCCATTGAAGCGAAACGTTCTATCGACTGGGGTGTGCTCATTACAATCGCAGCCGGTCTGGGTATTGGTAATGCGATCGATGTCTCTGGCACTGATGACGCCATTGCCTCCACGTTTAGCGGCGTGGCCGGGAATAGTCCTCTGATTATGCTGGCAATTCTTTCGTTGACAACTCTGGTCTTTACAAACTTGATTACCGCAAAGGCAACGGCGACTTTGATTTTCCCAATCGCCATCGCTGCCGCCTATTCCTTAAAAGTCGACATCATGCCGTTTGTGATTACAGTCATGATTTCCTCAGCAGCTTGCTTTGCCACACCTATCGGATACCAGACCAATCTTATGGTCTTTGGCCCTGGTGGATACAAGTATGTTGACTATATTCGCATTGGAGGACCACTGACTTTAATCGTCTGGTTGCTGACCGTGATCATTGTACCTCTTGCCTGGCCTTTCCATCCCTGATAATGTTAGTAAAGCGGTGAAATACCGCTTTATTCGGATAGAAAGTCACTCATCTTATCAAGGTTCTGCTATGATTCGTCTCGTTTATCTGTCCATTCTCTTCGTGCCCGTTTTTTCAGTATCGATTTTTTCCAATCTTTCAAAGTTGGAAGCACAAAAGCCCTCTCCTCAAGACCGCACGAAACTAGAGAACCAACTCAACAAACTTCAGCAACAGATCAAACAGCTAAAACAGAATAAAGAGCTCAAGCAGTCACTTTTGGCTGATGTTGAAGTCTATGCCAAAGCAGCAGAATGGATCTTGCGACATAACGAGTTTTACAAACCTCAATATGTGAAAGATACTTCTAATGTTCTCGAAACAGGATTAACGCGAGCCCGGCAACTCAAGTCAGGCAAACCCGACTGGATGCAGCAAACAGGAACAGTCATCTTCGGTTATTACTCAAAAATTGATGGCTCGGTTCAACCTTATGCATTAACATTTCCGAAAGATTTCAAATCGAAATCTCGTCACCGTTGGCCATTACATGTGGAACTGCATGGTCGCGGCAGCAGACTCAACGAAGTTTCATTCATGACCCGTAGTGGTCGACCTCCCCGTGAAGGCCATAACTGGATGCACCTTGCACCCTTTGGTCGCATTAATAATGGCTGGCGCTGGAGCGGCGAAGTAGACGTGCATGAAGCCATTGCTGATGTCACAAAACGCCACTTGATCGATAAAAAACGTATTACACTTCGCGGTTTTTCAATGGGAGGTGCGGGCGCTTGGCACCTCGGTCTGCATTACCCTTCTCTCTGGAGTGGAGTCGGTCCCGGTGCGGGATTTGTCGATTTTTACCAATATCAAAATTACAAGGAACAACTTCCGCATTACCAACATAAAACTTTGCGAATCTATGATTCAATTGATTACGCTCTGAATGCGGCCAATGTACCTGTCGTGACCTATGGTGGAGGCAAGGACAAACAATTGGTTTCGAGTACAAGAATGGTTGAAAAAGCCAAAGAGCAAAATATCGAGATTCCGATTTATATCAGTCCTGAAGCCGCTCATCAGGCACGTATGCCTGCTTATCAGGATTATTTGCGTGAATTATTGAAACACTCCGAACAGGGCCGTCCAGCCTGGCCAGGTAAAAAACAGATCCGCTTTATTACTTACACTCCAAAATTCAACCAATGTGAATGGTTGACGATCGAAGAACTCGATGAGATGTATGAACCTACGATTGTGGAAGGAGGCGTGAATCCACAATCGGGTAATCTGGAACTATCGACGGAAAATGTAGCCGCTCTGTCAATTGCAAGAGATATCGCATTTAAAGTCGAACTCGATGGCACTCTACTTCCGCTAGAATCAGCTGCAGAGGGGCTGCTACCAGAAGTCTATTACGTAAAAAGTAATGGGGGCTGGGATGTGCTGAAATATGAAGATTCTAGAACATTCAACGATAATCCGAATCAAAGAAAACGACACAATCTGCAAGGACCAATTGACGATGCATTTACACTTCCCTTCGTCTGTGTCAAAGGAACGGGAAAACCGTGGAATACCGAACTGAATGAGTGGTCTCAATCTGTACTGGGATTGTTTGAAAAAGAATATGATAAATGGTTGAGAGCAAAAGCACCTGTGATCAACGACCAGGAAGTTGACGAGCAGACTATCGCTAACAAAAATTTGATCCTGTTCGGAGATCCGGGTTCCAATGGCTTAATTGCGAAAGTCATTGAAAACCTCCCGATTCAATGGACCAAAGACCAAATTACGATTAATGGAAAAAACTATGATACACAAACTCATGGGGTTGTCCTGATCTATCCCAACCCATTAAACCAGAACCGTTATGTGGTCATTAACTCCGGACACACAATGCATGAAAAAGATTTTCGCGCTTCTAATTCATGGCTCTTCCCCAAACTGGGCGACATTGCCATGATTCAGTTCCAGAAAAATTCAGCAGGAACATTCGAAAACAAAACGGTCTGGGCAGAACTTTTTAACAGTAACTGGGAATTACCCTAAAGAAGATTCATACGACTCGTAATTCTCCATCAAACCAGGAATGTTTGGATTACTTACATGGAAGATCAGAAACCCTGTTTCGGTTCCGAAGGGGAATGGAAGCTCCAAGAACGTTATGGAACGCAAAAACGAGCCCAAAACTTTTATGCGCGGCAGATGATCGACTATCTGAACTCTGAGATGCAGGAGTTTATACAAAAGCAGGAACTTCTGTTTATTGCAACTTCTGATTCCAAAGGCGAATGTGATAGTTCATTTCGCGCTGGTCTTCCCGGTTTTGTTCGAATTTTGAACGAAAAAACACTCGCCTATCCTGAGTACCGTGGGAACGGAGTATTAGCCTCGCTCGGTAATATTTCAGAAAATCCTCATATTGGCTTGATGTTTCTCGATTTCTTCAAAACAACAATAGGTCTGCATGTGAACGGAAAAGCGCGTATTGTAGAGAATGTTGAGTTCTTGGAGTCAACTGAAATACCAGTAGAAATCAAGGATGACATCTCAACAGAAGATGGTAAAAAACCAGAGCGCTGGGTACTCGTCGAAGTTGAAGAAGCCTATATCCATTGTTCGAAACATATTCCCCTACTCACAAAACAAGATAAAACCATTGCCTGGGGTACGGATGACATGAAGTTGAAAGGCGGTAACTTTTTTAAAGTAGATCAAAAAAAAGAGAATCAGAAATAGCAACATCCACTTTAATCATAAACATTTTTATAAAAACAACTTACATCATAGAAAATATCGAACTATCCTCTTATTTAAGCTACCGATCAGCATGAATCGACGGCCCTACCGGTTTTTAGAGCTAAGATCTTGAATCGATCTTGCTTCAATTTCATTTTTTTCATAAAAACCCCATTCCTGTCACATCATTTTTTAATGCGTGGACCAGTCTCAAACAGTTCTATTCATCCCCACTTTTAATTTTGATCACCATCATATTCTTAGTTTTTCCTAGAAATTAAGCCCCTTACCCAATAATTCGGGCAACCTAATGAAACAATTTCAGCTCAGTAAGGTACTCCCTACTGTTCTCATTTTATTTTTGATGAGTGGATGTGCTTCATCACCAGGCAAGCAAACGATGGCCTGGAAAGCTCCTACTGCGCCTTGGAAGTGGGGAAAATTGTCTGCCTCAAAAAAGAAACCTACTGACACAAAAGTAGAAATTGCGAGTATTGAAAAGGGAGCTGAGAGTGATTCGGATACTAAGAAGAGTAAAGATAGAAAATCAAAAGGGGAACTAAAAAAAGTTACTTCACATAATGCCGAGCTCTTGACACATATCAACGAGGAACTAAAAGACGCTTCTCCTCAAGAGCGTGCTCATTTTTTAAATAGTTTCAAAGGCGTTGATCCGGACATGATCCGGAATATTCTCCGCACACGGAGGATGGTCAATACCATGGAGCAACTGGCAGAACAAAAACCCCAGATCTCATCTCCTCCGATTACCTTACCCGGCCTGGGACATACACAACCGGGAGATGAACCATCACAAGTAATACAAACCGGTGCACAAGGAGTACAACCTCCCGGGCAATTGCCCTCAGATAATTCTCAGATGTATGCTGCCTCTAATCCTGTAAGACTGGGAAACCTTGAAGCAGTCGACACAAACAGTGATCCCAATCTGCCAGACATCATACCCACACAAACGCAACCTTATTCCAGATCCCAGACGATCAGCCAAGGGCTCGACAACATTCCTGTCGTAGGTACACTAAAAACGAAGCTCTCTTCGGCGTTACAACAAGGCACCTCGGCTTTACAGAATGGAATTTCACGCACAAGTACTGCAATCATCGGACAACAGGAAACTAGTACTACGGAGACTGTGGCAGCCTCAAATTCTCAAGTATCACCAGTAGAACAACAATCAGCCGACTTGAACGTAAGACCTGCTGTCAATTTGACTGAGTTGGCAACTGGATCTTCGCAAGATCAACTCGCACAGCTTATCGCTGTCGCTGAATCAGAAATCGCTCAACTTCAAATTGGAAGCACTCCTGAAGAAAAACATCATTTTATTGAACGGCATGTTTACCTCCGCATGTTGTATTTGATGTCGGGGCAACATGAACGTGCCTTGGAAGCGATTCCTGGAATTGATCCAGCTGACCAGGAATTCTGGCAGCAGACCTTTTGGTCTGTCGCCAATTATTTCGATCAGGAAGCAATTCCGAACGAAGCAGATCGTGCCACTCAAACCGTAGCACAAATGAGACAGGCGACTGCCCGCTTACAGGAAAAAGCTAATCTCAAACTGAAGAACGTCGCGTTCTGTCATAAAATTAACAGCTTTGGTAGTTATGAGCGTTTTGAACGTGATGAATATACACCTGGCCGTCCAGTGCTGGTCTATTCTGAGATCGACAACTTCACCAGCGAATTAACTGCTGAAGGAAGCTATCGAACACTCTTGAAATCGAAAATTCAAATTTTTAAAGCAGGTTCTAACGGTGATCTCGTTGCAGAAATTCCTTTCGAAACCACAGAAGACCTCTGCCGAAATATTCGCAAGGATTACTTTCACAGCTATAAATTTGAAATACCGCGTAATATTTCGTTGGGGCCTCATGTCATGAAATTAACTGTGGAAGACGAAATCAGCAAAAAGGTTGCTACCTACACACAAAACTTTACTGTTCGGTAAACGACGAATGTTTTCCACGCGCTCTCTTTCTGACAGTTATCCGCAACCAAACATAGTTGCAGAAAACTCTCTCAACCATCTTCACTGCCACAACTCTTTAGCGACTTCATTTCGCTGGAACTGGTTGGTACGTCGACTGCAGGAAGCATCTTTAGAGTACGCCTCTGATCATGCCGTTGATACCAAACGCAGTCTGAAAATGGCAAAAGTAGAAGCGGTCTTGTTTGTTGCAGACAATGCACTCTCGACAAGAAAAATTTCTCAATTAGCAACACTGGCAAATGCTTCAGAAGCAAAAGAAATCATAGAAAAGCTCAACACTGCATTCAGCGCAACCAACTCAGCATTTCATATTAAGCGTGTTGCAACCGGCTATCAATTGATGACGCAACCACAGTTTTCATTCTGGCTCAATAAACTCCATCAACGGCAAGCGGCCCTCAAACTCTCCTCGCCAGCAATGGAAACACTGGCAATAGTTGTTTATCGACAACCGATCACTCGTGCCGACATTGAGTCGATTCGCGGTGTTCAAAGTGCTGAAATGTTGAAACAGCTCATGGACCGCGGCTTAGTTAGGATTGGTGGTAAAGACGATTCACTGGGACGCCCTTTTTTATATGAGTCCACTCGGAAATTTTTAGAAATCTTTGGACTCAAAAATTTAGACGACTTACCAATGGGAGAGACTCTCCGCATCAAGCCTGATCGGAAACCACAAAACACAGAAGTACCTGCCGATGCCGTCGCAGATGTGGAAGCGAACTCAAGTACGGAGCTCCAAACAGAAACTCTTGACCAGAAAAATGAAGATCTGGACGCAGCCTGACTCTATAATGGCTACATTATGCCAAATTCTTACTACTACTCTTTTCGTTTATCATGTTCAGAGTAGAGCTTTTTGATGTGTACTTCCGGATCACCGGTAATTAAACGCGAACGCCTGGTTCGAAACATATAATTCCACAACCAGTCCATCATGACTTTAAATCGGTTTCGAAAACCAATCAGAAACATTACATGTAATAAGTTCCAGGAAACCCAGCCTAAAAACCCTCCGTAATGGATTTTGCCAATGGCTGCGATGGCGTTGCCACGACCGATCATGGCCATTGATCCTTTATCATAATAACTGAACTCTGGACGCTGGGAAGGTGCATTCCCTTCGATTTCCGCCTTGATGATTTGAGCAACAAAGCGACCTGTCTGGATTGCTCCTTGGGCGAGTCCGGGCACGGGCTTCCCCGTTTTGGCATCAGTCGCATGGGCAGCATCTCCGACCACAAATACTTTGGGATGCCCTGGAATTGAAAGATCCGGCCCAACAATGATATGACTTCCTCGATCAATTTCCGCATCTATCGTTTTCGCCAGATCCTGCCCCTGGACACCAGCGGCCCAGAAGACATTTTCTGCCTTGATTGTTTCTTCTCCAACAACAACCCCATCTTCATTTACATCATTCACATGTACATTGAGCTGAATCTCCACACCCATTTTTTCGAGTACATCTTTTGCGCGTTTGCTAAGATCTTCAGGCATAGGGCCGACCAGTCGGGGGCCTCCATCGACCAGAATCACACGTGACGAATTCTTGTCAATATTACGGAACTCTTTGGGCAACGTTTCCGAAGCGACTTCCTTAATGGCTCCTGCTAACTCTACTCCCGTAGGCCCACCGCCGACAATCACGAACGTCAATATTTTACGACGTGCCTCCTCGTCTGCTTCCCACTCCGCTTCTTCAAATGCCAGAAAGAGCCGCCTGCGTATTTCCTGAGCATCATCGATGGATTTCAAACCGGGAGCAAAAGACTGGAATTCATCGTGACCGAAATAAGATTGCTGTGCACCAGTCGCGATCACCAGGTAATCGTAGTCCAGTTCACCTCCATCAAATTGAACCAGCTTTTTATCGAAATTAATATTGGTAACTTCTCCTAATGCGACACGGGCGTTTTTTTGTTTCCATAATATTTTTCGTATCGGAACTGCAATATTGGTTGCATCCAACTCGCCTGTTGCCACCTGATACAGAAGAGGCTGAAAGAGGTGGTAATTCCGTTTATCGACTAAATCCACTTCAACTGCTGTATTCTTCAAGGCTTTGACGACATTGATACCAGCAAAACCTCCTCCGATGACGACAATCCTTGGCAGCTCCGAAGAAGAATGATTCATAGTATTTTAAGTTCCTGATTTGTGTAGAGGAGATCTGTTTTAACCGCTCATCCGGTTTTATCAACCACAGGTGCCTTAATCAAAAACATGGCCATGTTCATAACGTTCATCTTTACCTGCAGCTTCGGTCAACGCTGCGACATTTGATTTCGTGAAAAAGCCTTCATATCCATGACAGCGTTCGACATATTCAGTAATTAAAATGGAATATTTCGAATGCTTCGAGAAGATTTGTTTCAAATTCGGATCGTCCAGGCATTCACCCACCACATGTGCCAGGAAGGGAATACTTTTCTCCATTAACGTATTCACAACATAATCCACATTCTTCTCACCCGCGCGATGATTTCCATCGACGACTTCATAAGCCACATGATGCAAACGTCGTCCATAGTTGCGAACGAAGTCCTCAGTGGGCATCGGCAGGTTTTCGAAAGAATTGACAAATGATGGGGTATTATTGGCAGTAAAAACTTTGGCCGGTGATTTTTTATCATCATCCACGTTGCCATTGCGAGTCACATTCGTTGAAGAATTCATGTCGGCAATGTTGTAAGCACCCCAGAAATAATGATTCGACATCGTCAGGAATTCCAGAATCGCATCTTCACGCTCACCCGCGAGAATCCGTGTCGCTAAGTGATCAATCCCCAAAATGAGTGAATCCAGTTTTTGTTCTTCAACAAATTGGACAACCTGATTGAGCGAGTCGACGACCGAAGCATCCAGATCAAAGGGTGTTCCTAATTGCAAAGCGTCATAATTTCCAATCTCTTCCTGACAGTACCCTACTCGATTAAAGGTAAAGTCAGATGGAAACGTAAAAGCAAAATGAGATTCCGTAAAAAATGAATTTTTGGTCTCGTGATGATAATTAAAACGAATGTTATGAGATTCAAGCGTTTTGCGAATTTCGGCTGTATCTTTTGTTCCGAAAATTTCACCAATGTATCGAGCATTAGGTTTTTCACTGGAAAGTGGATAGAGCCGATTGAACATGGTAATTTCATCAGAATAGTCTTTTGAAAGTGGCTCCAGAACAATGAGTCGTGGAAACTCTGGTTGTGAAATGAGCACATACACATTGTGTGTCTCGTTTTTAAAACCAGCTGAAAAACGATAAGGCCCCATTAGATAGAGTTCATGTAGATACGGTATCGCCTCCCCCTGCTCAACCTGAACCACTACCGCACACATTTTCTCCAGTAAATCTTCAACACCACTTTTTTGGCGGCGCTCATATATTTTCGTCCGATATTCATCGAAGAATTCGGAATTTTTTTTGTCACCACCCGGTTGATATTCTAATGGATTGATGCTCATGGGTATCTTGGCTCCGTTTACTTTATTGAGTTGATCGACCTTGCATAGAACTGTATGAAAGGAAAAGCAGGTTTTAAATCAAAATGACTCAGATCTCGGGACTCGCATATTTGTTATGTTACCGACCAATTCCAATTTTGTAACGTTCATAACCCGTACTTTTAAATTTTTTCAAGTGCTGATTCGAATCGTCAACGTTCCTGGAATTCAATAATTAGCTCAGAAAGAAGAATTCTCGAGATCTTGTTCTGATCTAAGAGTGCAAATCAAGACCAGTATCTTCAGGAAAAGCTGAAATGGATGACGCAATTTCAGAATGACAAACGTCGTTTCACAGGTTATGCTGAAAATAGTTCGCTCTGCAACTTCTCAATGTGATAACTGACTCGATTCTCTAATCAGGAAAATATCCAAATCATGAAATACTTTTTTATTTCTCATGATCTGACCGAAATTCAACAGAGCTCCCGTTGCGCGTGGATCAGTTTTGGTCTCATAATTTGTAGCTTATCTGCAACTTCTATTTCTTACGCCAGGCAGCCAGCAACTCCCAATATCATAATGATTATCTCGGATGATCAAACCTATCGGGATTTCGGCTTTATGGGAAATAAAGAAATCCAAACTCCTTATATTGACCGTTTAGCAAAGCAATCTGCACGTTACGTGAATGGCTATTTACCAACTAGCGTCTGCAGCCCGTCTCTTGCCACGTTGCTCACCGGCTTGTATCCACACCAAAGTGGCATTCACTACAATCATCCACCACCGGGCAATAGTCGGTTTAATCAGATGACTTCGCGAAAAGAATATGAAGCAAAACGCGGTCAGGCGTTTCGATTGATTCAGAATGTTGACACGTTACCACGTCTGTTGGCTGCACACGGATATCGTTGCTTACAAACGGGGAAATTCTGGGAAGGCCACTATCGCAATGCTGGTTTTACAGAAGGAATGACTGTTTTTAAGCCTGTTCTCGATCAGACATTTGGTGGGAATCGAAAACTGGCTCATGGTGAATTGGTCGCGCATGGAAATGGTGACTGGGGATTAAAAATTGGCCGCGAGACGATGCAGCCCATTTATGATTTTGTTCGCGATTGTGATAAGAAAAAGACCCCCTGGTTTGTCTGGTACGCCCCCTATCTACCACATCAGCCTCACGATTCTCCTCAGAAGTACTTTGATCTGTATCGAAATAACCAACACGTTTCCAAACAGGAAATTGCCTACTATGCAAGCTGTTCACAGTTCGATGAGACTGTTGGAAAGCTGATACAGTTTGTGGAGCAGAAATCGAATCCAAAAAATACTCTTTTTTTATTTGTCATTGATAATGGCTGGACACCAGGACAAAAACCGATGAAATATCGAGAGAATTATCATCATACCAAAACGAGTAAACGCTCTCCATTTGAAGATGGATTGCGTTCGCCAATTCTCATTCGCTGGGATGGCGTGATCAAACCGGCAACTCATACTCCACTGGTTAGCAGTATTGATGTCGTGCCTACACTCTTACATGCGACAGGACAACAAGAAAGAACTCAAGCACTCCCCGGAATGAATCTACTGCCTTCTGCTCAAGGAACAGAAACGTTACCAACGAATCGAGCAGTATTTGGTGCCATTTACCCAGGAGATGCTTCATCGCTGGATCATCCCGAACGCGATGTCGCCCACCGCTGGATTCGTAAAGGCAATCTGAAGTTAATAACAACTCACAACACGAATGCACAAGGAATCGCATGGAATGATTATCACCGTGGCGACGTTTTATTCAACCTGGACCACGATCCGCACGAAACAACAAATCTCATAAATGAAGAACATTATCGTCAATCACGAGTTGAACTCAGAGGCCTACTGGATAGATGGTGGAATCCGGAAATCGTACATTCAAAAAAGTAAGATCTCTATAAAATTCCATACTTCGCAAATGCATCCGTGGCAGACATCCCATTTTTGATACTGTCGCGAAATATATTTTCTTCGTGTACTTTCTTCCAAGCCAGTTGGATTACTTCTTGTTCCACTTCTTGCGGTACGACAGCGATTCCATCAATGTCAGCAAACACCAAATCCCCGGGTGAGAAAATAACGCCACCGATTTCTACTGATACATCAATGTCTACTATTCTTTGTCGGTCTTTGCTGTCATAAGGTGATGTCCCCACTGCCCAAACCGGAAACTGCATTTCCCGCATCTGACGTACATCGCGAACAGCTCCATCAATGATCGCGCCACAGCAACCTCGGTGATGAACCGCCGTCGAAAGTAACTCCCCCCAGATTCCAGAACGCATCGAACCACTGGCAGCCGCGATGAAAATCTCATCAGGCTTAACCGAATCCGCGGCCTTAAGTTCCAGTTCATAGGGGCTGGGATCTACGTGATACATATCCACCCATAAACTGGTTTTGCAGCGTCCGACAACAACAGATTCTACCGTCATGGGCAGTAGTTCTTTACGAGGTGATTGAAGAGTATACCCAATGGAATCGAGGGCATCACAAATAATAGCAGAATGCATTGATTGGCGCATCATTTCCAGAGTGATCGTTTCCGGTAAGGGCTCGTTCATTTTTAACTCACACTTTGTTGTTGAATTTGTTTTGTGATTCGCTGAGATGTTCGGACAACTGCTTTGATAAATTGTTGTAATGTCTTTTGATTAGCGCGGGCGCTGGGCACACTCAGACTGATTGCAGCAATGACATTTTCGTCTTCATAAACGGGGGCACCAATGCAAGTCACACCAACATCGTTCTGGTCCTGTTCAACCGCATAACCATCCTGCTGCACTCGTTGATGAATCTTTCGTAACTGGTTGACGTTGACGACGGTTTGCGTTGTCCGCGCAATGAGTCTGGTCCGTTCGATGAGTGCATCCCACGATTCATCATTCATTTGAATGGTAATCGCGCGACCTAATGCAGTAGAGTAAAATGGATCGGTCGCATTCGGTTCAACAATCCGTCTTAAGGGATGCTTGCTCTCTAAGACACGTAGGTAACGGACTTTGGTTCCTCGCAAGACACCCAGATTGACGGTTTCCGCTGTTTCATCATGTAGAACACGTAAAAAGGGATCGGCAAGTTCTGTCAGTCGATCGTCCATTTTTCCCAAGGCTAAGCGACGTAATTTGGAAGTAATCTCATAGACGCCTTTTTCCACGCGACTGACATAACCCAATTCAACTAATTCTCGGAGAATGCGGTGTACGGTCGGTTTGTGAAACCCTAACTCCTGAACAATCTCCATCAATGAAAGCGCACCCTCAGATGAAGCTAACACTTCCAGCACATGAAATGCTTTGCCCAATGATGTCGCTTCTATAATTGAAGACATTTTGTAACTGATCCGCAAAAAGAGATTTCTTCACGATGATTCGCAAATGCTTGCAATTCAGACTCTATTTCATTATAGTGAATTTATCATTCCAATATAAGATATAAAACTTTATTTTTCAGATTGACTCAGAAACACTGAAAAGTTGTCTTCTACAGAGGGAGTCCCCGATGCGTGTCGGAATTATTTCGATTCAACACGAATCAAATACGTTTATTCAAACCGCAACTACTCTTGATGATTTTAAATATGATGTATTGGCTACCGGAGAGAAGATCTACCCGATTTTCGAAAACGCAGCGCACGAACTCGGCGGTTTCTTTGCCGGCCTGGCAGAAACAGAGATCGAAGCTGTTCCTATTTTTGTGGCACGCGCTCTACCAGGAGGAACGATCACAAAAGAGACCGTTAGTACTCTGATTCATCTGTTAGACAATGAACTAAGCCAGGCAGGAAAGCTGGATGGTTTATTAGTAGCACCGCATGGAGCTGGTGTGAGTGAACAAGAACGCGATCTGGATGGCTATTGGCTGGAACTTCTACGTGAACGGGTGGGACCAGAGATTCCCATTGTTTGCACTTTGGATGCCCATGCAAATTTGTCGCAAAAAATGCTTGATGCCTGCGACGCAACAATTGTTTATCGTTCAAATCCACACATCGATCAACGTGATCGTGGAATCGAAGCAGCTCGTTTGATGTATCGCATCTTACAAGATGAGATAAAACCAACTCAAGCAGCCTGCTTTGTTCCCGTTGCGATTAATATCGAACGTCAGCATACATCTTCAGAGCCGTGCGCATCATTGTATCAGCTTGCTGACGAAACGCTGAAAGACGCCAATGTTTTGACTAATAGTATCGTACTTGGATTTCCCTATGCTGATGTGCATGAAATGGGTTCGAGTTTTATCGTCGTTACTGACAATGATCAAATACGCGCCCAAAAATTAGCCGACCAACTGGGCCAGACATTGATCACTCGTCGAGAAGAATTTCAGGCACATTTGACCGGAATTAAAAAAGCCTTGGATCAAGCAGAGAAAATGGAAGGTCCCGTCTGTTTCCTGGATATGGGCGATAATATCGGCGGTGGCTCTCCCGCAGATGGCACAACCATCTTACATGCGATTCAGCAACGTCGAGGGCCCACGTCATTTGCCTGTCTCTATGATCCTGCAGCAGCAAAACAAGCCATTGATACGGGCGTTGGCAATACACTTCAAGCACTGGCGATCGGAGGAAAAACCGATGATCAACATGGAGACCCTTTGGTCGCCGACGTCACTGTATTGAGTATCCATGATGGCCATTTTACTGAATCACAAGTGCGTCATGGAGGTAAAACAGAATATGACATGGGACCAACCGCCGTTGTGCAAACTAAATTCGGATTGACGGTGATGCTAAACAGTCACCGCACACCGCCATTCAGTCTGGGACAATTGACATCTTGTGGAATTAACCCCGCAGATTATCAAATTCTCGTTGCGAAAGGCGTACAAGCACCTCTAGCCGCCTACAGCCCGGTCTGCCCTAATTTAATTCGCGTGAACACACCAGGGGTCACTTCAGCGGACATGGAACAATTTCAATACCAGTATCGACGGCAGCCACTGTTTCCTTTCGAACAAATTGAACAGGAACTTACGTCATAGTCAGAATAAATTCTAATTGTTAAAAGTAAGTGGTGTCTGATAAGAGTCAACATCACACAAAGGACTTAAAATGCAGATCACCAAAATAGAAACCTCGATTGCCGAGTCAATCATGCCGGGTCTGCTATTGGTACGAGTTCATACTAGCGAAGGAATTGTAGGTTGTGGCGAAACGTACTATGCCCCGCATGCCGTTGCCGCGTTAATTCATGACTGGTTGTCTCATTACCTGATGGGGAAGAATCCACTTAACATCGAGTCCCACTGGCGATTTCTTTATGAACGCTCTACTAATTTTGGCTCACGCGGTGCAGAACTACGCGCGATTTCCGCCATTGATCTGGCTTTATGGGATATCTTCGGACAAGTGACATCACAGCCGATCTGGCAGCTGCTGGGAGGCTGCGTGCAGGAATCCATTCGCACATACAATAGCTGCGGTGGCCCTTCTTATGGCGGTACAACCGATACGGAGAAATCTCACTGCTGGCCCGGTTATGGTCCGGTAGGCAATCAAGGACCATTAAATGATTACTGGTCTGCTGTGAATGAACCAGTCGAATTGGCAGAATCATTGATCTTGGAAGGTTATCAGGCACTTAAAGTCTGGACACTCGACTTTGCCGCGCACAAAACCAATGGTCCGTTACACATTACATATCAAGATATCACGCGTGCGTTGAAACCGTTTCAGAAAATTCGAGAAGCCCTGGGAAACAATATTGAATTGATCATAGACGGTCACGGATTCTTCCAGCTCGCCCCCGCATTACGAATCGCAAAACGGTTACAGGAATACGACATTCTCTGGGCTGAAGATCTGCTACGTGTGGACTGTGTTGACACATTGAGTGATTTTAGAGAGAAAACCCAGATCCCGGTAGCTGTGAGTGAAATGTTCAACGGCCCCGATGACTATCGGCTGGTTCTGGAAAAACGGGCCGCTGACTTTGTGATGATTGATCCAACCTGGGTCGGCGGAATCTCGCAAACGAGAAATATCACACGACTGGCGCAATTTTATAACATTCCTGTCGTCATGCATGATTGTACTGGTCCATTAACTCTATTAACGGGAGTGCATGTTGCCGCCAGTTCGAATAATGTGGCATGGCAAGAAAGCCTGAGAGCACATTTGAGAATGCTCTATCCCCATCTTATCGATCAAACAATTGAAGTCAAAGATGGTCGGATTCAGATTCCACAAACGCCAGGAATGGGCGTCGCCTGGTTGCCTGAACTATTCGAACCGGGACAGAATCAATATCGAATAACGCAAATTGCGTAAACCATATTCTATCGATCTTGAATCAGAACGTTATTGAAGTCCGATGACGTTTCCTGATTCGTCGACGTCAATCTGTAATGCGGCAGGCTCTGAGGGTAACGGTTTACCTGGACACAATTCAAATTGATCGACCCTGAATTTGAATGAAAAAATTTCCCTGTTATCACCGAATCACTTGAACTCTCGCTTTCCTTTGTCTTCGAGAAATCGTATCTGTATTCTCCCAGTCTTCTCCAACAATCCAGCGATAGTTTAAAATTCGTCGACCATTCGTTTGCTCAGCACGAATCCAAAGTTCTTTGCCTTTTAACGCATCAGCATTGGGTATGTGATAAAGTTTACGGTCCTGGCCATTTTTGAGTTCTGTCACAATCCGTCGCATGCGTTTCATCCGTGGAACAAATAGACTGCAACGAAATTGGAGCGTTTCAAGAGGTGAGGTGTTGTTAATGATAATCTGCTCAACTTCCAGCACATTACCTTCAATTTTCTTGTCGACCACTTTGATCACAATATCTCCCAATCCGACACGATAAGGCCTGTGTACGCGGATCGAATAAAGCCGCTCCGCAGAAATTTCGTAATCGATTGATACATCTTTTCGCCCCAGACTGGCATTTGTAGGTAAAGTCATAAACGTCTCCAGGCGATAGTCCTCTCCTGCGCCTGCATTAAACACCCACTCTTGGGGCTCTGTCTCCCAGCCTTTCGGAACATTTAAAAACGCCTTAGCGCGAATACTTTGCGAGAACGTGTTTTTGCCAATCACAGCTTCATTATGACCTCCGTACTCACTTTTCGATTTCCCTTTTTCAAATTGAGCGGCCAGCCTCCAGTAAGCAACTTCTTTATTACATTTTCGAATAATTATAGGAGAAGAGTCCACGGAAAGGATTTGACGCCGGGTCTTTGGATCGCGATCTAATTGAATTCTTCTACCCCAGACATCCGTAGCATAAGCGTGTTCCCCTAAATAAATGACTTCTTCCGTCGGTTCCTCATTCCAAACGAATACCACAACTTCTTCGTCTCGCATAAAGACATGATTTGTACTTTTATTGGGCATATTAAAAGTACCCAGATATTTTGTATCCTGAAGTGACAATGCCACCGTTCTCCAGGGCAGAAAGAGAAGCGTGGGTGAACCGTTTTTATTTAATAAACCATGTTGTTCATCGAAGATCGAGGAAGCAAAAATACCATCTGCTCCCATATATTTTGCAGTCACCATTCGTTTTGCCAGATCTACTCCCCGCTCTTCTGGAGAGTAGCCATCCCGGGGAAGTGGGGTTAATGTGACCCAGCGAGAGGTGATACTAGACGACAATTTGGAGTTCTGAAGTTCTCGAGCGAGATCGGAAGGCGATAACCGACTCTCGTTTTTAATAGACATAAAACTGTTTACCAGACCTTTTTCAGGTAATGGCGTTTTCCAGTCCCAGTGAATGCCGACATGAGTATCACGTCCAATTAAGTCGAGTTGGGACTTCACTTTTTTCAAAGTAGTATTCAGGTTCTGCATACCGATAAAGCTTTGGTCATCGTCTCCACCCAGTTGCCAATAATTTACTAATGATGTAAAACGGGCAAATACTTCTTCGAGTGACGGTGACCAGAAACTCACAGGCATCGTGAAAATACCACTAACACCCTGCCAGTCTTTTGCAAATTGAGATCGTATTTCTTTGGGGGGATGGTTAAGCAATCCAATCGGTGTGATGCCTTTATTCGACATTGCATCCAGCATCTCTGCGACCTGGTTTGGTTTATGACCATTTTTCGACGACATTACGTTCCACAACGGAAATTTAATCCAATTGATCCCCGCCTGAGCGGCAATATCAGGCAGCTTATTAAGTGGAAGTTGCGCATTTTCCTCTGAAATAGTCCAACCAAATTCCCCTGTCGCTTTGGGAACCACTAAATCAATGACGGCAAACGTCGATTTCTCCGCCAGTATCGACTTCTGATCATGTAACAGGTTCGATCGGACTTCATAAAAGCCATATTCCATAGGTTTCAGGCGCCAGACTTCCGTATGTTTATTACCATCCAGCAAACGATTATCAGCCGATTTCTTCACTTCTTCCGGGCTCGACATTAATTCGAGTGAAGAGTTGGCAACCCGTCGATTCATACTATCAACGAGTTCTAGATCAAGCAGATATTTTTTTTTCGGATTTAATCCACTGATACGACTACTGACTCGTATTTCTGCGGAATGATCAATAAAGTGACGATGATAATTATTAAAAATTTCCAACTGTGGCAAGCTACCTATCCAGAGATCGTCAAACCAGATGTCTCCTGAAATATCTTTCTGTTTGTTATGAGCCACATGACAACCAATGACAACAAACCGAACATTGGATTTGGGCGTCATCGGGCCAATTGCGACTTCAGCCCAATCGCTATGAGTTCCGGTAACTGGCCGACTCAAAAATTTCTGAACACGCTGACGTTTATGATCAAGGAATGAAACAGAAACCAAAGCCGCGTCATACTTTAATCGCTGTGTTTTGATGAACCCACGGAATAAATAAGCGTGATCTGCATCAATTTTTACAGGAGGGGAATAAATCGTGGCATGCCCTCCGTTCACTGCAATATGTAGGCTTTGATCTCCGGTGCGTCCCATCTTTCGATCGATGGAAATATCAATATATTGTGGATATCCCGGCCCCTTTCGGCGAGACCAGTCATCCGGATTGTCATCAAAGTCCCGGTCTTGTTTCGTTTCGAACGAATAAGTAACGATTGGCATTGAATCATTCACCAAGTTCCCTTCAAGAGGCAAACCGGCGAGCAACGCTAGGTAGCAGGTGAGATGCGATGACAGTATCATAGAGCTTTCCTGAATATGACAGTTCAATATCTATTGAATCGTCCATTTTTTGATCGAATCTCAATCTGGAACAGGAAGGGAATCCCTGATTTTTCAATCCTTTCCTGTTAACTTCAGGAGATCATTCTTTTTAGGCAGTCGGTTAGATAAAATTTGCCGGTTGATCTAATTGCCGGGATTATTTCGCTCTGTTAAAATGTCTAGAAAAATTATTCTATAAGGAAACGTATGTCTCGACTTAAACTCGCAGTCGCCACTCGCTGCTTTGGAATGCCCATCAAGCAGGCAATCAAAACAGCAGCCCAAATCGGGGCGCGAGGAGTGCAATTGGATGTTCATACTGAAATCACAGCTTCATCGTTTGGGGCCTCTGGTGAACGCCATTTCCGCAAACTTCTAGAAGAATTCAACCTCTCGATTGCTTCATTACGGCTACCGGCCCAACGCGCATTAACAGAACCAGAATTCCTGGATCAGAGAATTTCAGCGATTAAATCCGCATTAGAATTCGCCCGGCGATTAAAAGTTCCATTTTTAATCATTCATCCCGGCGCAATTCAAACTGAGGAAGAAGGAAATTTCCCAATTGTGAGTGAAGTTTTGAATGATTTAGGCAAGTACGCTTCACACATTGGTACAGATCTTTGTATTGCCTGCGAAAAGAATTCACCAACAGTGATCCGAGAATTAATTTCCTCAGTCAATACGGGATTCGTTGGGGTCGAATTTGACACCGCGGAAATGGTATTCAATAACCAGGATCCTGAAACATCTGTACGAGAGCTCCATGCCTGGATTAAGTCATATCGGTTACGGGATGCGATTCGGGAAATGGACAGAGAGGGTGCTGAAGTTCCCCTGGGAGAAGGCATGGTTATCTGGGATCAATTCCTGCCCTTGGTTTCAGAAACCGGATATCAAGGCTGGCTTGCCATTGATCGCACACAAGGTGATCAGCGTCTTGAAGATTGTCGTCGTGCCATAACGTACTTGCAACCGATGCTCGCTTAGTTAAATCATTTCACTTTCAGTCCAAAGCAATGAGATGTCACTTTTAGAACCAGAAATACTTTCTGTCACTGAGACCACTCGTCAGGTAAAAAATCTGGTCGAAGCCAATTTCCCACAAGCATGGGTGATCGGAGAGATTTCGAATTGTACGGTTGCCAGTTCCGGCCATGTCTACCTGACTTTAAAAGATGATTCGGCTCAACTGAGGGCAGTGATCTGGAAACGAACTGCGTCCCGACTGAAATTTCAAATTGAAGACGGAATGGAAGTCGTGGCTGTCGGTCCGATTGAAGTGTATCAGGCACGGGGTACGTATCAACTCAATATCGAACAATTGATACCGCAAGGAGTGGGTGCACTTGAACTGGCATTTCGTCAGATGCAGGAAAAACTGGCAGCGGAAGGCTTGTTCAACCCCGAACACAAACAGCCAATTCCTTTCTTCCCGCGCAAGATTGCATTAGTTACCAGTCCCACAAGTGCCGCCGTCCGCGATATGCTGCAAGTCATCACCAGACGCTGGAACGCCGTCGATCTTGTGATCGTGCCTGTCGCTGTTCAGGGAGAGGGTGCTGCCGAACAAATCGCGGCTGGTATTGAAGTTGCTTCACAAATTCCAAACGTAGATACAATTATCACTGGTCGTGGTGGTGGTAGTCTCGAAGACCTCTGGGCATTTAATGAAGAAGTCGTGGCGCGTGCCATCTTTGCGTGTCCGACTCCTGTCATCAGCGCTGTGGGACACGAAATCGATGTCAGTATTGCCGACCTTGTCGCAGATCGACGCGCCTTAACTCCCAGCGAAGCGGCTGAACTTGCAGTACCACTACAGTCGGACATATTAGCGACATTAACCCATTGGGGAGATCAACTAACGACCCACCTAAAACAACGCGCCCAACAAGTCCGTTTACAACTTGATGCACTGGCGGCCCACCCTGCTCTGACACGGCCACTGGATATGATACATAACCGCGTTTCACAACTTGACGAACTGGATCGCAGACTGATACGAAGCACGCGCGAGTTAATATCTCGATTTAAATCAGAGACGAAACGACTGTCATCTGCACTGGATGCATTGAGCCCTTTAAAAGTGTTGAACCGTGGTTATAGCATCACACGCGTTGAGACAAAGAGCCAAACGACAGAGACAGACATCGTCAAATCAATCAAACAACTGAATGCGGGAGACACACTGCAAACACATGTCACTGATGGAGTCATTTTTAGTCAAGTTCAAAAAGTTGTTGAAGAAACATCATAAGCAGTACGAACAAAGTGAATATGTTTCGTGAAATAGAAATTTTACTCGTAAAGATCTAAACACATGGCAAAGAAAAAATCAGCAAAATCAAATTCGAAAGCACCTCTGTTTGAAGAGTCACTGGCAGAACTGCAGGAGATTGTCAGTACACTCGAAGAAGGAACAGCCGGACTTGAAGAATCAATGGAAAATTTCGAACGGGGCGTCAATTTATTACGATCCTGCTATCAGTCGCTTGAATCTGCAGAACAGAAAATCGAAATTTTGACTCGTGTCGATGATGATGGAAATCCTGTTTTGGAAGATTTTGATGCGACTGCATCGATCGATACCAAAGGCTCAGCAAAGACTGGACGACGAAAAAACAGTGCAAAAAAGAATAACAAAGACGATAATGAGAGCCAGAACGACCGAACTCTGTTTTAAAAACGGGTAAAAAGTCCAGTACTCTTCGCCTGATAGAGACATTCATGTCACAAACACTTCAACAATTAGTCATTGATGTCGGTAACAGTCGAATCAAATTTGTTTCACTGATAACAGACTTCAAAGCAGCAGAGACTCAACAGCTTCCGCTTGTCAAAAATGCCTGCTCAACATTGATAGAAGAACCCATCCCCTGGGAAGAGATTCAAAGCTGGTTTGATGGGCAACAAGACAACCAATGTCAGACTGTCGTTGCTGGTTCTAACCCTGAAGGTATCGAACGAGTCATTCAAAATTGGCCACAAGGTACGCTACGCCCCCCTATAGAGGTTCTTAATACGGCTGATTTTCCACTAGAAATCTGTGTCGAAGAGCCAAGGAAAGTGGGCATTGATCGTTTACTCAACGCTGTTGCCGCAAATCAGCTTCGAGATTCAGCACAGGGAGCGATCATTATCGATACCGGTACCGCTACAACAATTGATGTCGTCACTCCCCAAGGCAGTTTTGCAGGGGGCGCGATTTTACCGGGTTTTGAATTGTCTGCCAAAGCACTGCATAACTATACTGCCCTACTTCCTCTGATTCCCGTTGATGACTTGCATCAGGAAGAACCTGTCGTACTGGGTAAGAATACCACCGACGCAATTCGCAGTGGACTCTTCTGGGGACAACTGGGGGCCATTCGTGAACTTGTCTGTCAACAACGGGATCAATTATTGCCCAATGCAAATCAAGTCGCGCCTCTCATTTTATTATCTGGTGGCGGTTCCGCTTTATTGGCTCCACACCTCGAAGGACTTGTACGCTTTGAACCGTTACTCACATTACAAGGGCTGGCAATAGTAGCTCAGAAAATCAGTGATTCTAAATAATATGTTAGATCGTTCCGAAACTAACTCTCACGCTTCCTGCTCTGCCGCACTCCTCACACCCCGCGGCAGAGGTGCCGTCGCGACCATTCGTGTCCACGGTGAGTCGCACCGGCTGACAGACATGATCAATGCTTATTTTCAGGCGGCGAACCAGAAATCGTTCGATCAACACCCACTCAATCGCATTGTGTACGGACTCTGGGGCCAATCCAATAACGAAGATCTTGTGATATGTCGCCTTGATCCGGAAACCGTTGATATTCACTGTCATGGTGGAATGGCAGCAGTTGAACGGATTCTGAATAACCTGGAGTCCCAAAGTTGTGAAATTCAAACGTGGCAGAAATTAATGAAAAAATCGCAGCCAGCATTGGATGTGGAGCTTCAGGAAACATTGATCGCTGCCACAACATTTCGAACTGCTGAGATTTTGCTGCGACAATCACAGGGATTATTATCTGCTGCATTCAAAGCTTTATTACCCGATAATAAAACCACCTTTGATTCCAACCAACTTCAATCACAAATCCGGCGGCTGCTTCGCTGGAAAAACCTGGGGTTGCATCTAAGCACTCCCTGGCGTGTTGTGTTAGCTGGTCGTCCGAATGTGGGTAAATCAAGTTTAATCAATGCGCTCCTGGGTTATGATCGATCCATTGTTTTTGATGAGGCAGGCACCACACGTGATGTATTGACGGCAACGACAGCAATTGAAGGCTGGCCGTTTCAGTTTTCTGATACAGCAGGAATCCGTAATCAGGCCGCTCCACTGGAAGCAGCTGGTATTCAACGTGCAGAACAGATTCTGGCTGAAGCCGACTGCCAGGTAATCCTGCTAGATACCAGTCAACCCGCTCATGCAGACGACCACCGTTTGCTTTCGCAATGGCCAGATTCAATCGTGGTCGCTCATAAAGCCGATCTCCCTCAACAATGGGATGCTGCTCTCCCCAAACAGGGTATTGCTGTTTCATCTAAAACCAATTCAGGTCTTGATACACTGATGAAACAACTGGTAAAACGGCTTATACCAGAAATCCCTGATAAGAATACGGCGATTCCAGTCACAGTAAGGCAGACCAGACTGTTAGAAGAAGCAAGTCTGGCACTCGAAGACTCTGAACATCAAATGTATTGCAAACTGATTCAACAATTAATCTCAGTAGACTGATGCAGCATAGAGAACCTTGAGTCATCGTTGCGCAACTGTCTGCTTCCATTGATGGAGCGCCATCATCAAATTGGCCTGAGTCCACAACAACGGAGTGATGTCATTGGGAACATACTTCCCTTTTTCCAGATAATAGGATTCAGGACAGCGATAAGGACCGAAAGTTGATTCGTGCGTCGTGAGCTGATTGAGTGAGCGATCCAGATGGAAACGTTGTTTTTGAGCATCTTCAGAATGTTCTGATTTCAGAAATCGTTGTCCATAGATCACAGATAAAATGGAATCGAAAATACACCACTGAGCTTCCTGATTTGGCTTCAATAGTCGATCTCGCTTTGCCTGGTTTTCACTGAAATCACTTGTTCTGTCGTCTTCGCTAAACATTTCCTTATAGTCAGCACACCAGTATGAATCTCCCTGATAACGACGAATTCCATATTCCCCCATCAAATGTGTTCTGACATCTTCCATAATGGATTCTGCCATCTCATCTTGAACGAGTCCGAGAGGGTAAATTAAAAACAACAGGGCACCATCATATTTTCGGGCCAGCAATGGGTCGGTCTGGACGCACTCAGCCGGAAGAATTTGTGACAGAGTTGATTGTCCCTGCTCAATTAATTCATTCATCAATTCAGGTGGAACACGTTTTTTGCCAAATGTAAAATGGCTCCAGTTTTCACTTTGATCCAGATAACGTTTCAACATCATCAATGCAGAAACGACTGTACCAATGCTGGAAGCCTCGATCTTACGAGCCTCTTCCCAGTGACCACTGTCTGCATCTTCCCAGAATCGAATCTTCTCGAAATAACGTACAAACGCTGCCAACAGTTCTACTGATTCTTTATCAGGCGTCAACTTCCCTTGCTTTAACAAAAGACTATATAGCCAAACGTAATAGCCCAATGCATCATTTTGAGCGTGAGCCCACTTTTCATCGATTTCTGCAAGTGTGTTCCCATCAAATCGAATATGGGGACGTTTCATGATTTCCGCCGCTTGATATTTTCCAGAAATGATATCATCAAAACGATCTCTGTGTTTGATAAAGTAATCGGTTAAAGTCGCCATAGCTTTACAAGCCGGCTTCTCTTTGCCGACTGCAAATAATGCATGAGCAATATGAATATTATCTCGTACCCAGATACTCTGATATCCTGTCGATTCATGAGCGATCGCCGCAGGAAAGAGGCCATTCTTCAAAGCGGGGAAAGAAAATGTCTCTTTCGAATCCAGGAATGAGATTAGTTGTTCTGTTTCTTTAACCGTCTCCAGAGATTGTTTTAAAGAGTGAAACGTGCTGCCATCCATATTAAAAACCTGATTTTTCGTTTGCTGAATTCAATCTTCCATTTGAAACACACAACGATCGAATTGACTATCGCCATGTTGAGTCGAGCGGCTCGAATTGTGAAACAATTTGCTGAAAAATGCAACGTCTGGTTCGCTACAAACAATTTGAAATCTGTTTCAAAAAATCAACAATGTTGTCTTTCTGCATCATTTTAGGTCACTCAGAAATCGTTGAATAGAGTGTTCTTCTTTAAAACAATACCCTGCACTGCTTCTGTAAACCTCTATAACCTGCAGCACCATCCTATTCCGGTCAAGTCCTGAGAGCTGTTCTCAAGTCCCTACTCTGATTCAGCAGGGAGGAATAAAAATTGCTCTTGATACTATCTCGCCACCGAGGTCCTCATTCTTCGCATTGTCTTTATTAATTCGGTTTACTTATGAAAGGCAACCCCCAATCTCTGTTTCGATCACATAAGATCGGTATTATCGCCTTGCTCGTGATTTTCTCCAGTATGGCTATGGCGCGGTGGAATCAGCTCTATTTTTTTACCCCCGACAGTGCCCGCTATGTGATGATGGCAAAATCGATTGCCAATGGTTCCGGTTATCGAGAAATCGATACTCCCGGCGAACCATTATATGCGCACCGTCCTCCCGGAATGTCGGTGCTCTTGACCCCGGCGGCGTTAATTGCTCCCTACAATGTTTTATTAGCGAAAACGACTGTCTTATTTGCAGCACTGGCTCTAATCACTCTGCTTTATCAATACGTTCGCCAATTACATGCGACAGAGACAGTATTGGCGAATCAAAGCTCAACAGGCCTCTATTGGCCCGCTCTGCTGATTACAGGCCTGTTTGCCATCAATCCTTATACACTGTTTTTCTCCACACTCGTCATGAGCGAAATTCCATTCATGGCCTGTTCTCTGGGTATTTTCTATCTATTGGCAATTCGACAGGATCAACCTGGCAAAAAAGACTTATTACTATTTACCAGCCTGCTGATCTTTCTACCTTTCCTGAGAACAATTGGTGTCGCTTTAGTGCTGGCGATCGGTCTATGGGCAATTGTCCGCCGCAAACGTTGGCCCTGGTTAACAGGCGTTGCTTGCTCTTTACTGGCTTCCGGAATCTGGATGTATCGAAATTCTGCCCTGGAAAAGAGTGGATATTCTTCAATTGCCTTGAAAGAAATCGAATCACAGGGAATTCTGGGAACGTTAATCGGCATTTTTCAAAGGTGTATCACTCACTTTGAAAGCTTCTGCCAGAAACTGTTTCCCGATATGCCAGGAGCCGCACCTCGTTATTCACGAATGATTCTGGATGAAAATCATTTCCTTCCCGGACCGGTCTGGTTCTATCTGATTTTGGGAGGACTCGTTCTTACTCTCTCTTTATATGGAATGATCAAACGCCGTAATCAAGGGGGAACTGCTGCTTTAGGATATGTCATTCTCAGCCTCGGAATGCTCTCATTATGGCCCTGGATTCAACAGCGGTTTACGCTTCCACTACTACCAATCGTTCTCGCATTTGTGCCTGCTGGCTGGAGTGCCTTTGCGCAACACATCGAGATCTCGCGACCCCAAACCCGCAAAGTGATGATTACCGCGTTTTCGGTCTTCCTGCTATTATTCTGTAGCAAGCTGATTCAAACAGATTATCGATTGGTGAATGCTAATCTGCAGATGGTCACTCATCCGAATCAGTTCTATAGAGATCAGCTTCCACCGAATCAATTCAGCAACTGGACAACAGCCGGTGAGTGGGTTAAACAGAATACATCTCCTGACAGTCGCTTGATTACACGGCGTGCCGACGTCGCAACAACCGGACAGCGATATCAAACACTCGATTTTTTTGAAACAACGAATGCGGAGAAACTTCATCAGAAGATTCAAGATTTTTCCGCAAATTATCTTGTTTCCTTCGACCGAAATACGGTATCAGCTTTTCCCTGGCATCTACTCGATCAGGACCTTGTCTATCGGATAACTCCCGTTTATGACAAACAGGGTGTGATGATTCTCAAACTGGAACCCAACCGTAGTGGGACCATTCGCCATAAATACTGGCATGCCGATGATTCACTGGCTATAGCGCGTGACGCCATTGAACGATTCCCACATCGACTTTCCTTTCAAGTGGCTTTGACACAACAGCTATTTGCGGCCGGACACGATGCCGAATTGATAGAGTATGTGGAAAGTTTGCAACAGCAAGGAATTCAAGACGTCAGACTGACAAATTTGCTGGCCTGGTCATTAATCAAGACCCAACGTTATCAAAAAGCGATTCGTGAATTCGAACGTGCCTTCGCTATGCCCGACCAGAAAATGCTCCGCCGTGATTTGGTACAGGGAATTAATCTGGCACAAAAATCATTGGAAGCCCAGTACCATGCTACAGACCAGCAACAATCAGATAGTAGCGATAATAATAAGGACCTTAAACGGGCCACAACCTACTTCCGTTTATCACACATCGAACGGGCAGAACAGATCCTCGTTGAAGCAATCAAAAAAGGCCCTCCATATCAGGAAGGTCTAGGAAAATTACATACATTACTGGCCAAAGTCTATCTCGCAGAAAACCGTAAAGCCGATGCAGTTCAGGAATTACAGTCCGCTGTTAAGTCAGGTAATACTGATGCACATGCCCTATTGCAAATGCTGGAACGAGAAGAAAAAGTAGAAAATTTGATAAAAATTCTGGAAAACAAACATGATGACAAAACAAGACAATCTATGGAACGTCTTCTGTCAGAAACAGTTGATTTAGCTCAGTCTTATGAACAAAACGGCATTCCAGGAAAAGCGCTGCATTTAATGGAACGGGCGAATACATTAATTCCCAATAAACCACAGTTGTTGAAGTTATTACTCAAGTATCAGCAGTTTTATGCTCTGATACCTGAAGCTGAAGAAACATTATTACAGCTCCAGAAGCTGACTCCGCACGACCCAGATTTGGCGAAAGAAGCCCAAAAGATGAAATCACGAAAACAGGTTCCTCGTTTCTAAAAAACAACCATCAACGGTCGTATATGCATCATTCCCGTTAATATCCGACATGCTCTCAAAAAGAGGGTAAAATTATTCATACGAGAATTTGTTGCGGGCCAGTAACGGGGGGACTTCTGATGGAACTCTGGATCGATGGCTGGATTCATTACTTTCTTGGTGTCTGGGATAATGCAACCTTCACTGATTATCTCATCTTGATTGTCTGTGTCGCCATTATCGGTGGTTTTTTCAACTTCCGCCAAAACAGCACCAAGTAATCAACGGCTGAGAGTTACACAACGCGCCACTCTTCGCCAGCATAAGCAACAATGTCGCCCGGTGATAATTGTTTGCGGCGTTTCGTTTCCACAGCCCCGTTGAGTGTGACTTCTCCCGCTTGGATTACAACCTTGGCATGCCCCCCCGTTCCCACTGCGCCCTGCTGTTTCAAAAATTGGTCTAAACGGATCGGTGGACGTTCTTCAGATGTCATTCAGATTTTTCTCACTAGCAATTATTGCTTTTTTGTTTTCTTCTTTTTGTTTTTGGATTTTCGCGGTCGCTTCAACTTTTCGAGCTCTTCAAGTGTAGGAGCTCGAAATGTGGAATCTTGTGGTGAAGCAGAGGCGAGCGGGCTCATATCCCCCACTTTTTTCTGCCAGGCTTTCATTTCTGCCAAAAGTCGAACTGCATGAGGTTGGCAGGCTGTTTGATCGAATAAGTTTCTGGTTTCCTCTGGATCATTCTCCAGGTCGAACAGTTGCGACTGATTAATCTGAGGGTAAGTAATCAATTTCCATTTTTTATCGCGGACAGATCGTTGCCCCTCTTTGTAAGAGGTAAATAGGGTATCCCGTACCTTTGACTGCTTACCTGAAATAACAGGCCAGATACTTTCTGCATCCAGTCCTGCAGGAATTTTTGTCCCCACCATTTCGCAGACCGTTGGATAAATATCGTAGAGATAAATCAACGCGTCAGTTCTACCTTTGGGAATTCCCGGACCACTAAAAATTAACGGCGATTTCATACTATGTTCGTAGAGGCTTTGTTTTCCCATTAACCCATGACTGCCTATCGCCAGTCCATGATCAGAAGAAAAAATGATCACCGTATTATCATACTCTCCACTCTCTTTGAGAGTCTTTAATAAGCGACCAATGTGGGCATCAAGTCCGGTAATGTCAGCATAGTAGTCATGCAGATGTTTTCGAACTTCTGCCTTGCTTCTGGGAAAACCAGCCAGTAATTCATCGCGTACTAATTGCTCCCCATTATTGAACGGATGCAAAGGGAGATAATTTTTGGGGAGCTTGATTTTATCGCGACTATAGAGATTCATATATTCCTGATCAGCCACACGTGGATCATGAGGACAAGAAAATGCGAGATACATGAAAAAGGGTTTGTCGCGATCCGATTTTAAAAACTGAACAGCATTGTCCACGATTTCTTTTCCAGGTTGCCCGAGCATACGTGCTTGCTGGTCGTTCAAATATTGGGACTTGTCGAATTTTTTATGGATTTCTAAGGCTGTATTACCTTTCTTCCCATGATGGTAAGTGAAGTAACCAGCCTCCTTCATGGACTCTGGAAAATTGGGTTTCTTTGCAGAAGCATAACGTCCGGTCCAGCGGAAATAGGTGCGCCCACTGAGCAGCATATTTCGGCTACAGACACAAACCGCTCCTGAGTTGCTACCCAGGCAATACGCGTTATTGAATACAAACCCGCTACGTGCAAGTTGATCCAGATTGGGTGTCTGAATGAGATCATTCCCTAACGCATGGATTGTGTCCGCGCGTTGATCGTCCGTGAATAAAAACAGAATATTCGGTTTTTGTTTCTGTTCGGGAGCCGCATCGACCACTCCACAACCTGAATACATAGAGCAGACTGAAAAAAACAAAGCGAAAAAAACTCTGAGTCGAAAACTCATGCATGCCTCCAAGATTGAGCGCCAGTTTGGTATCCTGATAGTCGATTTACCATGATGTACCACAAAATTTAAATATATCGCAAGGAACAACCAAATGCCAGAAGCAACCTATGATCCTGTTAGCATGATCAAACCCCGTCGTAAGATAACAGGAATTTCAGCTGTTTTACTCCCCTATCTGGAATCCGGAGAAATTGATCGAGACTCGTTAAGCGCTCATGTTGCCCGCACGTCAGACTTGGGGATCACGCCTGCGGTAAACATGGATACCGGTTATGTGCATCTCATAGATGAACCCACTTTTATTGAAGTACTGAAACTCACACAACACACGCTAAGTGGCGGACCTTTTGTTGCAGGTGCCTTTGTCAGCGATCAACCCGGCGCTGCTTTTGACGCCACCGGCTATCAAAGAAAAATTGATCTCATTCAGGAACATGGTGGAACACCGGTCATTTTTCAGTCATTCGGTTTAGTCGATCAGGCACCAGCTCAGATTATCGAATCTTATCGGACGATTGCTGCCAACACCGATCGCTTTATTGGTTTTGAACTCACTAAGGACCTCGCTCCTTTCGGATCAGTCTATGATTTGGAAACCTATGCAGCCTTGATGGACATTCCGCAGTGTATCGGAGCCAAACAATCGTCCTTCCACCGCGAACCGGAATGGGAACGCCTGCAACTTCGAGATCAGAAACGCCCTGATTTCAAAGTCTTTACAGGTAATGATTTTGGGATCGATATGATTCAGTACGGCAGTGACTACTTACTAGGTCTCAGTACTTTTGCTCCCGATCTGTTTGCAAAACGAGACGCGTACTGGGCTGCAGGAGACCCTGCGTTTTATGAACTGAACGATCAATTACAATATCTCGGCTATTTCACCTTCCGCGGCCCCTCTCCGGCTTATAAACATTCAGCTGCTCAGTTTCTACATCTGCGTGGCTGGATCAAGACCAATCAAACACATCCCCAAAGCCCCACCAGACCCGATAGCGATATCGAGGTCCTGCGAGAATTGGGACAGCGACTCAATGTCATCGATTAATCAAAAACTCCCCATTACCGATTCAGTAATGGGGAGTTGATTAATTTTCAGAGAATCAAGCCAAAAAGAGCTTCTGAACTCTTTAGCAATCAGCCAAAGGTTCTTTCTTTTCGGTAATCACAGGAAGTTCCTGTGATTTTTCGGCGTTGATCTGAATGTATTCCTGCCATTTTTCCGGAACATTATCTTCATGATAAATGGCTTCAACCGGGCATTCAGGAACGCATGCTTCACAGTCAATGCACTCATCCGGATTGATGTAAACCATTGAATCTGCTTCGTAGAAACACTCTACAGGGCAAACTACGACACAATCTGTATATTTGCAATTGAAGCAAGCCTCTGTAACCACGTGCGTCATGGGTTTTCCTTTCTGGACTTTACTCGTATCAAGTTGGTAACTGTCTGAAAATATTATAGGCTTCAAATTTTTAAAAACTACCTGACCGGCATGATCCAATCAAATTTTGATAATTTAGGGTAGCTATCATTCTGTATATAGTCGATTTCGGAAGGCCGTTTCAACCTTGAATTCGCGATTCCTGCGAGAACTCGCCAAAACAGGTGTTATGACTACAAAACCATGCAGAAATACTGGTTATGCTTCTACTATCGGCAATCGTTCAAACAATCATTGGTCGATTGAAAAATCAGGGCCCATGATCGGATCACTAGCCCCAATCCACAACCTTTGAGAGTCCCAATTTTTCGGAACGACACATATTGACAGAATATGGTTCTCGACATAATCTACCGAGGAATTTCCAGATCTCTGCTGAAAAATCCAGGATGGAAACAACTCAGTGTGATCGAATTAGATGCATCTTACCTGAAAACAAGGTGTACCAAATCTCTCAAAACTACCAAACTTACCTGTTTTTGAGCACGGAACTCCCTGATTTCACATAGCGAATGGAGTCGCTGAATGACGAAAGACACCCCCACCCCTGTTCCATTTATCAACCTTGTCGCCCAATATCAAAGAATTAAAGACGAAGTTCAAGCGACAGTCCTGAAAGTGTTTGAAGATCAAGCGTTTGTCTTAGGAGACGAAGTCGCTGAATTTGAATGCGATATCGCCGAATATTGTGATTCTCGAAACGCCATTGGTGTTGCATCTGGTACCGATGCACTGCTCTTAGCATTAATGGCTTTGGAAATCGGTCCTGGTGATGAAGTGATTACCAGCCCATTTACCTTCTTCGCTACTGGCAGCTCGATTGCTCGAGTAGGAGCGACACCAGTTTTTGCGGATATTGATCCTGTGAGCTATAACCTCTGCCCAGAATCGATTGAGAGTAAAATCACAGAGCGCACAAAGGCGATCATGCCAGTTCATATTTTTGGGCAATGTGCCGATATGGAACCAATCTGGAGAAATGCCGTTCGCAATGGAATTCCCGTAATTGAAGATGCCGCTCAGGCCATTGGTGCAGAATATCGCGGACGACGCTCGGGAGTGCTGGGCACACTTGGCTGTTTCAGCTTTTTCCCCACGAAAAACCTGGGAGGCGCCGGCGATGGCGGGCTTGTCACCACAGACGATCCCGACCTGGCTACCCGTGTCAGACGTCTCAGAGTTCATGGAGACCTCGGCGGATATCAGCACGCAGAAGTCGGAATCAACAGCCGCTTAGATGCTCTGCAGGCAGCGGTATTAAGAGTCAAGTTAAAGTATCTTGATCAGTGGACAATGGAACGTCAGGAAAATGCCAGACGCTATAATGCTCTCCTACGCCATTATCAGTTGCTGGACTGTGTTGAACCACCAACCATTCTGCCTGATCGTCGACATGTTTACAATCAATACACAGTGCGTGTCAAAGGCGGACAACGGGATAAAGTGCTTCAAGACTTACGAGAGAAGCACATTGGTTGTGCCATCTATTATCCCCGCCCATTACATATGCAACAGTGTTTCGAGTATCTGGGCTACCAAACAGGAGATCTTCCGGAAACAGAACTTGTTACCAGTGAATGTCTCGCGCTGCCAATCTTTTCGGAACTGAGTGAAGTCCAGCAGGAAATTGTGATTCGAGGAATCGCAGAAAGTCTGGGGCGACTTTCTTCTTCGAAATACCCCACACTTTACTCAGAAACACCCCAAAACTCGAAAGCGGCATAAGCAGTTTTACCGCCTACGAATAGATACGATAATCCCACTGATTTCTCCAGGAATCAGTGGGATTTTTTCGTTGCCTTGCTTTGAAGGTCTCTTTTCTTTCGGTTGGTAAAGCAACACACCAAACTTAACCTATTTTACACAACCGGACCTGAAACGATTTAGCGACTCTAAAAATGGTGGAAAAATCCAGGTAATTCTCACACGCGACGGATTCAGCGTGTAGATTTATGGTAATGAAATTAATTTCCACGATCGATATACAAGGCATCCACGCCCCGAAACATGTTCCTGCCAAAATATTGTCACTGATCGGCAGTTAAGGAGATCCCATGCCGACTCGTTTCCGATTTTCAGTAATTCTCATCATGGTGACTGTGAGTCTCATACAGCCATCTATCGTCCTATTACAGGCAGAAGAGAGCAAAAAGAAGGAACCCGATCCAACGGCAGGTAAAACAGCAGTTGCACTGAACTACTGCCGCGCAGCCTTCTATCGCATGAAAAAATCTGGTTCCAAAGAAGTGATGTTCGAGGAGCGAGAAAAGATTCTGAACAATCTGAACCTGAATGGCATTGGTGATGAAAAAGTTATCAAGCTGTACTCATCCGTTCTCGATGAAATCGGTCAGGTTGAGATTGCTGATAAGGAAAGAGAGTACTTCAAAAATAAGCATAAATATCATTCGCGACAAAAGATCGCCACCAATGCACTTGCCTTAACGACCGACGTTTTGACATTCCAATTCGGTAATGCGGTTCGAACCGGAGCAAACAGTTGGTGGGATTACCGCAATATAGAGGCCCAAAAAGATCTGGATGTCTGGCGTGTGGATAAGAAACGCATGGAAACGGTAATTTCCAAATCCAATCTATTTTTGGATACCTTCTGGAAACTGGCGCAAGAGAAAAATATTCCCGATTACTGGCTCATTCGTGATGACGACTTAGAAGCACTTGATAAAGCGATGCTGGAACCAAACCCACGCGTTCGCCTGCGAATCTTAAAACGCCTGGAACGTTTTATGAGCCACTACCCTCCGTATTGGTATTATGTAGCCCGTACACAGCAGGCTCAGGGGCAACTCTTTGCTGCCTCACACACTTACACACAACTGGCAAACGTCGGAGATGGCTTCTTCCGACGTGATGACATGCTGGCTGCAGGAACCGCAAACCTGGCCAGCATTCGCGACTATCTGGGTCAACCCGGGTCCGCGAAAATGGCTCAAAAGTCACAACAATATTCGTCTGATGTCTGGGAAGCAAATCTGCTCTGCTCACGAATTTTACAAAAGTATAAACAACATGACGAAGCGGAAGAGGCCATCCTGCGCAATCTTGATGTCGACTTGGAAACCAACCAGAGTTCGATCGCTTTGCTTTCACACTATTATACGACCAATAATAAACAGAAAATGATTGCCCAGTTGAATGAATCCAAAATCGTCGAGGCCGTTCCGGTTCCGACATTGATTCAGTGTGCCATGTTCCTGGGCGCAGAAAGAACACCTCCCGTTACAAAAGCACAAATTGCATCGTCATTATATGTTTACCCACAATTGCATTTTGGAGCAGATGATATTGTCATTGCTTCTACGGGAAACTGGCACTTACAAATGGCAAGTTCGGAACTTATTATGGGTAATCAGGTTTATTCTCGCCCACGACTGGTGGCAGGAAAGAAAGAGACACAGGCTCGATTTGAACGGGTTGCTGAATTTGGCCATCCGCTGGGAAATTCAAACGTAGCGACGGCACAGCCAAAACTACGATTGAAATATCCGGATGGATCCTCTCTCGAACTCATGTTGGCCTCCAACCCGCAAGAACGAAACCTCTTAGACGGAGGTAATCTGATGACCGCTCTCAAAGCACCAATCGGGGAGCATTATCGGATTGTGGGAGCAGAGATCCAGGGTCAAACGATTGCGTTTAACAGAAACACGATCCACGATGATGGCCGCCGTATCGTACGTCAAAAACCGTTGAAATCACCCAACACTCCTCGTTTGTCTAAGGAAAACCAACCTCAGCTCCCGTTAAAAGAGCAAACGCTGCAGGCACAATCAAATTCTAAACTACCTACTCTGGCCATGCCGGACGACCTTTCGTTTCCAGAGACGCCTCCTGCGATCCCGGTCCTCTCATTCGACAAAAAGTCTACTGAAAAGGACAAATCCAGAAAAAAGAAAAAAGGAACCGTCGTCAGCTTCCCGGAACCACCTGAAGATGACTAATGTACCGTAACACGGCCTTTCTAATCGGTTGCCACTGCCGGAATCAGAAAAAGAGACGAGAGAAATAGTAGTCTTCTGGTTACTACACGGGTATGATGATCATACATTATTACCATCCATCACATAATTGATGGGCTGATTTCCTTCTATCGGAATATTTGTATTCCCAGTTCGCGGTGGTCTGAATCGGCTGCGAATTCATCCTTGAGCCAGAAAACAATGCTGTCGTCCGAAAATGATTCCCTGCAATCGATCTCTTCAGATGTTTGCACACTCCCTTTAATTACTGACCTGACTCGTGAGCAACTTGCCCAATGGTGTATTGATCACGATTCCTCTTCCTATCGCGCCGATCAAATTCGGCGTTGGATTTTCACCAAGCGCGTCAATGATTTTGATGCCATGCATGATATTTCCAAAAAATTTCGTGATCTGCTCAAAGAGAACTTTTGCCTGTTTTCAACAACCGTTGTCAAACATCAGACATCAAAAGACCGCACGGAAAAATTGCTGCTGGAACTTCAGGATGGCCATCACGTTGAATGTGTTCTCATGCGTGAACCCAAGCGAAACACAGTCTGTATCAGCACGCAGGTCGGTTGTGCCATGGGGTGTGTTTTTTGTGCCAGCGGTCTCTTGGGATTAACCCGTAACCTCTCGATGGGAGAAATCCTGGAACAGATTCTGCGTCTGGATCGCGTGATCGGCGAAGAAGAGCGGATTTCCAATATTGTCGTCATGGGAATTGGAGAACCATTGGCCAACCTGCCCGCTTTGCTACCTGCTCTGGATACATTGAATCACAAAGGCGGCATGGGAATTGGTGCGCGAAAAATTACCGTCTCCACGGTAGGGCTTCCCGCCAAAATTCGCGAACTGGCTGATGTCAACAAGTCGTATATTCTCGCCGTTTCTCTACATGCACCCAACGATGCGTTACGCAATCAAATCGTTCCCACGAATGATAAAATCGGCATTCAAAAAATCATGGACGCCACAGACTACTATTATGTCACGACAGGCAGGCGTGTCACCTTTGAATATATTTTATTAGCCGGTGTCAACGACAGTCCTGCTCATGCGCGAGAGTTGGCTAACCTGCTCAAGCATCGTAATGCCCATGTCAATTTAATCCCCGCGAATGGAGTGGAAGAAACAGGCTACCAAAGCCCTTCCACAGAAAATGTAGACCGCTTCTTTATGGCACTCGCCAAAGGAGGCGTCAACGTGACTGTTCGAAAACGCAAAGGGGACGATATTGATGCGGCCTGTGGCCAACTGCGATTAAACCGTGAGAAAGAAAAAGACGTCGTCCAGATTCAGTAAATCTAACTGAGAATCACTTGCCTAACTCAAAGTCCTTGGGATCAAAATTCACAAGAACATCATCTCGGAATATCAGATAGACGCTACGCCCATTTTCATCAGGTCCCCACTTATAAGCTTCGTCAGTAGTACGAAACGTTCCACCCGTCGCTTTGAGCCACTTGGATGATTCCTGATACTGACCATCTTCGCCAAATTCTTTCGCGACAGTGGCACGTGACATACCAGAATACAAACGATTTTTGAGGATCCAATCCAGAGCCTTGGAATCTCGTTTTGTTAAATATCGCGTGCGATAGGCTTCCGCTTTATCGACTTTTTTTTCTGTTCGATGTCTACCCGACATCGCTGCGTTAGATTCCCAGTCTGGCATGGTCTCACACCCTGAGCTGAGAGCGAAAACCGCAATGCTACATACCATCCATGTCACCAAACATCGAGAGTTGGCCATGATCATACCCGCCTGATTTTGAAGGTAAAAATAGAAGTGAGAGCACTTAAACTGCACCACATCGTTTGATACAGCAAATGACTTGAGAGAGGAGATTCAGATAACGGAGTTGTCGCCCGAGATGAGAGTGGTTTTTAGCAAATCGTCGCAAATGTGCCAAGAGCAATTTTCACCTGCGAAATACTTACTTAACTCTATAATTACAGAGATTTTAGATCACATATTCTGCAACAAAATGAAAATCCAGGATTTGGCTGGCTTGTCAGATTCTCTGCTCATGTCTATTCTGCAAATGACTGATGATATTCTTCTCGATCAGCAAACTCTATCCACAAGGTTTCCATCAACATGAAAATGTTTTGCGCTGGCCAATGGCAAGATACCACACAAACTATCAACGTGACGAACTCATTTGATCAATCGATCATTGACACCATCCCCAGGGGTAGCAGTGAAGATGTCACAAACGCTGTAACGGTTCTGGAACAGGGAGCACGAATCATGAAAGCCATGACTCCCTACGACCGCAGCCTGATCTTGCAAAAAGTCTCCGAGTTGATGTTGGAACGCAGTGAGGATCTTGCCCGCACGATCAGTCTGGAAGAAGGAAAAGTGTTGGCGGAAAGCCAGGTTGAAACCATGCGTAGCGCCGAAGTGATTCGGCTTTCCGGCGAAGAAGCCCGCCGCATGACAGGCGAAATGATTCCCCTGGAAGGAAACGCTGGCGGTAAAAACAAACTTGGTTTCACACTCCGCGTACCTTGTGGCATCGTAGCGGCGATCACTCCCTTCAACTTCCCTTTGAATCTTGTCTGTCACAAAGTCGGACCGGCTATCGCTGCAGGGAATGCCATTCTGCTGAAACCCGCCAGTGACACACCGCTGTCCGCTTTGAAACTGACGGAAATTTTGCTGGAAGCAGGCCTGCCTCCAGAAGCGATTGCCTGCATCACCGGTCCTGGAGGAGAAATCGGACAAGCCATTTGTACGGAACCGCGCATTCGTAAAATCAGTTTCACCGGCAGCTATGAAGTAGGCGCGAAAATCTGTGAAATGGCGGGGATGAAACGGGTCACAATGGAACTGGGTAGCAACAGTCCCGTGGTCATCATGGATGATGCCGATCTCGAAAAGGCGGCGACCGCGATTACGATGGCTGGCTATGCGAACGCCGGTCAGGTCTGTATTTCTGCGCAACGTATTTTGACCTCTTCTGCGATCAAAACAGATTTTGTCGATCTGCTCAAATCCAAAGTCGAATCTCTGACGACCGGAAATCAACTTGACGAATCGACCAAAATCGGACCGATGGTGCGCGAAACGGATGCCGCCCGAGTCGAGGAGTGGGTGAATGAAGCGATCAGCCAGGGTGCTCGCCTGGTATCTGGCGGTGAACGACAAGGTGCCATCTATACTCCTACGATTCTGGATGAAACTCGTCCTGAAATGCTGGTCGTCAAAGATGAAATTTTTGGCCCTGCTGTCGCGTTGTCTTACTTTGATGACGTCAATGAAGCGATCACCATGGCCAATGATACCACTTACGGACTCGCTGCTGGTATCTTTACTCAAGACGTTGACCGGGCCATGAAGTTCGCCCGTCAAGTCGACAGCGGAAATATTCATATCAACTGGTCCAGCCAATGGCGGGCCGATGCGATGCCCTACGGCGGTCTGAAACATAGTGGAACCGGCAAAGAAGGCCCCAAGTATGCTATTCACGAAATGAGTGAAGAAAAAATGGTCGTGATGCACCTGGCAGATTAGCACACTCATCATCTGATACGATCCAATGATAAACCAAACGGAAAAAGAAACGTCGGTTGACATTTCCGGTAATCTTCGCAGATCGTTATCTCCTTATTTCCAGTTGATATTTTCGCACTTGACACCAACGCGCCGTTCTCGAAACTCCCTGATTCTGCGTCGCGCGCGCGAGGCGCTTTTTTCCGATGGCTGAACACCGCGTACCACTTCAGTTTCTTCACTTGAACACGGGCTGATTTTTCCACATTTTCACCTGAAAAACGGGAACCGGTTCCGAATGCCTCGTATCGAGTCACTCCGTTTGAGCATGCTTTCCAAAGCCTCAAGGGAAACCAAAACGCATTTTTGTACCACTTCTGAGACATTAAGGCGCATAAGTTCCTCTTGACCGCTGTGTGCCGTTCAACATGATAAAACCATTGCAACAAAACGAGCCCACGTTGAAATAAAGGGGATACGAACATGGCGACTCTCACCTCTTAAAACAAAAAAAGCAGCCTAGAAAAATCAACAGGTAACAAATTCAGAAAGATAGCATCTTGCGGTTTAATTTGATCTCAAACGACATCAAAACCTGTCTGACGAAGCAAGAGAAGCCACCTGCCAGAAACTGACGAAAGAATCTGCCGAGCACAATTACCTGAGATCATAAGCAATAGAGACGTGCAAGCCTAACTGAAAATCAGGAAGTGCAAAAAGAGCATCGCAGGACTTTCGTCTAAACAAAAATCTGTACTACCACGAAAGACACGAAAAGCACAAAATGGAGTAACGCTGCCGACAAGGCTGGCCTGAAATTATCAAGATGATCGAACCCTAACCTCACCCACCAAAGAACGTATCATAGTAGGGTCGAACCCGCGTGTCCGACCGCGGTTGTTTATGATCCGTTGTAATTTTATCTTTTGTTGGCGAATATTCTGTGCTTTATTTTTAGGCATTGGGAATGCTGGATAGCAGCGGGCGAACACATGGGTTCGCCCCTACATGTTTCAAACAGTAAATTATGCTCTCAGCTTCTCAAAAAATTTCGTGCTTTTCGTGTTTTTCGTGGTAGAAATCATCACAGATCGAAACGTTCGCTGAGTGCCAGGCACGATCAACTTAGAGAAGCGGCTACTTCACCAGATACCGTTCCAATGTTTTACCCGAACTATATTTACCGGACTGCTTGGCCTGAAACATTTCATTAGTGTGCACGTCAATGGCCGTTAAATAATTTCCGCGATAGGCGGCAGTATCGAGACAAACCCAGCCTTCAAATACCAACGGTTTGCCAGACTTCTGAGCGGTGTGTCCACAAATAATACGTCGTCCTGAAGGATCAGGATCCTCATTCCCTTTAAGACGGTCCCAACGCAACTCTTGAGTCGTCAGGTCTTCTAAAGGAACTCCGGGAACCGCCTTCGCATGCACAAAAATGTCGGTTTCCGTTTCATAGTAATCGAGGGCGTTCGCTAAAAAGATTCGGTGCTCTTCAGGAACCAGGTCATAACGGCCGCCGTAAGAATCCAAGGCTTCTTTTCCGCCATGTTGTAACCAGGTCGATTCCCAATGGCCGCCATTCAGACCATCGAGCATCATCTCTTCGTGATTGCCTTTGATCATCACGAACCTGCAACTGGCCTTTACATCCAGTAACATCTCGACCACATGCTTTGTGCCAGGACCGCGGTCGACGACATCTCCGAGGCAGATAAAGGTATCATTCCGGGTGAGTTCCAGATGATACAGAATCGTCCCTAATGCCACATCGCAACCATGAATATCACCGATGACAATGGTTCGCCCTGTTTGTGTCGATTGCTCCATCATACGACCAATTTAAATCGAGGAAAAATTGTCTGCATCAGGGCTTGTCTGATTGACTGGGAGGCATGATTCGAGTCGGTTTCGAACTCGGTTCTCCCTTCAATAGCTGTTGACGTGCCTGTGTCTGTTGTGCCAATCCGTGTATTCGAATGAAACCCAGCGCCGTTTCATGTGGGAATTCGTCGCCTTCTTCGTACGTTGCCAGTTCGGGGCTGTAAAGACTGTGATCACTTTTCAAGCCGGTTACCGTATGGTTGCCTTTATAAAGGGAAACACGCACAGTCCCTGAAACAAAACGCTGGTTCTTTTCGACAAAGCCCATCAGATCCTGATGGAACGAACTATACCAGAGACCATCATAAATAATATCACTACAGGTCTGGCTGATAAATGTTTTGAATCGCAGAGCCTGTCGACTCAAGGTCAGGTATTCGAGTTCCTTGTGGGCATTATGCAGAATCATGGCTGCAGGTGCTTCATAAATTTCACGGCTCTTAATCCCTACCAGACGATTTTCCACATGGTCAATGCGGCCGACTCCATTCTCTCCCCCGATTTTGTTCAAATGCAGAATTAATTCGGCACCATCCATTTCCTTGCCATCGATGGAAATGGGACGCCCCTGATCGAACTCGATTGTGATTTCCAGGGGTTGGTTAGGAGCATCTTCAGGCGAAACCGTCCATTTGTAGGCCTCTTTAGGAGGGGCCACCCAGGGATCTTCCAGAATCCCGGCTTCAACAGAACGTCCCCAGAGATTCTGGTCGATACTGAAAATGCTTTCTTTGGTTGCTTCGACTTCAATGCCGTGGTCTTTGGCATATTGTAACTCTTCGGTACGCGTCCACTTCCATTCACGTACGGGAGCAATGATTTTCAACTGAGGTGCCAGAGTTTGAAACGACACATCAAACCGTACCTGATCGTTTCCTTTACCCGTACAACCATGTGAAACGGCGGTGGCACCATGTTCCTTCGCGACTTCCACCATGCGGTGTGCTATCAATGGTCGCCCCAATGCAGTCGCCAGCGGATACTTGCCTTCATACATCGTTCCCGCCATCAGCGATGGCCAGACGAAGAAGTCGACAAACATGTTTTTAGTATCTTCAACGACTGCTTCTACAGCGCCTGTTTTGATCGCTTTTTCTTTGATTCCGTCCACATCGCGACCCTGGCCGAGATCACAAGTATAAGTGATCACGTCCATATTGTATTTCTCATTGATCCATTTGACGGCCACCGAAGTATCCAGACCACCACTGTATGCCAAAACTACTTTTTCTCTTGCCACGAAAATCTACCAATCTTATGGAATTGAAGGAATGAATCTTTTCAGTTGACGGAATCTCTGAATCATGCAAATGGTACTATTATCAGTGCTTCTCCGCAATACGCACGTTTGAGAGCACGTCCAATTTCATCAGAGCGGCTCTACTGCAATGATATTTGATACAAATGGTCCAGAAGGCGCTTTCTTAGACCTACCTGAACAGAGGGGAAATAAAAAGCACCCAACAGAAAACCGTCGGGTGCTTTCAAAATCTATTAGAAAATAGTACGGAACCTGATCTTAGTGCAGGTCGTCGCCACCATTATCATCCTTACCCTTTTCAGCAATCAGGGCATCGCTGGTCAAAAGCAGAGTAGAAACACTGGCTGAGTTTTGCAGTGCAGACCGTGTTACGCGTGTCGGGTCAATAATCCCGGTTTTGACCAGATCTTCGTATTTCGAAGTGGCTGCATTGTAACCCGTATTTCCTTCCAGCTCAGAAACTTTTTCACAAACCACACTGCCATCATCTCCCGCGTTATTCGCGATGGAAGTCAATGGTGCACGGCAGGCTCGTAAAATAATTTCGTAGCCAATTTTTTCCTCTTCAGAAAGACCTTTAGGCTTGCAGTCTGCTGAACAGCGAAGCAAGGCAACTCCACCACCGGGTAGAATCCCTTCTGCAACAGCAGCCCGAATCGCGTGCAGTGCATCTTCAACACGTGCCTTCTTTTCTTTCATTTCACTTTCCGTAGCGGCACCCACATTGATCTGAGCAACACCACCGGAAAGTTTCGCGATGCGTTCTTCCAGCTTTTCTTTATCGTAATCGCTGGTTGAATTTTCTAATTCACGACGAATCTGTTCGATTCGGGCTTTGATTTCCCCGCCTTTACCACCACCTTCGATAATCGTGGTATTGTCTTTATCGACAGAAACTTTCTTGGCAGTTCCCAGATCAGAAAGTTGAAGATTTTCCAACTGAATTCCGAGATCTTCAAAAATGGCCTGACCACCGACCATAATGGCGATGTCTTGTAACATTGCTTTACGACGATCACCATAACCGGGTGCTTTCACAGCACAGCAACGGAAGGTGCCACGCAACTTATTGATCACGAGCGTTGAAAGGGCTTCGCCTTCAATGTCTTCTGCAATAATCAACAATGGTTTGCCTGCACCAACGACTTTTTCCAGTACAGGAACCAGATCCTTAATGTTAGAGATCTTCTTTTCGTGAATCAGAACATAAGCATCTTCCAGGTCGCAAGCCATGCTTTGAGGATCGCTCACGAAGTAAGGTGAGAGATAGCCACGATCAAACTGCATCCCTTCAACGACCTCAAAAGTAGTCTGCAGGCTTTGACCTTCTTCGACGGTAATCACACCATCTTTGCCGACCTGCTCCATCGCGTCTGCCAGAATTTTTCCAATTTCTTCATCGCCATTGGAGGCAACTTTACCTACCTGAGAAATGGCTTTCTTGTTTTTACATTCGATGGACATTTTGTGAAGTTTATCCACAATATCATCGACGGCTTTATCCATACCCCGCTTCATAGCAATCGGGCTGACGCCAGCCACAACTGACTTCAGACCTTCATTGTAAATCGCTTCCGCCATGATCGTTGCGGTGGTGGTTCCATCACCGGCAATATCAGAGGTCTTACTAGCAACTTCGCGAACCATGCGAGCACCCATGTCTTCAAATTTGTCAGACAGTTCAATTTCACGGGCAACGGAAACACCGTCTTTGGTGACGGTGGGCGAGCCAAAGCTCTTTTCAAGAATTACGTTACGACCTTTGGGTCCCAGCGTCACACGAACCGCTTTTGCCAGCTTGCTGATGCCGCGTCGCATTGCTTCCTGAGCTTCTTGATCGAAGGCAATCATCTTTGCCATTTCACTATATCTCCATGTACGCAGTTTTAAATATGTTTGAAAGGTAAGAGTAACAATCCCGATTCAACCGAAGCTGTTACTGCTAAATACAAAATACGAGAGCTTAAAACGTTGCCAGAATGTCGCTTTCTCGCAGCAACAGATATTCTTCTCCGCCAATCTTAATTTCGTCTCCACCATAAGGGCTAAAAATGACTTTGTCCCCCTCTTTGACGGTCAAAGGCAACTTTGTTCCATCGGCTTTGACATGACCGTCTCCCACGGCGACGACTTCGCCTCGTTGTGGCTTGTCTTGCGCACTGTCTGGCAAAACAATTCCCCCTGCGGTGGTTGTTTCTGCGACTTCTCTTTTCAAAACGACTTTGTCACCAAGAGGGACAATCCGGGCGCCTTTACTTGCTTTTTTGGCAGCCTTCTTCGCCATTAGGATCTCCTAAATTTTCTTTGGTTTCCGACTCAAATGTCTTCAGATTGATTTTTTATGATCTGTGGTGGCAAGTAAGCCTCTCCACAACAACGCAACTGACAACTAAGGTAGCTAGTCGAGACCTTAGCGTGACGATCCCTAATTGCGAACGCCGTGCCTATTTCCAGAATAATCCATAAGACATTTAATTTAATAGACTTACAACTCATACACATAATTGGAACTTATGTCGATTCCTGCCGGACACCCTTTTCAAACATTCATCCTGCTGCCAATATGGCAGCAATTCATGGTCTCAATACAACGTCTCTTCCTAACCCGAAAATCAGTAATTGCGTCAAATTCCAGCATGATCTCTTAAAAACCTGAGGAATCCGAATTGACACAAATGTTAAAATAGGTAATATCGTTATAAATAAACATCAACGAACGCCCTGGCATCTCTCGTCCGGGGCAAGCGTTTCTCATCGGAATTTTAGCGATTCTCGACACACTCACTCTCTCTTAGTTCATTCGTCATTAGTGACACCAATTTGAGATAAAGAGAGGAGTTTGAAGTGTCCGAGCCCTGTGATTCCACTTCCCCACCCCAACCGCAGTCCATATTTCCACAACTCATGCAACGCGCATACGAACTTTATTCAAAGGGGAACATGGCAGAAGCGCGTGCCTTGTTCCACGATCCCACTGTCGAAACGACTCACTGGGAGCGCTGCCTGCATCTTGGACAGTTTTTGCTGGAAACGGGACAAGCTTCGGAGGCGATTGAACAACTCTCAGTCGTACTTGACTTCGCCCATCAGAGCGAAAACACCCCTCTGCGGTCCGTCGTCTGTCACAATCTGGCAGTCGCCTATCGTCACTTGGGTTATTTTGAATTGGCGGCTCAATTTCAACAATACTCTATCTCATGGGGAGATCTGCGTTCAGCAAACCATCAGACTCTGGAACAGGAGATCGCACAACTCACTGATGATGCCGCCTGTGATCTCACCGGGCGTGCCAATGATGCCATCATTCAAAAAGACTTCCAACTTGCCGAACAATTACTGAACATTTCCTTGTCCCGAGAAATTCTTTACGGAAGCTTTGATGATCAAGCAACAGACTGGGGAAATTTAGGAATCATCCAGGGTTTGCAGGGAAACCATGCCAAAGCCATCTCCTATCTTTGGAAAGCTTATCAACTTCACCAAAAGACGATGAATCTGTCTGCAATGGGTCAAGACCTGGCCCATCTTGCAGAACTTTTCTGGAATGCAGGCCGCTTGCATCGCGCGATTCACTGCTTAAGACGTTCGGTGAAATATTATTTCCAGAGTCATCACACTGCTGAAGAACAAAAGGCGTACACCCGTTTGCACGAAATGCAACGTTTACTTTTGGTTCGGGAACAGGATCCCCTCCTGAATTAACAAGGTTCTATATGTGGAGAGAAAGAGCTGACCCTACAATTTTCATTCACTGTCCACTTGCTAATTGCCCCCTTGTCTGTTGATAATTAGTACAAAGGATGAGTTGACTAATTTTTCCAAACCCTGGTCAGGAACGGGAATACTCCATTCAGGGAGGTTGTCGACTCAAAGTGAGTACGAGCGATATCCCAAGACATCTCAAAGGTCATTCATGCCCATTAAGGTTCGCTGCAAAGAATGTGACACCACTTTTTCTGTCAAAGACGAAGCTGAAGGGAAACGCGTCCGCTGTAAAGGCTGTGGCACTCCGATCAAAGTTTCTGCGAGACAGAAAAAAAAGAAGCGACCTTCGCGTGGCGAATCTTCAGATACCGATGATTTTCTAGCCAGTTTTGATATCGATAAGATCGAAGACAAAGACTCAAAGATTTGCCCCCGTTGTGGATACGATGTCGATGATGAAGACATCGAGTGTGCCAATTGCGGAGTCGATTTAAGTACGGGTCGCATGTCAGAAGCGACTCGTAAAAAACGCCGACGTAAGGGGCCTGCCGTTGAAGAGTTTTACGGGAAATCCTGGGGGGACGCTTACACCTTTCTGGGCAACCACAAAGGCTTGGCATTCAAAACGTTTCTCTATAGTTTCATCGCCAGTTCGTTATTTTTTGGCGCGATCTTTATGATGATGTGGTGTCATCGGACTCCACCGCGTGCCTTCTGGGGCTTTATTGCCTTTGTTTCCATCATGGCGATTCCGGGCTGGATCTGGTTTATCCAGACAGAAGTGGTTCGCTTCGCTCTACAGAAAAAAGCAAAACTGAAACGGATCACCTTTGACTTTTTCTTATGCTCTGCTTTAGGCATTAAATTTATATTCTGGGTGATCCTGTTCAGTCTGCCAATGCAGGCTGTATTCGGAGCCATGGGTTATTATTACATCACAAACGACAATATTCCCGTGGGGGCCATCATGATTGCTGTCGGCTTTATTCCGACCTTCCTCATGTTCCCACTGGCGATGCCACATATGACGATGACAGATTCTTCCCCCGCCTGGATGATGCACAAGCTGGGAAAGGTATTTTTAAATCTGGCGAAACCAGCCATTTTCTGGTGCATCGTTTTCCTGATTACCAACCTGCCTGCCATTGGTTGTCTGGTGGGAATTGGTGTCATGTATGGGAATGATCTGGATCAATTTTTCTCGAACGTACGTTACAATTCGTTGATCGCGGCAGATGAGCAGGCAAAGACCGAAGCAGAAGAAAACAAAATTAAAGACTTCCAGCCCGGTGAATTTGTGGGTAAAGAACCACGTACACTAGATCCCAAAGTCCTCATCGTACCGTCGATCTTGTGGTTCTTCGCTTGTCTATTTTATGCACCTGCGATGATCTTTAATGCCCGCGTTAATGGCTTAATGGCACTGCACAGCAAACCGGACCTGCAACTGATCACAAAAATTCAAGAGACCAAGTATGTCTCCAAAGCCGTACAGAAAGAGACCGGTCCACCGACGGCACGTTGGAAACTCGCATTGGCCGGAATCGGCGTTGGTCTGGTGATTGGAACCGGTTTTTTCTTCCTGATACCAATCTTGCCCATGATGCTTTTATACGTCTTGCTTTTCATTGTCGCATTCACGCAAATTGGCTGTTTCTTCGCTACTTTGGCCAAAATTAACAGCGAAGAGGGACTGGGACTGGCAATTCTAGGCTTTTTCATCTCACTTTATGCTTATATCATGGGTTGGGTTTACGCAAAATCTGACAAAGACATGGGCGGCACGATGATGGTTTGGACATTATGTATTATTGTCAGCACGATGATGCAACTTGGAGTAGCCTATCATGCTGTCGCGAAAGCCATAGAGGAATTACCAGCAGTCGAAGCCCCCGCTGACCCAGCTGATGTGCCCGCAGATCAGGCTGCACCCTAATTCTGTTCGAACAAATAGCCTCTGGTTGACAGCCCTGTCTAGTTGTTTACAATAGAGAAAGTTTCCACCGCTCTTCCCTCCTGCTCATCCAGCGGGCAAATGGAGTGGGTACTCCTGATTCACTCTGCTGAAATGACGTGATATCATCGGGAGCCAATGATAATATTCCATTTGTTCTGAACAGTACCCACTCGTCCAACTGATGCAACTTGCAATTCACTCCGTGAAGTGTAAACAGTGGTGATTCTGTTCGGTATTGGTCTCTCCAGAATGATATTTCCATGAAACCACAGTCTCACGATCTATTTGATGAATCCACCATGAGTTTCGGGGATCACCTCGAAACCCTTCGCGTTCATTTATGGAAAGCATTAATTGGCCTGGCGATTTGTGTGGTGGGCGCGTTATTCATTGGCCATAAAATTGTCGCCGTGGTGCGTGCTCCCATTGACTCTGCTTTAAAGGAATACAACCTCGACAAGCTCCCTCATCCGGATGATCCTGTTCTCGATCCGGAACAAAAAACGGCAGACCAGAAAGCAACCATCGAAGAAATGATTGCCAGCCTCAGCAGTGAGAAAGAACAAACCCCCGAGACAAAAACGCTGCAGAAAATTCTAACAGACTATCAATACCGCTTAAACAATATCGAAGAAACGATGGCAGAACCCGTTACCCTGGCGGTTCAAGAAGCGTTTACCACGATCTATTTGAAAGTTTCATTCGTTGCAGGATTGGTCTTTGCCAGCCCCTGGGTGATTTATCAAATCTGGCTGTTTGTGGCAGCCGGTCTTTATCCACACGAACGAAAGTACGTCTATATTTATCTTCCGATCAGTATCTTTCTGTTTCTGGGAGGTGCCCTGTTTTGTTTTTATGCTGTGTTTCCCTTCGTGCTCAACTTTCTGCTGGGCTTTAACAAGCTACTCGGTGTCAATCCTCAGATTCGACTCTCAGAATGGATCAGCTTCGCGATCACCCTGCCCGTGATGTTTGGACTTAGCTTCCAATTGCCGCTGATTATGTTGTTCCTGGAACGCATCTCCATCTTTACAGTGGAAGATTATCATGAAAAGCGACGTATGGCGATTTTGATCATTGCGATTATTTCCATGTTGATGACCCCTGCAGACCCGATGAGCATGTTGTTGATGATGCTGCCTCTGATCTTTCTGTATGAATTAGGGATTCTCATGTGTAAATTTTTCCCCAATGCCAATGCCAGCCCTTTTGAAACTGCTTGATTCCAGCTTATTACAAGGGATTATTTTCCTCTGTTCATGGTTTGATGACTTTCATTACAATGCCCGACTCTGAGAGCTTAGCTCTTGCGGAAATAAATGATGAATGCATCTGTTTTAAAACCATAGAGGATTAATATGCATACCCCTGACAGGGAAACCGATGCCGAACCAGCGGCCAGTCAAACAAAAAAGAAAAACTTCCTCAAACCTTTTTTGGTCGTCTGTGTGATCATTGGTGCGAGTGTCTTAATCTGGGAAGAGTTTCTGGAAGACCGACTGGTTGCCAAACGCTGGGGTGTCGTTGAGCCGGGTAAAATTTATCGTAGCGGCCAAATCTCCAGTCATTTAATCGAGCCGATGTTGATTGAAAACAAGATCGAAAAAGTCATCGCTTTGAATGGGAGCGACTTAAAAAAGCCCTACCTCAAAACTGAGGTAGAAACCGCTCAAAAGCTGAATATTGATCATCAAGTCTTACACTTAATTGGTGATGGCACCGGCGATGTGGAAGACTATGCCGAAGCGGTCGCAGAAATAATGCGCTGTGAAAAAGCAGGAAAACCAGTGCTTGTTCATTGTGCCGCTGGCGCCCAGAGAACGGGTGGTGTTGTAGCCGCTTATCGCATGCTGGTTCAGAAAAAAACACCCGATGAAGCCTACCAGGAATTATTACAATACGATTGGAAACCACACAAAGATCAGGCGCTGCTCGATTACCTCAATCAAAACCTGGCTACGCTCTCCAAACTATTGGAGCAGAAAATTGATTGGTACGAACCGCCGGCGAAGATCCCGGTCATCGGCAAATAAAGGTTGCTTGTTCTACAATCATTTCCGCAGGCTTGCAACTTGATTTCGCAGATATTCCTGAATCGTGATCGATTTGACATCTTTGTTCTTACGTAGCATTTCCCAGTGATGAATCAGCCCACGATCTTTATGATCTAATTTCCAGCGGATTTTATGTTCCGCACGTAAGTGCAGCTTTTCTTCGAATCGTGTCTGTAACTCCACTTCTGTTGGAATCAATCCCCGCGTTCTGAGTTCCTCGTTTAAAACAATCCGCGAACCGGGGGGCAATGTGTAAGGATGCAACACATAATTGAAACGCGCCATCCAGTCTGCAAATCGTAAATAGGTTTCAGCGGCCGATTTCTGGTCGGAAGCAGCACACTGCACACGGTAGTTAATCAACTGGCTATCCAACGTGAGTTGATTTTTGCTCTCATCGAATTGAATGTCAAATGTCGGATCGAGTTGGAACTTCAATTGCTCGGCGATAACTTTGCCCGTCGATTCCTGTCGCTTGATTTGATCGTGAATATATTCCTGTGTCTGATGCCGCGCCACGACCAACAAGTTCTTGATTTCATCAAAATCGATAATTGCTTTAATCATCCGCGATTCACTCAGGATAATCAGTCGATTCTGTGCGGGGTCGAAGATGGTCACCTCTCCTAAACCATCCACATGATCGTACACTTTTTCTGCGTGAAAGATCGAAACACTACGAGAAACAATTTTAGCGTCCACATTTTTTTGATGCTGATATACGGTCGTACGAATGCGGAATTCCTGGGCCACGCTTAAATTGACACCCATTACATTCACAACGCTAAACATGCCAATGGCGAACAATGATCTCCACATAACGGCTTTACTTTCCTGAGATAAATTTTGCGAACCACCGTCGCATTCATAAGGTATTTGTGAATGGAGCCAGTCGCTGTTGAGGAGTAATCACAGAAGAAAATGAGGTAAGAAACGAGAGATGAGAGGCAGAGCCTAAAAAAAAGGTGATTTTGCTGCAAGAGGAACTTTTCACTAACAGGGAAAGATTAGGGAGTGCCTTTCGAATCTGATTCACTCTCCTCAACATCAAACAAAACACTTAAATCATTACTATACAGCATCTTATCGATTTTTCAATTTTTGTAATTTCCATAATTCTCTCACTCAATGGATGATCAGGTTTCTATTTCCTCATCAGAACTTCATAATAAAGTTCCTCTCTCAACATTTCGAAAACCGATTTTCCTTCACAAACAGAGCAAACTAGGGTGACACATGGATTCAAAATCCGGAACAAAAGCAACCCCCCAAGAAGACACCACTCTGCTGCCCATCACCCATCAGTTAGAAATCCCGCACGATCTGGTTCCCGAAGAAATTCAAGAGAAAGTCAAATCTGCCTCAAAGCAAGACATCCTCTGCGACTCATATCCCTATCGCACCAAGATGAAGCGCAAAAAATACACAGAGGATTTAAAACTGTTACAGATTGAGCTATTAAAACTGCAAAGGTGGGTCCAGCAGAAAGGAGAGCGAATCGTACTCTTGTTCGAAGGACGCGATGCCGCCGGCAAAGGAGGCACGATCAAACGCTTCAGGGAACACCTCAACCCTCGTGGTGCTCGAATTGTCGCTTTACCAAAACCGACTGAAACCGAACAAGGCCAGTGGTACTTTCAACGTTACATCGAGCACTTACCAACCAGAGGCGAAATCGTCTTATTCGATCGCTCCTGGTATAACCGGGGAGTGGTCGAGCCTGTCATGGGTTTTTGTCGCCCGAGCGAACACCATACTTTTCTCCGTGAAGCCCCACAGGTGGAAAATATGCTGGTGAATTCCGGAGTGCGGCTGTTTAAGCTTTGGTTCTCTGTAAGTCGTGAAGAACAATTCCGCCGCTTCAAAGCGCGTGAGACGGACAAACTAAGACAATGGAAATTAAGTCCCATTGATATTAAAAGTCTGGGGCTCTGGGACGAGTACACGGAAGCACAAAATGCCATGCTGATGGCCACAGATACGAAGGCCAGCCCGTGGATCGTGATTCATTCTGATGATAAAAAACGCGCTCGTTTGAGCTGTTTAAGTTATATTCTGAGTCATATTGATTACCCCAACAAAGACGAAAATATCGTTGGAAGTTTTGATCCTAAAATCATCGGCTCTAAAGAAATGATGTACGACACCAGCAAGTGGTGAGCGCTCATTGCGATGGTTACACAGGATCAATATAACAAATACTTCGCCCGCCGAACGGTAAACTCAGCAAGATTCTCCTGGTACAACGCTTGAATCTGCGGCACAGTTTTGCCTGCCACGACAGCATCAAACACGCGTTGGTTTCCTAACAAGCGGTTAAAGTGCTTCGTCTCCCATTGATCGGGAAACAGCAAACGTAGCTGATGTGCCACTTCCAGCCCGGTTCTCACTGATTGAAACACGCGCCGATCTGTGATGATGAAATTCACACCACCACACAACTCACCCGAATATTTACTGGAACTTGGAGTGAATTGAACGGGAACAAAACGCACCCCAGGCAGCCCCGCTTGGTTTAGCTGCCGCGCCAGTTTCATACCATCCAACCAGGGTGCACCGATCCATTCAAAGGGGGTATCGGTCCCGCGCCCCACCGACAGATTGGTTGTTTCTAACAAACCAATGCCGGGATAAAAAACGGCTTCGTTCAGATTTCGCATATTGGGAGAGGGATTGACCCAGGTCAGACCGGTCTCATCAAAGTACATCTCCCGTTTCCAGTTTTGTAATGGAATGACCTGTAAGTCGACGTTGATCTTCATTTCGCTGTTAAACATCCGCGCCAATTCGCCGACAGTCATTCCATGACGAACCGGAATCCGGTGGTAACCCACAAATGATTGTGCTCCGTCATCCAGAACCGGACCTGCAAAGTCGACGCCGTTAATCGGGTTGGGACGATCCAGGACAATAAATTTGAGTCCCTGTTTTTGTGCGGCCTGCATCGCATTTCCCATTGTGGAAATATAGGTATAAAATCGCGCACCGATATCCTGAATGTCGAACACAATCGCATCCAGTCCCCGCAAGCTCTCAGGCGTAGGAGTTCTTGTTTTTCCATAAAGACTGAATATTTTCAATCCGGTTTTCTGATCAGTGGAATCACCGATTTTTGAAACATCTAACTTACCGGCAAAACCGTGCTCGGGGCTGAACAAGGTCCTAAGGTGGACATCGGACGCTTCATGCAGAATTTCCACCGTACTCTTACCATCACGGCTTAAACCGGTGTGGTTGGTAATCAAACCAATCTTCAATCCTTTCAGTGATTTGAACTGGTTCTCTCGTAACACATCAATGCCAGTCAGCACCGACAAAGCATCACTGGCGGCGACCGCCGGCGTTGATTGCTGAATGGATCGCTGGTCTATTGCTGCGGCAGCGATAGTTCCGATACGCCCTGCTAACGAATTAACCGAACCTTTCCCGTCGGGGTGCACCCGATTGCTGAGAAAGATTACAAATAAATCCTGAGCGGGATCAATCCAAATCGAGGTTCCTGTAAACCCGCCATGCCCAAACGCCTGCTTTGAAAGGAAATCACCCCGATTCGAAGAATAACGCGAAAGCACATCCCAGCCGAGACCACGTTTAACATCATCCACGGGATAACCGCGGGTCATCATTTTTACAGTCTCTGGTTTTAAAATTTGAGCTCCTGCATAGGAACCCCCTTTGAGCATCGCCTGAGCATAAACAGCTAAATCTTCCGCCGTTGAAAATAAGCCTGCGTGCCCGGCAACCCCTCCCAGTCGGTAGGCCCGTGGGTCGTGCACTTCCCCCTGCATCCAACGATCTTCACGCTGTTGTGTTGTAGCGGCACGTTTTTTTAATTTTGGCCCGGGCAGGTAACCTGTTTCATTCATCCCCAACGGCTGAAATACGTTTTTACTGGAATACTCATGAACTGATTGACCTGTGACGCGTTTTATAATATCGGCTAATAAGATAAAACCGACATCGGTATAGACAAATCGCGTCCCTGGCTTGTAATAAAGTTTTAAAGCATAAATTCGCTCCATCGCTTTTTTGGCGCCATCCCGGTAGTCTTTAATGGAGTTATCCGGTATCAATCCCCCTTGATGAGTCAATAGTTGATACACAGTAATGTCCTGTTTTCCATTCACGGCAAATTCGGGAATGTATTTGGAAACAGGATCGGTCAGCTTTATCTTTCCCTGCTCTACCAGTTGCATCACACTCGTGGCAGTGGCAATCGGTTTGGTCAGCGATGCCATATCAAATACGGTATCAGTCGTCATCGGCACTCTTTCTGGTTGCAGTTGACGATCACCGTACGCTTTCAAAAACACAACCTTTCCCTGATACCCCACCAGCACGACCGCGCCAGGCATTGATTTTCGATCCAGCCCACGCTGAACGACAAAATCAATCATCGCTAACCGCCTGGCATCCATGCCAACCGCTTTCGGTTTTACCCGTGGTAGCCGAGGTGGATCCGCGGCAACAGCGCTCGGTAAATCGATAAAGAGAAAGAGACAACAGATAGCCATCAAAGAATGACACTTCATCGAATGTTCCCACTACTAAATTTGGGTTGAATCATGATGCTGGTGGAACGGATTACTCTGCTTCCCATTGAAACCGTGCTGCCATCGGCATACGACGACCTGAACCAAAAGCACGCCCGGAGAGTTTGATTCCCGGAGGCATTTGTCGACGTTTGAATTCATTCTGATCCAGTTTCCTGGCAACCCAGCGAACGGTTTCGGCGGGAAACTGTTTCGACAGGCTCTGAACAGACAGCTCGTCTTCAATTAAACCTTTAAGAATCTCATCCAATAAATCATACGGTGGCAAGGTATCCTGGTCGACCTGATTCGGAGCCAATTCTGCACTTGGCGGCTTTTCCAGAATATGTTCAGGTATGATTGTCCGTCCCGCTCTTTGATTCACATGACGGGATACCAGATAAACGTCGCGTTTGAATACGTCGCTCAGTACAGCAAATCCTCCCGCCATATCACCATAAAGTGTGCAATATCCCACCGCCAATTCACTCTTGTTTCCCGTTGCCAGCGCCAGCCAGCCATGCCGATTACTGCGGACCATGACATTCGCACCACGAATACGCGCCTGTAGATTCTGGTCTGCCAGTCCTGCAGGCTGCCCTTTCAAATCGTCTCCGATCACAGGCAGATTTTCGAATGCGCGATGCACTTCATCGATGGGAATGATTTCATAGTCAAGTCCCAGATTTTTTACCAGTTCCAAAGAATCAGAAATGCTGTGCTCGCTGCTGTAACGGCTGGGTAGTAATAAGGCATGTACGTGCTCAGCCCCGATGGCTTCAGCGGCAATGGTACACGCCAGCGCACTATCAATCCCCCCCGATAAACCCAGTACACAATCGGTGAATCCGCACTTCTGCATGTAATCACGCAGCCCCAGTACCAGAGCCTCAAAAAGTTGCTCCTCACGAGAACTCGCTTCGACTTTGTTTGCTTCCACATCCAAAGGGTGTTCTGTATCGAAGTAGCTCAGATCCTCTTTAAACCCGGGCATCTGGAGTGCAATTCGATTATGCTGATCTGTTACAAAACTATGCCCATCGAAAACCAAATCATCGTTACCGCCCACTTGATTTACAAACAGGTAGGGAATGGAAAAACGATCCACATGCGAACTGACAATTTGATGCCGACGTTCTCGCTTTTCAATTTCAAAAGGGCTCGCAGAGATGTTGATCAGCAAATCAGAACCGGCTTCCGCCAGAATCTGCACAGGATCGGGTAGCTCCACAGGCTGATTATGATAAAACGTGTCCGGCTGCCCCCACCAGGCATCTTCACAAATATGAAGCCCCAGTTTGAGCCCTTGAAATAAAACGGGTTGAATACTGCTCAATTCCGCAGAACGAAAATAGCGATGCTCATCAAACACGTCATAAGTCGGCAGTAGCAATTTATGGACGCACGCTGAGACCTGTCCCTCATATAGTAGACTGGCAGCATTGGCAATCCGTCCCGGTGGAAGCTTTTGCCCGGTAGGGTGCCCCACAATCACACCGATCTCCGATGGAATCTGTCCCGCCAGATGCGCGACGGCGCGATCACAAGCCTCGATAAATCCTTCGCGCAACAGGATGTCTTTGGGAGGATACCCACACACCACCAATTCGGAAAAAAGAATCAGGTTCGCGCCCGCTTGTTCTCCCCGCTGTACTGTTTCCAGAATTCGCTGACAATTTCCACGTAGATCGCCTACTGTCGGATTGAGTTGTGCCAAGGCAATTTTCACAGACGCTCTTTACTCCTGAAACTGTCGTCGTTGATTCATCTTAATTTTGCAATTGCTCGCAATGCTGACTTCACACGCCAGAACTCTGATTGAATGTTTACTTGATCTCACACAGATGAAAGCCGTTGCCATCCTGATCGTTGTATCAATTTTACCGACCAATCTATCTGTAATACCAAAATTCGCTAAAAATAAGTGCAGATTTTACTGTACTTATAAAAAACGTTACGAAAAGTGGTCTTTTTTTTTGACCGACCAAAAGTCTCAAACTAGGTTTCAATGAGCAGATCCCTGTCTCTCAAACGAACTGGGCCATCGTTAAAGCCCATGTTCTATCGATTTCCCATCTCGAATTTTCCAGGGCTGAGACCTCTTATGACACATTCTAGAAAAAGATCATCTACAGAAACAGGCAAAGGGCCTTTACTAAGTCACACTTCGATCCTGATTATCAGTATCTTTGTGCTGGGCATGGCAACCGGAAAGATATCATCATTGCCCACTAACAGCATGTATCTGATGATGGGGGTCTTCGGCTTGATCTCTTATTTTGGACTCGGCGCACTGGCAACGCGCAGAGAACGAAAAAAACGAGAACAACTTCTGGAGAAAAAAGAAGTGGCTCTGGAAGGGCGTCTTGAACGTCACCTTGTCTCCCAGGGTCCTAAAATCAGCTTGTCTCAACATTTGACATCAAACAGCCCCGATCAGAACAGTCAATACCAGACCGTCAATAAGCAACCCTTAGCGTCTCGCAACCGGTTTTAAAAAAAGAGAGAGAGTACGAAAGAATCTCAGCCTGGAATTGACAAAGGAGAGGGTGAGATAGGCTCACCAAAAAGCATTTTTCGTTGGAATCGATTCAACTCGGCCCAAATAGCTTTTTTGAAAAATACTATTTGGGCCTGAATCTAAATTAGTTAGCGGCAGGTGGACTGACTCGCCTCACACGACTCAGAGCATTCTTCGCAGCCACTCTCACTTCAGAGTTGGTATCAAAGCGTGCCTTTTGTAATTCAGGAATCGACTTGTGGGCATAAGGGCCGATTTCTCCCAGGGCATAAGCGGCTCCTGCACGAACCTGACTGGCTTTGTCTTGCAAGGCAATGGAAAGTGCAGCAACGACTCGATCATCCTGAGATTTCAGATCGGCCAGACTGTAAGTCGCCAACCAACGGATGTTGACATCTTTGGAGACAACACAATCGGCCAGAGTTTTATTTGCCTGAGATTGCCACTCTGGATTACGCGCCAGTAGTTCTGCCGTATGTAAGCGGACATACTCATTCGTGTCCGATAATGAACGAACCAGAATGGGTGTTAACTCCTGAGATTGCGTACCCATCTGCGACAATACGGCTGCGGCAAAGGAACGATCGCTCTCAACAAATGAGTTCATGGCTTCAATCAAAGTAGGAATCGAATCATCGGTGTTCCCTTCAATTTTCCACAATGAAAACGCACACTGAATACGAACTCCCATGTTTTCATGCAGCGTTAACGATCGGAGAGCGGGTGTCGCTGCTATTGCCTCGGATTCCATCGCACCCAGACGTTGAACAGCCTGTTTCAACGTTGGTACATCATATGCATCAAGTTGCTTGACCAGCTTCAATACTTCTCCGGTCGCAGCAGGGCACATATCGACGGCCGTCATCGGCTGAGCTGTTTCTGGCTTGGGTCGGCTTACAATCGCGTTTTGCACAAAAGTTTTTTTGCTCTTTAGGACAGGTTGGACCTCAACTTGACGTGAGACAGTACTCACCTGAGTTTTTTCTGGAGCTTTCATGCCAGGTTCAATGGGCTTCCATTTTCCAAGTTGAACTGTGCGTCCTTCAAAGGGAGATTGAACCGCCATCTGACGGGTCTGATTCACAAAAGGATTCTCTACCTCCCTCTGTGGTATAAAGTCAGTCTGAGGTTCAGTCCGTTCAACCAATTGGAATTCAGGTTGCTCTTCTATGACTAGTTCCTCTTCCGGAGGTGTGAAATCTGCAATCAGCTCATATTGCAATTCACGCATTAACTCAAAGGCAGAGCGTTTCTGTTTTACATTTTTCTTAACTGGTTTGGTTTCATCGCGAGCGACCTGTATGTCTCTGGTCACTTGCGCTGTCTGTTTTTCTGCTTTAAGAGATCGTTCTACTTTTTGCACGTCTTCATCAGTCAGCCTTCTGAATGTGACTTCTTCTTTTACCTCAGGACGTGGTTTTGTTCGAGCAAGAAGCTGATCCAGCTCCGCAATCTGCTGTTCCGCTTTTGTTTTAGTGTCCTGCTTCTTCTCGGCGACTTCCATTTCTGGTTTTTCAAAAGCAGATTCTGCTAACTTAGGATCCGCCAAAAACGGATTCTCTACTTTCTGCTTTGCCTTCGGTTTCACAATGCGTTCTCGAATGACCCGGAACGGTGAATTCTTCGTTTCAGCAATTTCGATTTCTGGTGCCTGCTTTTTCTTGGTCGTTTTATTAAACGTTTTTTCGACTGGTTTTCGGAAGAGGTCTTTTTCTCTTCCAGATGCAGTCAACTCTCGTTTCTTCTGCTGAGAATGATTGACCATTTGCATTTTTGATTGCGCGGATTTCAGAGTAGGATCGCTAGAAAGGTGGGCAACATTCTGTTCGACACGCTTCAATAATTCCTGATTCAGCTCGTATGCTTTGGAACCCTTTTTCAAATCTCCCCTACCACTGGCTTCTCTTTTGCTGATCGCCAGCGATTTCTGGTAATGGCTTAAGGCCAGTTGTTTTTCTCCACGCTGGGAGTGCAAGTGTGCAACAATTTCATGTGCTTCTGCAGGACCGCTGATTTTGCGGAGTTCGGTGTAGCTCTCTTTCATTTTCCCCTGGATACCATACACGGTAGCCAACCGAGTAATCGCGCGCTCACTTTTCGGATCAAGCTTTACTGATTTCTTCAGTATTCCTTCTGCCTCTTCGTACTGCTTCATCTTATAAAGGGCATAGCCATAGTCGCTCAGAAGCTCAGGATTTTCTGGCGTGAGTTCCTGCCCTTTCTTGAAATACTCCAGTGCTTTCTCCCGATCACCTAATCGATAACTGACAATGGCAAGTCGATGACAGGCACGCGCATGCTTGGGATCTGCCTTATGAATCAATTCATAAGCTTTTTTAGCCTTTTCAAATTCTTTTTTGCTTTCCAGATCCTGAGCAACGACCATTTTGCTATCCAGAACTTTTTCCTTCGCAGACGAAGGAAGCATGGCTGTGGGCATATGAGAACAACCTGCGAACGGAACAGCGACAGACGCTGAAAGAACTGCGGCCCAAATACTGCAGCGCTTCATTATGAAATCCTCTAAAAAGATGGAGTCGAGAGGGATTAGTCTTAATAGCCGTTATGTAGAATTGATCTTGTGAGTACTTCTAAGCATCAATTCCACCCTGATTCCGGCGAAATCACTCTACCGGAGGTCATTCCATTAACATGGGTCATGCCAAATAGAATGTATTAAACGAACACTTGTGGCTTAGTGAATAATTCGGTTATTCATGTTGTGCTGATGCAAAGGGAAAGACAGAATATCACTTTCGCAACGAAGATCGTGCCGGAAGAACGGGTTGCAACACGTGGAAAAACGAAGCAAACGTTTCCAGACAGATAAAGTTTGACGATTATTCGGAATATACTGCCCTCAACGGTAGCAGGCACCTCAAGCTCATTCATGATGCTGTCAAAAATGCTCGGAATACAACGGGTTAGCGTTCTAAAGCAGCTGAAATCAGCTTCAGCATTTGACGGGCGGCAGCAAGCTGTCTCTGTTGTCTCAGTGAGAGTTCTGGTGTCGAATCGGCTTTGAATGGAAACTCAGCGATTAAAGCATCACACTGGAAGGATTCGATCGTCTGTATTTCTGGCGGACTGTTGAAATCGTTCGAACTTCGATGTGCTATGCCGATACAAATCAGTCCATCTTGATGCGAGGGCGCATTCGGACCCAGATGACCTGTAATTGATGCAGCCCAGGTTGCTTCGGGAGTCTGCTTTAAGACTCCAAGTGCCAACTCTCTGGCTGTTTCACGACTCACATCCGTATATTTTTCCAGAGTCTCCGGCTGCACGCCCAACCATTTCATTTTCGTATCCCAGCGGTAAACGATGGCGGAACCACAAAAATAATCAGAAATTCCCGGCAGGCTGGTCATTAAGGTCGCCACCAGACCACCGGTGCAACTTTCAGCCAGCACCAGCTTTTCATCATGTGTTCTCAGAGCCGCTTGAACTTCTTTCGCAGCTTGCAACAAAAAATCGGGTAACATGAGGATCTCCAAAAAACAACCTGCGGTTCTCTCTTGATAATTTACACGCCACGCTCTCTATTCTACAGTGTGTGCGTCTTAATAATTATTTTCTCTTCCAATCTAAAAAATATCGTTTTTTCAAATCATGTCGCGTTCGAAGCCTACAACAGACCTCAAACCCTACTTTCAAACCCTGGAGGATCTGGAAGGGCCTTTCAACTGGAACAACTTTTTCGGGAATGACAACCCCGTCGTATTAGATGTTGGAGCAGGTCGCGGTTTATTCCTGTTTAATTCCAGCGGAGCAAATCCGGATAAAAATTATCTCGGTCTGGAAATCGACTATCGTGAAGGACGTCGGGCGGCCACACGACTTCTTAAAGCCGACCGACCTAATGCCCGTGTTTTGGGTGGGGATGCACGAATTGCCTTTGACAAATTTATCCCTGAATCATCCATTTCCGAAGTGCATGTTTACTTTCCTGATCCCTGGTGGAAAAAACGACATCATAAACGCCGGATTTTCACGGATGTATTCGTCAGACAGGTTACGACGGCGCTCAAGCAGGGAGGTGAACTTCACTTCTGGACCGACGTCGAAGAGTATTTTGAACGGGTCAAAAATTTGATGGATCACGCCAGTCAATTTGCACATCGGGACGCTCCCGAAGAAAAGCGTCCCGAGCATGAAATGGATTTTCAAACCAGCTTCGAAAGAAAAAAACGAAACGAAGGTTGGAAAATCCACCGCGGACTCTGGGAACTGCTATAATAAAGCACTCGCAGTAATAGTCGCTTCATGATCATGCAACTGTACTATGCATTTATAAATGCTCTAAGACAGCCTGTTGCAAGTCAATGGGTTGATTGAACTTGGCCCGCCGACCGATGTGATACCACCAGATACCTCGAATCGGATAGAGCGGAACCGACCGAACATGCTCATGCTGCTGGCGTATCTGATTCAGATAAGTTTCCTCAAAGTCGGGTACTTGCTCTGGTAACTCCAAGTGCTTGACTTTGATTAAATCCACCAGCGTTAACTGGTGTTTTTCGACCAAGAGATCGAAAGCCTCGATCCCAAACGACTGAACGAATTGCTTGGGTGGCGAAGGGAACACAAGCGATTCTCGATCATTGGCCGTAATCAGAGAGTAGTCATCTTCGAAAACCGTCGTGAAACTGTGGAACCGACCGTAAGGTGAAAGTGTAACTTGAAAAAAAGTGGCGCTTTCAAGATGCTCCCAAACCAGGATAAAATTCTGCTGTAATCGATAAATACCAACTGGTTTGAATTGATTTGATTCGGCCCAATCAGATTCAACCTGACATTTATGTTCGTAGTATTCATTCCAATCCGCTTCAGGCAACAGAATCAACTGGGGTGATCGCATATGCTGAATGGCATAGTAAATCAGGATCGGAATCAGGATAAACAGATAACCAACGCCCATTCCTACCACGATCAAGATACAATTAAAGAGATTGACATTAGCCAGCATGATCCGCATCCGGATGAAGTTACGTTTTGAAAGCGAGCCGCTTTTTCTGGTAAAAGAACACTTCAGGATTTATCGATTGTCTCACCCAGACGATCGATTTTCCAGCCTAACAGCTTGGCGTTAATTTTGTCACTCAAGGCATGACACATTTCCAGAAAAACATCGGTGGCACGATCTTCATTCAATTCATGGGCTGAAAACTGTTTCAGTGTTTCCTGACGTAAACAAGTCACATCATCAAGTAACTGATGTAACACAACTCCGTCCTCGCGATTATTTCCGTCCAGTTGCATTTGCTTGTTTTCGATTTCCACCAATTGTCGAATATAACGGTCCAGTTTATGTTCCTTCGCTTTTGAGCGCCGATTCTGAACCCATCGAAACAACAGATAGGCGGCGATCAGGATCGACACGATAAACGATCGCATCCCCTCCGTTGCTTCAACAAACTCCGAATTCAGGAAGGGTTTCAATTCGGGATTATATGCATGATCCGCACCAAGATGAACCGGGAATCCCTGATTGTCCCGGGCGAATGTATTGCCTTGTGCAAACAGCTCATTCAAACGCATCTGTCGCGAAAAATTTTGGTGCAGAATGATGGACGTCACTTCGGCAATGAGACCGGCAGACACGGCCTCCCTTGTAAGCAGATGCGCACCACAAGCCACCGTCTGCAAATTTTGGACGGGAACTGTCGGCTCTGCCCTGCGATACATGCCTGCCGGAATTTCATATTCATAAAAATGAGATTCCTTGCGCGTCAGTGCGCCAATATAGGGGATTTCCAAAATGCGATAGTGACCAGTCTCCAGCAAATTATGGAGCACTGGTGCTTGAACCCCCACGGTCACGATTGCCGCGTCTAACGTATTGTCTCCGAACTGCTTTTCGATCTCTTCATAGGAAAGATACGCGGGTTCAATTTCGTCCAAAGTCAGTTGAAAATGCTGCAAGAGCGGTACACTGGCAGCCAGGTCACCCGAGCTTTGTTCGCCAATCGCAATACGGCGGCCTTTCAGGTCGTTCACACTCTTAATATCAGACTCAGCGGGCACAATAATATGCACTACCTGTGAATATAGGTTGGCAATGAAACAGATATGCGGCATTGTGTGAATTTGCGGTTTCGGCTTAGCCGCCTCAACAGGTTTGAGCGATGCCAGCGCAAACTCCGTACCTGGTTGATAAAAACCCAGATCCGCTTTTCCGCTACGTAATAAATCCAGGTTTTCCAACGAGCCTTTCGTCTCCAGAATCTCAACATCGATGGGCAACCGTTGCTCCAACATCGCTTTGAGTTGCACGGCCATTCCGTGATAGCGCCCTTCTGGATGACCGGCGGCAATCGTGATCTGACTGGGCAACGCCGTCATCCACTGATAGGTGAAATGCAGGATGACAGGCAAGGAAACCAGCAAGCTGACAACCAGAATTTTGAACAGAGTACGCTTCATATCCACCTTCATTGATAAATTCTCAAAAATAATAATCTCCGATGATTCCAGCAGAATGTGCACAGAATATCATAGTCAATTTCGCTGAATTTATCTTCTTTTCAGCCAGAATTCGACTGTTTCCATATGAATAACGAGTCTGAACTCCAGGGGTATCAAACTGTTTTTAGATTTCCCCAGTTTGCACAGCTGTTACCCTTGGCGCGATTTTTTGGCGAACTATGCTAAGGGGCGATACCTCTGTATCATAGGAAGCCATTGTAAGCTTTCAGTCACTAATTTCCCCTGTTTTGAAAAGCGAGTGAGTTCCATGTACCGAGTCCTGATCACGGACAATCTTTCGCCAGCCGGCCTTAAAATTCTCGAAGATAACCCGGAAATCGAAGTCGATGTTCGGTCCGGTCTTTCGCCGGAAGAAGTACGGGAAGCACTCAAGTCGGCAGATGGGATCATCATTCGCAGCGCGACCAAACTCACGGACGAAGTCCTGAAAGGGCAACCCAGATTAAAGGCCATTGTCCGGGCAGGTGTCGGCGTTGATAATATCGATCGCGTGGCCGCCACGCGCGAAGGTATTGTCGTGATGAATACGCCCGCTGGAAATACCACCAGTACGGCTGAGCAAACCATTGCCCTCATGATGGGACTGGCTCGTAATATTGGACCTGCTTACTCAACAATGAAAGAAGGCAAGTGGGAGCGTAAAAAATTAACGGGGACCCAGGTCGCCGGGAAAACACTGGCCGTCGTGGGACTGGGACGTATCGGTCTTTCCGTCGCGCAACGGGCACAAGGCCTCGAAATGAAAGTCATCGGTTATGATCCCTTTCTCTCTGCAGAGAAGGCAGCCGAATATGGTATCGAACTCTATAAGGAAGTTGATGAAATCGTTAAACACTGCGACTTCCTCAGCGTGCACACTCCTCTGACAGATGAAACGCGTGACCTTATCAACGCCGAGCGAATCGCCACGATGCGTCCCGGAGTCAGGATCATCAACTGTGCCCGGGGTGGTATTATCAACGAAGACGATCTGGCGGATGCACTTGAATCGGGTAAAGTCGCGGGAGCCGCTTGTGACGTGTTTACTCAGGAACCACCAGAAAACCGACGATTGATCGATGCGCCTAATATGTTATCGACTCCCCACCTTGGTGCTTCCACAGATGAAGCACAGGAAATGGTTGCTTTGGAAGCCGCAGAGATTATTACCGATTATCTCACCCGCAACGAAATTCGCCACGCCATCAATATGATTCCCGTTTCGGGAGCAGAAATGGCAGACCTGAAACCACATGTTGAGTTGGGACATCGTCTGGGTTTGTTCCTGTCTCACCAGACAGAAGGCAGTCTCAAAAACGTTCAGATACAGTATCGTGGTGAAGTGGCAGAGAAACAAACGAAACTGATCACATCCAGTTTTGCGGCGGGGTTACTCTCCAATGCCTTTGAGGCAGACGTCAATATTGTGAACGCTACGGTATTCGCAAAAGAGCGTGGCATTGGGATTTCTGAATCGAAATCCAGTGAAGCTGGTACACTTTCTACACTGATCTCTGCAACGATCGAAACAGACGAAGGTCAGTACTCGGCAGCCGGTACCATTTTCGGCCAGGACTTCTTACGGCTTACCAAACTGGATGAGTTCTATCTCGATGCATACCTCGATGGTAATCTGTTGATCTACCGCCATCATGATGTACCAGGACTCATCGGTTATATCGGCACGGTTTTGGGAAATCACAAAGTCAACATTGCCCACATGGCCCTGGGGCGACTTCAAAACCAGCCTGGTGGTGAAGCGATTGCGGTTCTGAATGTCGATGGAGAAGTTCCGGAAGCGGCTCTGGCAGAAGTCTCCGAACACAAAGACGTTTCCTGTGTGAAACTAGTCAAAATGCCGCCCGCGACTGCCCCGCTTCCCTGGTTACAATAGTCTCTTTGCTTAACAGTCGCTTCATTAAATCTTCTTTAATGAAGCGACTGAAGCAGTTTTCAGCGTACTTTGAGCTCATTTTTGTAAAACGGTTGATGAGCCCCCCCTCTCAAAGGTAAAATAAACACGGTGAGGGTGCGCGCCTCATTAAAGACGGAATCGGAAAAAATGAATTGACAGGTGCATCAGTTACGGTATCATGCCCGGCAATTCCAATGTTTGTTTTTTGGGGTCGTTTTGATTTAAACTGCACCTTGATATTGCCATAACCTTGCTAAGTGATCTGGAGGGTGGGCGGCGTATGATATCTGCAACTACCGGGAAGACACAGTCTAGCGCCATGCAGGCGAGTGTTCTGGCGCTGAATAAGACTTATTCGCCGGTTCACGTGATCTCTGCCAAACGCGCTTTTTGTCTGCTCAGTAAAGACATTGCGGAAGTCATCAGTGTTGAAGATGGCAGCTTTATGAACTATGACTTCAGTTCCTGGATTGAAATCAGTGAGCTGAGATCTGAATTCAATGAACGAACGGAATTGGAAGACTGGATCTTTTCCGTGAATTTTGAAATCCAGGTTCCCCGTGTTGTTCGCCTGTTGCACTATAATCGCATCCCCAACAATACGATTAAATTCAACCGCCGCAATATCTTTATTCGAGACAGTTATCGATGCCAATACTGCCACAAAAAATTCGGCGTGAAGCAACTTAGTCTGGATCACGTCGTCCCCCGTTCTCACGGCGGAGGCATGAGCTGGGAAAATATTGTCAGCGCCTGTCGTCGCTGTAATACGAAAAAAGGAGGCCGCACACCTTCGCAAGCCGGGATGAAGCTGCTGCAAAAACCGGCAAAGCCCAGTCGTAACCCCGTGTTGCTGCAACAGGTCAAGCATGAGAAATACGCATGCTGGCGAAACTTTGTGAGCACGAAGGAATTACTCGCCTGTGAATAACAGCGAGCGGTGAAAATGCGCTTCTTTCATTTCATGGTCTCTCACAGGCTATGCTATCAGCATTTGCTGTCTTCTTCGGAATTGACCGGCAAAATCGACACATCCAACGCGATTCTCATCCTGAAACCAACTGATTTTGACGGCATTGGTTCCACTTGCCTGGGGAACCGTCTATAGTACGATGCGGAAATCAAGTCCCCCTCGCTACCATTCATCGTTTTATAATTCAGGAATCTGGAATGTCGTCTTCTCCTTTAAATGTGGCCATTATCGGTATGGGTACCGTAGGCAGTGGTGTCGCAAAAATTCTGCTCAATCGCGCCGAACAAATGACCGCGCGGGCAGGCCGCCCCATACACCTCAAACGGGCCGTCGTAAGAGATCTTTCACGAACACGTGACATCAACCTTCCTGCTGGAGTACTGACCGATGATGTCGAATCCGTCATCAATGATTCTACGATTGAGGTGGTACTTCAACTGGTCGGCGGAATCGATCCCGCCTATGACATTATGTTGCGCGTCCTGGAAAGTGGCAAAGATGTTATCACCGCCAACAAAGCACTCCTCTGTGAAAAAGGAGAGCTCGTATTCCAGCGCGCAAAAGAGTTGGGTCGCTGCATCTGTTTCGAAGCAGCAGTCGCAGGGGGAGTCCCTTTAATCGAAACAGTTACGCAAGCCATGACTGCGAATCAAATTATTTCGATTGAAGCCATCCTGAATGGAACCAGTAATTATATTCTGACCGAAATGTTTTCCCACAATACAAGCTATGCAGACGCTGTGAGGACTGCCCAGGAAATTGGGTATGCAGAAGCCGATCCCGCCATGGACGTAGATGGCACTGATGCCGCACAGAAATTAGGAATCCTTGTGCAACTGGCATTGGGAGTGAAAGTCAATCTTGATCAATTCCTGCGACAGGGAATCGATTCGCTTTCACTGGCTGACTTACAATATGCTGACGAACTGGGTTACACCGTCAAACTGTTGGCGGTCGCCAAATTACTGGACGGTCAACTGGAAATGCACGCGCAACCGACGCTGATTCGTAATGATAACCCGTTAGCACACGTGGAAGACGCTTATAACAAAATCGCTTTGGAAGGTGATGCTGTGGGAAAAGTCTGGCTCTCGGGTATGGGAGCCGGGCAAATGGCGACAGCGTCTGCCGTCGTTGCTAACTTAATCGATGTCGCCGTCGGTCGGGCCGCCATTACGTTCCCGAGATTGAATCTCTGGAACTCCAGTCAAAATATTCAAATCCTGCCACGCGAAGACATTTCGCGGCGGTACTTCCTGCGTTTAAACGTAGAAGACCGCCCTCACGTACTGGCAGACATTACGAACGTGCTGGGAAATCACGAAATCAGTATCGCCAGTCTGGTGCAGCATGAAGCACCCGAAGTCGATGAGACGGAAAACTACCCCATCGTTCCCCTGGTTATTATGACGCACCGCACAACCGAAGGCCAATTTCAGGCAGCCAGCAGGGAGCTGGATGCGTTGGATTGCATCCGGGCTCCCTTTGTGCGCATGCCGGTGAATGATTGATCGAAAGACTATTCGTCTTTCTTGGCAGGCGTTTTTTCAGGTGCTGCTTTTTCTGGCTTCGCTTCTTCTTTTTTCTCAGGCTCTGCTGGCTTCTTGTCTGCTTTTGCATCAGGAGCCGCCGCCTCTGGTTTCGCTCCCTCTTTCGCAGATCCATCAACAATGGTCGCTTTTTTGATGTAGTCCAACATCGGAAACTCTTTTTTCAAATAAGCGTTTCCACCTTCGACCAGTTTTCCCTGATGGGGTCCGCGCCCGTTTGGTGCCCCTTCACCATAACCGTCGTATAGATCGTCGACCACATCCATCCCTTCGATGACTTGCGCAAAAGGAGAAAATCCCATGCCATCTAAATTTGAGTTATCACCAAAGTTGATAAAAAATTGTGTTGAACGCGAGTTAGGCAAACCTGATTTTGCGAAAGAGACATAGCCCCGTTTATTCGACTCGACCACAGGCTCATCCATAATGTTGTTATCTTTCCATTTGGCGTGTACGGCAGGATCTCCATTAATACCGATTTGTGCCATAAACCCATCAATCACGCGAAAGAATGCAGTATCATTATAGAAGCCCTCTTCCACCAGTTCCTTGAAGCGTGCGGCCCCTTTGGGTGACCATTCAGGATGCACGTCCAATACAATATTTCCTTTTGTCGTTTCCAGTAAAACCTGAAAGTCTCCGCCGGCAGGAAGTGTTTCCAACTGTTTTTGGGAAGTCGCTTGGGGAACCTCAGGATCACTGGCTGTAGGGGTTTCTCCGGGACAGCCTGCTAAACAAGAAACAGCCAGACACAGAATCCACGGGGTAAAACGTGACATCATATCCATCCTCACTCTAATGAAAGGTTTAAAATCGAAAGAACTTACAAGATCTTAACGAGTCTGAATTTCCTCGCCAAGCCGCTCAAACTCGGCACGTAACACAGGCATTGCTCCTGCATGGCTGGCAACCAGGCCTCCCACACGATTGGCAAACAAAGCCGCCTTGTCCCAGGACCAGCCTAATAAACGACGCGAAATCAAAGCCGCGGTAAATGAATCGCCGGCTCCCACCGCATCAACGACCTCAACCGGAGTGCCGGGAATATCATATTGTTGATCGTCGGCATAAATCAAACATCCTTCAGCCCCGCGCGTAATACAGACCGCGTCCACAGTATACTCTTTCTGAATGTGTTCGATAAACCAACCTGTATCACCGACAGAGATTTCTAGCAGCCCCGCCAGTACCTCTACTTCATCCAGGTTTAATTTGACGATTTTTGCTAAAGACAAAGAACGCTCGATCCAACTCCGATCAAAGTATTCCTGCCGCAAGTTGATGTCGTACACAACCAGACAATCAGCGTTCGTCGCCGCAAGACACTGATAAATTGATTCTCGGGAGGTTTTCTCTCGCTGAGCCAAAGTACCAAAACAGACCGCCTTGGCCTGATTCATTAGTTCGGCCAATGGTTGATTAAACTCTAAGTGATCCCAGGCAACCCGTTCGTGAATCGTGTATTGTGGATCATTGGCGTCAGAAAACTCAACCGTCACGGTGCCAGTGGGAAATGTCGTATCAATCTGCACGTACTTTGTAGCAAGATTTTGCTGTTTCAAGAAATCCAGCAATTCGGTTCCCAATGGATCTTGCCCCACACGCGAGACGACGATTCCCTGACAGGCCAGTTGATTTGCCTGAAACGCGACATTCGCCGGCGCGCCGCCAGGTCGCCTTTCATCACCAAAACAGTCCCACAGCAATTCACCTAAACCGATTACCACTGGAAGAGACGTTACATTATTCATAGAACTCTAATTCAATTACAATTTCATTTAGGAACACTATTTCAAAACAGATGATTGTATTGTGAAATTCAACACAGCACACAATTATCTCGCGTGATACCATAACATAATCCAGGATAGAAATTCCATGCATCGCATTTATGAATACCGCCATTTAGTCACCGAGGAGGAAATTGACGGGCTCGGACACGTCAACAATGTGGTTTACCTAAAATGGCTACAGGACGCTGCGGTAGCACACTCCACCGCCAATGGCTGGTCAGCCCGTCGCTACCGCGAACTGAAAATCGGCTGGGTCGCCCGAAGTCACTATATTGAGTATTTACAACCGGCGTTTGTGGGTCAGGAAATTATCGTACAAACATGGATTTCCACACTTCAAAAGGTCAAATCTCTACGGAAATATCAAATCGTACGGCCCCTTGATTCTGAGCTTCTGGTGAAAGCCGAAACAAACTGGGCATTCGTGAATTATGAAAATCTGACTCCACGGCGCATACCGGAAGAAGTACTCGCGTGTTTCGCTGTGATTCCCGAACAGGAAGAACCCCGCTAATGGTTCGCAGCAACTGATTCAAGATTAAAAAATATGAGCGAAGATCTTCGTTCAAAACGTGAAATGTGCAGTCTCTCATGGTAGTCTATCTCTAACGCGATGATGGACAATTCTTTTTTAGAAATCATCCCAAAACACATCTGTTTAAGTTTTGATTCTGATCAAAGGCCAATTTCATTTTCTGGCAATAATTTCATACGTTTCATGGTGAGCAATGACTGATCAATCCTATGAAAAGCTGGGCGCATTCTATCTAGGTCGAGAACATGATCTGGAAAACGATACAACCAAAGACGATTTGGTATTGTACGACAGCAAAGATCTGACCACACATGCGGTTTGTGTCGGTATGACCGGCAGCGGCAAGACTGGGCTCTGTTTATCATTGCTGGAAGAAGCCGCCATCGATGATATTCCCGTCATCGCCATCGACCCCAAAGGAGATCTGGGAAACCTGTTGCTTACCTTTCCCGATTTGAAACCGGCTGACTTTCGCCCCTGGGTTGAAGAAAGTGAAGCCGTCCGCAAAGGAAAAACTCCCGACGAATTCGCGCGTTGGACTGCCGAACTCTGGAAACAAGGCCTTGCCGACTGGCAGCAGGATGCCTCCCGCATCGAACGTCTGCGGTCTGCCGTCGATATGGCCATCTATACGCCCGGCAGTAATGCCGGTTTGCCAATTTCTGTTCTAAAATCATTTGATGCCCCCAGCGAGGCTGTGTTGAATGATAGTGATGCGTTCCGAGATCGCATCATGTCGGCAGTCTCTGGTTTACTGGCTTTATTGAAAATTGATGCCGATCCCATTAATAGCCGTGAACACATTCTACTCTCGAATATTCTCAGCAATGCCTGGAAAGAAAAACGTAACGTCTCCGTTGCCAGTCTGATTCAGGAAATTCAGGCCCCCCCTTTCGAAAAGATTGGCTTTCTGGACTTGGACACGTTTTATCCTTCCAAAGATCGCATGAAACTCTCGATGCAACTGAACAATCTGCTCGCCTCTCCGGGATTTGAAGCCTGGATGCAGGGAGACGCATTGAATGTAGAACGTCTGTTAATGACAAAACAAGGTAAGCCACGCATCTCCGTGCTTTCGATTGCACATCTTTCCGAATCAGAACGCATGTTTTTTGTGACGGTTCTCCTCAATGAAGTACTCGCCTGGGTGCGCAGTCAATCGGGCACATCGAGTTTGCGTGCCATCCTGTATATGGACGAGGTCTACGGTTACTTTCCTCCCACTGCCAACCCACCCTCCAAAACACCAATGTTGACTTTGTTAAAACAGGCCCGTGCCTTTGGATTGGGAGTGGTCCTCTCCACACAAAACCCGGTCGATCTGGATTACAAAGGCCTTTCGAACACAGGCACCTGGTTTATAGGTCGTCTGCAAACCGAACGCGACAAAGCTCGCGTATTGGACGGATTGGAAAGCGCTTCAGGCACCGCAGGCAGTCAATTTGATCGTCAGCAAATGGAATCGATTTTATCTGATCTGGGAAGCCGGGTCTTCCTGTTACACAACGTACATGAAGACGCTCCCGTCATATTCCACACGAGATGGGCACTCTCCTATCTGCGCGGCCCGTTGACACGCAACCAGATTAAAACACTGATGGAACCCCGCAAGATCGCAACCGCTGAAGCAAGAGCCAATACTAGTGCTACTGCACCAACCATTGCTGCCACGCCGGAAAGCGATCCGAGCCAGCCTCCGCCGATTCCTGCTGAAATCAAACAACGCATCTTTACCCCGTCGACCATGTTGACCAAAGGAAGTCGCCTCGTTTATCGACCGGGAATTATTGGTGTGGCAAAGCTACGCTATGCCGACGCCAAATCGAAAGTCGATCTCTGGCAAGATGTCGCGATGCTGGCTGCGATCACGGGCGACCTGCCGGAATCACTTTGGGATGAGGCAACTCTGATTCCTCCCGGCAATCTGGAATACGACGACGAAACCGCAAAACAGGCCCAGTTCGCTGAAGTTGCCAGCGAGATGACAAAACCCGCACAGTATCGTACATGGAGTAAGAAGCTGAAGACCTGGCTCTATCAGGAACATCCACTCAAGCTGTGGTTTAGCGCCAGCCCAAAACTGTATTCCGAACCAAACGAAGATGAAGCGTCATTTCGTGCACGACTCAAACAACTGATGCGTGAAAAACGCGATTTACAAATTGAGAAATTGCGCACCAAATATGCATCCAAATTCGAAACCATCAAAAACCGAATCCGAACGGCTGAGGAACGCGTGGCACGAGAAGAAGCACAATATAGTGACAAAAAAATGAGTACGTTTCTTTCAATTGGAACCACCATTTTCGGAGCCCTCATGGGTAGAAAGATCGCCAGTGCCACGAATGTTCGGAAAGCCTCCACAGCCGCCCGAAATATGGGAAGAGCGGCCAAAGAACATGGCGATATCGGACGCGCCAAAGAAGCATTGGAAGTACAACAACAAAAATACGCCGACCTCGAAGAAACATTTCAGCAGGAATTAGATGAGCTGGAAGAACCCATTCATCCTGAAGATTTCGAGATCGAAGAATATCCCGTCCGCCCACGCAAGTCCGACTTAATGGTGAACGAAGTCTCGTTTATCTGGCTTCCCTGGTCCGTCGATGCTACGGGAATCAGCCAACCACTTTATCGATTGGATGAAGAGTAGAGTCTATGTTAGCATAATTCGAAATTCGCGTTGTTACAATCACATACAAACTGAATGGGCCTAAATACAATTCGGGCCGAGCATAGCGAGCAGGAGATCGCAATTTCAGACTACGATTCAGCGCAATTGGGTGGCACTGTCGGCTTGCCGACAGTGAAAATGTATTATGCTCGTATTAGCCTGTACCCAAGTTTGTTGTAGCGTCTCCAGGGTCATTTGGATCGAGTATAAGAGGCTGAAGCTGCTATGGTTATATTGAACGCGATCTAGTTGTTTTCTAAGAACAAACAGAGCATTTGTAAGCTGCCTTACTTGGTACTAGTCAACTGAAATGCACTGTCGGACAAGCCGACAGTGACACCCGACGATTGGATGAAGAGTAAAATCTGCGAGAGGATTTCGCTTTCACATCATCACGGAATACAACCCTGTCATCGTTTTTCAAATCGATATGATCAGTCTCTTGCAACAAAATCACAATGTTGGGTATTGACTAGTTTGAGGCATGAGTGACCCCAGGTAGGGGCGAACCCATGTGTTCGCCCGCTGTGATCCAGCGTCCAAATCTTAAAAACAAAGTACAAATAGACTCCCAATCATTGATCATTTTACAACAACTCATCAACAAACTCGGTCGGACACATGGGTCCGACCCTACAAGAATCGTGCTTCTTTAAATGTTTTTGGTTCCGGACACCTGGTTTTATTTCACAACGAAGTTCACCATTCTACCCGGCACGACGATGGTCTTAACAACCGTTTTCCCTTCCAAGAACCGTACTACGGTTTCGTCTTGTTCGGCCGCCTGTTGCATGGTTGCTTGATCCGCATCAACGGCAACTGAAATCTTCGCGCGTAATTTTCCGTTGACCTGTACTGGAATTTCGACAACTGATTCCTGCAATAACGATTCATCATAGTTCGGCCACGGCTGATAAGCCAATGAATCAGTATGACCGAGAACACTCCAGAGTTCTTCCGCGATATGCGGTGCAAACGGTGAAAGAATTAAAACGAAGTCAGACAAGACGGCCTTGGAACGCACCTTCTCCTGTCCCATTGCATTCGTGAATTCCATCATACGACTGATGGCCGTGTTGAACGACAATTTCTGAATGTCTTCCGTGACCGCTTTGATCGTTTTATGCAAAATACGAAGCTGGTCTTCGGAAGGTTCATCATCGGAAACGACATCAGTTAAAGTGACAGCTTCCGCGCGTTCTTCTACCATCAATCGCCAGACACGCCCGAGGAAACGAGAGACGCCATCCACGCCGCTCATGCTCCAGGGCTTTGTCGCTTCTAAAGGCCCCATAAACATTTCATACATACGTAATGCATCGGCACCATACTGCTCGACAACAAAATCAGGGTTGATCACATTCCCGCGTGACTTCGACATCTTATAAGCGCGGCTGCTCACATAAATCGTAGGGTCTTCGACCAGTGTGAAATCTTCTCCTTGCTTTTGCACCTGATCGGACTGTAACTTCACGGCTGTAATCGGATTTTTAGTTGTTTTCTCAATCCACTTGGTTTCAGACTCATCTGATTCTTCAACAGCCTTTGAAGAAATCCAGCTACCATCGGTTCTCTGGAAACCGGTCAATTCAACATCGCCTAAAATCATGCCCTGGTTGACCAACTTTTGGAATGGTTCCGCGCAGGTCACGTGACCACGATCGAATAAAACCTGATGCCAGAATCGCGCATAAAGTAAATGCAAGACTGCGTGCTCGCCACCACCAATATAGAGATCGACGGGTAACCAGTTCTTTTCATTTTCCGGATCGACAAAGTGCTCATTGTTTTTGGGGTCGGCAAACCGCAAATAATACCAGCAAGAGCCCGCCCATTGAGGCATGCTGTTCACTTCACGCAATAATCGGGTCCCATCGGAGTCGGTTTTAAATAACCACTCATCCGGTGCCGCGGAAAGCGGAGGATCCGGAGTTCCTGCCGGCTTGTACTCTTTCAATTCGGGTAACTCGACAGGCAAGCTCTCTTCTGGATCGGGACGCATTAAACCGGTGATCTTTCCCTCGGCGTCGAGTTCGTGCCAGATGGGAAAGGGTTCGCCCCAGAAATGCTGTCGACTGAAGAGCCAATCGCGCAAACGATAGTTTACAGCTCCTTTTCCAAGCCCCTGCTCAACAAGATTGGCGGTAATTTTCTTTTTGAATTCGGCGGTCTTCATACCGTCAAATTCTCCAGAATGAATGGCCGTTCCCAAACCGGAAAACGGAGTCCGTTTTGCTCCCTCGATTTCTGCTTCTAAAGCCGACTCTTCTTTCGAAGGTTCATAGCCGGCGGGGGGTTCCACTACAGGAATAATGGGTAAATTAAATTCGACGGCAAATTCCCAGTCACGCAAATCATGTGCAGGGACCGCCATGATGGCACCGGTGCCGTAGCTGATCAAAACGTAATCGGCGATCCAAACCGGAATTTGTGCACCATTCACTGGATTCACCGCATAGCTTCCCGTAAAAACACCCGTTTTTTCCTTAGCCAAATCTGTTCGATCAAGGTCGCTTTTGAGTGCTGCCTGATGGCGATAGGTTTCCACCGCTTGTTTCTGATCAGCCGTCGTCAAGCGGTCAACAAATGGATGTTCCGGCGCCAACACCATATAAGTGGCACCATATAATGTGTCGGGACGCGTTGTATAAATCCGTAAGACATCCGCATCAGGCTCTTCCGGAAATCCTGTTTCTCCGCGCGAAGCGTTCCAGATTTTGAAAGCCTGTTCCAAAGAATCACTTTCGTGTTCGGCACCGACAAAGAAATCAACTTCCGCGCCTTCACTACGACCGATCCAGTTTTTTTGCAACGACTTGATCGATTCAGACCAATCGAGCCCTTCTAAACCGTCGATCAACCGATCTCCATATTTGGTGATCCGCAGCATCCACTGACGTAAGGGAATTCGTTCGACGGGATGGCCACCCCGTTCGCTTTTGCCATCGATGATTTCCTCGTTTGCCAAAACCGTTCCCAAAGCAGGACACCAGTTAACTGGCGCCTCATGCTGATAAGCCAGTCGATGACGGTTTTGATAATGGCGGATCGCGTCCTCGCCGGCCGACTTCACCTTCTCAGGGATGGGCAACTCGCTAATCGGTTTCGCGCGACCGACACGTTTTTTACCATCCGGACCTGTCCACTCACACTCACTATCAAACCAGGACTCGAACAATTGGAGAAAGATCCACTGGGTCCAGCGGAAGTAATCAGGATCTGTCGTGGAAAATTCGCGGCTCCAGTCATAACTAAAACCCAACATTTTCAACTGACGACGAAACGTATCGATGTTCTTTTGAGTGGTGACACGAGGGTTCGTGCCTGTTTTAATAGCATGCTGTTCGGCGGGTAAGCCAAAGGCGTCCCAGCCCATAGGATGTAAAACCTGCTTGCCTTGCATACGGGCATGACGGCAGACAATATCCGTTGCCGTATATCCCTCCGGATGCCCTACGTGTAAGCCATCACCAGACGGGTAGGGAAACATATCAAGCACGTAGAGCTTATCTTTGCCTTCAACAAAATCTCCGACCTTGAATGTTTCCTTTTGATCCCAATATTCCTGCCATTTGGTTTCGATCCGCTTGGCGTCATAACGAGGCATTGTGTCCGGTCTTCCTATTTTGTGATGGGCATCATGGCCCGGTCTAAGTTTGGTTTAAAACGTGACAGGGCGATTTCCCTGGTCGCATATCGTAGCAAACAAACAGGTACACTGTCAGTGATATCTACAGTAATAGAGTAAGTTTAGCCATCCTTGGAAACTTTGCAATTCTGCCTGTTTTTCAGATCGAGGGTTTCTTTACGGTCCGACATTTGTCAAAATGAACGAGCTGATTTTCCAGACATAGTCACTACTTAAATAAGTCCGTACATTTTATTAGCCCCACTCCTGGAGTAAACATAATGGCAGTTGATTTGCAAACTCAGATCGAGCAAGAAACCAGTAGACGTCACTTTTTGAAAAGCTCTTCCCTTTTGGGATTCGGAGCACTGACTGCAGGCTCACTGATTTCAGACACACAATTGTCAGCGGGAGTTCAGAAGAAAGCTGCTCCAGAAAAAAACAAACTGAGTCTGGCCGCCTATTCATTCCATCGTTATATGAAACAAAGCTGGCCCAAGCCACGACCGAAGAAAACCCCAGTGACGATGAACATCATGGATTTTGTTCGCTACTGCGGGGAACTGAAACTCGATGGTTGCGAATTGACCAGCTACTATTTTCCAAATCCTGTCAGCAATGATTATCTCAGGCAGACAAAAGACTTGGCCGGTTCACTGGGGCTGGAAGTCTCTGGCACTGCAATCGGCAACGATTTCTGTCTTCCCAAAGGTGCAGCCCGTGATGCCCAACTCAAAATGACACGTCAGTGGATCGACTATTCGGCCGCTCTCGGGGCTCCCGTCATCCGAATTTTTGCAGGCCGCGTTCCCAAAGGAGGCAATGAGGCCGAGGCGATCAAAATGTGTCAGAAAGGCATTAATGAATCCCTCAAATATGCTGAGCAAAAAGGAGTGAGTCTGGCACTCGAAAATCATGGAGGGATTACTTCTACGCCTGAGCAGATGATGAGAATCATTGATGGTGTCAACAAGGCACCTAATTTTGGAATTAATTTTGATAGTGGAAATTTCCGAACAGAAGATCCTTACGCTGATCTTAAAAAAATCGCTCCATTGGCAATTAATGCTCAGATCAAAGTGGAAATGGGAATGCGCGGCAAAGAGGTTCCCGCCGATATTCCACGTATTATTAAAATTTTAAAAGATGCGCACTATAAGAATTTTATTGTGCTAGAATACGAAGCAAAAGAAGAACCCAAAGAAGCGATCCCTGGTTACATCAACGAACTGCGTAAACTGGTTTAATTGTAAATTAACGTTACCTTTTTTGTTCTAGTGAGCTTTGATCATGGAAGAAACTCATTCTGAACCTCCCGAAGAAAAAAACAAGGGGCCTATCTGGACTCATCAGCTACCGTTGGAGCGTGAAACCTGTATCTTCATCCTGGTGAATGCGCTGGATGTCTTCATGACTTATATCCTGCTGGTGACAGGTAATTTCAGAGAGTCAAACCAGATCGCGAACTTCTTTCTCGCCAGTTGGGGAATCAAAGGAATGGTCTATTTTAAATTTGGACTGGTTGCGGTCGTGACGATAATTGCACAAATCGTTGCTAGGAAAAAGTTCAACACAGGACGCAACTTATTGAACTTCGGCTCGTTGGTTGTAGCGGGAGTTGTGATCTATAGTGTCGCGCTCTTTATTCGGTCGGGGTACCTGTTTGGCTAATGAGTCTGCCCCTTCTCTACCGATCAGTCCCTCTGGTCGCTAGCCAGGCGAATCAGTCCGGCAAATAAAATCGCCGCCGTTTCAATTCGTAATATCCCCTTACTCAACTTGATCGGCTTTGCGCCTTGTTCCAATGCCGAGTCGAGCTCTTCAGGAGAAAAACCTCCTTCTGGCCCAATCAGTAATACCAAAGCGCCGGACGAAGCGTTTGTTGAAATCGTGTTCAAAACATCGAGCCCTGTTCCCTGTGGATCCGCAACAAACATCTGACACTCAGAGCGAGAGGTTTCTTCTAAAAAATCATCCCACTTCTGCACGGCCGCCAATTCCATCATGCGGGTTTGACCTGACTGCTTCGCTGCCGCGACGATCGTCTGTTGTAATTTTTTCAAACGGTTCTCGCCTGGATCAACACTACTACGTTCGGTAATCAGGGGCACCAACTTACTGACACCTAACTCCGCTGCCTTCTCAACCAACCAGCGAAAGCGATCTCCTTTCGGGACTGCAGTGGCTAAAATCAAGGGAACCTGTGTCTCAACAGGGGTTTCGCGTCGCCCGCTCACCTTAATTTCGATGATTTTGCGAGAGGTTTTTGTAATGACACCCTCTGCTTCAGCTCCCGTTCCGTTAAATACCAGCACGGAATCACCGATCTGCAGCCGTAAGACGTGAAGCCCGTGATGTGCTTCGCCACCTTCCAAAAGCAACTGATCGGGGTCCAAAGAACCTTCAAAATAAAATCGGTGTGGCATAAATGCTCTCGGAATGGGTTCAACCAGACTGAATCCAGGTTAATTGCAACGTCTGCAAGTCTATTTGCACCAAGAAAAAATCGTGTTGAAGCCGCTCTAGTTAAATGGGACGCGCTCTAGAAAAACTTTAAGCTCTTTAAAATACGTAAGTTGGACAAACATAGAATAGCCAGGCGGTGCTCAGTCATGCCGATGGTATTGAATGACCGATTTTAACAATCAGGGAAACTTCACACTCAGAGCAGGCTATTCATCTAGCCCTCTGAACATGGCGTCTCTTTCATTGGATGGTATCTCGATCCCTGTAGGTTCTGCAAGGAAAAGAGAATCTGGACAGATCGATTCTCACCCAAAATTCAACAGGTCAAAAAATATTATGTATTGCGATTTCTGGAATTTCACACAAGCTCCCTTCAATCAACGACTAGATCTCGAATATTTTTTCGAAAGCGAACTCCACGAAGAGGCACTCGCGCGACTTTTATTTGTCGCTGAAGAACAAAAAAAAGGCGCTGTCTTTACAGGTCCTTCGGGTACAGGCAAAACACTCACTTTGAAAGTACTCCAGTATTTATTGAAACGCAGCCCGCATCGCTGTGAATACATTGATCTCCTTGGCTTAACAGAAGAGGAATTTCTATGGCAGGTCTGTGCTCAGTTACGTCTCGGGCCAGCTCACACAACCGCGCTGCCTCAACTCTGGCGATCCCTGGCCGATTATCTCACTGGTCTCCAATTGACTCAAAGCCGCGTCATCTTGCTCCTGGATCATGTGGATAAAAGTCATGCTGAGTGTCTCAAGTCGATTGAACGTTTACTGTATTCCGGAAACCAGCAGTACCCTTCGTTATCCATTGTGACGACCTTTGAAAATTTGAACTCCGGACAGGCATCCAACGTATCTCATTTATCAGATCTCGCCATCGAACTCGCGCCATTCGACCTGGAAATGACCCAAAACTATATCGTTCATCGTCTGAGTCAATCAGGTTGTTCAAAGTCTGTATTTACTGATGACGCATTCGAAGAAATTCAGAAAACGACAGCAGGAACGCCACAAAAAATCAATCAGATTTGTGATCTGGCACTCCTGGCAGGATATGAGCAAAGTCTGGAACATATAGACTCAGATGTGATCAAAAGTGCAAACCTTGAAATAAAAGGTGCTCCTACATCCACAAACCGCATTTCCGAAGTCATGCAAGGTGTATAGAATAGAGTGTTACTCACAGTCACTCCCCTCACCTTAGAAGACGATACGAAATGCACATATGCTTGTTTGATATTGATGGAACATTGATCGATACCGGTGGAGCCGGCCAACGCTCGATCTTGCATATGCTGGAAGAAGAGTTTCAGGTCTCCGCTCCCGTTGAAGGGATTCCCACCGCAGGCAGAACCGATCATGCCATCATGACGGATCTGTTCAAGTATTTTGAGATTCCCAATACCAGCGAGAATCGAAAACGATTTGAAACAGGATATCTGAATCTGCTTGCAGAAAAACTAAAAGAGAAACAAGGCCGTGTGCTGCCAGGAATCAAATCCATCCTGGAAGCGCTCTCCCAACACGCACATGTCGACCTGGGTCTGCTTACTGGCAATTTTGAACATGGAGCTCGTCAAAAGCTGGAACACTACGATCTGGACCACTTTTTTGAGTTTGGTGCCTATGGTGATCATCATTCAGACCGAAACGACGTCGCTCATGTAGCATTGAACCAGATTCAAGAACGTCATGCTCCGGAATTACTCGAAGCCGCTTCGATTTGGGTCATCGGAGATACTCCCAGCGATATCCACTGTGCCCGCGCAATTGGGGCGAATGTCATCGCTGTCGCCACGGGCGTTTATTCTCTGGAGGAACTCAGAGATTGCGAGCCGGACTACCTGTTTGCCCATCTTGAAGAGATCGAACCCGTTCTCTCGCTCTTCCCTCCACCAGAAAACAAAAACTAAAACAGCGTTTTCTGTTCCTGGATGGGCGCAATACATTCAGGAGAATCATGGGCCACTTTATTCACATAGGAACTGACTGGAAACGCCTCCATTTCCTCTGCTGGAAAAGTCTGCAGCAAACTCTCCAACTGCGGAATGGGCGTGCGTTCCGAACTCAGCCAACGATTAAATTGATTTGGCTCCAGAATCACGGGCATGCGGGGATGAATTGATTCTAACAACGCATTTGCCGTAGTCGTTAACACAGAGCAAGTCTCTAATTCAGTACCATCGGGCCCCTGCCATTGCTCCCATAATCCGGCCATCGCGAACAACGGTGCCTCTTTCAAACGTACACACATCGCCTGTTTCGAACGATTTCCCGCGCTCTTCCATTCGTAAAAGCCATTCGCGGGAATTAGACATCTGCGATAGCGAAACGCGCCTTTGAAACTCGGTTTTGTAGCAGCGGTTTCCGAACGTGCATTAATCATCGCCTGTCCCGAAGCGGGATCTTTAGACCAGCCGGGAATCAAACCCCACTGAAAATGATTTACTTGAAAACCATCCCGGCTATTTGTGATTGCTAAGACAGGCTGTGAAGGAGCAATGTTAAAACGAGGAGAGATCCGAGGAAATCGTACCATTTGGAACAATCTCATGATCTCTTCATCAGGCGAAAATAAGAAAAATCGTGCACACATACTCTCAATTTGCCTTCTCTTGTCTTGTGTAAACTCTATGATGTTCTTTGAAATGAACGCAAAACAGTTTAATTGATTTCAAACTGAATCACCATCCCACAGTCATCAGACATCACTCTCACGTTTGAACTTTTACAGGAATGTATGGAATGCCCCCCTTGCGAAATATTGGAACGACGGAGATTCAAATTACACCCATCGCGATGGGATGCTGGCCGATTTCCGGAGTCACAAGTGTTGATGTCACCGAACAGGCAAGTCTGGCGACGTTAAATGCAGCTCTTGATTCCGGCATCAATTTTTTTGATACCGCTTATTGCTATGGCTATGATGGTGAAAGCGAACGCTTGATAGCAAAAGCACTAGGAGAGAAACGAGACCAGATTGTAATCGCTACTAAAGGTGGCATCCATTGGGCTGGTACAAAACAAATACGAGATGCATCACCAGCACGAATCAAACAGGAATGTGATGAAAGTCTGAAGAGACTGCAGACAGACCGAGTGGAACTTTACTATTTACATGGTCCCGATCCTGAAATTCCCGTAAGTGAATCAGCGGGCGCCTTCAAAGAATTACTGGATGCCGGAAAAATTCTGTCTGTTGGGGTTTCAAATTTTACGCTGGAACAGCTTCAGGAATTCGCGGCGGTCTGTCCGATCTCGGCTTATCAACCGCGGTACAACATGCTGCAACGCGATATTGAACAAGACCGTTTGCCGTGGTGCATCGAGAACGATGTTTCTGTCATGGTTTATTGGCCTCTCATGAAAGGATTACTGGCCGGTAAACTTCCACGCGATCATCAGTTCGCACCGGAAGATGGCAGACAAAAATATCCCATGTTTCATGGAGCAGAGTGGGAAAAAAATCAGGACTTTATCGATCAATTGCGAATATTAGCAGAAGAGTTACAACGCACAATCGCTCAAATTGTGATCAGTTGGACGATTCAACAGACGGGCATCACGTGTGCGTTATGTGGCGCAAAACGACCTGAGCAAATCGAAGAAAACGCACAAGCAATGAACTTTGAGCTGTCACCTTTACAAATCGAATCCATTGACCGTTTGATTAAACAACGTGGCACGATTCATTCCTAATAATGAATCGTGCTTTCATGGAGTTATGGAAGTGTTAAACCTTCTCGAATCGAATAACGGGCTAATTCCACTCGATCATGAATTCCCAACTTATGCATAATGCGATATTTGTGGCTATCAATGGATTTCTCAGAGAGATGCATGGAGCGAGCGACTTCTTTGACACTTTTCCCTCGCGCCAAATGTCTGAGCACTTCGATCTGACGGGATGTCAAGGATGTGAGCATACTCTCGGACTGAATTGAGTAGCAATTCTTTTTGTGGTCAAAGATCAGTCGTTCCTGAACTGGCTGCGAAAAGCAATATTCGCCTCGAGCGGCTTTCCTGATTGCGTGAATCAAAGACTCAATCGGTTCCCCTTTTAATAGATAGCCAACCGCGTTGACTCTTAAAGCCAGGTCAATGAAAATATCAGAGAGATAGCCTGTCAGGAAAATCATTTTTGTGTTTTTTAATCTTGTCGAAATTTCTTCGGCAATATCAAATGATCCACGACCTGGCAACTCAACATCCAAGATGACAACATCAGGTTGAGTTTCGAGAACCAGAGCAAGTCCCTCATCAGCATTCGCTGCCGATCCTACGACTTCAATTCCTGAGTCTTTCTGAAAGCGTGAAGCCAACGAATCTACAAGCATTAGATGGTCATCTACCAAAACAACGCGTATCAGATCAGTCGAAGTAAGCATAGTGGCCCCCGATAAAAATAGTACTGAGAATTTATAGACATCAATTAACTAATGGTTCAATCTACATTCCGCTTTTTATTGTTTCTGAGTTCCTTCTAAAAGAGTGTTACATTTCGTAGAAAGTTCTCGAATTTGATTTGCTGCCGCTTCCACTAAAGGATCTAGATCTTTTAATACACTAGCCAGTTCAGCTTTGATTTCTTCTGAGGGTAATACCCCCATGTAATCATGCTGACACCGCAATACTGTCAAAAAATTATTTAACTGATGACAAGTCTTCCTAACCTCTTGTGCAAACTCAAAGTCATCCTCTCGATGTGTTTGCGTCATAGGTTTTCAATTCATATTTTTTTGATAAGGTGAAACTACTAATTATATCAGCATGAATTACTATCAGACTGAACGTAATCCTCTGACTTCATGATGAGAAATGTTGAATCGTTCAGCATGAAAGGACAAATGTGTTTCCAGATAGATTAAAAGCAGAGGTGCAAAACTGTAAAAATGAATCATTACCTATAACTCACGTATACCAATAGTAAACGATCTGGATTCAATTACTCAACAGCAAGTTTTGATTAATGTCAAATTCGATTTTCTCTAAGACTATAGCGCCACTGGCTCAAAAGGGTAATTAAAATGAAAAGTGCATATCTCGATATTCAGAGCTGATTATCTTGTTTCAAAACTTCTCATCAAGAACACAGCGATCTCTCTTTTTTAAGAACAAAGTGGAGGTTTAACACTCATTTCTTCCAGCAGACAATCATTCACTTCTGCATAATAGTTATTGTCATGTCGGAGGCATTTCTTACTATCCCTGAAGAGTAATACCTCCAGCATATTCCTCAAATTCGGAATACATGGCAATCTTCCGGCTAGGGAGTAATTTTTCTTACCAGTATCGTGTTGATATTTTGTCACATCCAATTTTTCGTGATCTATGTTCTAAATGCACAACAATTTGAAAACGCATTTTCCGCTTTTCAAATGAAGGTGTTGATTTCAGTCATCAACATCAGAGTTGAAAAAGTGAACATAATATTCTCGAAATACCGAACAAGAATCGATTTATAGAATTTAAATGATTCTCAGGAAACAGGAACGCGATAATGACATCAACTGCTACAGGTAAATCGGAACTCACTGCTGAATTTGTGAATCCCATCATCAGCTCAACAGTTTCTGTTTTTGAGATGATGCTGGAATGCACGCCAAAACGGACAGGATTGAGTTTAAAGGCAGATCATATCCCCCAACATGAACTAAGCGCAGTCATTGGAATTTCGGGAAAAGCAGCCGGAACTCTTGTTCTGAGTTTATCTAAAAGTGTTGGCATTGGAGTATTAGATCGACTCGTTGGAATTTCAACAGACGAAATTAACGATGAGGTCTGCGATGCAGTTTGCGAATTAGCAAACATGATTGCAGGGTCAGCAAAAGCTCAACTTGAGCATCTGGAAGCATCAATCAGTATCCCCAATATTATCACCGGAATAGGACACACGGTACATTACCCTTCTAACGTAATTCCAATTTGTATTGCATTCGATTCCGAGATTGGAACATTCACAATTGAAGCAGGGTTTTCTGATAAATAAAACACTGATTTTACTCTAACTTGTTTTGAACGACTTACTGACTTAAAAAATAAAGGCCATTCCAATGAAAGTTTTACTTGTTGATGACTCTGGGACAATGAGAACGATCCAAAAGCGTTGCTTGTTGAAATTGAACATTGAAGATGTGACAGAAGCAGAAGATGGAGTTCAAGCATTAGAATGCTTTGAAGCCGCCACATTCGATATCGTACTCAGCGACTGGAACATGCCGAATATGGACGGACTTCAACTCCTGAAAGAAATTCGCCAGCGTAACAAAGACATTCCTGTGATCATGATTACAACCGAAGCAGAACGTGCACGCGTTGTCACCGCGATTCAGGCTGGTGTTTCTGACTATCTTGTCAAACCGTTTACACCAGACAGTTTGAAAAGTAAGTTGGAACGCTGGGTTACATCAAACGCATAGTGTAGTTCAGGGATGCAGTGATTGATCAGACGTAGTATCACTTCTAATCTGCTCGAAGTAATCCAGAGCCAGCTAGAAAGATTCTTGTTCTGAAAACGACCACATTTTTCATTGAATTGCATTGCCAAAAAGGTTTTAGATAATGATTTCTCCTGAAAAAATTTGGTCTTCAGATCAATTACCGACCTTACCTGCAGTCGCTGTAAAATTATTGGAACTTTCGAAAGATTCTGATACCGATATCAAAGATGTGATTGAGACGATCAAAGCCGATCCAGCAATCACTGCAAAAATTTTGAAAGCCAGTAATTCTTCGTTCTTTAGTTTAAGATCCGAATGCAAAGGTATTGAGCGCGCTGTTCCTCTCTTGGGAACAATGGTTGTCACCTCGCTCGCGTTGAGCTTTTCTCTCTCGGAATCGGCAATCACTGAAGGTCCACTCAAATCGCGGTTCGATTCCTATTGGAAGCAGTCTATAGTCCAATCAGCGGCAGCAGAATTACTAGCCGCAAAACTGGGAAATGAATTACAACATGACAGCTTCCTGATTGGTTTGCTTCAGGACATTGGCCATCTCGCTATGCTGAGATCCATTCCCGATGAGCTTGTGAAGGTCTTGGAACAGGCCGAAGAACAACAAAGAGACACCGCAGAACTTGAAACAGAGATGCTGGGCATCAATCATGCTGAAGTCGGTGTGAAAATGATGGAACGCTGGCAGATGTCAGAACAGTTCAAAACAGCGATTCGACATCATCATGATACCGTTGAAGAACTGCAGGCACTCAAATCCGATCCCGAATTTAATGCGATTATTACGATCGCCACATCAGCTGCCATCGGAGACTATTTCTGTTCTCCCAACAGTGGTCTCGCCTTGCAGCGTCTTCAAGATCTGACTACTGAATTCTTTGAGATGCCCCACAATGATCTGCACGGTTTCCTTGAAAGCGTCCAGGCACGGTTCGAAGAAGCCGCTCAGGTGTTCCAGGTCAACATGGATGATATCGGATCACCTTACGAAATTATGGCCACCGCCAACGAACAATTAGTCCGATTGACTATGAAAGCTCAGGTTGATTCTACCCAGGCTTCTGCGCGTCAAGCAGTGATCGAAGAACAAAAGGTACAACTGGAAACAGAAAATAAACAGTTACAGAGTAAAGCCGTTCATGACCCTCTGACAAAAGTCTATAATCGAAGCTTTTTCAATGAAGCGTTCGAAAAGGAAATTTATAATTGTGCACGCACAGCAACACCGATCGGAATTGTGTTTGCGGATATTGATCATTTTAAACAATTAAATGACACTTATGGCCACCAGTTTGGTGACCTGGTATTGCAGCGCGTTGCTAAAGTTGCCGATGAGTCGACACGCCGTTCTGACGTCTTTTGCCGTTATGGTGGTGAAGAATTCGTTGTGATGGTCAGCAATCCTACAGAAAATGGTATTCGGGAATTAGCAGAAAGAATACGTACTCTGATTGAAAACGAAGTGATCGAATTTGAAGGAAAACAAGTACCAATCACAGCCAGTTTGGGTGCAGTCGTCGGCATTCCAACTCGTAACACAGCAGGCTTGGCAGAACGACTGATCGCTGAAGCAGACGAAGCGATGTACGAATCCAAAGCAAACGGAAGAAACCAGGTACATGTCCGCTCTATCATTAGAAAAGCAGATCGGGAACTTCAGCAATTGGTCAAACGTTCCCGATTTAGTCGCTGGCTGGTCACCAAGAAGATTTTCGATATTCCTACGATTTCCAAAGCACTTCTGAAATGCCCTAAACAAGGACCACTCGTTAAGCTTGGTGAACTTGCCATTGCAGAAAAGTTACTCACGGCTGAAGAAGTCTCCCAAATTCTGAATCTTCAAAAAGAAAATGGCCAACGATTTGGCGAAATTGCGATTCAGCAGAAATTGCTCACTCAAGAACAGGTTGCCTATATCCTTGCTTTACAGATCGAACCACCAATCGCTCTGGGCAAAACCTTAATCACACTGGAGCTTCTGGAGAGCACTCATACTGCCGAATTGGTTAAACAGTACCTCGCAGAGACGAAGGACAGCGCGGCCCCGATTGAAGAACGTCACCAGGAACCTGTAAAATCATAAGCACAATCTAAAATCACGCCGACCTAGAGATTGTACACTGCCACTGATCATGCCATAATCCACGATTTTATTAAACGACTATGAATAAGACTGAATCTTATTCACATAATACAAGCCGGAAACGGATTTCGGATTTTAAACTGATAACAATAATCCCCTTAAAATACGGAGGGCGATTGAGATGAACTTAATCGCTGGTACACACGCGCAACTGGAAGCCACATATCTGGTATCAACAACGGAAGCGCCACACGACGATCATCATGCAACCGCAGAACCACCTGCCTTTTACAGCGTGATTCCCTTTGCTGCTCTGCTGTTATGTATTGCCTTTCTCCCCTTAATTCATAAAACGGAAGAATGGTGGGAACATAATAAAAACCGTCTGCTGGTTGCCGTCAGTCTGGGGCTGGTCACTTTACTCTACTATACGTTCCTGTACGGTCATGGAGTGGTTGACCACGGGACGCATGAACTATCTGAGCCTGGAATTCCCGCAGCCATCGTTGTTCTTAAAAATGCTTTATTGGTCGAGTACGTTCCGTTTATTGCACTCTTGTTTAGTCTGTATGTCATCAGTGGAGGGATTGCCTTTAACGGCCATCTTGTCGGCCGCCCTGCCTTGAATACAGGTATCATCGCCATCGGTGGCGCCATTGCCAGTTTTATTGGAACCACGGGCGCTGCGATGTTACTCATTCGCCCACTCTTAAAAGCAAATGAAAAACGCGATTACGTTGCGCATACGGTAATCTTCTTTATTTTTGTGGTTTGTAATACGGGCGGCTGTTTGCTGCCCATTGGCGATCCACCATTATTTTTAGGTTTTCTCAGAGGTGTTCCCTTTACCTGGACACTTTCTCTCTGGCCCATGTGGCTGGCGATGAACCTTGCTCTACTGGTGATTTATTTTCTGTTCGATACAGTGCGCTACAAAAAAGAAAACAAGGAAAAAGTCGAAGCGCCACCTGAAACAATTGAATCATTTTCACTCAGAGGAGGTATTAACTTCCTCTGGTTGCTCCTGGTGATCTTCTGTGTCGCGCTGTTTGATCCCTCCAAGCCTGTCCCCGGCACAGAGTGGCACGCTCCGCATTTCTTTCGCGAAGTCTGCATGTTTGTGCTTGCAGGAGTTTCACTCGTAACGACTTCAAAAAGTATACGCGAACAAAACTCCTTCAACTACGATGCGATTTTGGAAGTCGCAGCCCTGTTTGTCGGTATCTTTATTTGTATGCAGGCTCCCGTACAGATCTTGAATGTCAATGGTGCTTCATTGGGAATTGATTCTCCCTGGAAATTTTATTGGGCAACTGGCATTCTCTCCAGCTTTCTCGATAATGCCCCCACCTATGTCGTCTTCTTTGAAACAGCGAAAGCCGCCGGTACAAATGGTGCAGCTGTTGCGGGAGTCAATGAGATCTCACTGGTTGCCATCAGTTTGGGAGCTGTCTTTATGGGAGCGATGACTTACATTGGCAATGGCCCCAACTTCATGGTCAAAGCCATTGCCGAAAAGAATAACATTCGCATGCCCAGCTTCTTTGGATTTATGGCCTATAGCTGTGCGGTTTTGCTGCCACTCTCAGTGGCTCTAACCTTCATATTCCTGGTCTGATCTCACTGGTCAGAAAGCAACCGCTCAGAGTCGCAACGTTGCCGCGTGCAAGAGGTCAGTTTACGAAATTGCACCAATAAAAAACAGCCTGAAGTGTATCGACTTCAGGCTGTGATCGCTTTCTTAAAGTATCTGTAGCTTGGTCCCCATCAGAATCATTTTTTCTTCTTTTGAGCGACCACTTTTTTCAAGACATACTTGCGAGCGACCGGCTGATTGGCCTTGAAGATTTTATCCTCTAATGCCAGACTGGCAGCCTCGCTTTCTTGAATCGTTTTTTCTTGACTTTTAAGCTGCATTTCCAGTTTTTTCAGTCGAGCTGCTTTCTGCTCATCCTTCTGACCGGTCTGCGCATCCAGTTCTCGCTTGATACGTGCATACGTCTGAAACGCGCGCCAACTGTTGCGTTTGTTCTTAACAGGACCATCGTTTCGTTCTTTATTCAACAACGCCACTTCCATTGCCTGTTGGTACTGTGGTGTTTTCGCGTTACTTTGCAACTCGATATGACGTGCTAATGCGATGTTCGAATACTGCCCCACTACTTGACCATCAATCGAAAGCTCATAACGGCCCGCCGGGAGATTATGAATCGATAATGATTCCTGGCTCATCCGATGGCCGAGCTTCGTTAACTCGGCACCCAGTTGCGCCTCTGCTGGAACAACCCAGGGTAGGCTCTTCGACAGCCAGGTGAAGGAGACACCATCTTCGTTAAACTTCAGATCGGTGAGTTTGCCACCTCTGGCAGTGGCTGTTGGCTCACCATTGGCTTTTTTACTGATGTTAATTCGAGACACCTGTCGTTGAACGTTCATGTCTGACAGCAGAGCATAAGCCATCACAACCTGTCCCGGGGGATCGGGATGCACGGCGTCTTCAATGATTGTAAACGTGGGGTCCTTCTGGCGCGCTATCAACGTGATGTTATTCAGCGGGCTATACATGTCAACAAAACCAAAGCCCGATTCGGCTGCTACCTCGCGCAACCAGGTTCCATAATAGGCTAATACAGAGTTATATAATTCGACACTTGCCGGATTCCGCTTTCTTTTCTCCAGTCGCGCGGCCCGTGCATCAAACATGGTGGGAGTCATCAAAATCGGCTGCGCACCAATCGATTCGATTTTTGTGATCAGCTCCTTCATATCTTTGTAATAGGTCTGGAAGATCGCCTCATTGAAAGGTTGATACTGACCGTCATTCATTCCCAGTAAAATAGTCACATACTTTGGTTTGTAGGCAGCCACATCACGATCGAACCGAGCTAGCGCATCCCAGGCTTTGGCTCCTCCCACTCCGGCGTTATGAAACTTCAAACGCATATGGGGATATCGTGTATAGAAAAAGTCTTCCACATACTGAGTATAGAGACATTGATGTGTGATACTGTCTCCCAAAAAGACAATGGAATCTCCAGACTTCAAATCTAACTTTGCAAGTGGCGTCTTATGTACCTGTTGTTGTGCTTCCTGCGCCTGTGCTACATTGAAGGCTTGTGAAAACAAAATCAATGCCACCACACAGACCAGTTTTTTTCTGATCAGAGAATAACTCATGGTGTTTCCCTTCGTTCGAATATAGAAAAAAAATTGTCTGCCACAATCAGCAACAGACAGAGGAACTCAAATCGAGTTTCTCTACTGTCCACTGCAGGTTACGATTTTGCAAGTGAAAGCTCTCTCTGGAGTCCTAATTTAGACTGATTTGGGAACCAGCAAACGGACAATAGAAAAACTCATTGACGGATCTGCATTCCAGGTGGCTGAAATAGAGGTGTGGGATCGGCCTCCGGTAACTTTAAACGAGTTGCCGTCTTATGATCAAGAAACACAGCGGCAGCCGGATCGGCAAATACCAGACGCCATCCAGGATTCGCGCCCATGCCTCGAATTTCGTTTCGTGAATAACGACTATCCAGAATGACGATCGGAAGTTGTCCTTCTTCATCCATCAGTAAATACGCCCAGTCAGCCTTTCCTGCAGACATCAGCTGCTTGATTTCTTCGTATAATTGAAAGGTCTCTTTGGTATTCACTTCGAGACGTCCATCGAAAAAGACTTTCTTCTCCGGACCATTATGAAAAATATAGACGGCCGCTTGTCCCATATTCGAAATAAAAGCGCGCTGGGGCATCCCAGGTTGTCCTGCAAATTTTGAAGCGGCGTGCGCATACCATGCTTCCTGTTCACCTAAACCCAGAACTCTTCCCTCGCCTCCCCAACGATTCCAGTAACCCAAGCATAAACTGCCAATCAGAAAGAGAAACGTGCAAATTGACACGATCTGCCAACGCGCCTTGCCTAGTGAAAGTCTCCGATTGTTTGCAGTAGCATGACTGGCAGCTTCGGTCTTCGTAACAGAAGATTGAGCAAGAGACAAACGGATCCAATCAGAGATGTTGTCGGCTAGAATAATACCGGAAATCAATGAAAACACACCTGTATTTCGCGACGCCTTCCATGCCAGATGTGTAAACGCGATGAATAACAGAATGCGGAAGAGATTCACTCGCTTTTTTACCAACAACGGAAAAAAGCTGGCCAGTGTCAATAAGGCTAAAACGACTTGTGAAATCAGATATAGATTTCGCAAACCATTTTTCCTGATGAAATCGAGGGGCGGTTGAAATTCCCCAACGCGAACGGAATAAAATGCCTGATCGATGGAAAACTTTTCATACAGCGTTAAGGGAAATAAAATACCTTGTTCCAGATAGGGATTCAGAAAACAGGCGAGAATCGTAAATACACCGACTCTGACAAAGGTCATTCCTGAAATCGAAGTATTCGGCAGATCCAACCCCCAACGACCCTGCGCCCAAGTACGAACCAAATGATCGACGACAAACAAGACGCTAATTACCAATCCCAACACAAAGAGCGCGTGACTGTTGACCCAGAATAAAGTGATCAGGGGTATCAGCCAGATTAGTTTCGGTTGAGCAGCAGCGCGACTGAGGACATACATCCAAAAGGAGAGATAGACTAACGATAACATCTCCGGACGAACCAGCGAACGACCGGAAATACAAATCACAGGTAAGATCCACAGCAGGGCTTTCAACCAGGAGGGGATGAATTTACCTGAAGCGAACCAGGCGATTCCAATCGTCAAAGCTAAACAGAAGGCCTTGGTCAAAATTAATAAATCAACGCCTCCCCAGCGATAGAGCCAGGTCACTAAAAGCTGAAAACCCCAATGCAGATCAATCCAAGGTCGATCAAAATCAACAAAAGTAAACCAGTCATAATACGGGACTGTGCCACGCTCTAAAATTAACTCACCGGTCCGCAAATGCCACCAGATGTCCATATTTCTCAGTGGGAAACAGGAGACTAAAAAAGACCACAGAACTAAAACGGTTAAAAAAAAGAGTTCGGAAGTTGAAATGCGCTTGCTGCCCAATTCGAACGAATCTGAGCCAGGCTGAGTAGAACTCGCAGCGAACTGCGTCTTTACTTCCTTCTGTGAAGTAGAGGCCCCTCTGTGAGATTTTTTATCAGACCTCCTGGCCTTGCGGGACATGTCACTAACACCTCTGGTCTAATGTCTTCTATCAACAGCAGTACGTCTACATATTTCGCCAGCCTGTCTCCAGGAGCCAATGGTTGAGACGAGTATAATAGGTAGAAGCCACTCCAGTAAAGGTGGACGCGTTCTAGATGGGAACACCTTCCCGGCGCGAATCAGGCGACCAGTCGAACTGATACTCTGTCCCTTTTTGCAGTCGTGTCAAGAAGATAATCTGATGCGTGTGGCCAACAAAATGGGGAACGGTGTGTGAAATCGCACCAATCACCGTCACAGAAAATCCCTGAATGGTGCGACGCTCCAGCAAAGCAGTAGCAGAGAGAGACTGCATGGCCTCACAAGCCTGGGCTACCGTTTGATCCAGCTTCGCCCTGATCTCCTCCAGCGAGATTTTGGTATCCGCACTGAATTCCTGCTCGCGCTGACGCTCATCTTTTGAATTGGTGGTTCCACATACGGCCCATTGATTTAAGTTTCCACATAGGTGGAGCATCAAATTGCCAATACTGTTGAGTTCCGGCTCAGGACGCCACCAGAGCTGATCGAAATTAAGCTGGTCCAAACAATGATGAATTTTGTGGAGCGACTGTTGAAGTAAATGAATTGACTCCTGAAAGAATTCACGAGCAATCTCATCTGCAGAAGGTGGCATGTTTCTGCTCTCTTTTCTGCGCTAAGTCAGGCGTGGCCCCAATCCGTTCGCCAGATGGTTAATAATTCCGGCTACGGCTCCCAGATATTTATTGCCTTTGGAACGCTCAATTTCGCAAGAATTCGATGAAGGTTTCAATGCCCGATTCTTTGCTTTCTCAATTAACTTGTTGAACGCATCTTCATCAAGGTCAAACAACCGAGACGTGACAAAGATATTAGAAGGATTAAAGATGTTAATCGCTGCTGCGACACCAATCGCCAGGAATTCAATCGTCCGATCCAATTCGGGTGTGATATCAAGTTCGCCCTGCTTTACCAGTTCTTCAATCGCATCAAAATCCAAGTCCTTACCAACTCGTTTTGAAACATAATGTGTCAAGGCTAAATCAGTCGCGACTGTCTCCAGGCAACCCACATTTCCACAACCACAAACGCGCCCACCATCGGGTTCGACTGTGATATGTGCAATTTCACCAGCCAGACCATGCTGACCAGCCAGTAACTGTCCTCCAGTGAAAACTCCCATCCCGAAACCGGAGGTCACATCCAGATTGATAAAATCGTCGACATCCTGCCCCGCACCGTATGTTTTTTCAGAAAGACACAACGATGTTGATTTCTGAACGAGAACACATTCCATTTTAGTACGACTGGCGATATCAGCAGCAGGCGCCTGCCCGTCCACAATGTGCAGGTTTGATGCCAGAAAGATCCGACCATCATTACTGTTGACCAGACCGGGAACAGTGATTCCCACTCCTAAAGCTGGGATCTCTTGCTTTTCGACCAGATTGAGGATTTTGTTCGAAATCGTTTCGATCAATTCCTCATAAGTTTTCGGTGTCTTGAAACGATCTAGTTTCTCCTCATGCAAATGGCCGTCCAAGCCGGAAGCAACCACCGAGCAGTAATCCCATTCCAACACTACACCAATGACCTGGGCACTAAAACGAGGAAGCTGTAGTAGTTTTCCAGGACGACCAACAGAAAACTCTGCCGTCTCCCGTTCCTCCAGTAGTCCGGCATCAAGAAGTGCACTGACGGCTTTGGAGACCGTGGGAGCACTGATTCCAGAACATCGCATTACATCGGCACGTGTTAATGTTCCCTGACTTTGGATAACTTCCAAAACCTTACGAACATTCATTTTTCTCAATAGGCTTGGTCTGTGTGGGGATTGCATGGTCGCTCTACGTATTTGAAAGAAAGGAAATGAACAACGGCAGATCGCTATATGAGTCCAAAAAGCAATGGAACTTCATCTCGAAAGCGAATTCAGGCCCGTACCAGTCTGTCATTGTTATTTCATATAATACGCATTTTTCGTGTAATTACAAACGCTCTGGCAGTTTATAGTATTCATTTTTTCATCTTTGATAAAATTACCCATGTGTCTCATATATGAAACCCGAAAGGGAAATATGCCTATGCTCCCAATGAATAGACCCGGTTGACCAAATAGAAGACAACTCGGGCCTGCTTGAGTTGGCAACTACCTTTATTGATCAACCGGGTATATGTCGCACAAATTAAAACTTTAGAGGATAACCAGTTAAGACGAAAATAATTAAAAAAACAATGTATCTTGAATTGAATTCCTTTTAACTATAGGTCACACCTAGAGAACATGCGTGGAGGTATATAATTGAAAATCGAGTCATTTTAAACCGGAAACTCGGGTTCCTAAACTTGGCTTCTCTATGGCAAATTCAGATTGAATATGAATTATCACTATGAAACGGATTTTCTGTCGCAGATCAACTAAAACTTAGAAAAACCGAGTCCCCTTAATACGAATCAGACTCCATCTGAGGGAGGTGATATTAGATATTAATGGGTGCAAAGCAAAAGATGAAGTAGAACAGAACAGTGAACAGTTTATGAAGATTATAATGATTAGGACTCATCAGAACCTGCTGTAGTTGCTCGAAAGTCGATACCTGACAGATTTTAAGACACATTTTTTTAAAACGACAATCAGTGAAAAAGCCCACTTGATTCTGTCAGTTGATCATGGAATCAAACTGGTAACATCATGTAAAAAACCTCGAAACTCCCGTCCCGAGGTTTTTACCTGTTTTAATTGTCAGAGCTTCAAAATTAGGAACTCGCAGCTGATGCTTCGTTGTAAAGATGGAGATCGCGTGTTGGATAAGGAATATTAAATCCACGTTCGTCAAAGCCCAGTTTGATTGCCTCAATCAAATCCCAGCGGGTATCCCAGTAGTCCGCATTCTTAACCCAGGGACGCACCACAAAATTGACGCTGCTGTCTCCTAATTCATTCACGGCAACAACTGGTTCTGGATCAGTTAAAACTCGTACCTCATTACGTATGACTTCCTCTAAAAATGATTTCACTGTTTTCAAGTCATCGTCATATCCGCAACCAATGACCAGATCAATGCGTCGGGTTTCTTTTTTAGAATAGTTCTTGATGATACCCTTAGTAATTTCGGCATTCGGAACCACAATCGCAATATTGTCAACAGTCCGCAAATGCGTCGAAAAAATTTGAATTTCTTCCACAACCCCAGAAGTACCACCCGCTTCGATGAAATCACCGAATTTAAATGGTTTGAAGAGAATCAACATCACCCCAGAGGCAAAGCTACCTAGCGTTCCCTGCAATGCCATTCCCACAGCAAAGCCTGCTGCAGCCAGTATTGCCGCCAATGACGTCGTGTTGATACCCAATTGAGAAAGTGCTGCCAGAATCACCACAACGAGCAAAATGGCATTAATGATATTCGCCATAAATCGCGCTAACGTTTCGTCCACTTTTGCCTGCCGCATCAACCGACTACAAAAACGGGTCAACAGACCGGCAATCCACTTCCCCACGAAAAAAATCAGCAATGCCACAAAAATATTGAGAGCTAGATTTAAACCTTGGGTAGTCAGAAATTCGTTAACTTGTTTCCAGACATTATTGACTCTCGTCATGGTATCTACGGGAGCAATAACGTCCTTCTCTTGTGCAAATAATGTTGACCACATTGATTGGTCCCCTTCATAGAACTCGAAAATGAGAAAATGGGAATAGTAAAATGCTGATTTCGATCACCTCGTGAATGCCCTGGTACTCGAATGGCACGATTCTAGAGAGTTTCCCATGTAAGACCAACTTTGAAATTCATTATTTTCCAAGGCTGATTCACACTGACAGTATGGGAAGGAAATGCCATAATATCTCCACATCGTAATCTCGACAAATTACAATGAACGTCTTCTACCCAAAAAACCACTCGATTTGATCCTTTGTTTCATTCTTAATTGCAGGAAGCAATCACAATGCCAATTCGTCTTCGCATCATACTGAATATCAGCATTATTGCTATGTGGTTCACATCTCTCACTAGCATTTCGCTGTTTGCAGACGAGAAGAAAAAACAGACAAACGGTTCCCAGAAAGTGCTCGTCACGGTTAACGGCCATGCGATTACTCAGGCCGATCTGGATTTTGCTTATCTTTCCCGAGGTATAGCCGGTGGTACTCGATCTGCAAAAAAACAAGTTTTAGAAAGTCTGGTCGATCAACGTCTGATTCAAGACTTTCTCGCTCAACAAAAAATCACGGTCCCACCAAAGCAGCTTGATGAAAGTGTTTTAAAGGTACAAAAATTGATTCATAAAAAAGGGGATAATCCCGAACAGGTTCTCACCAAGATGGGGTTCACACCTGAAAAACTGCGCGCCGCGATTGCCCTTCCTCTGTCATGGAATATTTACGCAAAACGCGAAATCACACCTGCCAAAATTCAGGAATACTTCGACCAACATCGGGAAGAACTGGATGGAACACGCGTTGAAGCCAGCCATATCCTGTTAAAGTTACCGCCAAATGCGAAGCCGGAAACGATCCAACAAGCCAAACAAAAACTGTCAGACCTCCGCGAAAAAATCCTGGCTGAAAAAATCACGTTTGCGGAAGCAGCCGCTCAACACTCTGAGGCACCAAGTAAAAATGAGGGTGGAAAATTGGTGACTTCTGCTTATCGCGGCAAAATGCCACTGGCTTTAACACAGCAGGTATTCGCATTGAAAGAAGGTAACATAAGCGTTCCCTTCCAGACTCCTTTCGGTGTTCACATCGTGACGCTTAATAAAAAACACTCTGGTCAATTCAGCCTGGAAGATGTACGAGGCGAAATATTCCAACTTCTCTCCCGAGCACTCTGGAACAAGACGATTCAGAAATTACGCAGTTCCGCCAAAATCGAATGGAATGCAAATTCCCCGAAATAGAGCACCTTTTCAATACTTAACTCGTCCATCACCATTGAGGAATCAACTTGAATGTTGAATCAGAAACTGTTTGAGTCGTTCACCATTGAAGGGAGTCAACCGGGAAAACATGTCCTGATTCTCGGAGGCATTCACGGTGATGAATATGAGCCGATGGCTGCGGTCAGACGACTGCGAACACAAATTTCGTCTGAGAAACTCTCGGGCCGCGTGACACTGGTTCCGGTCGTCAACCAACCCGCCTATGAGCGCATCAATCGGCGCGGCCCGGATGATCTCGATCTGGCACGTACGTTTCCTGGCTCACCAGAAGGATCGATCACCCAGCAAATTGCTCACGAAGTCACTCAGTTGATTCAAGCCGCGGACTATCTGATCGATCTGCATACAGGAGGCCTGTATTCAAATTTAGCGCCGTTTTCCGGGTACACGCTACACCCTGATCCGGCTATCCTGGAAATACAGCGTCACATGGCGCGTGCATTTAATCTGCCCGTAGTATGGGGTACTTCAGCACATCTGGATGGTCGCTCTTTGTCTGCTGCCCGCGATCATGGTGTTCCCGCTATCTACGCTGAATGGGGAGGGGGCAGTGGCTGTGATCCTAAAGCAGTCAAAGGTTATGCCACAGGCTGCCTCTCTGTCTTGTCAGCGCTGGGAATGTTAGATATTCCTGTTGAACAAAAACCAATTCTGTATCACATCGAAGACGATCGCGAAGAGAGTGGTCACCTGCAGCTTCAAAATCATGCACCGGTCGCAGGCTTCTTTGAACCTGCGGTGCAATTGATGGATCAAGTTCAAGTCGGCGATGTGCTGGGATCAATTTGTTCTGTCATGGGTGAGGAAAAGACAAGCGTCATTACGAATCAAACAGGAGTCATTCTCGGACTTCGTACGCTGCCTTATGTCGAAAAAGACGAATGGCTGGCGGTCATTCTTGAGACGGAACAAGCGAGGGCAAATAATGAATGAACGACCGGTTGCCATGATTACGGGTGCAGCAGGAGGAATCGGTGGAGAAACAGCGGTCTGCTTTGCCGAGCGAGGCTACGATTGTGTGTTGCTGGCACTCCCCACAGATGAATTAGAACCGATCACTAATCGGATTCAGAAAAGGGGAGGAGAGTTCCTATCTTGTCTCGGTGACCTATCGGATCTTGAATATGCACAATCTACCGTTGATCAGTGTATCAGTACCTGGGGCCGCATCGATGTGCTCGTTAATAATGCTGCCTGGCGCGAAATCACGACACTCAGAAACATTGAACTGGCCAGTTGGGAAAAAACATTGAGAGTCTGTCTGACTGCCCCTGCGTTCCTGGCAAAGTGGTGCGCCGTTCATATGGAACCGGCAGGACGCGGAGTCATCATTAACGTATCGAGCATTCAATCACAAATGGCAGCTGGCATCAGCCCTGCATATGTCGCCGCTAAAGGAGCCCTCGATTCTCTCACTTATGAACTCGCGACATTGTATGGCCCCTCAGGCATTCGCGCACTCAGTGTCAATCCGGGAGCCATTGATACCGCGATGGGAAAAGACATTGCCACTGATGATCAACAAACAACCGGTGCTAAAATTCGCCAGGTCTCAGAAGATATGATCCCGTTAAGGCGCTGGGCACAGCCTTGTGAAATAGCGCAAACCATTGCCATGTTGGCCAGCGAAGATGCCAGCTATCTGACAGGAACTTCAATCACCGTCGATGGCGGCTGGAAGCAGCAATGCTCGCCTTACTCAATCAAACACCTGCAATTCCCCCACGAATTCCCGGCAGAATAAGTTCTGATACGAGGCTCACGTAGAGCCATTTAACAACTCGGCAGCAATTCGAATGGCACCCAGGCTGGGATCGTCTACACATTCCACAGACATAGGCTCAACATTGAATTGAGCCAATCGCTCCAATAATGAATCGCGATAACTCTCCTGATGGAGCAAAGTGCCTCCGGTCAGCGCCAGTGTATAACCACCGCTTGAAAAATTGAGACGAAAGACCACAGCGCTTACGAGTTGCGCCAGATCATCGACCGCTTGATCCAAAATCGCACGCGCAACAGGATCTCCTGCTTCTGATGCCTCAAAGACCAGTTTTGAGAGTGCGGCGATTTCGCTGCGATTGTTTTCAGATCGATACACAAATCCGATCAAAGATTGCGGATCAGGCAATCCCAGTGTTTGCAGAAATGAACCCTGTAACGCGGTTTCTGATCCCCGCCCATCAACGGCTTTTAAAATCGCGTTGATCGCCGTCATGGCAATCCGGTATCCACCACCTTCATCTCCCAGAAGATACCCCCAGCCTCCTGAACGGGCAATATCTCCAATTTGACTTTTCCCATAAGCCAGAGAACCGGTTCCCGCAATCAGACTGATGCCAACTCCCCCTGGTGTACCTGCCGCTAATACCGTTTCGGCATCCGTTACAATCTTGATCCGGTCACCGATTCTGTTTTCCTGATTCCAACTTGTCCAGGCTTCCTTTTCTTCGATTCGCCCTGCTCCCGACATTCCCATACACAAGTATGAAACGCACCGAGGTGAAACTTTAGCAGATTCAAACGCGCGCTCAATTGCCAGTTCCAGTTCAGTCGTCGCCGATTTGAGGCCCACTGCATTCAGATTGGAAGCACCGGCTCTTCCCTGCCCCACAACCTGAAATTCATTCCTGGAAGAAAAAACTGCCAAAGAAGCCAGCGTCTTGGAACCACCTCCATCAATCCCCAGAATCAGTCGTTTCGATTGCAAAGTCATGACTTGTTGCTTTCTACTGAGAAAGAGGAACCTGCTAAGCTCCGTATCAATTAAGCCGTTTCTTCCAGTACTTGCCGCAGATGACCTTGGGTCTGCTTGAGCAGCTCCCTCGCGGTTTCTGGTGAAACCCTACGCATCACATGCACAATCGCCGTTTTTAACTCTCCCTTACAGGATGCAAGCACCGGCTCCGCTTCTTCTCGTGACAAATTGGTAAATGCCATCAGTATGCGGATCGACCGATCTACGAGCTTTTCATTCGTCGCACGCAAATCAACCATCAAATTCCCATACGTTTTACCGATACGAACCATCGCACCCGTCGTTAACATGTTTAACACCATCTTAGTAGCTGTCCCCGCTTTCAAGCGTGTTGAGCCTGTAATCACTTCCGGCCCCACTATCGGGCAGATGGTTAAGTTCGCAATCTCTGCCAGTTGATTTTCCTGATTGCACGTTATTGCAATTGTCTGGGCTCCCTGTTCCTGTGCATACTTTAAACCAGCGATCACATAAGGGGTCCGCCCACTGGTCGCAATCCCTACCAAGACATCATTCTGATGGAAATCGATTTGATTCAGGTCTGCGATCGCAAATTCGGGATGATCTTCGGCACCTTCAATTGCACTCGTCAATGCCGATTCACCACCGGCAATCAACCCCACTACGAGTTCAGGAGGACTATTAAATGTGGGCGGGCACTCACTGGCATCCAGCACACCAAGCCGACCGGAAGTGCCCGCTCCCATATAAATCAGACGGCCCCCTTTGAGAAAGGCATTTGCAATCAGATCAATCGCAGTTGCAATCGTCTTTGCTTCTTTCTCAACAGCTGCTGTGATTTTCGCATCTTCTGCATTCATTAACTGAACAATTTCCAGACTGTTCATAGAATCAATCTGATCCGAATGCGGGTTACTTTGTTCCGTTGTTAATCGATCTAACATATTTAATGGCCTGTCAAAAGTTCTATCTGCCAGCTAGTATAATATCCAAGATTTTGTTTCACGATAAGCATGTGTCACACGAATCTTGCATTGATTTTTAGATATCTCCTCTAAGCCTACTTCTTACTGAATCTGAACAGGTAAGGCCACTGTGAATATAGCCATCGGAACCACCGACCTGATTATCTTAGGCCTTTACCTGGTCGGTGTGGTCCTGTTCGGTTCCTGGGTCGGAGGCAAACAAAAAAATCTGTCTGATTATTTGCTTGGTGGGAAAACACTTCCCTGGTGGGCCATCCTCGGATCCATTGTTGCTACCGAAACCAGCACAGTCACATTCCTCAGTGTTCCGGGAATCACTTATGAACCGGGTGGAAATCTACAATTCCTGCAACTCGCACTCGGTTTTATTGTAGGAAGATTTCTGGTGATCGTGTTTTTGCTCCCCCTTTATTTTCGCGGAGAAATTTATTCTGCCTATGAAGTCTTAAAGAAACGATTCGGCGGAACGACCGAACGTGTAAGCTCCCTTGCCTTTATCGTAATGCGTACACTCGCCGATGGCTTGCGACTCTATCTGACAGCACTGGTACTGGAAAAAGTCGTCGGCATTCCTTTATCAACCTGTATTGTCATCATTGGAATCGGCACGATCATTTATACCTGCCTGGGTGGGATGAAATCCGTTGTCTGGAACGACTGCCTGCAATTTGTGATCTATATCGCTGGTGCGATTTTTGCATTTGCCGTAATTATTGAATCACTGCCAAACGGCTGGAGTGATTATCAGCAATTCGCAATCACACATCATAAATTGACGATGTTCGATTTCAGTTGGGATCTGGCCAACAAGTACACCTTCTGGGCCGGGCTGGTCGGCGGTCTCTTTCTTTCGATGGCCACCCATGGCGCTGACCAGTTGATGATTCAACGCTATTTGGGATCGCGCAGCCAGCGCGATGCCGCGAAAGCGCTGGGAATCAGTGGTTTCGTCGTCTTCGCGCAATTTGCTCTGTTTCTCTTATTGGGAATCGCGTTGGCCGCCTTTTATACAAACTTTCCACCACAAACACCGTTCGGAAAATCGGATGAAGTCTTCGCTTCGTTCATCATTGATCATCTTCCAATAGGAATTAAGGGGCTTACATTGGCGGCGGTCTTCGCAGCCGCGATGTCGACACTTTCCAGTTCTCTCAGTTCCACTACGAGTGCGCTGGTCAACGACTTTTATTTGCCCTTAAACTCAAGCCAAAAGCAACCAGAAGAATTAGTTCAAACCAGCCGTCTTTTCACTGCCCTGTTTGGAGTTGCACAAATCACCGTCGGCATTGCCAGCCAATCGATCTCGGATAGCGTGGTCGGGAATGTATTCTCGATCGCAGCAATCTCGACTGGATTAATCCTGGGAATTTTCTTTCTCGCTACATTCAGCAAACAAGCTTCGCAGGTTTCAGCATTGCTCGGTTTTTTGGTCGGTCTGATCGTTGTTTTGTATGTCGCTTTCGAGATGAAAACACAAGTTGCCTGGCCCTGGTACACGCTAATCGGCGCAACAACAGTTTTTATTGTCGGGATCGGAGCCAGCCGATTTCTACCTGAGATACAAACAGCCGTCGAAGAATAAAATACCAACGGTCTCATTTTTCAGCAATTTTTACTGTCCGCGCCAAAGGATTTGATCGGAGATCTCCAGGCGCTCTTGTGTATCCGCAATCTCGCTTTTAAAGCGACGGGCATCCACGGGATAGCCCTTCGTTGGCTTGAGATCTGGAACATGCTGCAACCAGAATTGGTTGAACAATTCCATCATCACTTCTCGCGAATATTTGCAAACCATCGAAGAGACAGCTACAGGAAAATGCGCTTCTGCTTTTGTTTGAAAACGAATTTCCGTACTTCCGATTTTATAAACACTTTTCGCTGTTGACTCTTCAACCCGAAAAATCAGCTCGCCATCGAGCACTTCATCCAGATATTCATCATACCGATTCCGACCGCCGTGCTTGTCACCGATGATCAAGGTTGGTTCGGCTGATTCCCTGTCCCAAACGCGCGTCAGCAAATCCATGCACAATCGCGTGAGCAATACACCTTTACTACCATATTCCCGACAGCAACGATTAAAACGTTCCGGCAGGACGATCTCAGAACAAAATGCCTGTAACTCAATTCCCGCAGCATCGAATGCCTGTTTCAAATTTTGATGAGATTGCTGAATCGTTTCCAAATCAACACTTATTGGAACCGAAAAATCGCTATTGTGATTCCAAGGTTGATTTTGAATTTCATCGAGATGAGTTGTGGAAGTAACCAATAACCGCCACAGACCATCCAGCGAAGTAATTCTTTCTTCCCCACTAAGCAGTTGCAAAAAAGGAAAGATCGACTTTTCCAATGGAGCGAGTCCGGCTGATGAAGAATGTACCTCTTTCGAATCAGCCACGTGTAGCAACTCAGAATTTTTGGCTGGTTTTGTTTGAGACACGACTGACTGCAAAGACTGCCAGAAATCAAAGTCGCGCGGATCTCCCGGCACTTTCCATAAACTGGCCGTGATTACAAGCGGACCCAAATTGGGTCCGTAACCTGCTTCGTCCATGCCGATTATAAAACCCATAATTTGCCTGTGAAAATTTCGATTGATTTCGCTCTAAAACAATTGCCCCCGTCTGATTCCAGACCACGCGTAATGAATTCAATTCGCGCAGACAATCAGAGGCTATGATGCAGCCATAATAAGAGAACCGATCAGTCAGGGAAATGAATGTGGCCTCTGAAATCAAGAAAGCTGTTGAAATGGAGCCAAGTCAACGATCATTCAAAGCGCATCAGCCCGAATGTGTCGGGGCGAGGTTCTGATGAAAGCGGATGACTCCATCCCTGCAAGCCCACTGCAGGTAGAATTCGCACCACTGAAAACCCCCAGGTTTTCCGCTTCAATTTTGCAGAGGGAACTAGCTCCTGTAAAGGGATTGCGATTTCTGTTCTCCAATACTGTTTGTCTTTTTCACGATACACAAACCAACGCGGATTCCAGCTTCGATCGACCCAGCAACGATCACTGGTCCAGCCCCGATGATCAACTTCCAGCTGATAATAGGTTGTGTAATCTCGGTCGATGTCAAACGCGAATGAGAGACGATCTTGTAATTTCAAATCAGCATCATAGATCCGCCCCGAGTCGGGAGGTTCCGGGTAATCCAAACCTGTTTTGAGTGGAAGGCTGGCGGCAATATAAAGATTCTCCTTATCGTAAGACAATAACACAAAAGGCTGGCTCAGACGATCACGATCTGATACGGCCTGATTCTCTTGATTCGACAACGGCTTGGCTGAAAGACGAATTTCATCTGCTTCCTGCCAGCATTCATCAGAGAGGAGTCCATCCAAGACCGGACGCGACTTCGTAAAGCGACACAGGTAAACCGGACGGGGTGGGCTGCTTGCCGGATGCAGCAACCAGTTTTCTGCCCTCGCGATATTTTTCCATGTCGCATTGGCGGCAGGATTATGGAACGCACGAAAGATATCATCGGCCTTACCATGCGAGCCGATTAAACGATACAGGGACGCCAAGGGAACCTGAACTTCCGGTGATTCATAAAATTCCGGTGCCTGTTTTTTAAACCAACGCTCGGCTGCGAGTGCTTGCTTCTTCCAATTCTCTGCGGTTTGAGTACGCCAATTCTGAGGCGCCCCTGTATTGAGTTGTCCTACTTGCTTCACAGTACTCAATAAAGGGGAAGGTAATTTCTCCGAAAACCGAGCCGCATTCGTAACCTGATTGGATTTCTGGTTAGGAGAGCTCGTTGATCGAGAACGTTCTACAGGCACCTGGCGGCTTCTTTGCCAGGCGACTTCTTCGCTCGACCAAAGCTGAAACAACCATAACATGGCACGTACTGCTTCTGGCTCTTTCGGGTATTGTTCCACCAGTTCCTGATACGTCGATTCCGCTTTCTGTAGATCATGATTGGCGACATACTGTTGTGCCAGTTGCTCTAACTGCAACGCAGCCTGTCGCCGGGTAAGACCTTGTGTGATCATCTTTAAATGCGACATCAGCTGTGCAGAAAAGATCGGATCGCTGATTAACTTCACAGCGAACGCTTTGATATTCCGTTGTCGTTCGGCCAGCTTTCGATTTCGTTCCTCATCGGCTCCATTAATCGGGAGCAGTTGCCTGCGTGCATCGGAACCAGGGGCGATCCCGATTCCTGCAAACAAAGTTCCTCCGATAATCGCCATTTTTTTAGTTTTGTCATCAGCCGATTCCACATCAATCAAACGGTAGACACTGCGTTCTTCCTCAGAGGCGATCCCTTTGCCGAGAATCTGTTTACCAGAGGAAGCAGCCGTGGAAACGGTCACCCCGAGTCGAGCGAGATATTCATCCGCTTCGACGGAAGTCTGACCGGAACTTCCCGGTGGTAATCGCAGGTAAACTTTTTTGACCTTCCAGGGTGCAAGACCCGCTTGCTCGCGGTGCTCGATATACCGGGTCGAATCAGCGGCATAGCGCACGGCTTGCAACACGGCATCTTTCACCAGAGTCGATGCTGCGTCTTTCCCCTGAGGTTGATCAATGATTAAAACATCGGGCCGCCAGGTTCGTAGTTGTGCGACAAACCGACTTAAGGTAACAGAGGCCAAACGACCTTCCGTATGTCGGTTCCATTCTTCAATCAAACGGTCTGCGTTCTGTTCGAGTTCGGGAATCTGAACGGGAAACCGCCAGTCCTGCTTTCCCATCGAACCGCCGACACTGGTGACGGATTCATTTAATCGCAAATCCAGATCCTGGTGTGGTTGGCCATCGGGCCCCAAATCCCGACGAACGGGCAGTACGACCAAACTACGATACCCCTGATCCCCCGCGTATTTGCTGAGCATGTTAAAAGAAATTTGCTGGGGCTGTGCGTGCACACACATCAGAGCCACACGGCGCGGGCTTGCATGATTAGAACGCCATGTCAAACCACCATCGTTTGTTGATAAAATTGTTCCGAGCGTCCCAACGGCACAGCCGTTTTGATCATCCACAAAATGAATCGCTGTCAGCGGCGCGCTCTGATTTGTCCATTGTTGCTGCCACGTTTTTCCTTTGTCAGCAGAATGCCAGATCACCGTCCCCGGATCGCCGACCACCCAGACCTGATTTCCCCGGACCTCCACAGCACGAAAATCAACAAAATCTTTGAGCTGATCAGGCAAAGCGGTCTCGGGCATTTCCCAGACCAAACCCCGGTTCTCACTTTTTCGCAGCAGCGCCCCATCACCGACCATCCAGCCGGCTGCCGTCATCGGGAGCTTCACATCATGAATGCCTCTTAAACCTTGAGGCGGAAATCGAGGTGGCAAAACCGCACCACCACCCACTAATGTCAATCGTCCCTGAGTGCCTGCGACGACTCCTGTATTCACATCAAAAAATGCCGCAGTGCGATAACCGATCGATTCGTAACCAGTGACATCTTCCCAACTCTTACCGCCGTCTGTGGTCTTAAAGACCCCACTTGCATGTTGAATAGAAGTGTCGCCGACGACGATTCCCTCATGCATTCCGAAGAATCGAACATAGTGCAAGCGCGGCAAGCGTTTCTGAACCAGTTCCTTCCAGGTTTTGCCACCATCCTTAGTAAATAGCAACACACCCTGATTCAAATGCCCATAGGTGGCCGTGCCACCACCGGCGATCCAGCCAATCTGATTTGTGAGGAAACAGATATGTGTGAGAGGACATTGTACGGGACTGGTAACGAATTGCCAGGTTCGTCCGCCATCTTCGGTTTTCCGAATGACTCCTAGATCGCCGACAGCCCAACCCGTTTTCGTTCCCAGAAACTGTACGGCATTCAAGTTGGCATCATCAAGCAGAGGCGAACCTGTAGACGGCGATCCTGTGTCAGCCAATAAGGACTGTGAACAGAAGAAAAGACTCGCAACGAATATAGTTATGATGAGAGTTGAACGCAGCGGAGTTTTCTTGTTGATTCGGGTAGAAAACGGCATCGGACATCCTTGTTCGAATAGATTCAACGCGATACAGATGACCCATCCTCAGTCCCAGACTGAGATTTGCTGGAATCAGCTATAAAAAGCGGTCGGTAGTTTACAAAAATGCAGATTTTACGGGAGGGGAAGTTTAAACCCATTGCAGGTCCATTTTCACAAAATCCCGGGTTTTTAACCCTCAGAATGCCATCCCCTTCCCTTGATGGGCATTCTGGGATTGTTATACTGGGAAATCCTCAACTTTGAGACCGTTTTCGGCCATCTGTATAGGTCATCCGCTCTCACTCAAAACCAGGCCCAAGTGGCGGAATTGGCAGACGCGCTAGCTTGAGGGGCTAGTGGGAGTTACTCCCGTGGAGGTTCGAGTCCTCTCTTGGGCATTTGAAGTCGTAACGAGTTACGTCAATTGAAATGATATGGCTCTGATGCGCGTATATATCTGGCTGCCCTTGGTGAGAGGTGGATTCTCACCAAGGGCAGTTTTGCGCGCCCCTCTTTTCTGCTTGCCCGATCATTTGAGCCCGGTTGGTCACAACGATGACTAGCGACGGAGTGTGGCTAAGCGTTGGAGACTGATTCATCGCTGCAATTGCTTTTCGAAGAGGAGAAGCCATGCAGCATTTTCAAAACGAAGAACTTTTCTGGTCCGTATATATTAGGACATGTATCTGCAGACATTGGAACCTCGAAACAGTTCCGATGTGCATTTTCACAATACTCGCCGCACACTGGAGCGATTTACCAGATACTGTCAATGTGCCACAAAAAGATTAAGTGAGATCACTGACTACGACCTCGAAGAATATTTGTGGTTACGCAAAAAAGATACCTGGCGCGGAAAACCCATCAAAAACGTTTCTCTCAACAATGAAATTAAAATGCTCAACACCTGTTTTGCTAAAGCAGGCCCCAAAGAAGCACGCGGCTCCGGTCGAGCTAATTATGGTTTCGTGGAACATCCCCCGTTTATCAATAAGCTGGCTCATTACTCGGTCACTATTCGAAAGGGTATCTTTTAAAACGGTCATCTTCGCGATACCGGAAAAGGTATGAGTTTGTGGAATAGTAAGCGGCTGAGTAGTGACAATCGGAAGTCGCTTAAGTACCGAATAGTTCTGCAAATTCAGGTCTGCTGAGTTTTTTGACCCTACGGCCTTCAGTTCAGGTTGCAATCCACTTTCAGTTCTCTTCGAACAGCGCCGGATTTTTCCGTGTGCGGTAGAGAAACGCATCGGAGGTGAGTAGTGAAACGAGCATTGCTTTCATGCTGCCGCCGCTGTCCTTGTAGACGTGATATGCATCCTGGAGAACAGGCGCATCATTGAGGGTTTCGTTGCGGCCCATCCAGAAACGGAATGCATGGCGGACGAAGACCTGTTCGGCGCGTTTGCTTTCCGCGATTTTCCGAATCATTTCAACGGCGTTGGCGACTTTTCCATCAAGTGTGGGATCGCCGGAATCGATGATCTCACCCGTGGTGTTGACGGGTTTGTTGAGTTCCAATTCCCGATACAGACCCGCGTGGTTGTACATTTCAAACGGCAGGCCGAGCGGATCCATCTTTTGATGACACGTCCAGCAATAGGTTTTCTTGGTGACCCGCATACGATCACGCAGCGTATTCTGTGGTTCATCTGGTAACATCGCATCAACGGTAATTGGTACATCGGGAATTCCGCCGCCCAGTAATCGTTCACGAATCCATCTGCCACGCAGGATGGCGTGATTGTCCATCGCATCGGAGTGTGAAACGAGCCAGCTAGGATGGGACAGGATGCCCAGGCGTTGCCCTTCTGGCACCTTAGCCAGGATACGTTCTGGTTTCATGGACCCATTGCCGAAGCTGCGGCGACTCACACGTGCATAGATCTTTGGCCCTTCCAGTTTTACCTGGCTTACTTTGTGGTTGACGTTTGGTTGTCTCCTCTTCTTCTGTTTCTTTGACTTCGGTGGTTTCTTTCCCGGGTTGGCCTTCTTCCAGGCTTCCAGTTCGGCCGCCTTTTTCTTTGCTGCCTCGGCTGCCGCCTTCTTCGCAGCCGCCACGGATGCTGCAACCTCTTCCTTTGATCGCCGCTTTCCGAAATAGACATTGTCAGACCTAGTGGCGACAACTTTGTCCGTCGTCAGCAACTGCTTAAATACGTCTCGATCTTCCTGCAGGATGAGTTCGATGAGACGATCAGTGCTCGCAGTGGCGTCAAACATGGCGCGGTAGTGGGATGTTCCCCTGTTGCTCACTCCCGTATCCGCCAGCGCTTTCGAGTCCTTGCAGATGTAACCACCACTGTCGTAGTCGAAGTATTCGCGGAAGAAGCGCAGAATGCGTGGCTTTCGTATGCTGTCGTCGGCCAGCATACGCTCGATTTCGCGTTTGACATCGGCCTTGGACCGCATACGACCTTCGACGATTGCCTTTCGCAGTTCTTTGTCCGGCTTGATGTATCGCAGTGTATGATTGACCGCCAGACCCAGTTCCCAGTCCTGGAGCATGACACGACCCTGCTGATCCGGTTTGCCGTTCTCAACTAGTTCCGGTCTGAAGAGAGCATCGCGATCGAGGAAGATGGATGACAGACCGAGGACTGCACCATTTTTCTTGCCGAGTTTTTCAATGGATTGTTTGACGACCGTCAGGTATTCGTTCGATTCCTTTTTGCTAGGCGGCCGGAAAGTGAGCGCTTCGAAAAGGTAGTCCACCGCAGCCCGCAAACGCTCGTCGGTGACGCCCTCTTCATGCATGAGGTCGTAGACCGGCGTCAATGGTCGCATGACCTTTGTGCTGTAGACCAGACTAGTGGGCAGTCCGCGTATGTCACCCTTCATCTTGTCCGCAATTGATCTGGGATCGTCTGTGATCTGATACGGCTTGGCAATGCTCAGCGGACCATCGGCCATGTAGCGAATGATGTCCGCGGCAATCCCCAATATTTGTGTGGATTCAGCACTGTTGACTGTGTAAAAGTCGGGATAATTTTCTAACCCATGATCGCGGGCCGACGACAGAACGACTGGTACACTTTTCACCGCTGTGGCATAGGCAACCGTTCCGCCCTGCCAACGGATGATACGATCCGTACCGAAGTAGAGCTTGAGTTCACCGCCGTGGTTGGTTGGAACAGAATCGCCGTGAGTTCGCAGGCCAGGCTTTGATGGATTGAATTCCGGTTCGCTGTTGATCAATTCGTTCAGACGCGTAATGTGTTCTTGTGGTGTCACACGCCAGATGCGTGCCGGAGATGATGTCGGTGTAAGTTTGATATTGTCTGGCAGCTTACCGAATAACAGATCATGATCGACAAAGTTGCCCTTGTTCGGATCGAGATGGGCATGGAACCCACCCTTGTCGCGCATGACTCGAGACAGTTCACCGACGATCCAGTCTGAAAACTGCAATCGCTCCACGACCTTGGGCTGGTCCTCATCTTTGGGCGGCATCTCCTTCAAGGTGACCTGTGCCCACACGGCTTGCCAAGTGCCAGCATTTACTTCATCAACAGGACCGAGGTTATGGAGCGACAGATTGCCCTCAGGTTCTGTCTCGTCATGACAGGCCACACAGTGAGTGGTAAAAAACGGTTTAGCAAACTGAGTGAAATTTTTGTTGACCTTCTGACCTGGTGAGTAAGTCTCGGCAATCGCAACAGGCAATACGCTCAACGAAAGCATTAGTGCCAGAAGGCTCGTGATCTTGTTCATGTCATTATTTCTTTCAGCGGGCCGGTAGCGGTGTCGTATTTCCTGGCCAGTTTGTCGTTCATGTTGAAACGATCAACGTTCTGGCCGGCGGCACGCAGGAGCGACGTGTACAACGCGTTGATGGGGCGCTTGTGGTTCAGTTGGGTGAAGCAACCGGTCTTCAATGTGCCGTCGAAATTTCCTAGTAACATGACCGGCCAGTTGGCACCGTTGGTGTGCTGTTTATCCGCGTTGTTACTTGTGTAAACGATTACGGTATTGTCCATCATAGTACCACTGCCTTCAGGCACGCTCTCGAGCGCTTCCATAATCCTCACCAGCATACGACTGTTGTACTGACGAATCTTGATCCAGATCGGATTATCTGGCTGCTCCATGTGTCCAAGGTTATGTCCTTGTTGCTCAATACCCAGCCCTTTCCATGCACCAAAGATTTCGCCACGACCTGACCCGATGGTAAGCGTATTTGTGATACCCGATGTGAGCGCTGAAATGCCGAGGTCCAGTAGAACATCGTGCCAATCGGTTTCGAACTCTGGCTTGGTGTATCGCTCATCTACCTTCGGTGCAAACTTGCGAAGGTGATCGGAAACCGTGTCAAGCCGATCGCGCAGACCGTTGACATTCTCGAATCCCCGAACGTATTGGTTGTAGCGCTGTCGATCTGCGGTCGGTAGAGATTGTCCCTTTGCGGCTGCCAACTTTTCAATCTGATTCAACATATTCGATTTGGCTTCGTGCTGGAGTCGAATATCGCCTGTTGAGATGCCACCATATAACATTTGATAAAGATGATTTGGATTTGAATGCATGAAGATTGGCTGCCCAGCGCCGCTGGCCGATAGCGTCGCAATAGTGGGCTTGGTTGTCATGTTCTCAATGGAGTCCATTCCGATGCACAGATGGGGTAGAAGCGTCTTCGGCAGGACCTTGCTAAGTTCATAATCAATTGTCGAAGCACTGGGCGGCACACCGTCACTGCCGCGATAGCCACCGAGCGCGCCGAAAAATGCGCTGTGCGAAGGACTGGTGTGCAAACCATGCAGGCCATTGATAATGTGCAGTCGCTCCTTATAAGGTTCGAGGGCTTTAATGGGCTCAGGAAGTTTCGCTTTCGCTAGCGAGCTACTGCTGCTCATCCCCTCCGGAATACAGGTCTTCGGATCAAAGCCCTGGTTTTGCATGAAGAAGATCACACGTTTTGGAGTCGTCTTACTGGTGGGCGATGCTAAGAGATGTTGAGGAAGAAGCGAAGAGGTACATGCGGCACCGACGCCAGCAGCCATTGTTCGGAGCATGTTTCTACGGTTGAGCATGATTGACCTTTCAAAAAGATTGACGCTTAACTTCTGTGACTATATATGGATCACTTATTCCACAGTAGTCAGTGGAGATAACAGTGGAAGGCGATTGCGAGGCGATATCAGGAACAGTGGGAAGAATTTGTAGGTAGATGCCTGAGTTTATGCGAATATTTTATCCGCCTTAGGAAGCTATTACAACTAAACTTTCAAACAAATTGTGATGAGGACGCTCTGATTTAGAAATTTTGCGAGAGTCTCAATCACGAATGGCCTTTTGCTCTCCGGTATGATATGTCGGGTGGACTCAGAATCTTTTAACATGGCATAGAGCGTTTTCACGAATGAAGAATGTTAAATAACTGTCGTCTCAACCCCTTTTGCCTACAATCCGAACAAGCATCCACCTCCCCATAGCCTTATCACATTGGGGCAATCCGTTTGGAGCCGACATCGGTTGTTAAGACGACATGGCTATTAAAGCTCGCTAATATCAACTGCTGTTTGGCAGCCTGATGTTTCGGGTCATCCCACAAGTTATTGTGTTCCCAAGGGTCCGTTTGCAAATCGTAAAGCTCTCCCAGCTCCTTGTCGTGATACAGAGATAATTTGTACCGGTCGTCGCGATACATGGTCGCAAAACTGCCCTCCCCACCCGTGAAAAACGGATCGAGTGCGTCAAAGTATTCACAGCGAACACTATCGCGCAGTTGTGAGCCAGTTTGTTCGCCTGTAAGTACCGGAAGCAGACTCTGCCCCTGATGATAGTCAGGGATGGGAATACCTGTTAAATCGAGTAATGTGGCAGAAAGATCGAGTAATTCCACAAGCCCGGTGGCACGCTGATTGACCACAAAATGTCCCGGCCAGGAGAAAATCAACGGTACTCGTACCAATCCTTCATAAAACCGACATCCCTTTTGTATCAGCCCATGATCTCCCAACGTTTCACCATGGTCTGAAGTGAAAATGATGGCCGTATTGTCTCTCTGTCCTGTTGATTCTAATGCTTTGAGTATGCGCGCAAACTGATCGTCAATTTGAGCAATCATCGCATAATAAAGTGCCTGAACTTTTTTCAGCTCACTTGTTTCCGTTGAGATCGTGACAGGCTGAAAATCAACCTGGGAAAGCAGTTCTTGAGTCGCCTTATCAGACTCCTCAAAATGTGGGCCGGGCATCGCGGCAGGGTCGAACAGATTCGCATATTTTTCAGGAGGAATAAACGGAGGGTGCGGGTCGTAGATATTGATATTCAGCAACCAGGGTTGTTGATGATCCTGCTCAATAAATTCGATCGCCCGATCAGATGCCCACTTTGTCTGATGATATTCGGGGTCAACACGCTCTTTGCTGTTTCGCATCTCATCAAGGCTTTTCCCTTGAGCGCGGACCCAGTCGGCATAATCATGTGTTCCTTCAGGCCAATCATCGCGCGGCGCATGGCTGTGCTGCCAGAGTGTGAACCCGTCATCAAGCCGAGGTTCCGCGCGATGGCCGGCACTGACTAAATGAAATTTTCCAATCAACCCGCACAGGTAACCACTCTCTGCGATCAACCTGCTAATGAGAGGTGGCCAATCAGGAAAGGTATCGTTGCCATTTCTGGTATTGTGTAAGCGCGAAGGATACAACCCGCTCATAAAACTCGCCCTGCTGGGGGTACAGATTGGACTTTGGCAATACGTATGTGTAAAGGCCACACCTTCTTTAACGAGCGAATCAACCACAGGCGTTTTCACATACGCGTTCCCCAACGCACCAATGGTGTCAAACCGTTGCTGGTCGGTGCAATACCATAAAATATTAGGGCGGGTCATGGAATAGCCTTCGTATTATAAAGATTTTGTGGCTGAAAACACTCTGCAACCTCTGTCTGAGGTTAATTTTCTGTACTGGAATAAACCAGTTAGGGCAGTACAACAGAAAATACTGATGTGAAAACAATTTCTGTACCCAAACCAGTCAACAAAGAGAGTTCAATAAGAATTAACAAATACCTCGGTTGCCATTTTGCCATAGCTCCGCCAGTGACTGCAACCATGAATGCCGTTGCCAGCCAGTAACTGAGCCAGCCCTGTTCTAACACCAGCACATAACAGCAAAGCAGTACAAAACAACAAACGGCCAGCCAGATGCGCGGCTTGCAGCTTGAAAATCGATTTGTTGACGGGGTTCGACTGAGAAATATTTCCTGTACAACAACAATGCTCATCAATGAGAGAGTTGCAATGATAATATAGAAAGGAAAATCAGGAAGTTGAACTGTTGAGCCGGGAACCAGTTCGCTGAATATTTTCTCACTCTGACTGATATTCTCATTTAATTTCTCGCCCCGATAAAATACAGGTGCAATAGACAATGCCCGTAAACTATTCCTTACAGAATCAGATTGCATCGCCTGTTCCAGTGCATCTGCCAGCAGATCAATCCGCTCTTGTGGAGTTCCTTTGGGTGCAAACCAGTATAACGAGTTACCAACTACGGCATCGATACCCTGTTCACGAGCCGTCGCAATGTCCGGCAGGGCGGAATTCCTTTCTTTAGACAATACTGCCAAAGCGCGAATCTGCCCATCTCCTCGATAGGCCAGAAATTCTGCCAGCGAAAAAATGGTGGCATCAACATGCCCACCAATGAGCAGCGTGTATCGCTTTTGCCCATCTCCCGATTGCACATAATTAAAATATTCACCACCATAAGCCTGTTCTATTTTTTTGGCAGCGAAATGGGCGAGTGCTCCAAAATTGGTTCCAAATTGAAGTTCACCAGGATGGTTCTCGGCATACTGCAACAGCTCAGCCAGATTTTTGTGTCGGGCATTTTGATGCACGACTACCACCAGATTGATCTCTCCCGTTTGGGCAATCGGTTCAAAAGCTTCCGGACCATAGTTCACTTTGCCTGAGTATTTCGAAGTAATAAGCCCCTCATGGGTGCAGAGTATTTTGTGACCATCGGCCCGCGCCTGTTTGACATTTCGGCTCCCAATCGTACCACTGCCCCCCGCCTGAATAAGGATGACGACCGGTTGTTTCAACAGTTTGTTTTCGGTGATTGACTTTTGAACGATTCTGGCAAACAGGTCTGTTCCGCCTCCCGCGGAAAACGGCACGACAACCTGAACGGGTTGTTGAGGAAATTGCGTCAGCTTAGATTGATTCGCGAAGAATCCCGAAAACTGGAAGACAATCATGCCAACAATAGTCATCACTGCAACAGTATGCCATACAGGTAAGCCGTATCGACTCCAAAATGTGTGAGAATTCTGCTCCCCATTCTCACTCAATGTTTCTGACTGAGGGATGATACTCATCTCTTTGGCATCATCACCGTTCATCGTCTTTTTTTTACTGTCCCATTTTTTTCGAAACTGACGCACAAGCGGCACAATCAACAATAATGCAGAGATGACGACAAAGAGTAAAGAAATTGGTCGGGTGATGATCGGTAACCAGCTACCATGCGATGACATTAGCCCGGCGCACAAATTTTCTTCAGCAATCGGACCTAAGACAAAACCAATGACAAAGGGTGCCAATGGGATTCGGTTTCGCTCTAAGACCAGTCCCAGCAGCCCGAAACCGAGCATCACCCAGACATCGAACATCCGGTTCGACAACGCAAATGCTCCGGCAATGCAAAAGGTGAGAATAATGGGCAACAAAAACGGACGTGGAAACCGAACCAGTTTTGCGAGAAAACCGACTGATGCAATCATCACCGCAAACATGACCAGGTTTGCCAGAAAATAGGTTCCCATAATGGTATGCACGAGTTCGGGATGATCGCTGAACAACCGCGGCCCCGGTTGCAAACCATGCAAAACTAATGCGCCGAGCAAAATGGCATCGATCACACTGCCGGGAATACCCATCGCCACGAGTGGAATTAAAGCTCCTCCTACAGTCGCATTATTGGCTGATTCAGAAGCAACAATTCCCTCAGCAGAACCGGAACCAAATTTCTGCGGAGTTTTGGAACTGTTTTTGGCAGCTGAATAAGCGGCTATCGAGCCGATGTTAGCACCAATGCCGGGAAGTATTCCAATAAATGTTCCAATCAAAGAAGACCGCAACATATTAACCCATTGATTTTTCCAATCTACTAAGGTAAGCCACAACCCACTGTGTGTTACCGAGACACGCGGAATTTTCTGGTGAATATTCGCAATATCGCGCAGCACCTGATTGATCGCAAACATGCCAATTAAAACCGGTAGCAACTTGAAACCACCATTGAGAGGAGTGAGTCCCATTGTGAGTCTCACTTCGCCTGTGGCTGCGGAAATTCCCGGCATGGCTGCCAAAATCCCCAACGTTCCTGAAAAGAGTGAGCGCGTCAGCGATGCGCCATCAATTGTCGCGATTAACACCAAAGCCATCATTACCAGCGAGAAATATTCAAAGGGCCCCAATTGTGTTGACCAGCGGGCAATCGGGGCAGACAAGGTGACTAAAAACAGACAGGATATTAAACCACCCACCAGGGACGCATACATTCCCAGCCCCAGCGCACGACCGGGCTGACCTTGTTGCGACATGGGGTAACCATCAAGCGTTGTCATTACAGAGGCGGGCGTGCCGGGCATTCGCAAGAGTGTGCCGGTTATCAAGCCACCGCTGATTGATCCCACATACATACTCACTAACAATGTCATCGCCAGTTGAGGATCGAGCGTAAACGTCAACGGCAACGTGAGTGCAATCAACATGGCGCCGGTTAACCCGGGAATCGCACCCACGAAGATACCAAGCGATGTTCCCACAAAAATCAGCATCAGGCTGAGAGGTGTAGATAATTGAACAACTGTAGTTTGAATCGCATCCATATTTTGTACTGGTGCAGAGGACTGCTTGACCCCTTACTCAACGGAAATCGTTAGATTGTGAATCATTGAAGAATGATTTTCACCAACAAGACTCCAGATCACGAAGGAGAGTTAAGATGATTTAGAGTTGCCTGATTTTCCCCTAAGGTTCCGTCATTATTTTTTCGTGCCTTCCTGACTGGATGGTGACATATCATTATCCTGATGCATTGTATCTCAAAACAGATAGTGAACGTGTCTGATGTGATTTGAGTTGTCTCATCATATCCAGAGTATTCAAGGTGATAAAGCCTGTTACTTGAAATTCATTCGCCAGAATTCAGCTATGACTCGCCCCATGACTTATACCAGTCACAAGACTTGACCCTTTGCTGTATCAACTGACGTTCTGTTTCTCTACTGGAGCGGATTAGAAGTCCCAAAAACGTTCGTTTTCTAAGAGCTTACATTAACGCTAAAGATTACCGGAATTTGATTCTCGGGATGAATTTTTCATTCACATGAGAATCAAATTCGCTTAACTCATTAAAGCAGTAGGTTTCTAATACGACTGAGAACTCAATAAAAAACAATGACTAGGCAATATTCGTTACTCGGATAACAGCTTCTCCCAGCCGCGCATAAAAAGCGACCGGTAAATAACTGGGCGCGTTGAAAAAGCCCACTCTCTGAGAATATGAAGAGAGTGGGTAGCGTTCATTTTTCGCTAGCTCTCCTAGTCGCACCCACACAGATCAGAAGTCAATTCAATTGATCGATCTTTGTTTGAAAAATGAGTATATGACTAGCTTAAGGGGCTAGTGGGGGTAATCCCCGTGGAGGTCCGAGTCCTCTCTTGGGCACTTTGATAGATAAGGACTTAGGGTTATTGAGCCCTAAGTCTTTTTTTGCTTCAGTAAAAGGGGCAACCGTGGAGTTGCATTGGGGTGTGGCTTTGCATTGTTATTACCTGGTTGGTGTTCTCTATTGTCAGACGATGCATGTCAGTAGCTCTTTTGTGCAGAAATTTCTTAGCATGATTAGAGAAAATCTAAAGCGAATAATAGTTACCCAACTATATCAGAAGTTGTTCAAACTCTTTGTCCACAATCATCCGTTTTCATTTTTCATTTTCATTGAGTAAGCGTCGGCCTCACCCGGTTCCGAAGGCCTTAGTAGCTTTAACCTAGCTTTGCTTATGCTTAAATAACGCGTATTAGTGGGAGGGATAGCTGGGAGGAATTCTTGAGCGGACTGTATAAAGATTCGAACGCTTCTCCAAAATGGCTTTTATATCAGGACATTTTTTGAACCGAACGATCGTTGCGTGAGTATTTGACGAGCTAGAGAACAATAAATCAAGTGGTTACCTATATAGGCTTGTTGTCTTTCAAATCATGGCTATTTTTAATTCCTGATGACTACAGAGATTACGCTGCGGGATTCAGTAACAAGACTGAAGGGACATTTTCACTGTCATGGAGCCGTAAATAGAAGTAGCCAACACCGCTGTCTCCCACGAGCAGACTGGGATTAGAACCTGCTGGAGAGCCGGACTGCCAGGGACGATTGTGTTTAGCATACCTTTCTATTCCCTGGTCTCCGATTGCCTTGGCAATGTTCCAGCTTTCCGTGTGATTCATACGTCGTCCAGCCTCCAGAAATAGTTCGGCGTTTCCACCATGTCCATGACACAGGCAATAGGTACCATTCCCTGAGGTTGTCGAGAACGAGGAATATGTTGTGGCTAACGCAGATTGTATGTCTTCCTGACTCACGTTCTCAGGTTCGATTTCAAATGCCCTGATCCGAGACAATCCAATTCCGGGCGCACCATGGCACCACGCAGAACCGTAACTGTATTTCACATTCTCATTCTGTTCGATTGGTTGCCGAAAATCGGGCCAATTGCGGGCCTCTTGTGAGAAGTGGCAATTTTCATAACTGATGGCTGATAAGGCAGTTTCACGGAATCGTGGTTCATGTGTGGCTGAGTATAACTCTAATAAAGCCCATGCAAAACCAGCCGTTCCGTGAGAAAACCCAGTTAGGTTTTTCTGGCCTTGAGGGTGGTCAGGGCCCATTTTCCAGGAACTACCTTCGTGATCGTGGTCTGCCAGAGCAATCAACTTATTTCCCAGGTCCACCGATTCTTCTCGATATTTTTCTCCAGTGGCCAACAGTGCGGGAATCATTCCAGCCAATCCGCTCACAACATCCAGCGATGTATCTTGCTGAATTCCAAAATCAGCTGCGTGTTTTAATTGTGCCTGCCCCCATTGTTCCCATTCCGGATGTTGGAATGTCTTTCCACAAACATCGGCTACATATGCGATTCCGGTCAACCCCGAGTAGAATCCACAAATGCGCGATACAGGAGTCGATTCCGCATGAGCAATCGCATGCTTCATTGCTCCTTCAGCTGTTTCCATGAAAAACGGCTCTTTGGACTGTTCATAGAGTCGAGTCAAGAATAAAGCAATTCCTGCTGTCCCTCCATAAACATCGTGAGACAACGATTTCAGAACATTGCTAAAGTTTCCAGCATATGGCTCCACACTCATTCCAAGCCAGTTACATTGATCACGACTCCAGATTGCATCACGACAGATGGAATAGCCAATTCTGCTTGCGGTTTCCAGATATCGATCAGTCATAGTTATCTCCTATTCGTTTCATATTTTGTTATCTGTCATTATAAAAATATCGTGATGCAGCTAATTACTAATTTCAGCAAACAATGGTAAATATGTTCTGCGCGTGCCGGGATTCAGATAAGGACGGTCCATCCTTACTCCAGCTTTTTCAAACTCAATGAGTACGGATTTGGTGCGTCCTTGTACGTGGTTGACATTCTCGCGAAAAGCCTGCCATACCCCCTTGGCCATAAGGCGACAACGGTTCAATCCAAAGCTGTCGTTGGCACTCCCGGGATCCTCTGCAAACCCGATACCCGGAGCTATGTTGTAGGAAAATAACGGGACGGGGGCTTCCAGCAAGGGCTCCAGGTTAGACCAATTTCTCGTCAGCAGTTTAACGACGAAATCATAGTAACGACGAGCCAGATACATCACCCCGGCATCGACGCGGCAATAGGCTTCTTTGTGAATTGGTAGCTTAAGATGAAACGGAACTTGAAAACGATTCAGTTGTTCCGAAAGAATCTTGACTAACTCTACAGCAGTCTCAGGATTCACATTAAAGTAAAATCGGACAAGAGAATCATCATCCGATGCGTTCTGAACAGCCTCACCAAAAACATAATAATACCCGGGTTGATAAGCGAGTGATTCGCGCGGATGATAGACCTTAACGAGATTACCTTCTCGGGCCGGTGAAACCTGATCACCGTCTGACACATATTGACCTGCCTGCACGCGCTGAATGACTCCATCGCGTTCGACTTGAATGGAACCGTTGGATTCAACAGCAATGATTTTCCAGTCGATGTCCCAACGTTCCTTCGAAGAATTTTGTTGTGAAAAATTGTGGAGAAGATCAGACGCGATCTTTTCCATTGTTGGAAAATCGATGATTTCACCAGTAAAAGGTCGGCAATAGGTATGTGCATAAAGAAACATTTGCATATGGAGGTCGATATAGTTTTCCGATTGTTGTTCTTGTACTTGCGGATTTCCCATCATTCCTGCCATTTGATTGGCAAGTTCCGGAGTGACTTTTAAATGATGGCGACCGAACCGGTATTCAAATGGAGAAACTACCTCGATTTGTTCGAGAATCGTTTCCAGCGATTTCATAAGAGCCACTGTAGACATTTATTTCACCTTTCTGATCGAGAGAATTTCAAAATCCTAGTAGGGTTTTCCGGCTGGAAGCGGTGTCCGTGAAAATTTGACTACTCAGATCCAATGCTGTTCGGGCCGCCGGATAAACTTCTTGAGATTGAAGTAACATCTCGAAAGCCGATTGAACCAGCCGGGCGGCACAAAACTGGAAAGCTTTCAGAAAGTCTTGCTCCGAAACTTGACTGTTATGTGTCAGATAGGAATCACAAAATTCTTTAATCGATGGCTGCATTTTCCAGAGTGTTTCATTGATTCCCTCCAAACCTCTATTTGCCTGGGAATCGACCTTGTCTAAAGTCAGGATCCACATGATAAGATAGGAGTGAATAAATGAACCAAAGTCCCACATGGGATCGCCATAACCGACGATTTCCCAATCGACAATTTTGATCTGCTTCTCCGCATCGGGGGCATCTCGCGGATATAACAGACAGTTGTCCCACTTCATGTCTCCGTGAATCAGGCAGGACGTTTTCCAATCGTCACGTAGCATGGTAAAGCCTTTGGCAATTTCCGGATTTTGCTGAATCAAGGCAATCAGTTGTGCATTCCCTCCACTGAGAGTCTGGAACCCCGTCGGCGGTCCATCTTCCGTAACCGAAATCACCCAGGGAAGCTGTTCTTGAAAAGTCGGTTGTTCCGAAAGATGATTCAGATGAGTAGTGGTATGACAGCGAGCTAAAGCTTCTCCAAATTTTTTTGTCAGAACAGGATTTAATTCGTGATGATGTGAGTAGTAACGAGACAAGTTGTCCGAGTCTTCATAGTACTCAAGTACCAGAACGTGATTCCGAGGATCGTAATGCAAACACTTGGGAAGAATCGGACCGAGTGGCTCAAATCGGGAATCACTTTGAGCCACTTCATAAAAGTATGCCTCCTGGGCGAGAGTTTCGATCGCATATGGTCGACCGGGAACGATATTTTTACTGAAATATCGGGGACCAGTCTCCGAAGAGAGAATGCAGAGCAAATTACGAGTTTGATCGACACTCAGGGTCAGTTCATCGTTAACAATCTGCTCGTTGGTCACGAGGCCGCTTGTCATCATATAGTCCATATATCGTCGTGAAATTGTTTCAGTCATGTTGGTTGATCGTCCTGATTAAGGAGGGTAAGAGATGCGCTCATATTCTATGAACAGATTAAATGCGACAGATTTACCATGCTGAGATCAATTCCATCCACCGCGTTAAAAAAATTAGTCGAGGGGCGTAATGCCTACGATCTCTCGGGTTTCCAATGTGTTGCCGTTATCTCGATAACGAAGTCTGGAACCTGCGAGGTTTCCGGCTACGTAGGAATTGTCAAAGATTGCTAAAACATGAGCCGCCGGATGCCAGTCGGATTTGGTGGTTACTACATTCACAACTTGAAAACTTTCGCCTCCCGACCAGTCATAGATCGTTGATTGTGAACCATTCTGAGGCATGGTTGTTGGTGCCGAATCGAGATTAAGCAAGTAATTTTTGTGTGCACGCATCTATAATTCCCTTCAATTTTGTTAATCACCTGAAACAAAAGTTAAATAACACTCCGGCATGACACTCACACCGGAGTGGTCGCTTAAGAACTCATTCATCACGAATCAGGGAATACAAACTGGAGAGCCGAAAATAGTGGCAACCATACATGTAATCCCGTAGTAGATTCCTTATAAAGCAACATTTTGGTTGGCATCAGGACACGCAGGAGGCCACGAAGGGCATTGACCTGGTTGTACCGTCGGCGACGGACAGACAGGTGGATGGCTGGCATTGACGCCCACAGGTTGTGCAGGTTGCGTGGTACAGACTGGTGGTGCGGTTGCCTGAACACCGTTATTACTGACGGCGATACAGCTAAAGACCCCAATGCAGTGTCCGCCCAGTGGTTGCGCAGGTTGCGTGGTACAGACTGGTGGTGCGGTTGCCTGAGCGCCGTTGTTACTGACGGCGATACAGCTAAAGACCCCAATGCAGTGTCCGCCCAGTGGTTGCGCAGGTTGTGTGGTACAGACTGGTGGTGCGGTTGCCTGAGCGCCGTTATTACTGACGGCGATACAGCTAAAGACCCCAATGCAGTGTCCACCCAGTGGTTGTGCAGGTTGCGTGGTACAGACTGGTGGTGCGGTTGCCTGAGCGCCATTGCCACTAACGGCGATACAGCTAAAGACCCCAATGCAGTGTCCACCCAGTGGTTGTGCAGGTTGCGTGGTACAGACTGGTGGTGCGGTTGCCTGAGCGCCATTGCCACTAACGGCGATACAACTAAAGACCCCAATACAGTGTCCGCCCAGTGCACCTCCGGCTGCTGCTGGCTTTTGACAGTTCCAGCTCACACCACAATCGGTAACGTGTGTAACGGGAGGCGGACAGTTCCAGCTTACGCCACAATCTGCGGGGGTAGTGACGGGTGGTGGAGTTGCCTGAGCGCCATTGCCACTGACGGCGATACAGCTAAAGAGACCGATACAAGGTGCTCCCAGTGCATGCGCAGGTTGCGTGGCACAGACCGGTGGTGCAGTTGCCTGAGCACCGTTACCACTGTATGCTAAACAACTTATTCCGGTGCATGTGTTTGGATTGTTATGACTGGCAACCAGACAGCTTTGGCCTTGGTGACATCCACTGTTAAACAAACATGAAGAAATGTGACAGCCCGGAGAAGGTCCCTGACCTCCTTCAAGCTCAACTCCGATAGGACAAATGGGAGAAACACTCGATCCTGGAACACCAGCATTACATTGCACGGTACTCACAGGAGGACCACCGTGAGCACATGCAGGTGGATATGAAGCACCCGTTACTTGGGTCGCCTCATAATTTGCTCTGAGTTGATTCGAGATCAACTCAGCAGGCGTCGGTTGAGAACACATACAATACTCCTTTCGATCAAATACAGATAATCTCTTGCTGAACGATTCAGCAAAACAAAGGAAAGCCGGTAAAGCCGGATTTTATTTTTCCATTTTCTTTGAAGTTTTAGTTTCCGAATTTTTCACCACATCATCCACAGCCGACGTGGTATTCCCAGAAACCTGGTCTTTCCCAAAGCCAAATTGCCCGGTATCGACAAAGTTCATGCTGAGGAGAGACCACCAGTCAGTAGCGATTCCGCTCAGGATGTATTTGTAAGGAAGCCATCCATAGCCGTTCTCTCCCCACTGGTTTCCCCAAGAATTCCGAATCAGGATGGCTCCGGTTGTTGTCTCACCAGTTGCAGTGTTTGTGATTTGCATCTGATCGTCATATCCAGCAGCCACGATGGCATGTCCACCGGCGATCGGATCGGTGCTATCTGGACCAGGAAAAGGAATTTTTCCGTCTTTGAACGCTTGAGAAATACTGCTATGAACATGAAATCCAAACATCGCAGGTAACTGGGCGAATAGCTGTGATTTGATCAGTTGTAAGACATCAGCCTGACTTCGTCCTGGCGGGTCATACCGATAGAAAGCCACCGCCTGATAAGTCGTTGCAAAGGAGTAACAGAACGCATTCGGTTCTGCATTCACCAGTTCCGTGTTGAACGGCCAATATTGCTCAGGGGGCACACCGAAAAAAGTCAAAGCCTGAAATGTCGTTCTATTGTAGGCACCTTTATCTTCAGGCTGGAAAAGTAAATTTCTGCTTGCCTTATAAAGAAACAAACGCGATGGAGAGACAATCTTATTATACGATTTCTTTTCGAAGTACATCACCAGTCCACAGGCGGCATTGGCCGTGCAGGAATTCGTCTTGAGTTGATTATAAACTGGTGGGAAATGTTGGCGAAGATCGACCTGATTTGGGAGGTCAGAGGAATCCAGACCACTGGGTTTAGTATATTTGATGCCCGCTTTACCAAGCATCTGCTTGACTGAATTTGTCTCAGGAGTCGCATCGCTCTTACTGGATATGTCAGGAACCCAACCGAGTCCCTGCATCATAAACGGAACTTGCGGCGTGGAACTACTGGATTCATCCGTTGCATGAGTGGAATCGTCTTCAGGAATCCATCCTAGTGCTGTGTCGTTTGGCATCAGTCTCCTCCTTATAGATATGGTGAGAAATCAGCAACCACTTCTAATTCAAAAAAATGTGTTTCAAAAGACAAAACATCACAGTCGTGGTTACCAACAAGGGCAAAGTGCGCTCCATAAAAAATGGACAACAGGAAAAATTCGAAAACAGAATTGACTTATAAAGAAAACACTTTCAATCTAAAGCTCCTCCACGCTCGTGGAACGGTTTCTGATGGAAGAGTCGAGACCATCATTTATGTAAAATCTGCCTGAAGTGAATTCTGAAGAAGGCTACTTTGTGATGGTCTCGAGGAGCTCAGACGATCTACCAACTCACCAAAACGATTTCAAAACTTTTGCAAGTCTCAAACGCACATGCTTTCCCTGATAGAACAATTTTTGAGAGATCTACCAAGCACAATTTCAACTCAGCTTTGGCCATATCGTTGCCTCCGGATAACATCACGCATGGATGTTCTTTCGAGATTGTTCCAGTCGCGATTGTTGCACCGAGTATTTTCAGCATGACTGTAGCTTGCATGTTGGATGTTGATAATTCCCAGCAAACCTGAAGGGGACCAATCAGACTAACACAGCCACTTAAGTCGGTTGCCGCCCCCAAAGGAATATTACTACCACCTGTAGATCCGAATTGCGGAGAAGGCGCGGAGGCAGTTGTTTGTGGAGAACCCATGAGGTTCTGTACTGGTTGTTTGCTAATGTGTGGAAGTGGATCGTATCCCAGGTACTCAATCGGCATCGTCATTCTCCTGATCTAAGACATAGATGAAAACACTCGTTCAGACTTGTGCTTGTTACTGAATCGATTCTATGAACTGACAATCAGAACACTACGGAATCTGTAGTGATGTAAACTAGTAGTAAACTGGAACAAAACATGGATTAAAGAGCACAAGATAAGTCTTTTGCTGAAGACAAAGGGTCACTTACGGAATCTTTGTAAAGAAGACAAATACTTATTGTGGACAGAACAGTATTCTGAAAGCATGTGTTAAAGAGAACGAAACGCATTTTTGTCTGCAAAAGAACGAACGTTTCAGGAAGTCGGAACTTCCCAGATGATACCTTCCCCCGTACCGTCACCACGAAATCTGATTAGCGGAGCAGCTTGGTTACGGTTCAAGCTCTTGATGGTATCGTTTAATCGTCGTTTCGTATCAACTTCTTCTTTGGGAGGTAGCGGGTCGTCAATTCGGGTTGGCCACCCTTCTTCGTGAAAAACCATCAGAATCATTTCCTGATTAATGGCTGGCCATTTGAAGCGTTTGACGAGTGATTGACCGAACCATAACTCTCGCCGAATATCATGCCATATTGGTTTGATTTCCGTGCGATGAAGCTCATCCAATGGTCTAGAGAATGCTTCCTCAGAAGCGTTTTGCGGAATTTGCAAATTCTCAGCGAACTCCAGACCTTCGTCAGTCAATACAAAACAAGTACGCCGACCGAACGTCATGTTCCCGGATGGACGAAAATCACGTCCATCGTCTTCCTGAATAGTGACTTCTTTGGCATGTTTCAAATAGCCCTGGCATGAGAGCCAACGAAGGTCGTTGTACGTTAATCCCGCCTTTTGCAAACAGGACAATTCGACGGCATAATCCCAGATGGGTCGTTTCGTAGTCGACGAATAATAAGAGGCATCTAAGAGCAGTCGAAAAGCAGCCTCAAACTTTTTTCTTGTAGTCCCCATTTTGCTTTCAGGATGTTTGCCCCATAATACCATAGGTATCTCCCCAATTAAGTTCAACAAAACGATTACTAAATGAATGTCCAAGTCCAGCTGTGTCAAAGCAAGACGGTTTGAAGCCAATCGTTAGTAAAAGAAATGGAATGTAATTGAGTCACCGTAATTCACTAGTAAGTAAGATTAGTATTTTGTCTACCACTATCGTATTAATCTGTTTACTACTGTTATTACAAAGAGATCAATACGTTCTGATTAGCGTAAGATCAATTTTCAAGCTTGAAATAGTGATTGCATTTAAAAAATTCGCAATCATCCTATTTTAACTTTACCTATTTTCGCAAAAGAATTCGCGGCTCTTACTATGGGTAATCGATTTAGCTCCTTGAAGTAAAACTGCGCTAACCCTCCGGTTCCGAAGACCGTAGTAGCTTTAACCACGCTTTGCTTTTGCTTTGATAACGCGTATTAGTGGGGGGATAAGTAGGGGGAATTCTCGAGCGGACTGACTAAAGGTTCGAAGGCTCCTCCAAAGTTCTAGTCAGGCAATCTATGGTATTTGAACAGGTCATCTGGAAGTGGTTTAAATTTCACATTCACAGGTCGACTTTTTTTGCCAGCTGCCCAGCGGAGTAAAACTAATGTGTAACTGCTCTTACTACTGATAACGAACTGGCAAAATATGTCGAATATCTGAAACACGAGACTGCTGAGGCAATTCCTTACGACTCACGAAGAACGACCGACCCTATTGAAATTTGGCAAAGTATTGAGTCGAGCGATTAAAGAATAAATTTCGGTTATCAGTCTAACAACACCTTCCCGATGGTGTCGTGGCAAACAGAATGGCAAACGGAAGTTCCAAAGAATATAAACGAAAATTTCTAGAGACTTATGCGCTAAGGACCGGGCATCCTAACTCAGCAATGATATTGGTGATATCCAGCCTCTATCGATTCGTTGGGAGAGAAGCGTTCGCACCTATGTTTCGTTCAACTGCTTTCTGTAATTTCCTGTTTCTTGCTTTTAAATCCAACTCTGATTCGTCCTTAGCAATCAAGCCAGAAAGGGGGGTATTCGCGAGCAGTTGTTTTGATTTATCTACGACAAACTTTCCTGCATCATAAGTATATCCACCGAATGTTCTTGCCACTCGTGAAGTTGCTTTAGGCACGCCTGTTTTACTTATGAGACCTACGGTTGCTTTAGTAGTACCAGCAGTTACATTTTTAAAAGTAGCTCCAATGGGTAAATGGTTTTTATAAGCGACCTTTGCCCCTCCATCATGGGCAAACGAAATCAGGATCCGACTTTTACCATAACGGTATTCAATCATACTGGCCCAGTAGTGAACTTCAGGAGCACCAGGTAAAAGTTGGACATCAACATAAACTCGGCATTTCGTTTTGGGATGATTCGCTACAATAATCGAGGGGCCACCCGGTAGGTAAGGTCCTTGAAATTTTCTGTTTCCAGTATAATAGTACCTATGGACAAGCACTGTAGGAGGGATTTCGATGTTGGTGGTCTCACCCTCCGGCTGTACTAGGACTGCAGGGATCCCATCTGTACTGACACCAGGAAGAATGACCTCAATTTCCTGCGTTGCTGGTACAACTGCCTTTTTTTCTGCGTATGCCAAAGTTGTCGCAAGGCATATTGTCAAGAGGAAGGCCGTTGTCAAAATCAGATTTAATTTCATGCTATGAGTGAACTTGAGCTTAAGAAACATCCTTTTTCCTCGATCTATGTATAAGAAGTAGTTCATATTGGATCTAACAGCGGCTATTCCTCGTAGAAAAATTCAATTTCTACTAAATTGATTTGGTCATAAAATTGGTAAAGGTTTTGTTGGAATTTTGAATTCCTGTTCCTCGTTTCATCGAATTGTTTGCTGAGAGGTTTTCCACTTTTAACCCAGAATACTGGAAGTGAATGCGAGGCCAATAAAGACTTTCGTTTTTGGTTTTTTGAATCACGTACATAACAATTGATGCTGACATGAAATCGACTTCCCTTTAAATATTGTAAGTTATTTCTTTGATTGCCCAATGCTTGCTGAATCGCAGTCAATGCTTCCCCTCGCTTGGGGTTAATGTGAGCATTGAGAGACACATTCCAGGCACCCGATTTCTGAAAGCGAAAATCGGTTTCTGTCAACACTGCCGGGATGACCAAGGGCATTTGATCTGACCGATGAAAAAAACGAATGTTTCCTTTCTGTTTAATCCCATTTTTTGCTTCATTGAGTTCATCTGTTTCAATCACTTCCTGTTCCGTGAGTTCAACAACACTGATTGCGGAATATGATCGCGTTTGATAATCGTAATTCTTTGGGAATCCACAGGTACGAGTCGGAACCCGTTTAGGGAACAATTCGCTGAAAGCCGTTCCCGTAATGATAGCTGCTGTTCCGAGAAAGCAGACAGCTAAGAATAGCTTCTTTAAATTCGTTTTGACTTCCATTGTGATCTCTTATTTTTTTCATTAAGGATAGAAGGATTGCTTGGATTCGAAGCGATACATGAGCCGAATCATTTTTTCTTGAAATACGATTTGATTCGGGATGCAGATCTCTTATAGAAACTGGATCGTTTTGGGGCAGGTGGTTGCTGTCTATTCTTAGTATTAATGATTGCTTTTACTTCATTCGCCTTTGAAGGGATTCGTCTAGGTGAGGAAATCCCGTTTGTTTTGAGATATTGCGAACTTCTTCCTTTTGTCGCTGGCAACGATTTCGGTTCTGTGGGACTCCAGGAAGCCGGTTTGAGGTTTAAGTCTTTCATCGGAAGAGCGGAACTGGGGGGCACAGTTGGTGGGATTTCAGGTAGTGGCTTGAAACGAGGTGATGAAGGAATCACAGGTACGGCATGATTTGGATCGGTCACTCCATTGCGAATCGACTCAGGAGCATATTTTTCAGGTGGATTTTGCCACTCGGCATCATAGTTTTCCTGAATTCTGCTCCGCTTAAGATTTAAGCCAGGTCCCATATATCCATTGGGATGTACGTCCGGAATGGTTTGCTGTGTACGATATAAGTCTGATCTTCTCTCCGTTTCCTGAATTCGTAAAAATTCATCGACTTTTGAACCGGCATAATCATAAACACGATTTTTCAAGTAACGATCACGGCCTTTCGAGATAAACTCACGATTCATTAATTGCAGCGGTCCGACATCGGCAACTGCGGGGGCCCAGCGTAAACCCATCAGGTCAAACAGTGTCGGAAAAATCACCGCCTGACTCATGATTTGACTTTGTTGTAATGAACTTTCAGCACTAGGAGTAGGTCGGAACAGGACTCCCACACCTGGTACATCCGAAAGTAATGGAACCCCATTTCCGGTACGAGTTGCTTTCAGAGAGATCACAAAGCGGCTGATTTCGCGTAATTCATAATTTCCTAATTGCACATCGGTATCAATAAAGTGTTCTTTGATGCGTCCGAGGTGTTTTTCATCAGCGCGAACTGGCTCTCGTACATTGGTACGATAAAGGTAATTTAAATCAAAGATTACAGATTGACCATCGGGCTGAATGACAGGTCGTACAGTGAATCCGGTACCGGTTTCAAATTTGAAGACAGCCGGGTCGGGGATCAGATTTTCAAACGCAGAACCAAATGTTTGTCCCTGTGATCCCGGTTGGCCTAAGACCTGTTTTTCTAATGAATCAGGGGGAATAGTAAATCCACCCTGGACATTTTCCCCTCCATTCATGGATGTGATTGCCAGGAATGTAGGGTCATTCACAAGTGCGCCGTATTCTTTCACTGCGGCTTGCGCGATATTCATGCCTTCAATAATTGCCAACTGCCGTTTCGGTAAGTCGAACTCCATTGTCGCCTTGGGAGCGACTTTACCGAGCGAACGATTATTGGTCAGAATACTGGAAGTTTCTATTGACCCAAACGAGACATTCCAATACCGGCTGGCATCACGCGCCGCACGGAACGCAGGAGTGTAGAACTGAGTGTTAAAGTCATCTTCGAGCGCGGTTGCAATGCGTTGTAGGTAATTATCAATATTCGCAGTATGAGATCTGGTACCTTCAACCAGTTCGATATAGCGATCCTCGGTCTGGTCGATTTGCATATCGAGAAACTTTTTGTGGTCGAGATCCTGACGGGAGTCTAGTGCATTTTGTTTTGCAAATCGAAGTTGGAGAGCAGATCCGGCCAGTGTGTTGAAGGAACTATCTACAGATTGAAAATGTTCTTTCGTTTTTTTATAGATTGGATTAGCAGACTTCAATAATGAAAATAGTTTATTACTTACTTCTCTCCACTTTATAATCGCAGCTTGAATCTCTTTTGAATCTATTCCCACTTTGCTTAGTACTTCAATGACTTCTTGAACATTCCATGCAATCTTTTGGAATTCCTCAGCGATGTTTTGGCTTACCTCTTGGATGCTGAAAAATGAGTAGGCCACGCGATGAATGTCCCTTAATGGAGTCGGTTGATCAGGATTAATATATTTCTGGTATTTTGTCGAATTGTTTAGATTCGATTTCATGTTAGGGGTCAGATTAAATAGCTCAAGTTTCTTAATCGCCTCATTTGCTTGATTTATATATTGATTCGTAATTTGATCGAAAAGTGCATATTCAGATTGGTCGGCTAAAACGAATTTGTTACCTTCTATTTTGAATTTAAAAGTTTGACCTCCATATACAAAACTACCATTAGCTTTTTTTAAAGCATCAAATAATTCATCGTTGTTACGTTGCCCACTCATACCAGATCGCATTCGATGGTCGTTGATTTCTGACTCAAACAATTTCTTAAGAAGATTGAGAAGTTGAACGTCAAATATTGTGTCGTCGTTACCTGGAGGAAAAAATTTATTTAAAAGTGATCTCCTTTCTTTAGATGTTAATTTTGAGAGATCAATATTAATCTCTGGATAAGCTGCATTGAGAACTGCTGTAATAATCTCATCAAAAGCCTTTTGAAATGAATCGAATTCCGTACTGATTTTCTGGTATTCATTAATAATTTGAGAAACGCTGGCCTGTAATCCAGTGCTGGCTTTAATGACATCCAGCTGACTCTTTTGGATAGATTCCTGTACATTTTTCAGTTTTTCTTCTGCCGCTTTTTCTTTGGCTTTGGCATCAAGCAGTTCTTGCTGATTATCATCCATTGTTTGTTCGATCACCGCGCGCTCCATGACGTGTAGCCTGAGTTCGCGCTCTGTGGTAAGTTTGGCTTTGAAGATCTGAGCCAGTCGTACAAATTCACGCTGGATGGGCGTCATGGTGTCGGTGCCGATGACATTATGGTCGAAGAAACCTTTGAAGGATTGGAAGTGGGCGAACTGAGATAACAGTTTTACCTTATGTTTGGTTGCTTTTGTGGGGCCGCCTTGATAGAGAAACTGGTATTCCGCGTTGGGTAACTCCGTTTCAATCGAAGCATAAAATTGTGCCAGGATTTGTTGTCGAATTTCATTCTTGGCCAGCGCTAACACGAACAGGGCAGACGACAGACTCGTCGTATCCATGGAATGAATTGACAGCATTTTGTTTCCCGACTGCAGGAACTCGGAATCCATGTCTTCCAGGGCTTGGATGAAGTCTCGTCCGAAAAAGGCGTATAAGTATTTCTGGTCTCGCTGCTCCTGAGTAAACCCAATTCCTTCGTCCTGACAAGTGGAAATCGCAACTTCAGAAGCGACAGAGATGACTGCCTTTCTCAACATCTGGGCTGATTGTACGGTTAAAAAGCGACTTTGATCGATTGATTTTTGAATACGATCAGCGACGTTTTCCATGCGTTTGCCATCTTCACCATTGATTTGGATTGTATGCATCGCGATACGTACCTGCCCCACGGGAGAATCAATCTGGTTGATCATGGTGCGGATGATGTTCACCCCTTTGATCGGACCACGTAGATGAATGAGACCTTCACCGATGACTTTAATCGTGACCTGTCGAACTGCGTCGTAAGAATCAGGGTGACCATTGGCGATCGTATAGAGATCGGTTTTTTCCGCTTGTACCTCACGCTGAAACAGTGTGGCACTTAATTGGTCTTCCTCCAACTTGAGTGACTTCAGTTTGTCATCTTCCGTATTCATGATTCCTGATAGACGACTGATATCAGTCCGGAGACTTGTCAATTGTCCTTGAGCCGCTGTAATGGCATTGTCCAGTTGATCTTTCTTGCCTGTGCTGTCATCTTCTTTCAGTATAGCGCGCTCTCGCACCAAGCCGCCAAGAATTTGCTGCTGATTGCGATAATCGTTTTCTTTTTCACGCAGATCTTTCGCAGCACGTATCGATTTCTCTTCTTGAATGCGTCGTTGTTTGACGGTCGTTTCGTAAGTGTTACGGGCTTTATCTGCCAGGATTTGTGCCTGATGATATCCTTTGTGATTCAGAGACTGCACTTCTGAATTCAGAATCTGAGCCACACGATGGGCGTCTCGGTAGTAATACAACCGTGCGACACGGGTGACCACTCTGTCAGACGGATTAAATCCCGGGGGCGTTGGCTCACGCTTTTCATAATCGCGATATTCAACAAAATCACTGACGCCGACTTCAGGAGGGATTGAGCCTGAAGAACCTGCATCTGGTTTGTTGAGAACACGTACATAGTTAGTGCCTGGTTCACCTTTGGTACCCTCGAGGAAATTACCAAATATATCCGACACTTTATTCCCAGTAATGATTAGTTGATAGATATCAGCAGGTAAAGTAGGAAATGTAAGTACAACAGAATTGTCATGTTCTAGATAAACACCACCAGTGGCCGGTATCGCTGTGCTAGAAAGAAAAATACCAGTTCCCTTGCTCGGAATAAGTTGGAATGCGTTATAGAGCGTAGGACTGAGTGTATTAGCTGTTTTAAGTTGATTCTTGACTGAGAATTTGATCTTTAGTTTTACAACTCCTGGGGCAGTGCCAAAATTAGGGGGCTGGATGTCAATCACTTCTAAACCATTTTTTTGAATGTTAAGATTGAATGTATCAGATTGTTTTTCGGATAGCTGATTTCCCTGCGCATACTTGATATATAGCTTATGTTGTCCGTTAGGGATTGGAGCAAGGAGTTTAGCTCTTTTATTGTTAGTAAAGTCTCCATAACCTAACGGAGTATTTGATGTGTGTGTAAAGATGACATATTGAATATTATCTAAGTTACCTTTTATGGTCTCAAAGATTGGAGTATTAGTATTTAGGAAAACAGGAGTATCTTTATCGATGGGGGTAGGCGTTTTTATTGTAGAACCTATTTTGAATTGATTTAATGGAATATTATTTGAATTGTTAGCTAATGTGCTAGTTGCTTTTTGAATATTGATCGGCGCTGAAAAAGCAAATTGAGTTTCATCATCTATTCTTAGAGCATAGATCGTACTGTTAAGATCTTGGCTGCTGATTTTTAAAGTAGCATTCCATTCACCATTTTGATCTGCTTGATAGGATGTTACCTCTAATTGATCTGAAGGCGCGAGTGTGAGGTGGCCATTCACATTATTGAAGAGCATGAATTTTAAAGACTGCTTAGGATTAGCGTTAGTTCCAGATAATTTTAAATTCCCACCAAAGATAGCTATTGTAGATTTGACATTTGTATTTGGTTTCGCATATTTGTGGTTTTGATAAGACAAGATAGATGGCTTTAAGGGATTGGAACTCTCAGGTTTTGGGATAATTATAGTGACTGTTTTCGACAAACCTTCTCCTTGCTCAGATAACCAACTATCTTTAAACCTGAATTGATAAATACCATCTGCGAGACCAGTTAGAGAGAATGATTCACTTGTATCCGAAAGATTCACTGGAGTTATGTTTGAAAGATCTTTGAAGTTATTGGAAGTTGATGGGATTGTGCCAATTTTTTGAAATTGAAGAAGTGTGGTTCTATCTTTACTTTTTGAGATCGTGAACTTCAAACTCGAACTCCGAAGCAGAAAACTGGAAATTCCATTGACTGTTGTATTTGACGATATCGAGCTAAGCGGTGAATAGAGAATATTGGGGGATGCTGTATCGGTGAGCGATGTAATCACAGGGTATTCAGGTTGACCTTGAGTAAGCTTATTAATCTTAAAGTTAAATCTTTGTAGTTCTTGAGAGTTTTCATCTTTACTTAAAACAATTTTATAATCCCCTGTTTTTTTAATAACAGATTGATATACATTCGAATTTGATCCACTCTGTATTAAATCTAATTTTTCACTACCAGATCCGAATTTGAGTGAATATCCATTCGGAACATCTTCATTTATTGTAACTTTGAGTTTTACACGGGGGCCTTTGCGTTCGATGGTGGCATCACTAGTGATAGTGTCATAGTCATTTGGTAAATCATCTTTGCTGATTTCAACTTTTTTAATAGATGGTTCATTCGTTGACTGTAGAAGAGACACTTGCTTAATTTCTGCTGCGATTTCTGTAACTGGTAGGGCGACCTTTGGTGTAGTCGGTGTCAGATGATTTACTGGTGGATTGATTAAATCAGGTGTTTGCTGAACAGACTGGGTACCGGTTCCTTCGACTTGCTGAATGATAGGAGCAGGTGAAGAATTTGTGCCTTGTGTAGTTTGTATCCAGTACATACCGGCTCCGATGCCGATGGCAGAGCAGAGACAGAGGGCAGTGCAGTTCAGGAGCAAGCCGAGTAATTTTTTCATGATACATCCATGTATTGAGCGAAAAGACAGTGTTTACATGTGGTTACAAATACACTATGCCTGAGGTAGAATCGTTCTACACGCTTGTTTATCGACTAGTGCCAAATTTTCACCCATTAGTTGTTCCGATTTTTCCGGTAATAATGATTATCCCGTTGATTTGAGGTCCGGTTATTTAAAATGGGAATTATGGGAAGATTTTAGGCCGGTTTGTACATATATGTGAACATGCTGAAAAAGAAAAGCTATTTCCTCAATCTGAATCGACTGAATAGATGGCCTTATTTTCATACAAAATGTACTGAATTAGCTTATCTTGTTTCAAGAATATTAATAAGGGCGTGTCCCAAATACAGCACTACCACGCCGGCGAATTTCGGTGATATCATCTCGCCGATTCACAAAAATGGCTGAGTACCCGGTTACTGTAAAAGCATGTGGTTTTGTACTAGTAATCGAAGTGAGATTAAACCGATTCCTCTCTGAGGGAGTAATCGTTTGTTTGGGCAAGGTGATTGGAAACCAACCTTCACCATCCAGCTTTACCATTAACTGCAGGTTGATCTCGGCACGCATCGTGGTCTGGGCTTCAAAATTGAGTTTGAATCTTCCATCTTTGGCAATTGCCAAATGCATTTGATCCAAAACGACTCCTTCCGTTTCAATTGTATTTCCTGACGGATGAAAACGAGAAATCGGAAATGAAGCAGGGTGGGGAAACGCAAACTCTTTGATGGAGATTTTACTCTCTGAATCACTTGTTGGATTCTGAGACGGCTTACTTGTTGTATTTTGACTTGCTGCTACTGTAGCAGCACTACCTGCTTTTGCAGCAGACGGCGTAGACGTAGTTTGTATCGTAGATAAAAATTCCATACATTCCGAATCAGGTTTAGGTAAGGTTACTCCTGTATCACGAATTGAGAAGGAGTGGAGTTTGCCCTTCCATAGTCGGTCATTTTGCCCATAGGGTTGTCCCAGTTCGTTACCTAGAATCAAATGACAGTCTTTTGACCATATTATGGATTTAGGAGCGTACTTCGCTTTCGGGACTGGAACTTCTTTATGGTTGACCCAAAAGCGTAGTTTTTGACCCTCATAACTGATGACAACATTATATATTTCATCTTTTTTTAACGCGTCATAAAAGTGAATTCCTTGGTTTCCATTATGTGTAACGCTCATTCCGTTATTATTCTGGGGGTGATTATTAGCAGCCCTGAAACGAAACACCAGATGGGTGTCAAATTGCCCCAGCGTAAAATTACGCTCACCAGTGCTCTTAGACAATGAAATAATTCTTCTTAGTTGAGTTGTAGCTTTTGCTGGATCCATCGCCTGAAATGTGATATCCAGTGTAAATTCTTGTGACTTATTAAAGTCCTCTACAATTTTATCGCTGATTTTTTTTGGAAAAACTTTCATTCCCACATCAATAATGGGAGATTTAGGTGTGATCAGCTTGTGCGATGCTGCTACCGTTTCTTTATTTGGCCAAACAAAAGTGGGAGCTTTATCCCAACCTGAGTTTTGAAACTGAAGACACTTTTTTATTTTTTTTAGTTCAGCTTCAACCGAGGTAAATTCAGTCGAGGAAGTAGGAGCAGATCCTGTGTTGTTCAAAAAATCAAATTTGTTATCTAGCTTTCTTTGTGAGTTTTCTGAAGTGGTTGTTGTGTTATTTGTGAACTCGTCTCGATTAAAATCGACCGTTCTATGTAGCAATACTGTTGTGCGAGAGACAGCTTCGATTGGGCTGGAATAACCACTTATTTTTTTATTACGCGACAAGTAAGCGGTAATAGTTGATTTACCGGGGGGAAGTACTTTGCCAAATCGATGAACTGAATTGAGGTCCAATTCTTTTGCAATGACTTTTTGACCTGCTGGCTGGCCATTCACAAAGAGTTTGATCTGATCCCTGACAACCACATTTTTAAATTTTAAACTTAAAATTCCGTCCTCTTTAGCAAGACGTTCATCAATCGAGCATAGAATCGGTGGCTCTGGTGAGGATGCAGAGACTTTGAGCCACATTAAACTGTTTTCACCATTCAACTCTTTAATTTGAATAGAGTATACGCCAGAATTTAACCTGGGGATTACAACGGAAGAGAGGTCGTTCAATTTGTAACTCGTCTTGGGGAGATCATATTGTTTAGGCTTAAAAGCAGAAGCTCTACTTTTTATGTTCTCACTTTTGAGGACTAAGTTATCAAGATATTTCTCAAGCTGCAGTGTTATTGCCACTCGTTTTATTGGTCGTTTTAGGGATATATAAGAGATTTTTAACGGTTGATTTGTTGACTCTATAATGGAACCTGATGAATGGAGGGGCACCCATTGTCCGCCGGTGAGCGTTTCGAATTTCAAGCGATTTTTGATTTGAGATCTTACTGTATCTTCTTCTGCAATGTTTTTTTCTACTGCTCTTAACTTCCTGTGCTTCTTAGCATGTACATAATTTGGTAACATACTAAACAGCAGCAGTAGACTGGCTAGACCAGTGATCAATGGCTTTAAAAAACGTTGGTGTTTCATTGGCTCACTCTCCCAAAGAAGGTGTAAATTATCACTATTCAAGATAGGACTTGTCCACGTTTAAATCGTTTGTGCACATGTGTATTTACTCTAACCAGATTTTTGCGCAAAAATCAACATGGAATTATTAAAAATAGGATGTATGGGGAATTTAAACTGAAAGAGATATTAAACCAATTCTAAAGAGGAAACTCGTAATTCAAGGTGTGCAGTATCCACGCGGCTACCATTTTCGTAAGCCACTAATGTGAACAAAAAACATATCTAAACTGGGTGAAGTACAAAAATTGTGACAGTTTGGTCCAATTAGTTCAGCGTTAGCTAATGTTTATGCTCTCTTACACCAGATTGTTACAGTCATTGCTAAAGAGATTGTGCGCGTTTTATCTTTTATCACGCACGATAACAATTCTTTCGAAAGTGACAAAGCAAATGAGCAACTCGGGAGAAGTCAGCGTAATTTTGACGCTGTAATATAATTGGTGAAAGTAAGGTCATCCTCCCCAGTTCTGAAGACCGTAGTTGCGGTAACCTAGCTTTGCTTTTGCTTGCAAAACGCATGTTAGTGGGGCGGGAATTCTCGAACAGGTTAGTTGTTGAATCTGGCCCAGATCGCACTTCTGCTTTCTTGAGCGAGTATCTCAAACGACAAGGTGAGATACTCTGGGGTCACGATTTCAGTTCAGTCAAATCGTTGACAACCAAAGGCATCCGTAACTTGTATGTAATAGTGTTTCTGTGCTTGAAAACACGGGAAGCAACCGTCACTCAATCTACCGAACATCCCAATTCAGATTGAGTTTTGTTTTACTCTTCTTCAGTGCGTATTCGCTTTTCAATACTAATTCCCAAATCTTCGATCCTACTACGTAATGTGCTTCGTGCAATACCCAGGATCTGTGCCGCTTGAACCTGGCTACCATCAACGTAATTTAGAACACTCGGGAGTAGTATACGATCGATTCCGGCATGTACTTTTCGGTGCAGATCCTCTTCACCGGATGATAGAAGTTCTTCAACATGCTGATGGATCTCTGAAAGAGACTTAGAAGTCAATTCACTATTTGCCTTCTCAGCCTCATTTACCAGGTTATTCAAGCAGCTTGAGGGGAGACTTTCTCGTGTGATTAATTCTCCCACAGTTTGTATGAGACAATGTTTAATGACACTTTGAAGTTCTCGCACATTTCCAGGCCAATCATGTTGAATCAGCGCTGCTAAAGCATCATCACTTATCCCGCGAACGGAGTTCACAACGTGATTACCTGCCGTTTTAATAAAATGTTCGACCAGAGCAGGTATATCTTCAATCCGTTTCCTGAGCGGAGGTAATTCGATTGAGAACACATTTAATCGATAGTAGAGATCCTGGCGAAACTCGCCTGATTCAACCATCTCATCAAGATCACGATTGGTCGCAGAGATGATTCGCACATCAGCTCGTATTGTTTCATTGCTACCAACACGCTCAAAGCTTCCATCTTGAAGCAACCGTAAGACTTTAGCTTGTGTGGAGGGAGACATGTCTCCGATTTCATCTAGAAACAGCGTCCCACCATCGACTTGCTCATACTTTCCTATACGTTGCCGATCCGCACCAGTGTATGCGCCGCGTTCATGGCCAAATAGTTCGCTTTCTAATAATGAATCTGGAATCGATGCACAATTGATAGCCATAAAAGGCCCATCTTTGCGCTGGCTATGGTGATAGATTGCCTTGGCTACCATTTCTTTTCCTGTTCCACTTTCTCCTTGAATGAGCACAGCGACATCTTGGGGAGCTGCGCGTCCAATTGCTTTATACACTTTTTGCATCGCTGGTGAGCGACCGATGATGGTATCTGTAGTTGAATCATAATCAACTTCGCCAAAGGTGGTTGGAAAATGGCTCATGCGACTGATTTTGATGGCACGATTAATAATATCCTGTAGCTGATCGAATTGAACTGGCTTGAGTAAATATTCATACGCTCCGCGTTTTGTAGCTTCAATAGCAGTCTCAGTTGTAGAGTGTGCTGTGAATATGATTACTGGTAACTTGGTATCAATTCCTCGAATTTCATTAAAAACATCGAGCCCCGACATATCAGGCAGACGAACATCCAAAATGACGGCATCTGGCTGGAATTCTTTAACTAAATCAATTCCAGCACAACCTGTTTCTGCAGTGATGATTTCAAGCTCTTCACTCTGTAAAGTCTTCTGCAACGAGTAAAGTAGATTTGGTTCATCATCAATAATGAGTAGCCTTGCCACGATTCATTTTCCATTCGTAATCAATTTATCAAGTTCGGGTCGATCCTCTCCTACGGAGATTCTATCATTAGTCATTATAGGTAAACGAACAGTTATAATTGCCCCTTTCTCGAGTCCATTAGCAATAGTCAGCTCTCCCTGGTGTGCTTCAACAATTCGTTTACAAGTAACGAGCCCCATTCCGAGTCCCTCATTCTTGGTACTAAAAAACGGCTCAAACGCGCGATTGAGTGCTTCCGGTCCTAAACCGTTTCCTTCATCTCGTATGATGAGCAGACAGTATCGTTCATCATGAGGATCGATTGATAAATCCAATTCGATAGTACCTTGCGTGAAGGTAGCATCAATTGAATTGAGTAACAGATTGAGAATCAGTTGCCGTAATTGTTTGTCATCGGCCAGAACGTTAACAGGAGCATTCGTAGTGATTACTTTGATCTCAATGCCGACCTGAGTCGCTTTTGCCAGCAGAAAGTCGGCTGTTTGTTCTGCAAGTTTACGGAGGTCAATTCTTGAAAATTCCATTTTTGCAGGACGCGCAAAGTTTAGAAACTCTTGTAGGAGTCGATCGAGTCTCTGCATTTCATCGTTGAGTACGTGCAGGTCACTCTCATCCAATGTTCGAGTTTGATCAGTTAATGCCGATTGCACGAGTACCGTCATACACATCAAAGGATTTCTCAGTTCGTGCGCCAAGCCAGCTGACAGCTGACCCAAGGCTGCTAATTGATCAGCACGAATCACTTCACTCTGCCGGTCTTGCAATTGCTGAATTACTGATGCAACTTCATCAGATACAGTATTAAGTGCATTTTCAAGATCTTCGATCTCCGGATTGGCGGACATAGTCACTGGTCCAACAACTTCGTTCAATTGGCCTGCAACATCCTTCAATGGCAAACTGAGTTTTACAATGGATCGACTGATAGTACTTGCCACGCCATAGCCGGTAACCAGCCCGGCAATGGCACCACATGTTCCTAATAGAAGTAGTGCCAGGACTAGACGATCAGCAAACTCTTGATTTTCACGATTGCTTGCTTCCAACTTTTGCTCATTAATATTGAGATAATTTGTTGCAGAAGGCAAGATATTCTTTGACAACTCTTCTTCAACAAGAAATTCGACCTCTTTTCTAAGCTCTTGTGAATCAGATGATTGAGAGAGTTGGTTCAATTTCGCGAATAGTCGCATCAGACCCTCTCTGATTGCTGCAAGTGATTCCTGTTCTTCAGACGAATTTGCCAACTCACTAGCTTTGCTAAGCCATTCGTTGATTTTAGGTTTTATTTCCTTAGCGTGACCTATTCTGTGGTATTTACCCTCGATCAGAAATTGATTTAATTCAAAACGGACCTGCAATAAATACAAATTCAGTTCTTCTGCCGCACGAATGCTGGCAACATTCTGGTTCAAGACTTTAGAAGTTTGTCGCTGTAATCTCTGTACGTACCATGCTCCCGACACACCAACAATCAGCAGTAGCAAACTGATGCAAATAATAGGAGCTGCGATTCGGATAGTTGTCCTGAATTTCAACCGATTTTCCTAAAATAAATGTAGGCAGAATATCTCAATACGAATGCTCAAATCTGATCCTTCAAAATAAATATGTCAGGAGTTCATTCTATTTTGGTGACTGGAATCTTACCAGTATCAGTTCTTATCCCTCTGAGACTAAGTGCTGAGATATTATATTATGAATGTCGAATGATATGAAAGTTCGATAATCCTTAAAGCAATAGTGTATCTGGGCTATCTCTGAAATCTTGACTTGGAATTATTACGTGGAGAGCCATTGATACGGCGGTGTTCTTCTAAAAAATTGATACAGCCTGTAGTCGTATCATACATTGCACCGACGATCGCTAGTTTTCCTGAATGGACTCGTTCTCTGATTGCCTTACTTGATTGCAGTACAGATTCTACGGATAGCAGCACATTTTGGTGACTGACCGCATCAACGAATTCGTATCGATCTCTGTCTGATGAGATTTGGGAAGCATGACAATAACCTGGGTTGAGCGACTGTGCGATTTTGTCAACAACTTGTTTGAGATGTGCACAGTCACAATTGTTGTTCGCTGGACTATTTGAACAGATACTATCAATTGTCGCACTAATCGCTCCGCACCGTGTGTGTCCCATTATGACAAGCAACGGAGCACCCTCAATAACACAACCATATTCAAGGCTTGCCAGAACCTCGGGAGTTATTGCGTTTCCTGAAATTCGAACACTGAATGCATCGCCCAAATCGAGGTCAAAAATTAACTCAACCGAGGCACGAGGATCAATACAGCTGAGTACCACAGCTAATGGAGGGTGGGTATTGATTGTGGTATTAAGCTGCTGTTTCAGATCACGTCTGAGTATTGAGCCTGTACGAAACCTCTCATTCCCTTCACGAAGTAGACTCAAAACCTTCTGCGGTGTGAGTTGTTCTTGTAGGTCTCGTGCCGAGTAATCGACATACTGTATTTCATTCTTCAATTGATAATTCAGTTGATATTTCTCGCTAAACCCACGAAGACTTAAGTTGATACCACGAGCAGGAGCCGTGGTACTTTCGAATTCACGTAACATGCTGAGAACATCTGGATCAATGTAGAAAGTGTTACGGCCGTCGATCAGAGCAAAACTACCTCTTGGGATTTCCTGTAATGCCTGCTTGATCACAGCACGATTAAGAAAACAGATTTGGTTGGCAAGTTCAATTTTCATAACTTTGCCACCGATGTGCTTTTCCCAAATGCGAGAGAGTGGGCGTTTCATATTGTTATACAAAATGAAAATGGTGCTGATAACGATGCCAATTAAGAGACCTACCACGACATCTATAAAAACAATGGCTATTACCGTAATGATATAAGGCGCGAACTGATACGGTCCCTCACGGTATGTTTTTTTTATCAAGGTTGGACTGGCAAGTTTAAAGCCGGCAATCAGCAGAATCCCTGCTATGCAGGAAAGTGGAATCAGATTCAATATTTGGGGCACCAGCAAGAAACAGCTGAATAACAGAAAACCATTTAATATTGTTGAAAGCTTTGTTTGCCCACTTGCATTGATATTAACTGAACTGCGAACAATAGTAGAAGCAACTGGAAGTCCTCCAAACATGCCGGCAACGATATTGCCGATTCCCTGCGCAAAGAGTTCACGATTAGGAGGCGATTGTCTCTGCTGTGGATCAATTCGGTCTGCTGCTTCCAGGCTGAACAGCGTTTCCAATGAACTGACCATGGCAATCAATAAAGCTGCCGTATAGATTTGCGGGTTAGACCATAGCGAGAAATCCGGAAATACGAGAAATTGCTGGAATCCTTGGAGGCCGTTCGCTACCGGAACCTGAACCAGATGCGATGTTTGTATGGACCAGTCGCCTCCAAGGCGTTCAAAAAACTGACTCAGCGCGGTTCCTAGAATAACTACGATCAATGGTGCTGGGATGGATGAACGTTTCAAAAAAGATATTTGCTCCCATAAAATTAAAAGCATGATTGAGAGCAATCCAATCATTGCTGCACCCAGATGCCATTGTCCCTCAAACAGCATGAGCAACTCTGAAAATAGTTTTTGACTGTCAGTCTGCACAAAAGATACTTTGCCTTCTGGATTAGTATCATGCCCAAGAAGATGTGGAAGTTGATTCAGTATGAGAATCACACCGATTGCCGTCAAAAACGCTTTTACCACAATCGTGGGGATAAACATTGCAATAAATCCTGCCCGGCAAAGGCCAATAGCTACCTGAACCAGACCGGCAATAATGACCACCAGCAAAAAGGCTTCAAACGAGCCAAAATGAGCGATCTGTGCCGCCACGATAACGGTTAAGCCAAATGCTGGCCCAGTTACACTTGAGTGTGAATGACTAAGCACCCCCACTACGATACCACCCACAATTCCCGAAATGATTCCTGAAACGAGAGGGGCATTCGAGGCCAGCGCGATTCCTAAGCAAAGGGGTAAGGTTACCAGAAACAGAACCAGACTAGCTTTTACATCATGGCCTACTGTTTCTCGCTTCAGCTTTTGCCGATTCATGATTTAATTCATCTTTTAGTCAAGCAACATTGAAAGAATGAAGGGTTAATCCGAACTGAGAAGCGCTCGCCAAGCCACGTTGTCTGACTGTATATTTCAGTAAAACAGTATCGAGGCCTGTCTAGAACTCGCCAGGATGGCTGATTTTCGACAACCTTATCGCAAAGATTTCGAACATTTCTCTAAGTCTTCCTCTAGAAGTGGATAACTAGCAAACTCCATGCCCTGGAATTTCAATTACGATCATGTTTCCAAAGATGTTGTCAAACACTATGAGTTAGCTAGCGATGATTGATCTTCTATGCATGTTTTCACAACCTGATTCTCTGATCATATTTGCTGAGAAACGTAAAATTCGTTAGCAGATGCTTTCGTATTGCTGGGAGCTGACTTATCACTTGGAACCATCGCACAAACACTGCGGCAAAAAGCAATTTCGAAGATATTGCAGTGGGAACACTTATTGGCTCTATTCTGCAAGATTGAGAAGTCTATTTGTTGGCGATTATTTCGCAGTTTGGCTGAATATTAAACAGTGAATAGGTTGGAATCAGAAAACAAAGGGATCCTGATTAAAAAATCTCAAGAAAGCCAAAACATAACTTACCTCAAAAATGACGCTTAAGTTCTCAATGTATTGAGCGATTCACGGGAACATGGAATTCGGCACACGCTTTGCATTTGCAAGCATGAGAGTCATCTAATCAAAACGCGTCATGTTCGGAGTCACTAGTATGATTGCCCCAGAGTCTAATGGAAATACCGTCAATCAACAGATTGTCTTACGAAGTTCTCAGCGAACATGTGATTTGTCTGGAATCGCAAAATTCTCAATGCAGAGCAAGGAAAGACAATTTGATATGCCAGATCAACTTCAGATAACTGGCATAGACACGAAGGCAGATCGCCTCATTCATAACTTGTTGATGATGCTCATCGGAGCTTGTCTTACTTCCTCAGTTTTTGTTTGGTCGCAGTTACTGTGAAATCAACAGAACACCATTATTTGATTGTGTTACATAAATTATCGTCTGCATAATAACCATGCCAGTTCTCGTCTATCAAAATTGTGAAAGTAGTGTGCTGGCTGAGATTCAAATGGTTTTCACGATCATCTAGGTTAGTAGGGACTATTGTGCCTGGGAAAACAGATCGGAACTCTTCCTAGCTCTTCCCCATTTCGACTAAAGGAAACAAGTGAAGTGGAATCCCATTCTGGATCCCACGTACAGATCATTTTTTTGTATGGGATCCAAAAAGAAATTTTAAAATCGTTTGTTCGACTCAGAAGGACACGAGAACATGAGCATCAACGGATCTAATATCACAATCAACGCCGCTTTTCTTCAGGAAATTAAGGATAATAATTTACGACTCGTTGAATTATTGAAAACTCTTTGGAAACTCTGCTCAGTCGAAGACAAAAGAAACCTTGAGCCTGCGCGGTTTAGCGAATTGATTAACAAATTACGAGACATACTAGAAATGCATTTCACGCTTGAGGACACACTGGGATATTTTGACGACCCTTTACAAATCATTCCTGTGCTCTGTAAGGAAGCAAAGCGTTTGAATGAACAACACGTAGAACTGTATTTAGAAATCAACGCGATTGCAGATCAGGCTGAAGAGAGTATGCATTTACAAGTCAATGGAATTATTTATACAAAACTCATCAAGCGATTTCGAAAATTTCATGAAGCGCTGCTAAAGCATGAATCAGAAGAATATGATTTGATTATGATTGCCTATTATGAAGATGCCGGATTCAATGCGGACTCTCTATTTATTTCTTAGGAGCCAATCTATTTGAGTTTCACCAATCGTTTACTGTGAAACCAGGCAGGCTATCGAACTCAATCCTTTTTGCAGGAAGGAAGTAGCTCGACCAAAGTATTGTTAGACAATCCTATACCGCAGAATACTCACTAGCAGCTTCTTAAATTCACTTTATTCGCAGAGGAGGAAATAATGCGAACCTAAATTTGAATTCATCGCTTCGCAAATTGAATGTAGTAGTGAGTTATCCCCGATTGCAACCTACAAAGTTTAATAAATTGACTTACTGACTGATGTGAGATCTAACACTTCTATTAATCAATCTATGGAATCACAAAACTTTCGGAGAAATCTGTAGCTTTGTAACCAATGGAAGCTGCTTCTTCAGACGCTAATTACGAAAAGGAAACTGGAAATCTATATGATAAACGAACGATTTATCAGACTCGCATGGCTAGTAAGTTGTGGTATCTTTCTAGCCGGAATCATGGACAGCAAACCAGTCTGTGGGTCCGATCTGAATTTGAATGATTTTAGACCGACTAACCCGGACTACCTTGCGGATACAGTTCCGCTCTTGAAAGATTCACTAGCTTTAGGAGGATACGCAGCACCTGAAGTACATGAACATGATATAGCTCATGTAGAGGTTCCGGAGCCACTACTGTTTGATTTAGTCCGGCCATTAGGGGCTCGTAAAGGCGAAGTGGAGATCAATACACTTTCTATCTTTCCATGGGCACAATCAAATACCCAGCCAGAAAATGACGACCCTTTTGGCCCCGGTCCAACAACACTTGACAAAAAAGGGATTGAGTGGGCACCGGAATTGGAATATGCCATCGTTGATAATTTTGCAATCGAGTTTGAATTTCCTTTCGAAAATTCATCACTGGAGGAATATAAGCTGGGTCTTCAGTGGACAATAGGAACTGCTTTTGACAATCACTATATCCATGGTATTCAGATGCTCGTTGAGCCAACGGTGGCCTGGGAGCAATGGAATACCACATTATTGTACCTGGGTGGTATTCGATTCAATGAAACCTGGAGTGCACTCTTTATGATCGGAGGCCGCATGGATCTAGAGGGAGCTCAAAACTCACAAACATTTGAACGAATTCTGAATATCTCACTTTTTGCAGACGTGGCCCCAAATACAAAACTGGGTGTGGAAACTAACGGCACCTCAAAACTCAATGGAGAGTCTAGCTTCATCGTTGTACCCCAGATACATTATGACTTGACTGAATCGTTGCAAGTTCAATCCGGGCTTGGCTTGGGAACATTTTCCGGAGGTTATGAGCAGTCATTCATAATACGAGCCATCGCCAGCTGGTGATATATTTTGTTTGTGTTACTTGGCCCGCATGGTCAATTCATTGAGTTGACTTGTAATTAGAATCATCAAAACAAATTACAATCGATCATTGATTGACAGCTTTAGCTAATATTGAAAGCCACAGCTAATTCTGTTCTGCATATAAAATGATAAATACAGCGCTGGTGTTACCCCGGTTCCGAAGACCGTAGTAGCTTTAACCATGCTTTGCTTTTGCTCGGATAGCGTGTATTAGTGGGGGGGGGGGGGATAAGTAGGGGGAATTCACAAGCGGACTGACTAAAGGTTCGAGGGTTTGAATGGTTCCCAAAAATCTGACCAGGCAATCTATGGTATTTGAACAGGTCATCTAGAAGTGGTTTCAAATCTCACATTGATTTTTTGTTTTCTTTCAGCTGCCCAGCAGGGTAAAACAAATGTGTATCGGCTTCCACAATTATCGCATACTGACAATATACCCATGAGCCGAATTTTCCACCAACTACTGTCTTTATTGCCTTAGCTACCCATAATGAATTGGCTAAATATGTCGAATACCTCAAACATGAGAATGCGATTCTGCGTTCAAGACTCCCGAAGCAAATCCATACAACTTATGAAGAACGCCAAACTCTGTTGAAATATGGAAAGATTCTTGGTCGAGCCATCGAGGAACTGATTTCGATAGTCAGTCCAGCGACCTTTACCCGATGGGCTAGTGACGAGAAGAATGGCAGGTCCAAGCCCAAAAATCCTAAAGGTGGTAAACGGAAACCTCAGCAGATTCGTGAGTTAGTCATCAAAATCGCCATTGAAACTGGTTTCGGTTACACCCGCTTTATTGGAGAGCTTCGGAAATTGGGTATCAAAAAGATTAGCCGACAGACTGCACAGAATATATTGAAGGAAGAACGTATTGAACCTGGTCCAGATCGCACCTCCGATTCGTGGAATGAATTTCTCAAGAGGCACGGTGAAACACTTTGGGGTTGTGATTTCTTTTCCGTGAAATCAGTAACGACTAAGGGAGTCTGTGATGGTCTTTCTCTGTTTGCAAACACGAGAAGCGCGAGTGTCTAATTTTTATCGAGGAATGGTAATTTTATTCACCGTATAAGTTATAACTTTGCCGTCGGCATCCCGTTTACGGGAATCCCAGACACGGGCTCCCTGGGGAAACTTTACCTGAAACTCTTCTGCTGGAATGCTTGCTTTGGCATGTAGGATATCGAAAAAATATTTGTAGCTGTTTCGCAGTAAATCTTCATTTCCGTAAAAAGATTTCAGATCGCAAGTCGTGGGGACCTGCCCCCAGTCTTTATCAATTTTGTATTGAATTTGACTCGAGACCAATAACTTATCTGCATTATGATACTCATATTTCAGCACCGTACAATCGTGTGATTTGGGAGCGACCCAGAGACGAGCTGTACCCTCTGTATCTGTTCGTTCCAAAACGGTACAGTCGAGATCCAAAATGGGTTCCGTTTCGCTTCGGACTGTAAAACCCTCCAGGGTTTCTCCCAAGTCGCGATCTCCTGCCAGGAGTGCCCAGCGGAGTGGAAGTTGTGATAGGGCAGAAAACACATCACTCGTCTCAGTTTTTTTGAATATATGGATCCAGGGTGTTCCTTGTGACTGCTGCAGTCTGGTCACTGTCAGCCCATTGCTGAAGCAGTTATTATCAAATGAGATGGTCTCTTTCAGGCGGTCAGAAGGAAAACGTCCCCAGTGGCGGTAATGAATCCTGGGGGAATCAAGCAGTATTGAGTACCTGGCATGATTGATCACCAGTTCTTTTTTGAGACTCTCCATATCTGCTTTAGTCAGAGGAGAATAGGTGCTGGGGGGATTGATGGGTTCTTCTTCTTCAGGATAAAAGAGCAGCTTACTGGTCGCTATTTCTAGAGACAGCTCGACCCGCATTGCCTGCAGACGTTCGCGGCGCTGTTGCCAGGTTTGGTTGATCTCTTTAATTGTAAGAGGCTGTGTTTCTGCAGCTTCAGTAGTGGAACTAGCAGCTATACTGAAAACGAGTTGGGTCAGAATGAGGAGCGAAAGACAGCGATTCATGCCGGGACCTTTCTGTTCGAGTGACAAAGTCCATTTCGTCGAGCGAGCCCAATATAGAACATTTCCAGCTGAAAGACCAGAGCGGATTAAACGCCCGAGGAGACGGCTACACCCACTAGCTATGATGTGGTCTCCTGCAAGTATAGGATGAAGCGATTCAGCAGTAAGTTCAAATTGTGATTATAGTTTCGGCCTGATTTTGGTGAGAATGTTTGACAAGACACACTCATGTTCATCGAAGAATGCTGTTATCTGGGATTTCCCATTTGGGTTGAGCCTGGAACTGATCCAGGTTCGCAATCCTTGCCGTATAACAACGCGCCCCTCCGTGTCTAACTACTAGCGAATTTTCTTTCATTTTTTGCCGCTGTGGAGGTTCGAGTCCTCTCTTGGGCATTTTGATATCAAACGACTCAAAGCAAAATGCTCTGAGTCGTTTTTCGTTTATAGAGATCAGACGGAGGGGTTAATTCAGGACACAAGTATAAGTGGAGCGATGGCCAGTATGAGTGATCGTTAATAAACGACTCTGTTCTGACATATCCAAAAAGCAACTATTTTATTCACTAGAACTAATTGACAAATGAAACGCCGGCCGCTGATACCTTCTTTACTTTCCTCATTTTCACCTATTCCAGAGTTATACCTCCACGCACGTTACCAGAATGCAACCTATTTTTAATATAGATTAAATCTATTAAAAAATAGGAACAGATCGCCAGAAAAGCCTCGATCCGGGGTGCCATAACGAGACCGCCAAAAGCCTTCCATCAAAAAGCTGATGGAGTTGGTGACGAGCTATGCCAAGCACATGCATGTGATGAAACATCACCTCTCTCTGATCCGGTGTTTAAAATAGGAAAGAGCGAACGATGACTGAAACTGAATCAATATCTAATTTAGATGAACCTTCAAAAGATATGCTCGCAAACTTGTTTTCCGGGTTAACAGAACAAGTCTTGCAAGGGGAATCGCTGGATGCAGTGTTGAATTCCATTTACGAAAGTTTCCAGCCTGTATTGCCATTCAATCGAATTGGTTGTGCTCTGCTCGACGAAACGGGAGAACTCGTCGTTTCACGTTGGTGCCGCTCCGATAGTAACGTGATGCTCGGCAAAAATTTTAGTGCTCCACTCAAAGGATCTTCACTTCAATTTGTTTTGGAGCAGAAACGGCCTAGAATACTAAATAATCTTGAAGAGTACCTTCAAAAACACCCCCACTCTGAATCAACACGTTTGATAGTAAATGAAGGTATTCGGTCTTCGTTCACATTTCCACTGACTGTCGAAGGACATAGTGTTGGGTTCTTGTTTTTTTCGAGTATCGAGATTGATGCATACTCCGAAGCCCACCTTGCGTTGTTCAATGAAATCGCTGGCTTGCTTTCACTGGCAATTCTCACCGCTTCACAGCGGGACCGGTTTGCCAGGTCAAATAGCAAATATCTCTATTTACTCAATCGACTTGTCAGATCTGTCTGTCCACGCTCGGAACATGTTGTCCAGTTAGTTTGCGATTTAGCACAAATACTAAGTCCTGAACATATCAAAGACTGTGAAACGGCAGCCATACTGATTGAAGCTCGTGATATCATTTCCACAAATGATGACCAAGAACACAGGGCAATCACAGATCTCATTAATAAGATCTGTAATTTGGAAACGGTTTCCACGATAATCAATCATTACGACAAGCAGAGTGACCTTGTGCCCTTAATCAAAGGCAATATTCGAAACGAGTCACTCGCACTTGCCGCAAATCTAATCAGAATCGTACGTCAATACAAATTTCTCGAAAATGTCCACTCCTCGAATCATTTGCCCCTGGAGCACTTGCGTAGAGAACCAGAGACATTTGCTTCCTTCATTATCGATGAACTGGAACGAGCTATCGTTGAGTCTGTCAGTGATACTACCCGACGTGTCATGATTAAAGAGCTAGTAGATGGCATGATCTTTAAAGAGCATGTCGTTGCTTCAGATGGTGCCATTCTCGTTTCATCGAATCATATCGTTGACAAACACACCAGACGACGCCTGAAGAATTTCGGCAACTATGGTATTCGAGTAATGGAACCCTTGGTAGTAAGCTGCGAACCAAACAATTCTAATAAGAGCAAGACGCGCGGAGCTAAAATCGACCACGAAAGGTTGTGTACTACGGCGCGTTGATTAGATTGAGAACAACGGCAGGTAAAAGCAACCTGAAGCCAATGGCCCCAAAGCAAGAAGCGACCAGAGAGTGTCAAATGACTTCGGCCAGCGGTAGATAACCGCTGTCGACCAGATATTGAGGTCGCCCGGCGTGATCAGGTAATGTTAATTGCTGCACGTCGATTCCCATATTGTGATAGAGTGTCGCGAAGACTTCCTGAAAATGTACGGGACGATCTTTCGCTTCGCCACCCAGGCGATCTGTGGTGCCAATGACCTGACCTGTTTTCATCCCACCACCGGCGAGCAACGCATTGCAAACGCGCGGCCAGTGATCACGGCCCCCCTGTTTGTTAATCATGGGAGTACGTCCAAACTCGCCCCAGGCGATGACTGTCGTGTCTTCAGCCATGCCACGTTGGTGCAAGTCCTCGATGAGGGCGGTCATGGCCTGATCGAAGTCAGGAAAATTTTCTTTCGCCCGTTTGAAGTTACGACTATGCCAGTCCCAGAAACTGTAACTCAGAGTCACAACGCGCGCCCCGGCTTCGACAAGACGCCGCGCAAGAAGAAATTGTTCGTTCAGTCGTGGTGCGGCGTCCCCTTGCTTTTTTTCCGTTCCTGTACCGTAGCGTTCACGAACTGCCGGGTCTTCTTTCGAAAGATCGAGCGCATCAACCAGGCCTCCTGAAGTGAGAACACCGAAAGCCTGCTCGTTGAACGAATCAAGCCCCTGCATCACCCCGCTACTGTCGGCATCACGCCGAAACTGATCAAAACTATTTAGCAGACTTTTCCGGTCATGCAAACGATCTAATGTAATGCCGTTGAGTGTCATGTCGCCTTTCATTTCGCCGTTCGGATTGAAGGGGGTGTGAGCCATGCCCAGGAAACTATTCTTCCCAAAGTTGTAAGGAGTGTGCTGCATCCGAGGCGAAAGATTGACATAAGCGGGTGAAATCGCCCGAGGATTCCCTTTCAAGTGTGACAACGCGGACCCCAATTCAGGCCAACCGCCCGCGGGTTGGTTGACCGAGTTGTGTCCGGTCATACATTGGAACGATGCGTGCTGACCTACCGAACCGACGAGCGAATTCACAAACACACATTGGTCCGCAATCCGGGCCAGCCTGGGAAGATGTTCACAAATGCGAATGTCAGGTACATTGGTCGAAATAGCTTTGAATTCGCCACGCACTTCAGCAGGTGCATCCGTTTTGAGATCATACATATCCTGATGCGGCGGCCCACCTGGCAGATAGATCATGATGATGGATTTGTGAGAGCTGCTTTTGCCCGACTGCTTCTCAGCTTTGAGTACCTGAGGCAAGCTAAGACCGCCCAGACCAAGTGCCCCTACTTTAATGAAATTCCGACGCGATATTTGATTACAGAATTTGCTGGCAGACTGATCAAAAATATTCAGCATAATCGATTCCAGGGTGGCAGATCTACAACGTTTGACAACGATGTATATGGGGAAAATATAGAGCGAGGGTAAGAATATTTTATTGATCTGATTTTAACTCTGGAAATCGGTTATGTCTACGTCAACCCTGAAAAACATTCTTCCTGCAAAGTCGATTAAAAGTAGCATATCAATTTCAAGCTCCTGAGATTTCTTTCTTCGTGATACACTCAAGAGGAAACAGTAGTTCTGTTCGGGTGAGAAAACTTTAATAATCACATTATGATCGAAACAATATCAACATCTGCCAACTGGGACGCCATTTATCCACCGACTCACGAGGATTGCATTAAATCCTACGAATGACTAGCAATCACCATGATTGATCATCTAGATGAATTCCATGTGCATGTAGCAGATAGACAATTTGACCGACATGATTATTCATATGTGCTGCGGAAACGAGGAAAAGTCCAAATTGGTTTCTGACTGGTTCTCCGCCAAATGTGACAGGTGCACCTAAATCAATCTTTTCCGGATAGTGAAGCGTCTGAATAACCATGTCAATTGCCTCTTGAAATTGCGACAAAACTTCGTCAACGTTTCTTCCTGACTTATCGTTAAATTCTCCATCACGATCGCGTTCGTATTCGATTCCCGCACAGCGAACTCCAATGAAGTGGCGGACACTCCCGGTGAGATGTACGATGATGTGACCGATACTATTACCAAATGGAAATGGATTGATCCAGAATTTCTCAGGCGGAAGCACTCTCGTTAAGCGTTCGATGCGGTTTGCGAGATACTCGAAGTAATCTATGAGCTGCTGCTTCACAGCATGTGAAATATTTTCATCTTGAGACATGGCTGTGTGGTTCTTTCATGAGAGTAAAAACTGAAGTTGTCGAAGTTTCACGTTAATCTGTCTGGAGGATCTTTTCAAAACAAGGAATCGAGCGGCCTGGTATGCTTGAAGAAATTTTTTTCACCAATGGAATACCCAATTTTTCGTAAAAACCGGAAGCGTTAGGATCACTTTGAATCACTAAGCGAGAAAACCCCTTGGATTTAATTACCTCCATCGCGTGATGAAACATCTGCGAACCATAACCACGTTTCAAGTAATCAGGGTCGACGAACAAGTGTTCGAGCTCAATGGCTTTCGAGTCGATCTCACGCAGTGAATAGTAGCCAACAATAGTATTGTCGATTGTTACCACATAAACGCGTCGCTTCTGGATATCTTCGGCTAACAGGGTAAGTTCGCTGCGAAACGTTGCCATCATTTGTGACGAATAATTCCAGTGGGATTTAGATCGTATGCCTAAGGCGCTGATCGTTGTACATTCTTGTGGTTGAGCGCGTCGAATATGGGGAACTACATCTGGCATGGTTTAGACTCAATGAGTTTCGGATTATCGAGAAGTGGCCTCTCACAGATTAGACCTCTGTGCTGAATGAAAGGTTCATCATATTTTTCTGTGTCCTATGGAGCGATGTCCTACAAAGAAGATTAAAACGTTTACCATCCTCATTAAAAGATGACAGCTAGCTGCATGTTGAACTACACGAGATAAACGAAAACCGTTCATCATCAAACTCTGCCTAACGAACTAAATACGAAGTTCATCAATGGGATCTGCGCCGTTTTTACTCTCGCAATTCCAGGAGGTTTTCAGCGATTCCAAATGGGAGGTAAATCTGGTTGAATTCTCATCCAGAGACAATTACAGGGATACAACTCAACCATCGGTTATTCGGCGATTTCACTCTCTATTCTAAGAACGAAACTCTCAGCATTCATTTTATTTATGGTGTTTCGCCTGGATTGAGGGAGGTTTTTATGCGGTTCATAGGAAAACCTCCTCAGTTTCTTTTACTTTTACCGGTTATGAAGCCTCTCCACGTTCCGTTCTTGATTCACACCTGAATCGCGCTTTTTTGCAAATAATTCGCCACCGCGTTGTACAAACGCAACTTATGTTTTCTTCACAGTGAACATCATGTTTGTAAGTCTCTTAACTTGAGAGGAACGGGGATATCCAAAATCGAATTTGCAGTGCGCTCGCTTTTTTCAAACAATCATTGATCGACAAACAGATTTAATAAATGGTCCAAAAAACAAACTCCTCAGACTATTTACGGTAAAGACAATGAATCCACTAGGGACAAGTACATCCAACGGCGACGATCAAGTCATCCGTAATCATAGACGGAAGCTTCGATGGTTTACCTTACCCGCTCTGACAGCCCTCTGGCTTGGTCTGGTGGGAATCGGTATGTCAGCCATGTGGAAATATCAGACGACTCCAGGCGAATTCACTCAACCTCCACGACAATGGCCTGCCAATAGTCAAATTGAGCGAAACACAAATCGCGCAACCCTCGTGATGTTTGCTCATCCTCACTGCCCCTGTACTCGGGCCAGCATTAATGAGCTGGCACTGATCATGGCACATTGTGCTGGAAAGTTAGATGCTAGGGTACTGTTCTTTAAGCCAACTGACTTCCCCAAAAATTGGGAGCAGACAGACCTCTGGTTTTCCGCAGAGGACATACCCGACGTCAAAGTTTTTGGTGATCGCGATGGTTCTGAAGCAAAGCGATTTCATGCAAAGACATCAGGGTACACGCTGTTGTTTGACTCAGAGGGGCAACTGTTGTTCCGTGGCGGTATTACAGGATCACGCGGACATGCTGGCGAAAATGTTGGCAGGAGTGCAATTGAGTCGATCTTGATAAGTGGTGCGTCAGGAGCCGGTCAGACTTTCACTTTCGGCTGCCCCTTATTGGGAAAAAAAGACACTTGCGATAAGGAGCATCAATAATGTCGACCACAATAGAATCTATCATTCATGATGATGCCATTTCGGAACGAGCAGAAACACTCTTTCAGAAGAATCGTTTAGAGATCTTTAAGCGTACCGACCGCTTGTTTGCCTGCCTGATGGTCTTACAGTGGATTGCCAGTATTATTGCCATGTTCTGGCTTTCTCCCCGTACCTGGGCGGGAACGGAAAGTGAAATACACCTTCATATCTGGGCCTCAATTCTCTTGGGTGGCTTGATCTCCTTCTTTCCCATTTATCTGGCGATAACGCGCTCAGGATCCACACTCACCCGGCATGTTGTTGCTATCAGCCAAATGTTGATGGCCTCTCTCTTAATACACTTGAGTGGCGGACGGATTGAAACGCATTTTCACATCTTTGGTTCCCTGGCGTTTTTGGCCTTTTATCGAGACTGGCGTGTGCTCATTTCAGCGACAGTAGTGGTGGTAGTCGACCATTTAGCCTTTGGCCTGTTTTATCCGCAAGCCATCTTTGGTGTGCTCACGGCAAGTCCCTGGCGGGTGGTAGAGCATGGTGCCTGGGTTGTTTTTGAAGATGTCTTCTTATTCATTGCCATTCATCAAAGCCTTAGAGAAATGCGTGCGATGGCTCAACAGCAGGCCGAACTGGAAGCAACAAATGAGTCTGTAGAATCTCAAGTAAAAAGTCGAACTCGAGATTTGCATAGCGCCAACCAGATGATTTTGGACGCCAATCACAAACTGGAGCACCAAACAGATGAACTGCGAAGACAGGCAAAAGATCTGGTAGTAGCGAACCGAAAGGCTGAACAACTGAGTGCCTTTGGCCAAATTCTTGATCGATCCCAGAATGAAATTTACATATTTGATCAGGAGACGCTGAAATTTGTGCATGTCAGTAAAGGCGCCTGCCGCAATATTGGCTATAGCATGGAAGAGCTTCGCGAACTCACACCCGTCGAAATTAAACCAGAACACACACAGCAATCTTTTCAAGAAATTGTTGCGCCGCTTGTGGAAGGTCTTCAAAGTAATCTTGAATTTACGACCGTGCACCGCCGAAAAGATGGTTCCGAATATCCTGTGACAGTCAACCTGGAACTATCAACACTGGAGGAAAGAGCGGTTTTTGTTGCCGTTATTCTTGATATTACCGAACAACAACGTGCATCTCAGAAAATTGAGATGATTTCACGCATTCCTGAGGAAAATAATAATCCTGTTCTGCGCGTCTCAGGCGAGGGTGAACTGCTTTATGCTAACCCTGCCAGTAAAGAATTACTCACTCATTGGGGAATTCGAGTGAATGATTCACTTCCTTATGAGATCAGTGAGGCTTGTCAACAGGCACTGGATCTTGGCGATTCTGTAGGCATCGAAGTCGACACAAGTCAATTATGCTACTCGCTAAATCTAGCTCCCGTTGTCAAAGAGAACTATGTTAATCTCTATGGGACTGATATCACATCGCGCAAACAGGCGGAACAAGCATTACTTCAGGCGAAAGAAGCAGCAGAAGCCGCGAACCAGTCCAAAAGCGAATTTCTCGCCAACATGAGCCATGAAATTCGCACACCCATGACGGCAATCTTAGGATTCTCGGAAATTCTGCTAGGGACGATTGAAGACCCCGAACATGTTGAAGGCTTAAAAACCATTCGCCGTAATGGAAAATATCTGCTGCAAATCATCAATAACATTCTTGATCTCTCCAAAGTAGAATCGGGTAAACTGGAAGTGGAACAGATCCAATGCTCACCTTGTCAGATTCTCTCGGAAGTCACTTCACTCATGCGAGTGCCCACAAATGCGAAAGGACTTCAACTGGAGCTTGAATATGATGGTCCAGTTCCGAAACAGATTCAATCAGACCCCACACGGATCCGCCAGATTCTCATCAATCTGATTGGGAACGCCACCAAGTTCACTGAAATCGGTAAAATTCGTGTCGTGGCGCGGCTAAAAGATATTGAGACTAACGATCCTCAAATGCAGTTTGATGTCATCGACACCGGTATCGGGATGACGAAAGATCAAATGAGCCATCTTTTCCAACCCTTTGTCCAAGCCGATACATCCACGACACGCAAATTTGGAGGAACAGGGCTGGGGCTCACTATCAGTAAGCGGCTTGCAAAAATGATGGGTGGGAACATCGAAGTCAGTAGTATTCCAGAAAAAGGGAGTACATTCTCGCTTAGTATTTCAACGGGATCCCTCCAGGATGTCGAACTCGTTACGGAAGTTTCTGAGGCAGAATTCCCTGTGAATCGTTCGGAAGAAAAGCAGGAACAAAAAACAAATCAACTCAATTGCCACGTACTGCTGGCAGAAGATGGCCCTGATAACCAACGGCTGATCTCTTTCATTTTGAAAAAATCAGGTGCTCAAGTCACCACTGCGGATAATGGAAAAGTCGCTCTGGAGCTTGCTTTGCAAGCACGTGATGAGGGCAATCCCTTCGATGTCATTCTCATGGACATGCAAATGCCCGTGCTGGATGGCTATAGCGCATCAACGAAGCTACGGGAAGCGGAATATACCGGCCCCATTATTGCACTCACAGCACATGCGATGAGTCATGATCGCAAAAAATGTATCGATGCCGGCTGTGATGATTACACGACCAAACCGGTAGATCGAGAACAACTCATCGCCTTAGTCGATCAATACACTTCGCAACAAAAACACAGAGAACTCGCGGAAATTCAAATCTAAGTGGGCTCTTTGTTATCGAATCAAATATGGCTTCTGGAGCGCATAGGTCGCGTTTTCAAACTGACTTAGTGACCCAAAATACCTTTCGTTTAGGTTAAGCACAGATTATTCGCGAACGGCGCGAAAACCAAAACTGGGAGAGCCAATGGCTTTGGGCTTGGCATAGACGCCGCCATGATACATGACAATCCAAGCCTGTTTCTCGTCTGCTTCCTCTGCCGTCCAAAGATAAATCAGCGGTGCCAAGGAATCCCACAACGGCGATTCCTTATCCGGTTTGCGTTCGTAGCGAGGCTGCTCAAGTGCTTTGTCCCATTTTCCGCCTGCGTTACGATTGCCCCGAGTCAGAGAACAAACAACTTCTTCGCGCGTTGGAAGTCGCCAGAAACCCTGAGGCTCTTTTGCCAATGACATCCCATCTTTGGTTAAATATCGTACCCGATCTTTAGCATCGCTCCAACTCACACCTCCCTCTCGACTCCACCCGGGTCCGGCTGGTGCCCACAGCAAAGTCACACCCTGCCCCTTCACAATACGTTCACCTCGATCGCCGTCATCAATACGAGTGCTCACTCGGATCACGGGCTCCGCACCAGATACGATTAGTGTCAGAACCGGAATTCCCAAAGCGACGAGATAGGCAGCTTTTTTAGGTTTGGGTCGACCCCATAAAAACAGGCACCCCACTAGTATCGGCAGGGCAGTCAGACACAACACAATCGCAAGTGAAATGCGCGACTGATCGATCACAATGAGGGTCGCAATGGTAATTCCGAGCAATGTAAATAACACAGCTCCCGCGCGAGGCCAACGAATACCGATGACGGCGAATCCACAGAAAAACATTGCCGGACTTAGATAGGCTGCTGTCTGAAGTAGTCGCATCCACAACAGTGGCTTGCACCAGCCTTCGTGAAAGGCTTCAATGATTCCCCAGAAAGCCCAGAAACTGCCAGCAAGAGTGACAAGTACCACGCCAAGCCAACCGACAAAGTTCGTAGCGCGCAACGAATGCTCCTTAGAAGATACGATTCAAACCACACCTTCGAGTTACCGGCTCGCCTTTTCTATTTTCTTGGCTTTTTTGAGCGTGGTCATGTACTCGACAATGTTGACTAGTTCCTCTTGCGTCAACACTTTTTGTAAGTCGGCCGGCATTAATGAGATCTTTTGAGGAATGATTTCTTCGATGTCATCCATCTTGAACGTCCTTGAGATCGCTTCGGCATCTTTAATCGTGATTGCATCATCGGTCTTGTTGACCATAAGACCATTGACGACATTCCCCGAAGCTAAAATGATCGTGTACGACTCAAAGTTATGACTGATGCCGGCACTGGGGTAGAGAATGGACTCAAACAGTGCTTCGCGGCTCAGCTTTTTACCGATTTCTGACAGATCCGGACCGACCTCTTTTCCCATGCCATTGATCACATGGCATTTGGCGCATGTCCCTTTGGTGTTAAACATGACACGGCCATCGAGGATATCCCCTTTCATACTGGCCAAGACGTTAATCGGAGGCAGAGGCTTATTATCTTTAGTCGGAGGCGCTGGGAATAGTTTGGCTGCCCGCTCTTTCACATCTTTCATGATCGTTGACGACATAGCGGCTGCGGCTGTCGGCTTCAGCTGCGAATGGAAATTCGCTTTTTCTGCAAGATCCAACAACGCATGGGCACCCGATCGGGACTTGGCAATAGCCCTTACCGCTTCACGTCGATCGACCAAAGGTTCCTGATCATCCTTAATGATATTGAGCAGGAGTGCGTTGGCTCCCTTGTGACCGGAAGTGCCCAGTGCCCAAATCAAATCGAGTTTCTGATGTCGTTCTTTCTCAGAACCACCTTTCTTTTTCAAGGTTTTCTGAATCAATACTTTTTGTTTCAAACTTAAGGCAGCGCGAATTGCATCAACGGCGGTCTGCGATTTACCCGATTGACCAGCAATGGCAATCAACTCAGGGTAGTAGGCAGAAGCGTGAAATTTTTCAACAAGCTTCGTGAACTCCGGCGTACCTCGACTACTGTTAATAACTTGTGCGAGTGCATGCTGATATTTTTGATCTTTCATGACAACATTCGCAGGCATCCGCGAAATGGCTTCTGCAATAATGTAGGTTTCGCGTTTTTTATCTCCCGGCTCTTTGATCAAAGCCAATTCTGCAACAGCAGCATTTTTTTCCTTCCCGGGAATGAAATCTAAAGCACGGAAATAGCGCGGCAGTGCATCCAATTTTGTTTCAGGATTTTCAATGATTTTTACCAGATAAGGAACTGTCAGCGGAATTTTCGATCGCCAGAGGAGATCACGACCAACGGCAGTATCCCATTTGTCACCTGCTTGCTTGAGCCAAGCCGACATAAATTCTTGTTCCTGCCCATCCATGCCAATACCCAGGGCTTCCAGATACCAACGATCTTTACCATCGTATTGATCGGCCAGCGTCACCCACAACCCGGCTGCTTGTGGTGATTGATTGTGATGCAAGGCAATCAAACATTCACGGCGGACCTGCGGTGAGGAATCGTGTACCAGCTGTTTTACATAAGGAATGACATCCAACTTATAACGACGTGCGGCACGCAAGCCGGTGATGCGAATATCGGGATTGGAATCTTTGAGGGCGTGTGAAACATAGTGCTTGGTCTTACCCTTGATGCCTGCCAACAGCCAGAGGGCGCGAGCGCGAAACCTCTGGTTGTCAGATTGATATAATTCCTCTAACTGAGGAAGTGCCTGTTCCTGCAGGGCATGCAGTTTTTCCCATGCTAAATAACGTGTGGCCAGATTGGGGTTTTTGATTCCGGCTATGGCTCCTTCCACCGAACTCAGATCGAGTTTGTTGAACTGATACTTGTTTGCATTGGGTGGTGCGATACGGAAAATACGTCCCCGTTTCTGATCACCAATACGGTGACCGCCAACTCCGGGGTCATACCAGTCAGCCACAAACAAAGAACCATCAGGTGCGATACAGACGTCAGACGGACGAAACCATTTATCTTTTTCGCTCGTAATGATATTTGCAATTTCAGCTTGATACCCTGCTCCGTCCTTCTCAACAGGATAAGCACGAACCACATTCGGACCGGCATCAGCGTGAATCACTTCACCCCAATATTTTTCAGGTAACAACGAACCTTCATAAACCAGAATTCCCGTAGGAGAACCGGCACCAGTCTGGAGCAAGTTCGGCACAACACCCGGATCTCTAAGGTGCCAGTGTCTGAGCGGAATTTCGTCGTGCATACCTGTGCGAGGTGTCCTCCAACGTGCACCCGTCAATTGATCCAGGTAACCGTAATTGCCATACTCCATCACATAATTGATGCGCACGCCACGGTTACCATCATCGTCGTTATCTGATTGCCAAAGTGTGCCGAAGGAATCAACGGTAACTTCATAGTTGTTTCGAAAATTGTGTCCCAAGACTTCAAAGTCGCTTCCGTCCAGATTACAGCGGAAGACCATTCCACCCCAATACGGCTTGCCATTATCGAGTACTGGTTTACCATTTCTTTCGAGAATCGGTTTGCCATTTTTGTCGAAGACTTGTTTGCCCGAATTCCCAAAGTTCCAGTATAGTTTGCCATCAGGACCAAAGATCGCCGCATGTGCTGAATGGTCGTGCTCGCCACCAGTTACTTTGAAGAGCAGTTCTTTCTCGTCTGCTTTGCCATCGTTGTTGTCATCAGTAAAGAGAAACACATTTGGCGGAGCGGCAACAATCACTTTATTCCCCAGGACACAAATTCCCTGTGAACCATCCAGTTCAGGTCCCTGATAAAAGACTGTCGTTTTATCGGCCCGACCATCTTTGTTTGTATCTTCCAGAACCAAGATGCGATCGCCGGCTTTGCGCGTCGGAATCGGACGCATTTTCGCACGGTAGTTAACAATTTCGCAAATCCAGACTCGGCCCTGTGAATCGACGTCCATACTGGAGGGACTGCTGATACTGGGTTCCGAAGCAAACAGAGTTGCCTTTAAACCGGGCGCCACCGTTAAATTGGTCACCGCCTCTTTGGGGTCACGTTCCGTCTGAGCGGCCAGCGTTGAGATATCGAAAGTCACGTTGAGCAACAGAGCTGGTATGAGAACAAGACAACGATACTTCATTGAGTCGGTTTCCTTCTGATGTTGAATTGATGTCGCAAGTGATCTAACTCATTCTAATCGATTGACGCTTATTGATTCCACTCTGCCAACAATGCTTTGATACGGGCGGGATTGTGTTTATTCGATTTGGGATAGTCCTGGTTGGCTTCGAGATCCTCAATGGTTAATGGTTTTGATGTCACTCCTTGAGGCGGTACATCCACATTCGCAGACCAGGCAATGGCATTCAATACCAGCTTGCGAAAGTCATTATGTCCCCAGTTCCAGTGAAAGTGACCACCAGTGAAACCAAAGCCACGCCCGCCATTGGGGCGCTCATAAGCCCACGCCATATGTTGTGGCTGCCCCACGGTTTTACGCACTGCGGGATTCCCACTGTGAGCACCATCGGGACGGCTGAGTGTTGATTTGGGAGGCACCGCCGTCAAAATGGGTTGTACGTTTTTCATTTCAGGCTGAAAACGCATGTGATAATACCATTCATCGTTGATGGCAAACGGTTCGACTCCATTGGAGATCGGGTGATCGGGCAGGCTTTTGTAATCGGCGGTCCAATGGGGATTCACAGACCACCACGCTTCAAAATAACCACCGATCCACCGCAAAAACGCGTCGCCTGAATCTCCCTTGGGCACTTCAACACCGTAATGGATATTGACCATACCGACACCCTGCTCGGCCAGCTTGTTTAATTCTTCCAGATGCTGATTATAAGGATGACGTGTTCCCCCATCACAATAGATGACAATCGAGTCGGCTTCATGCAGCACCCTGGAATCCTGAGGCCAGCCCTCTGTCACCACAGTGGCTTCAATGCCCAGACCACTGTTATTCAATGCGTCCGCCAAAATGATGCAACCGGCTCGATGTTCGTGTGAACCATAGCCATGGCTCTTTTTACCGGCGATCAGAACTACTTTTTTTTTAGCGCCTTCGGTCGAAGAGGTTTCGCTTGCTTTCGGGAGTTCTTTTAATTGAATGTCGCGAAACTGCACTACCATCGGAGGTCCCTGATGAAGTTGTAGTGCGATAATTCCATCGGCACGTCGCTTTTCCACATCATTGTCAGTAACATCAACGGTTGTTACGCCATTGATTTTATGAACGAAGTGATTCCCGCGAGCGATAATATGATAGTCGTTCCAATCTTCCTTTTTGATTTTTTTCTGTATCTCATTTGTATCACCAACTGAACCAACCACCTTGGGTTTGTGATTCTTGCCGATGACAGTTTTCTCTCCGCGTAAGCCTAAAATTCCACGAAATCTTTCACCATATAAAATGCCTGAATATTTATCGCCGGCTTCGAAGTCAGCCTGGTAACCACCCACACGCCATTTGTCGGCACCAGGAACCGAGAAACTACGGTATTGGATTCCTGAATTGCCATCGATGATTTTATATTGCAGCTTCAACTCAAAATCGGCGGGCTTTCCTCCTTGCCAGATAATAAACGTATTGCCTTTGGTAGGATTTTCTTTAGTGGTTCTGCCCGTGATAGCACCATCTTCTACCGACCAGAAACGAGGATCACCGTCCCAGTTTTTGAGTGTCTTACCATCAAAAATTGGCTTAAACCCTTTGTCACCTGCTTCTGTTGTTTGAAAAGTTAAAAAGAAACTGAGACAGAACAGAGACAAAAAAAATGAGGTTTGAATGTGGAGCAAGCGCGGTGATGTCATTAGTCCCTCCGGGAAGAAAATTGAAATCATTGAGAACCGTGGGATCTCAATTTGGTAGGCGAAAGCAATTATGCAGGTATGTGTCAGTCTTACTATCTTAAACAGGGTCAGGGATGATTATCCAGCGTGAAAACCGAGAATGCCCAATAGATAACATTGTTTAGTAATTCATTCTGCGGATGCGGGAATGACAGTTCAACCTTTGTTGTTCAGAGCACTCTGAATATGACATAAAAAAAGGCGCTGTTTCCAGCGCCGGGTGCTTTGTCAAGCTTGAAATTGAGGGCTGGGAGTGTTGGTTACGTGCTCCGTTGTCGCACTCCCGTGATCTCCATCACCCCAAAATTCAAAAATGACACTCCATTAGTTTCTTTGATTTGTATCGAACCGAAACGATTATTGCAGGAAGACTTCTGCTTCTTCGAGGAAATTCGGTTCCAGAGCGCGCATTTCGCCGACTGCGTCTGCCAGTGCAACGGGCACAACCTGAGTCCCGCGCAAAGCAACCATGTAACCGAAATGATGCTTCAATGCCAGCCAGCCCGCGTGCACACCACAGCGTGTTCCAAGCACACGGTCATAGGCACTGGGTGAACCACCACGTTGCAGGTGTCCCAGTGTCACATGACGGGTTTCGAAACCGGTCCGTTCTTCGATCAGCTTGGCAACGGTTTCGCCAATGCCTCCCAGTTTCACATGACCGAAATCATCGACTTCACCATCCTGTGTGGTGACACCTTCTTCGGCACTAAACTGTGCACCTTCACTGACAATCACGATGCCATACATTTTTCCGTTGGCACGACGTCTTTTCAAAACTTCAATCATACGGTCCATGTCGATTTCGACTTCCGGGACCAGAGTATAGTCAGCGGCTGTTGCCAAGCCAGAGAACAGAGCGATCCAGCCGGCATGGCGTCCCATAGTTTCTACCACCATGACACGTCGATGTGATTCTGCAGTTGTACGCAAACGGTCAACTGCTTCCATCACAATATTGATCGAAGTATCAAAACCGAACGTCACATCGGTTGAACTGAGGTCGTTATCGATGGTCTTTGGACAGCCAATCACGGGCAGTTTGTGTTCACTCCAAAGCTTGCTGGCGACGCCCAACGTGTCATCGCCCCCGATGGCAATCAGACAATCGAGCCCCAGGTTCTCAAAAGTCGCTCTCACTTTGGGAACATCAACTTCCGCATTTTTGTAAGGATTGGTGCGGGAGGACCCCAGAATCGTTCCCCCTTTGAAGATGATGTCATCTGTATTTTCTGAAGTGAGTTCGATGTAGTTTCCTTCAATGGCACCCCGCCAGCCTTCCAGTAAGCCGTACACTTCGCCACCTGCATTGCAGATTACGCGTACCGCGCCACGGATCACGGGATTCAATCCGGGACAGTCTCCGCCACCTGTTAAAATACCTACTTTCATTAGTCTACCTGTACCTGTTTCGTTAAAAAGTAAAGCCGCTTCTTAAGGGAATGGCTTATAAAATGTACCTTACAACACAACATTGAAATGAGCGAACTTTCGCCTTTGGAACCAATTTGTTTTGCCGGCAGGGGGCTCGATTCAGACCCGCGAACGTCAGATCTTGAGAGCCTGTTACAATACAAAACGATTGGTTTTTATATCGCTTTCATCATTCGACATTTTTTACCAGGTACGTTCGATAAACGTAGTATCGACTTTACCTTCAATAAAGGCCGAGTGATTAAAGATTTTTTTCGCCAGGGGGATCGTCGTTTTGATTCCTTCAATGACGAACTCATCCAGACAACGCCTCATACACGCTAAAGACTCTTCGCGAGTCGGTCGATGTACAATGAGTTTTCCAACCAGAGAATCATAATAAGGGCCGACAGTGTACCCCTCATAAATATGTGAGTCAAACCGGACACCTGGCCCAGCCGGCACTCGCAGCTTTGTAATTTTTCCGGGTGACCCGCGAAAATCATTATCAGGATCTTCTGCATTAATACGCAATTCAATGGCCGAACCATTACACGAAATGTTCTTCTGTTTGAGATCGAGTTTTTCACCGGCGGCAACACGAATCTGCTGTTGAATTAAGTCGACACCAGAAATCAATTCACTGACTGGATGCTCAACCTGAATCCGGGCATTGACTTCAATAAAATAAAACTGATTATCAGGACCAACGAGAAACTCAACAGTACCCGCATTGGTATATCCGGCTGACTCAATCAAACGACAGGCAGCTTTACAAATGTCTTCACGCACCGAATGCGGTAAGTTGGGAGCGGGGCTCTCTTCTACCAGCTTTTGGTGACGCCGTTGTAAACTGCAATCACGCTCCCAGATGTGGACGACATTCCCATGGTTGTCCGCCATAATCTGCACTTCGACGTGCCTGGGATTCTCGATATATTTTTCGATGTAAACGCCGCCATTTTTGAAAGCCGCTTCTGCTTCAGCTGCCGCTGCTTTCAAGCCCGCTTTCAAAGAAATATCATTGCGGGCTACCCGCATCCCTTTACCACCACCGCCAGCAGTCGCCTTGATCAACACCGGATAACCGATTTCCTTTGCGACTTGAAGCGCTTCGGATTCATCGGTCACCAGCCCTTCCGTTCCCGGCGATAAATGCACGTTGGCCGCTTTTGCAATTTCCCGGGCAGAAACTTTATCTCCCAGCTTCGCCATGGCTTCATGAGGCGGGCCAATAAATTCAATGTTGCAACTACGACAGACTTCAGCAAAGTGCGCATTCTCTGCTAAAAAACCATATCCGGGATGAATTGCCTGAACGTTACCAATTTCAGCGGCACTGATAATTCGATTAATCATCAGATAACTGTCTGTTGCGGCAGGAGGGCCTATGCAAATCGCTTCATCCGCAAGGGAAAGATAGTGGGCATCCCGATCTGCTTCACTAAAAACCGCGACAGTCTCAATACCCATCTCGCGACAGGCACGAATGACCCTGAGTGCGATCTCTCCTCGGTTGGCTACCAGTATTCTTTGAAACATGTTTTATGACTTGGTAAAAGGACTCTACTTCTGATTTTCGATGTGTCATCATTTTTGACAACGACATTACAACCATTTGATAAAACAGGCATCAGCCTTGAGAGACTCGGAATAGAGGCTGGCCGAATTCGACGGCTTCCCCATCCTTCACCAAAATCTCAGTAATGGTCCCATTCATCTCTGCTGGAATTTGATTAAACACTTTCATCGCTTCCACAATACAGACAATCGTCTCTGCATTTACCTTTGATCCAATGCTTACAAAAGCGGGATCATCGGGAGTAGGCGATGCATAGAATGTTCCCACGGTCGGACTCTTAATCACAGGTCCTGATTCAGCAGAAGGAGTTGCTTCCTGTGGCTGAGGTTGGGCCTGCGGAGCTGATGGAGCAGCCGGTGCGGGCGCCGCAATTGGTTGTTGAGGAATCTGATGTTGCATTGCTGCGGCAGGAACCATTGAAATTGTCTCCTGCGGACCGCGACGTAGTTTCCAGTTTTCATCGCCACGCTTCAGATTGACTTCAGTCAGCCCATGTTTTTCCATCATTTCAAACAGAGATTGAAGTTTTTCCAGATCGAAAGGCTCGCCTTTCGGGACCTCGTTTTTTGCCATTGCCCTACCTTATTTCATATTCTCAAGCTGCGTTTGCAATGCCTGTTACCCTGCTGTTACCTCAACACAAACTATCGTCAACTTAGTGCTTCAGTTTCAAATTCAGGGTGTCTAATATTTAGGTTACGAAAGAGTTCGAACACACAAATTGCGCGCACGCTCTACCCGTTTGACTTACTTAGTGAGAGATTCTAAGCCAATTCCCACTCGAAAACCAAGTGAAACAGGGGAGTTTCTCCAATAAAATCAAGCACAACAGGCACTTAGTCCTTATTTACGAATTGCGTTACCGCGCTCTATAGCTGTTGCCTATAAAGACCCCTTAAAACAAGCAACCTGACCCGTTTCATGTCAAACAGTAAGAGGAAATCATAGGAGAATCACTGCTATCATAATCCAAATAATCATTAAAGAATGACCTGTTCGATTTCGTCTTGATCGTACCAGTCTATTCGAAGGGACAAGCAGATACTCTCGAGGCTTTAAAAGAGTTCTCTCAGCTCAGAACAAAAAATCGAGCCAACTTCATCCCTTTCTGCCAAGCAAAATTACTTTTTTGATCATAACTTAGTTAACTCCTTGGAAATGAATCATTCTTAACCACTACCAGGCACAGTAATCGTATGGGACTCTTAAATCATAACATAAACAAACAATTATTTGTTTATTAGTTGACGGTCGACCGTCGACTATTTAATCTAAAAATATGCTAAATCAACAATCCCCCCCATCAAATACCGAAATCCCCCTTCGCAAGATCCAAAAACAGTTGATTAGCGACGATGTCGAAAAGCAACTGCGAGAGGCGATCTTGTCAGGCACATTAGCGCCAGGAGCGGCATTGGCTGAGGCACAAGTGGCAACACAACTTGGCGTCAGCCGTGCCTCTGTGCGTAAGGCAAAATTCCAATTAGCAGGTGAAGGGCTGCTTGAATTCGACGACCGAGGTACGGCCATTGTTCGGAAGCTGACCCTGGCCGATGCGCATGAAATTCTCGAATTTCGACAAGCACTCGAATTGGCTGCAATCAGATTGGCTTGTCTGCGTCTCACAGAAGAAGCCGTTGCCGCCATTGAAGAGAACATTCGTCAAACCGAGCAAGAGAGCGACTTATTAAAACTGACACATCTCGACATTGCCTTTCATGAAGAGATCATCCGGGCTGCTTGCAATTCCCGTTTGATGGCAGCCTGGCATACACTACGCCCGCAATTGGAGCTATGGCTCGCAGGCATGCATCGTCGACACAGCGCCATCACTGCGCAGACATCTGAAGTAACGACCGATGGTCACCGACTGCTGCTTGCTGCTTTACAATCTAGTGACCCTGACCATGCGGAACAGGTGATGCGCCAGCATACCAGCGGGCTGCAAGCATACTTTTCACTAGACTCGGAAACGGAAGATGAATTCATCCAGACAGACGCTGAGAAAGAAGGGTTGCCATGCTGAATCAACGCAGACTGTCATTCACTGTACTCATCAGCTCTTTAACACTGGTCCTCTTCTTTCAGACATGCATCTGTTTTGCTACAGAGGTGCGGTTCAATGAACACATTCGCCCCATTTTGGCCGAATACTGTTTGCACTGTCATGGACCAGATGCCGGTGATCGTCAAGCTGATTTGCGACTGGATAGGGAATCAGCCGCAAAGGAGTCCGCGATCGTCCCAGAGAAGCCTCATGAAAGTGAACTGTTCCAGCGTATAATCTCAAAGGACCCCGACCTGCGTATGCCACCGACTGAGACAGGCAAATCGTTGAGTGCTGCGCAGATCAAACTTGTGGAACAATGGATTCAGGAAGGGGCTCCCTTCCAGGATCACTGGGCGTTTGAGCCCATTAAAAAGCCAAAACTTCCGCAAGCCGACAACAGAACGATCACAGACATTGATCGTTTCATTCTGGTGCGGTTGAAAGCTCAGGGACTGGAATTGTCCCCCCCCATCAACCGACGGCAACTGATTCGCCGCGCCACGTTTGACCTCATAGGACTTCCACCAACATGGGACGAAGTGACAGCCTTCGTGAATGACAAGTCTCCACAGGCGTTTGAAAAAGTTATCGACCGGCTGCTTGACTCTCCCCAATATGGTGAACGATGGGGTCGACACTGGCTCGATATTGCACGATATGCTGATACATACGGCGGAAGCGCCATTGGATTTAAGAAGTTCCCCTTTTCCTATACTTATCGTGACTATGTGATTCGTGCGTTGAACGCAGACATTCCCTATAACCGCTTTGTGACAGAGCAGCTTGCCGCTGACCAGTTAGGCCTGAAAGAAAATGATCCGGCTTTGGCAGCACTCGGGTTTCTGACAGTGGGCATGCAGTTCCGGAACCCGCATGACACAATTGATGATCAGATCGACGTTGTGACACGCGGGCTGCTGGGTCTGACGGTTGCCTGCGCGCGATGTCATGACCACAAATACGATTCGATTCCCACAGACGATTATTATTCGCTCTATGCCACATTGGGCAGCAGTCGTTTGCCACAAAGGCAGCCGATCATTGGTCAGGCACCCGATACGAAAGCATATCGTGGTTACCAAGCTGCACTGTCTCAACGTCAGGAACAGCATGATGATATGGTTCGCGAGCAAAGTACCATTATGCGCGGCCGACTACGAATGCAGGTCGGTCTCTATCTTCGTGAGCTCGCAAAACAAACTCCCGAGCAAGACTTATCGGCGGTTTTTCTCTCATACCGTACCGATGACCTGCGACCACTTGTGTTGAATCGCTGGCGAAACTACCTGGAAAAACTGGCCGAAAATGATCCTGTGTTTGGGCCATGGCATCGGTTATCGCGTCTTGATTCAAAAAACTTCCGTGATCAATGCTTGGCATTGATTGAGTCACTTTCTAAAGAGAATGGGGATCCGGCTAAACAACCGGCCATGCAGAAACTCACTGCGAACGCCCCCCGCTGGAATCCGCGCGTGTTAGATTCTGTTACCAGACAGAAACCAGAGTCTCTGCTCGAAGTTGCCGACGTGTATGGCAAACTCTTCGCTGAGGTACATCAGCAATGGTTAAAAGTATTAACAGGAACTTCGCTTGAAGCAAGCACTGGTGCTAAAGTTGTTCCCGATGAAGATCCTCGTCACCTCACTGCGAACAGTCCGGTCAACCGACAACTAAGAAAACACTTATACGCACCAAATACTCCAACAGCAATGACAGATGAAATTGCAATGACTCTTCTCAATCGACCAATTCGAGACAACGTGAGAGGACGCAAAGGCGCCATTGATAACCTGCATCTGACATCTCCCGGTTCACCGCCGCGAGCAATGACACTCCGTGAGAAAAAACTCACTGACGAGTTTTATGTATTTCGCAGGGGAAATCCTATCGATCGGGGAAATCCGGTTCAGGCACGATTCCTGAGTGCATTATCGGCACCGAATTCTAATCCATTTCTCCCAGGGAAGCAGAGACTCGGACTGGCCCAATCGATAGTAGATCCGGCTAATCCGTTAACGCGACGCGTAATCGTGAATTGGGTCTGGCAACATCATTTTGGCCGTGGCCTCGTACGCACACCCGATGACTTTGGCACGCGCGGTCAGCAACCTACGCACCCTCAACTACTGGATTATCTGGCGACAAAATTTCTGGAAGAGGGCTGGTCAATAAAAAAACTACATCGACAGATCATGCTGACTGCCGTATATCAACAAGCGGCCATTGAAAATAGTGAAGCCCGCATCAAAGACCCCGAAAACAAACTACTCTGGAGAATGCCTCGACGCAGGCTTGAGATGGAAGCCATGCGGGATTCAATGTTACTGGTATCTGGCGAACTCGATACCCAAAGAGGTGGCCGCCCCTTCAACTTGCTCTCCAAACCAGTGGTTCCGCGTCGCAGTGTCTACGCATTCGTAAACCGCGATATTGTATCCAGCATGGCGAGCACCTTCGACGGAGCGAATCCTAATGCGTGTACTGCCAAGCGTCCGGAAACGAACGTTCCTCAGCAAACATTGTTCGCACTGAATTCCAGTTTTATTCAAGACCGTGCTGTGGCGCTCGCCTCTCTAAAGGAAATCGTATCCACAAAAACTGACGAGAAACGAGTACGATTACTCTATCAGCGCACTTACTCCCGATCCCCGGAACCGCAGGAAGTAGAACTCGCACTCAATTACATTCGATCTCAAAAAGAAAAGTCAAAAACCAACCCGTGGCAAAGACTGGCACATGTTTTGCTCGCTGCCAACGAATTTGTTTTCGTGGATTAATCCTATGTACGATCAACAACACTTTTCCCGTCGTCAATTTTTGCAACGTAGCGGAATGGGAATCGGCTCTTTGGCACTGGCTCATCTCCTCGGTCGAGATAGTCTTGCTGCTGGTTCAGCACCGCATTTTGTCGGTAAAGCCAAACATGTAATTCATGTTTTTCTCAATGGCGGCATGTCGCAAGTTGACACACTGGACCCGAAACCGGAACTGACAAAGCGTGGCGGACAGATGCTGCCTTTTGACAATCTGCAAACCGAACGAAAAACTGGTGTTGCCCTGCCTTCCCCGTTTCAATTTAAACAGCATGGAAAAAGTGGGATTCCCATCAGCGAGATCTTCCCTCATCTATCGAAATGCGTAGATGAAATGGCTGTGATTAGATCGATGCACGTTGAACTGCCTAATCATGAGATGTCTCTCATGCTGATGAATACGGGCGACCAACGTCTGGTACGTCCGAGCTTCGGCTCGTGGCTGACCTGGGGCATGGGTTCGGAGAATCAGAATTTACCGGGATTCATCGCGCTCTGTCCCGGAGGGCTTCCCGTCGGTGGTGCCGGTAACTGGCGTTCGGCATTTCTGCCTGGCGTTTATCAAGGCACTTATGTCGATACTTCGAAAACCGATCCAAAGCAACTGATTGAATACGTGCACAACGATCGTCTTACGCCACAAGAACAGAAATCTCAATTCGACTTATTACAAAAAATGAACGATCGTCATCTCGCGAATCGTCCCAATGAAGTGGCGCTGGAAGCCCGTATTCGGTCTTTTGAACTCGCATATCGCATGCAAATTGAAGCGACAGACGCCTTTGATGTCCAGCAGGAACCCAAACACGTTCTTGAGCTCTATGGAGAGGGCCCACAGAATCGCCAATTGCTGATGGCGCGACGACTAATTGAACGTGGCGTGCGCTTCGTACAAACCTGGCACGGCAACATGCAACCGTGGGACAGTCACTCGAATATCAATGCCAGCCATCGCAAAGTGGCCGGCGAATGCGATCAAGGTCTGGCTGCCTTAATTATCGACCTTAAACAACGAGGACTCCTCGACGAAACACTCATTCTCTGTACGGGAGAATTTGGTCGAACCCCCTCGGTGGAAATGGGTACGAATGGTTCTGGGGCAGCACAAGGCCGCGACCATAATCACTGGGGCTTTTCTCTGTGGCTTGCCGGTGGTGGCATCAAAGGAGGTACGATCTACGGTGCCACTGATGACTTTGGATTCCGCGCTGTCGAAAACCCGGTCTCTGCACACGATCTGCACGCCACGATGCTGCACCTGCTTGGTATCGATCATGAACGTTTGACTTATCGATTTGCGGGCCGTGACTTCCGACTGACCGACGTGCATGGTAAGGTCATTGACAAAATCATTGCGTAATTGTCTTGTTTTCTAACCAAAGCAGTAAACCAAGAAAACAGTCAGCTTTTCGACTCTGCTTTAACGTAGAGTTCTTTCGGTGCGGTGGAATAGTACTTGAACATCGCCGGGCAGATCCACCCTTCCATAGGATCATCTTCGAACCGATAATAGTTCCCGCCAGAATCTCCACGTAACCAGACTAATTTTTTCTGATAGCCGGGAAACGCTTTCGCGGAAAATAAAAGTCGAAAACCATCATCGGCACTCGGAATATCTTTGACAATTACATCAATCATTTCTGGGACACCGGCCACAAACGGTTCACGTGCCAGGCCAACGGAAGCGTCATCAAACACCCATGTTCCCTGATACCGATAGGGTGCGATCACCATGATTGCGTTTTCCCGCGCACCAGGTTTTGATGAGGAAAGTAAGTCATACTTCCATACAATACTGAGTCCCAGTAATACCAGGATCAGTAGGATCGGAATGAGGCGTTTCCAGCGAAAGCGTGGTTGAGTTGTGTTGTCCTGGGGTGACGCTTCACTATTCATATTTATCACTCCCATTTAAGAAATTTAAGCATCGTTAACATGCGATTTAATCATGCTGATGCTTCCATATTAATCGATTTTGTAGAACGGACAAGTTTTTTATTTGACTGCTCGTTTTATGTCACAAAAAAAATTTACGGTTACTTCTTGTTTCTCTTGCGTAGTGCAAGGTACTTGTGAATCATGGTGCTATAGGATCGTGATCATTCCTTTTTAGTTGCCTGTTGTTGCCCAATCTCAAAATCCTCTAAACCAAAAGAGAACACCATGAAATTGAAACGAGTCTCCCTGCTCGCTGTTACCTGCTTGACCCTGTTCTGCATCACAACGATGAGCCAGGCGGAAGTCCGTCTGCCACATATTTTTGGCAATCACATGGTCTTGCAACGCGATCAACCCATTCCTGTCTGGGGTTGGGCTGATCCGGGTGAAATGGTTACAGTGGAACTGGGTGGTTCTATCAGTTCCGCAATCGCCGATGACAAAGGGAAGTGGATGGTCAAACTCCCCACACAGAAAGTCGGTGATCCGGTCACCTTAAATGTCAAAGGAATGAATACGATCACGCTTTCCGATGTGCTGATTGGTGAAGTGTGGCTTTGCTCGGGTCAGTCGAATATGGAATGGACGGTCTCCAGATCGAATGACTTCGAAAAAGAAAAAGCAACAGCCAAATATGGAAAAATTCGTCACATCAAAATTCCCAAACGTCCCAACGGCTTCCCTCAAAATGATGTTGAAGCCGAATGGACCGTTTGTTCGCCAGATACGGTGGGCAACTACACCGCAGTGGGCTATTTCTTTGGTCGCAAGTTACACAAAGATCTTGATGTCCCCATTGGACTGATCAACTCTTCCTGGGGTGGGACGCGAATCGAACCCTGGACACCCCCCTGCGGTTTTGCGGCTGTGCCCAACCTCAGCGACATCCTGAAACAGGTACAATTGACGGACCCGGCCAACGCCTCGTATCAATCAACGCTAAGTACTTATCTTCAAGGTCTCGAAAAATGGCTGGCACAAGCAAACACGGCACTCAAAGATAAGACGCCATTAACCCCTCCTCCTAAGTATCCCACCGCCATTCAGCCACTGACTAGTCCCGGCTCCCCAACCACACTTTATAACGGCATGATTCATCCCCTGGTTCCCTTCGCAATGCGAGGCGCTATCTGGTATCAGGGGGAATCGAACCATCGCGAGGGAATGCTTTACTACGATAAAATGAAAGCATTGATCGGTGGTTGGCGCGAAGTCTGGAATCAGGGCGAATTCCCTTTCCTCTATGTTCAAATTGCACCGTTTCAATATGGAAGCGAATCGCCCAGCATCCTCCCTGTCTTCTGGGAGGCGCAAAATAAAGCACTTGAGATTCCGAACACAGGTCAAGCGGTCATTCATGACATCGGTAACCTGCAGGATATCCATCCCAAAAACAAACAGGATGTCGGGAAACGCCTTGCGTTGATCGCGCTCGCCAAGACGTATGGCCACAAAGACGTGGTCCATTCAGGACCGGTATTTAAGTCGTTGAAGAAAGAAGGTGCGAAACTACGTGTGACCTTCGATCATGTGGGTAGCGGACTTGAGTCTCGCGATAATAAACCGCTTAGTTTGTTCGAGATCATTGGTGAAAACACCGACTTCGTCCCGGCCAAAGCGGTCATTGACGGCGACTCCGTCGTTCTTTCCTCACCCAAAGTCAAAAAAGCAGCTGCAATGCGATTCGCCTGGCACAAACTGGCTGAACCCAACTTAGCGAACAAGGAAGGTTTGCCGGCTGTTCCGTTCCGTGCAGGCAAGGTGCCGGAGCGCGATTGGTTATCTCTCAAGGTCGATGAAGCAAAGGAGTACAAACTGCTTTACGACCTCGATTTGAAAAACCTAGGTCAGCAGATCAAGTACACTCATGATGCAAGCCAGGACTTCAAGAGTCCGTTCGACAGGATTGCCTACTTTCTGGAGCTGCAAAAAATCGGCAAGGAGACGCAGTACGTCTATGTCTCAATGGATGCCTTCACCGATGATGTTACCAAAATTGGTATCCCCACTTTCAGCAGCAAAGCAAATTTTCAAACAAAGGTGGACAACTTAAATATTATCTCCAATGTAAGCGGCATCAAGACAGGCACTGGTTTGACAGGCGGCAACATTGAATTCTGGCCTAACAACTATGGCCCCAACAATTCGATGAGCATTCCCAACGCCAGTTCCCGCCTCTGGGACTTCGGCGATGAAACAGGCCCACCCGTTAATGGCTATGGTTGTATGCAGGTCCACAATTATGAAGCAAAGCAAACGATCTTCGCCATTAATCAATGGAAAAGAGGCCCCAATGCAGACATCGGCATCGGCAACAGTACCGGCAGAACACGCGACTGGACCTTCACCTCAAACGCATCGCAGTATGACGTAAAACGACTACGCGTTTTGGTACGGACCAAATAAACGTACGCTATCACCACTTCAGGGTTAAGATTTCTACAACGCCCCTATTTTGGAGCAGGGGCTTTACAGAGTTTGGGCTTCATCTCGCACTGGCAGCGATCGCACCAACCTCATTGATGACACCAATAACATGATTTAGTGTTCGATGACTTTAGTATTGCACTAACAGATACCGAAGCAATCGAACTGAACCGTTTTCCCGTACGTTTTACGAACTATTTAAGCAATAGATCTATTTCGCCTGCGCGTCATCTCGGTCAGTTGAAACCATATTCGATTATCACTCATACGCTTTAGTTGTCTAGTCCACCATTAGGGGGTAAAGATTTCTTATTTTTGTGGAATAGTACAATACTGGTTGCCTGACAGATCCAACGCGTTCCTTTTTCAAGAGATTGCCTGGATGTCAAGCTACCTTTCACCAGAACTCGTTTCTGGTTGAACAGGGACATTTGTTTTGCAAGTTTTATGTTGCTGCCCGGATCAACTTCCCAGAAAATTCCATTTGCTTTTATCAGCACACCCGTTGTTTCACCACCAATGGCAACGACTCCTGTTTGCAAAATTCCCAAAACCTCAACTTTGTTTTTTTTCGAATCAAACTGATTCGAAGTCTTCTTGAGAGAAATGAGAGTGCATTGCCATGTTTCTGGGACTTGAACTGTTTTATTGTCTTTTTGATTGGAGGAATCCGATGAATGACCTTTGTGTTTGTTGTGAGGATGTTGTGAAGATTTTAATTCCACCACAACCTGAACCGGCATTTTTTCGAATTGAGTGATGAGCATCTTTAATTTGGTAGATTGAACCCGTAGCGGCCAGTCAAGTCCATTCGACTTGAAAACGTAAAGCTGGTTTTTCTTAGAAATCTGTCCTACCATTTCAATCCTGATATAATTTTGCTTTTCAGTAATATCCTGACAATGAAATGAGACGATTGCCCCACATAAGATGAATAAATTCATTCTTCGGAACTCCTGAAGAAAGATTCTGCCCTTAACTTTTAGGTGTAGATAACAATTATTCAAATCTGACATTTTCAGACGGCGGACGATGTTGGTCTCACAGTACTTTTATTAACAGTTGAAAGACGGAGAGCATTTACTCAGATAAAAAATATTCTTTTCGATACTTGTCCGTCATATCAACTATATGATGATTCGCTACCGACACAAATGGTGCCCGTGATTCTGATGGTAACAATCGTAGTCATGGCAGTGGTAGTGCTTGTGACAATTCCAGTGATAGTGTTGATGACATGAGCAATGGCAAGGCGGACAGAGAAAACTAATATCCAGAGTCCCCTCTGTCAGACATTTGCCTTTTAAAGAGTCAAGTGGACGCGCATTACACATCAGTTTTTTCTTGATGACTTTCCAGGATGAACAGCGATAATCAGGGTGACACCACAGTAACGCAGCAGCTCCAGCAACATGAGGAGTTGCCATCGAAGTTCCACTTAGTCGGCCATATCTGTTCCCTGGTAATGTACTCAGAATAGAACTACCGGGAGCAGCGATATCGACTGAATATTTACCGTAGTTGCTGAAATATGACAATCTATCCCAGCGATTAATCGAAGCAACTGAAATGATGTTTGGGTGCAAGTAAGAAGAAGGAAAATGTCGAAACCGATCGGTGTTGAGTCCCCAGTTACCTGCGGCTGCTACAAATAGCAAATGTGCTTTTTCAACTCTGGTGATTTCATCTGCCATTGCTTGATAATAGCCGCCGCCTCCCCAACTGTTGTTTAAAACCCAAGCTCCATTTTCTCGCGCATAAGCGATGGCTTTAATTGCATCGGAAAGAAAACCTGACCCATTCTTATTTAGAAATTTCACTGCCATGATCTGGGCACACCAATTGACACCAACAACACCTTTGCCGTTGTTACCAACGGCCCCGATAGTCCCTGCTACATGAGTCCCATGGTCATTGTCATCCATTGGATCACCGTCATTATTAACGAAGTCATATCCGTGCACATCGTCAATAAATCCATTATTGTCATTGTCGATTCCATCGCCGGGAATTTCACCGGTATTGGTCCAAATATTTTTGGCGAGATCTTCGTGCTTGTAATCGACTCCTGTATCAATGACAGCAACAATGACATTTGAATTTTGAACACAGCACCATGCTTGTGGTGCGTGGATATTTTTCATACCCCAGAGCTGGTCCATTTTAGGATCGTTGGGCTTACACTGATAAGGTTTGTGATAAGGGTGATGAGCTCCCTGTTTAGATTGCGCTGCCTGTTTTTCTGCGTCAGGAGGATCTAGAGAAATAATCGCGTTCGGTTCTACATAACGAATCGAAGGAGTGCTAACAAGATTTGCAATCGATTCACGCTTCATCTCTGCTGGACGCTTACAGACGAAAAAATTCCCATCAGTATAGTCTTCAATTATTTCCCAGTTTTGGGGAATCGCTGCACGAGCCTGTTCCGCCCTACCCGGTTGATAACCACATAAAACTTGCTCTTCTTTTTTATAAAGATTGTAAAATTTGTCGACTTTAGTTTGTGTCTCAAGGTTTTCTTGAGCATAAGTCGGTGTAGATCCCAAAGGAGTACACATTAATGCTGCTACAGCAAACAAGGTACAGATACGAGTAAACTTCATTAGTAAACCTCCTGGAACAGAACAATACTCAGAGTAAAAAAAGTCAAAGTCTTATCTCTTTGGAAATGGTTGCATTCACCACTTATCAGGTGAACCGCAATTGAAGCTGCTTCTGAATCACAAACTTGAGGGAAAACAGTTCAATTTCTTTTTTTCAAAAGTTCTTCCAATAGACGGCTCCTAAAGCTCGTAGAAAACCTCGTGTCATTTCGTGATAAAGCTGGAAATTGCCTTCAAAACTCGGGTAGGATAGGAGACTTGCGAGTGTAAGTTGCTTCAATGATTTAACTTCAATTGACATCAGACGGGCCATCATGATGGAAGAACAGGAATCCTTATCTGTCACAGCTTGGATCAAAGCTTTGAAAAAAGGGGAGGCTGATGCCGCTCAGAAACTCTGGAAGCGGTACTTTACCAAGCTCGTAGATCAAGCCGAGGCGCGGATTCGAAATTGCCCACCAGGGAGCCTTGAAGCGGAAGACATTGCGGTTTCTGTCTTTGAAAGTCTCTGGCGTGGTGCCCAGGAAGGTCGCTTCCAGAATTTGCATGATCGAAGCGCACTGTGGTGGCTTTTTTTAGCACTCACAAAACAAAAAGTTGCCAGTCATATTCGTAGAGAAACCGCCCTCAAACGAGGTGGCAACAGTACTCCAAAGTCGATAAATAATGATGAGGACTCTGGTTACACTTTTGAACAATTAATCTCTGAAGAGCCGACTCCTGAGTATCTGGCGATTCTTCAGGAAGAATACGAACATTTATTATCCATATTACGTGATGATCGATTACGCGAAATTGCGGTTCTTAGATTAGAAGGATATACAAGTCAGGAAATCAGCGAACAGTTGGAGATTTCTATTCCGACTGTCACGCGAAAATTGCGGCTGATCCGCGCTGCATGGTCGAAAGAGTTGGCGTAATGAATTCTCCCGATTCAGGCTGGCCACCAGATGAGGATTCGTTTACAGCAAATCAGATTGATTTGATTTGTGATGAGTTTGAGTCTGCCTGGAAATCAGAGGGCCATCCGAAAATCGCTGATTATTTATCTCGGATGGAAGAACAGTCCCGCTCAGCGCTGCTTGTTGAGTTGGTGCGGCTCGATTGTGCTTACCGGTTAAACCAGGGAGAAACACCCTCTGCGGAGGAATACGTTTCGTTATTCCCCGATTACTCCGATGTGCTATTAACACACGTGAATGATTTTTCTTCTATAGGAAAGGACTTTGCAGAAGTCCCCTCGAAAATCGGCGATATCGAATTACTCGAACGAGTGGGGTTCGGTGCTTTTGGTACGGTCTGGAAAGCCTGGGATCTGGAACTGAAACGCCAGGTCGCCGTGAAACTGCCTTCCAACAGATTGGAGGGGAAACAGCAGATTGAACTGTTTCTCCACGAAGCACAGGCGGCTGCGAAGCTACATCATCCGAATATTGTTCCCGTCTATAGTTCCGGGCAAATTGAGGGTCGCGGCTATATTGTTTTCAAGTTTATTAAAGGAGAGACTCTACGCGTACTTTTAAACAAACAGACTCCGACCTTCGAACAAGCAGCCCAAATCTGCCTGGCATTAGCAGAGGGACTGGAACACGCCCATCAACAAGGAGTCGTTCATCGCGACCTCAAACCAAGCAATATTCTGATTGATGAAGCGGGCCAACCACATATTACCGATTTTGGATTGGCGAAGCGCATCGACATCACCGCCAGCCTGGCTCATTCCGGCACCGTCCTCGGAACTTTGGCTTATATGAGCCCCGAACAGGCTAGAGGAAAATCTTCTGAAATCGAAGGGCATTCTGATATCTACTCGCTGGGTGCCATTCTTTACCGCATCTTGACAAGGCAGATCCCCTTTGAGGGAGAACCACATGAAGTCCTGCAGCAAATTCTGAATAAGGAACCGGTTGCTCCCCGAAAGATTGAAGCATCCATTCCCCACGATCTGGAGACCATCTGTCTCAAAGCCATTTCCAAACAAAAACGAGATCGCTATCAAACCGCGAGTGAGATGGCCGCGGATTTGAAACGCTTTCTCGATAATGAACCGATTCAGTCGCGGCGTGTTTCTGTGTTAGGACGACTCTGGCGAAAAATCAAACAGAGACCACTAGTTGCTGCTTTAGCTAGTTGCATTCTGTTTCTTTTAACACCCTCCGTTTTACAACTTATTTCTCCAGAGCCTGTTTTAGCAAAGCTTCCTCTTGTGACCATAAATACTAAACCTGAAGGTGCTAAGGTTGCTTTTATACCTCTTAGTAAAAAAACGGGGCAGCCTCTGCCCGAACAAATCATTCATGCAAAGATGACCTCACCTGTAATGCTGCCGCTAGAACCTGGTGATTATCTAGTAGTTGCTTATCTTGACCAAAATCGCTTTCAAGAGGTATACCGACACGTCCCTGAATCAAGTAAGAAATGGCTTCCAGGACTTAGAAAATATAACCACCTTTATTATGAGAGAGATAGAATAGACCCAAACCGTATAAGACTTATTGAAATTGAAATACCTAATAAAACTGTTGACAGTGGAATGGCATGGGCTGGAATGGCATTTCTCAAAGGAAATGATCGATTTCCAGTAGGTAATCTCACTGACAAACACTTCCATTATCGAAAGATACCTGATTTTTGGATTGATACGGCTGAGTTGACTGAAAAGGACTATCTTTATCTTTCAGACACAAAGCCTCTCCATCCGATTCGTAAAAGTAACGACCCACAAATGCCTGCTGTTCTAACTTTTGATATGGCGGTTCATCTCGCTGAAAAGGCGGGAAAGCGATTACTTTCGGAATATGAATTTGAATATGCGGCTACTTATAGGAGAGCTAAAGAATTCCCATGGGATATCAACCTGACTGATCAGGAGCAAGCTAGCCTAAAAATGTTTCATCCAGTGGGTCAACCAAGCGTTGATCAGCTCTCAACGACACCCCCTGTTTTTGGCCTCTGTTCCAACGTAGCGGAATGGACTATCAGCCAAGTACCCGGCTCTCCTAAATCTTTTCCCTATCCGTATCAAACTTTTCAATCGATTAATAATGTAGTTAAAGTTTTTGAACTACCTCATGGTATTGTTCGAGGTGGAAGTTATGAGGTAATTAAAGGTGAATTTGGTATCACCAAAGAATTGCGAGATCCTCGTAAACGAACTTTCATTTCTCGCATAAAATCATATTCAGGTTTGGGGGTTCGATTTGCCAGAAGTCATAAACCAAGGCTCAAACCAAAAGATTTTATTCAGATTGTTGAGTAGAGTCATTCTATATTATTGAATCTCTTCTGACTTATTGATTATTGTAGACCTTAAAGGTCTAAAGGATTCAGTTAACCCATACAATTTCTACATTCAGTTGAACCTTTCAGAACTCCATGCGTTTGTATATTCTTGATTATGTCTGGTTATGTCTTACTGAAACTTGCGAGATCTCGGATGTAGAATTTGCGGGTGCAACATAAACTATCGCTGTAGCGGCGTGTGGAGGACTCTCGATGGGTGATCATTATCCGACGGTGCGTTTGGCTGCAGCGCAGGCTTCACCGGTTTTCTTAGACCGTGAGCGGTCCACTGAGAAGGCCGTGGCCCTCATTGCCGAGGCAGCTCAACAGAAGGCGCAACTCATTGCATTCGGCGAGGCCTGGTTACCTGGCTATCCATGGTGGATCTATCTGGGATCACCCATGTATTCAGCCCCATTTACACAGCAGCTCTATGCCAACGCAGTGAAGATTCCGAGCAACACGATCACGCAATTGTGCGACGCTGCCCGCGAGAATCAGATTTACGTCGTGATGGGTCTGACCGAACTCTCCGGCGGGAGTCTCTACCTGGCCCAGATCACCATTGCACCGTCGGGAGAATTGATCGGCCACCGCAGAAAGCTGAAGCCGACGCATGCGGAGCGTACCATCTGGGGAGAGGGTGATGGCAGCGATCTGTTCGTCTTGCCCACGGACCTGGGCCAGGTTGGCTCGCTGAATTGCTGGGAGCACTTGCAGCCACTCACTCGGTACGCGATGAACTGCTTCAACGAGCAAATCCACATCGCCGCCTGGCCCGCCTTCTGTCTTTATACAGGAAGCTTGTACTCGTTTAGCGGCGAAGCCAGCGTTGCTATCTCGCGCAGCTACGCATTGGAAACGCAGACGTTTGTGATTCATGTGGGCGGGCTATGTGATCAGGCGACGCTCGACCTGCTCGCCGACGACGATGAGAAACGCAGGCTGCTGCGCGTCGGCGGAGGGATCTCTCAGGTGATCGATCCCAACGGAGAAACGATTGTAGGTCCGCTGGGTGATAACGAAGAGGGAATCCTCATCGCCGATTGCGAAATGTCGAAAATTCCTGCCGCCAAGATGGCAAACGACCCGGCCGGCCATTACGCGCGTGCCGATGTCACGCAGCTACTGCTGAACCGAGGCCCCCGCCGACCGGTGGTTTTCAAGGACCCAGAATTTCAATCGCTCGCCCCGGATAGATTGCATGGCAACATTGCTGACGATGATGACTCTGCCGAGGTCCAACAAAGTAATTAAAGGGGTCAGACCCCATACCGTTTTGACTAATAATGTACTATTGAAAAAGGATGCTCTGATGCCTACTCTGCTGCAAAAAAGTCTCTGCGGCTTTGCATTTCCCGTGTTGATAGTTCTAGCTGGCTGCAGCTCTGAAAAGAATGCTGATTCCTCAAGCAGTGAGTCGAAGCAGGAAACTGTCATTACGAAAACAGCGAGTTCAAAATCGGTGACCTCTGATGCGGTATCGCAGGCGAAGTCGCGTGAAACAGCCTCCCAGGCCCCGGAATTTACACTCACTGCTGCCGACTTTTCCCAGGAATACCAGACCGACAAAGAAACAACAACGAAAAAATATGCGGGTAAGCAAATTCGCCTCACGGGTAAAGTGAACTCATTTCACCGCGCGTTTACGGGAGGAGGTCTGATGTTTTTAGATGGCCTCTCCAGTGGATCAAATTCAAAGCGGGTCAAGTTGGACATGCACGAACTGGAGCGCAATCCCTGGACTCGGGCAGTGATTGGCCAGCAGGTCATCGTCCAGGGGATCTTCCCGAAATATTTTTCGTTCGGTCCTGAATTACAAGAGTGTCGGATCATTGAGGTCACCGGTGAGATGAAACCAGATTACATTTCTGCGGAGCAACTGTCAAAAGCACTGTCAACGAAACCTCAACAGGTAGATGAAAAGCACGAAGGTAAACTGATCTATCTGTTGGGGACCATCAAAGACCTCGATCTGGAAAACAGTCGCATCGAATTGGGAACGGACCAAAAAACCTCAGCCTTACTCCGGTCAGAATTCACAAATGATTTCGCACATCTCAAGCCGGGACAGAAAATCAAAGTTCTGGGAGAATATGTCACCGACCGTTCAGACGATGAGCTACCTGAGTTGAAAGAGGTTATGCTCATTACCCCCCAGTGGCCTGACGGGGATCTGTCACCGACCAAGATGTATGGCAGAGTTCCTCATTTTTCCCCCGACCGTCTGGTTGAAGCCTATCGATCTAATCCACGCCAGTTCATCTACCGTTATCGAAATCTGGGAAAACCCCGTAAGGAAAAGTTAACTCTTGCAGACCTCTATTCGGAATCAACGAACGAGCTTCAAATTGAAGGTGTGATCGAGAAAGCAGTCAAAGAAGAGGGAGGCTGGTCCGTTTACTTTAAGAATTCCTACAAGCACGAGATCATCTGTGGTTTCCTACTTCCAACTAATAAAGAAGTGGAAGTCTTCAAACCCGGCTACAAGGTTATCATCCGGGGAGGACTGACACAACTACTCGATTCCGGTCCCGATGATGCCATTCTTTTGATGGTCTGTCAGGTGATCCCCCAATGGTAATTGATTAAAGGGGGCAGGAATCGATTTTCTGTCCCTGCCCCCTTTTTGTCCTCTTCGGTACCGAGCTACATTTTCTGACCGGTATTAATCACTATTTCAGTGCATTAAGATCAGCACCAAAATTTATATGGAACGGAATCCCGTCAAGGACAAGAGCGGGTACAGACTTAACTCCTGCCTTTTCTGCACTGCTGATTTGGTCTTTGTTCTCTCCAAGATGAACAACCTCAACAGTGTACCTGGATTGATCAATGGCGTCCGCTACTTTTTGCTCGGCTTCGACACAAACAGGACATCCGGCGTGGTAGAATAATGCAGTACTCATTGTAATGTTCCTTTTCTCATGATAAATTTTATTCCAGTGGACCACCCAACTGGAACACTGGCAAGATATGGTTCCTTGCAGGCGATGAAAAGCAGGCACTTTTTGGTGGGGTAGGCACAAAATGGTGTAAATTGCAGGTTATCATGAGTAAAAAAATTCTCAAAAAATCTAGAGAGTCTTATGAGCGGCTTGAGCAGGTGATCGGCTGCAAATGGTCTGTTTCCGTCTTAGAAGCAATTCGGATGGGCATCAATCGACCTGGAGCACTGGAAAGAAGTATTGAAGGAATTTCCGCAAAAATTCTTTCAGAACGACTTCGTAAATTGACTGCCTATGGTTTGTTGGACAAACATGCTTTTGCTGAAGTTCCTCCAAGAACTGAATATGTTCTCACCAAAACAGGTGAATCGCTTGTTGAAATCATTTCAAGGATTCAGGAACTAGACAAGGAAATTCACGAAGCGCAATAAGAATCGTAAGGACAGTAAAGGGGTCAGCCCATCCTGTTTCCGAATGCTGTTGAACATTTCAAAACACAAAGCCCTTGTGTATTATTGATTATATCCGGTAAAAACTCATGGAAGCGATAAGAGTTTTGTGAGCAAAAATAGTATGAGCCGAACCCGATATACTCTGTTAACCTGCCTGGCGATGGCCTTGTTTGGCTTCATACTCGTAGGCTGGAGAATTTTTTCTCCTCAATCTCCTGTCAAGTTGAATCTTCCGATTCAAATTATCAACCAGTCTGACGTTGCGATTGAACAGATTGAACTTATTGGAGTGCAAGGAAATACGACTTGCGAGTTTGAGGATATCGGATCTGATTCCTCTCGACAGACGTCCGCCCCCTTAGATTTTATGTATCAAGATCAGCAGATTATTGTCAGTGATTCAACGGGAATCATTTCGAAAGGCAAATACACGGCACCTGATGTGAATGACTCAGCAAGCATTGAGTACCTGGCAAAGGATGATGAAGGAAACATATTAGTCCAATCAAGTTCGACCATACCAAGTCAGGTTCACCCCAAAGGATTCATCATCAAGATCACCGATGATTTTAAGGTACACGTCAAATCCGAATGGCAAGTCAATTGGTGAACCGCCTACTCTAGACTTTTTGTCAACGATTATTTTAACGCGATTCGCGTTGCCGTAGCTCTTAAGGCTATGGTGTGTGCTAAGTGACATCATCAGCAATTGGCTCCGATTTCGTTTTCGTATTGGCAATCGTGCTGGCCATGCCATGCATCACATGGCCCATGATCTTTACTTTTGCCCACCTCGGCAAACCGGTCATGATATAGACCAGAAGTTTTGAAAGAAAACCAGGCAATACGGTGTGCCGCCGACCAAGTTTCCTAAGCGTGTTGATGGCCACTGATTCCGCAGTCATTGCCATTCCCATTTTCATTTTCGCGCGATCGGCAAACCCGCTTGAGGTGGGGCCGGGAGCGGTAGTCAAGACATCGATTCCGTGCGGGCTTAATTCAACGCTTAACGCTTCCCCCAAATTTTGAATGTATGCCTTCGTTGCCGAATAGTGTGCCGCGTTTGGTGTCCCTTGAAATCCAACAATTGAGCTGAACAGGATGATGCCGCTCTTAGTGCGCTCTTGAAATCGGATCGCGAAATGATGAACCTGTTTCAAGACTGCCAGACAGTTGACGTCAGCCATGTTCAATTCTTCGTCTAGGTGAGACTCGATAAACTTCCCCGAAGTCCCAAAACCCGCGGCGGCAACAAACAGCCCCACTTCCAAGTCTTGTGTTTGTGCTATGAGGCGCTGAAACGATTCCGGATCGGATAGATCGGTGGCGATAAAACGAACCTCGATCTTAAATTCATTCTCGAGGTCACGACACATCTTCGACAGGATCGACTCTTGTCGGGCAACAAGCACAAGATTCAGACCTGCTTCAGCCAGGCAGACTGCCATGGCTCGTCCAATTCCCGACGAGGCACCTGTGATAACAGCCCATGGTCCGTAAACGTGTAGCGAATTGTTTCTTGAAGACATGGCAACTCCCCCCCAATATGACTCGACTTGACACTTGCAATTTGCAAGTATTAATAGTTGCATTATGCAAGTATACAGATTATAGTCAATAGAGCTTCAGAGAATTTTTCGAGACAAAGGGGAAATCATGAAAGAGAAAAGGTCTTGCTGTCCCGTTGCCTGTTCGCTTGACCTGATTGGTGACAAGTGGACGCTGCTGATTGTTCGAGACCTCTTGTTAGGACGATCACATTTCAAGGAATTCGTGAGTTCTCCGGAAAAAATTGCCACCAATATTTTGACGGATCGGCTCACCAAGCTTGTCAAACATGGCCTCGCCGAAAAATTTCCTTCGCCGTCAGTTTCAGGAAAGGACGCGTATCGGCTCACAAAAAAAGGCAAGTCACTGCGGCCCGTCATAGAAGCGATCGCGAATTGGGGTTTAAAAAATCTAGAAGGTACGGAAATGCGATTAACGGAGAAGTGAGCTTCTATGCGCAAATAAAGGTGTCTGACACTTTTATTATCCCGATTATTTTTTAAATCATGCGGAATAAATCGGCTTGAGAAGCACTCTTAATAATAGTGACTTACTTACAGGCAATTTCGTGTCATTCGTAGTTGAAACATCAAGTCAGTCCCAACAGCACCTACCGGGAGGAAGAATTCCATGTCCCGCATCTCCTGCATTGTAATGATAGTGACACTTCTGCTGTTAACAGGTTGTCCAACCGGTGGTATAGCCATTCCAATGGGTCCAAAAATCGATCTTCCTGACTCACGCTACTATCTCCATCTATATGGCTCCACTTCCGAAGGTGAATACTTCTACGGACTCTTTGCGGATAATCCATTTCAGAGATATGAAACTCGCACACTCGGTCCTCTAAACATCGACGTCACAACAAATCCCACAGTTAAAGAAGAGGCTGATGAAGTCTACCGCATCACTTGGGGCAGCAAGCTCGATGCCCCCTTCACCGTCATCGACGTCAAACATCGAAAATACGTGGAAGATTCCAACCCGGACAACAAACGCAATCAGCCATTCGAACCTTACCACTTTGAAAATCCTAACTGCCAGAAACCAGCCGGCTATAACAACAACCAATGAAACCAGCTGAAAAGGGGTCACCCTCCCCCCCCATACCATTTCTCTATTCTTCATTCTCTAACTGTTTCAGAATCTCCAACGATTCTTTCTTAAGAATCGCGCCAGCTTGGATCGTTACATAGCACAAATAAAAGTGTCTGACACATTTATTATCCCCCGGTGGTTTGCTTCTGACACGACTGTTTTTGATTGCCACTCGAAAAGCATCTCCACCCCGCTTTCCTAGCACCATCGCTACTAGCATCACCTGTTAGTTGTGTTACTCATTTCAGCTATCGCTCTTTTTCTTGTTGCGTCGCTCCAGGTATTGTCCAGCCCACATGACCCCAAATATTCCGAAAAAAACAACAACACCAACAATCAATGCTCGAACAAAATCATGTGAACGATACAAGATAAATCCAAAAGCAATGATTCCCAGCAACGCACCGCCTGTAATCGGTGACATTTGCTTATTCAAAGCCGAATCTTTCGGATCATGGCGACTACTTTCTTTCTCTTCCGTCATTGCGTTAAATCCAATCAATTATTTTTTACCGTATTACTACATTACTACTTTGGTCCAAAGGAAAGCTCAAAAAGTTAGCCCTTCATACTAACTACCGGGCATTATCCAGGCAAAAACAACATGAATCAAGCCAATACAGACGATTGTTATTTATCTGAACGTTGTTTCGAATCAATACTTTGCATCGAGATGTCACTCAACAGTGTAAAGCTGGGGCGCCGTGGAGCCCACGATTTGTTGCTGCCTCCATAAAATGTCTCAAAGCGCAGACTGTCAACAAGAATCTCTCTCGTTGCCCGCCACTCCATGTCAGTGCGATTGACGACATGTCGGAATTTGCGGGTTGCGGGATCACCAATCCAGACGTCCAATGTTCCATTGGCGTGACCGGGCGTATTCATGCCGACTCTGAGCCGCACCAGCACGGACTTCCCTCGCTGAAAATGAACGTCAGAGGGAAAAGGAAAACTCTCCCCATATTTCCCTGGTTGGTTCATGTGATAAATATACGCTTCGCCGCGACCATTCGCACGCCACATGAGCCTGGCGGAAAATCCATTCGTTCCATTTGCCCGATTACCACCGGTCACAGACTTGGGGCCTCCACATAATCCGGGTAACTTGCCACCTTTGACCCAGTCGAAATCCTTGCTGAATTGAACCTTGTAATTCAGTTCCACGACTTCCGACGGCTGAATCGGCGAACGCCACCCGACCCCTCCCTTCTCAGGGCCAATTTCGCCTACTACATAATCCACCCGATACGCGGCTGCCCCATTGAACTTCACAATCGAAAGATGTCCCTCGCGGACACCATCTTCGTACTGACAACCGGGCCAATCTCGCTTCCATTTGCTCACCGTGTAAACGCCGAAATCGGGACGGATCTCGACCTGCTGAATTTCTTGTGCCAGCGCAGGTCGGACAAGCAGCAGCATCAGTAAAACAAAGGCAACACGCATACTCGTCCTCAGTAGATCATTTGGGGCAACGAAAAGGAGTCTGAAATCCATACTGTCTGCCCGATACTACTAAATGGGGTGTTGATATTTATAACAATATATTGACCGGTCATGACCGGGTGCTACTGTCGGGCAAGTATTTAGGCCAGAGACATGAGACACAACCGTTTGGATACATAGGTAACATTTTCTGATGTTATTTACAAGACGTTGCGAGCGCTCTGAGAGCGTAGCGAACACTGATGGAGTTGAAGACTGATTCGCCACCGAAGTTTGTCCATCCGCGATCAGTTTGAGAGTTCACAGGCATGCAGTGATGGATTCTTTGTAGATTTTGCTAAAATCGGTGTCAGATTCTACGAAGAAGTGGATTAGATATAATAGCCATAAAGGGAGGTTGTTGTGTCGAAGTTTCCAGAAACCATTGATAGCCTGATTGTTCGGGTTCGAGATCCCTCGAATCGAGCGGCGTGGGACCAGTTTGAACAGCTCTATCGGCCAGTCATCTTTCGAATTGCACGTGCGAAAGGGCTTCAGCATGCTGATGCGCTCGATCTGGTTCAACAGGTGCTGATATCCGTTGCCTCAGCAATCGATCGATTTGAGAAGCAAAACGGTGGAGTGCGGTTTCGGAACTGGCTCAGCCGAATTACACGGAACGCGATCCTAAAGGCACTCTCGCGGCGTCCAACCGACCGCGCGGCTGGCGGCTCTAACATTCTGGACGTTCTGTCAGAAGTGCCTGCAGCAGATAACGAAACCGATGCATTGATCAATCTTGAGTACCGCCGCGAATTATTTCAGCATGCAGCCGAGCAAGTCCGTTGTGAAGTACAAGAGTCGACATGGCTTGCGTTCGAGCTTACAGCTCTGCAGGAAACACCCATTGACCGCGTAGCCAAGGCGCTCGCGGTCTCAACCGGTAGTGTCTACGCGGCGCGCAGTCGTGTGATGCGGCGCATTCGAAATGCGGTCCTGCGGTTGGAAGAGTCAGAACCAGAAGAGGAGTCATTCCATGAATAAGACTGAGCAAACCTGTGACACTGACCGTATCGATGACTACCTTGAGGAACGACTGAGCGATTCGGCCCTGGTCAAGTTCGAAGAACATCTTAGCGATTGCAACTGGTGCCAGAGCGAACTTCAAGAACGTGCGGCTGAACCGGAAGTCTGGCGTGACGCTGTCGCGCTGCTGGGGAACGGTAGTAATGTATCAGCTTATTGCACTGATGAAGAGCGAAGCGATGGTCAACGGAAGCGGCATGTCCTCAGCATCCTCGACTCGCTGATGCCGACCGACGAACCGGAAATGCTCGGTCGCATCGGTGATTACGAAATTAGTGGCGTGGTGGGGGTCGGCGGCATGGGAACTGTTCTCAAGGGGTTCGACAAGTCGTTACGCCGCGTGGTGGCCATCAAAGTGATGGCTCCGCACCTGGCCGACAGCGGTTCGGCTCGAGCGCGATTCCAACGCGAAGCAAGGGCGGCAGCGGCGATCACTCACAACAATGTGATTGATACTTATGGAGTATCGGAAGCAAATGGCTTACCATATCTGGTGATGCCCTTCGCGCGCGGCCCATCGTTGCAAAAGCGAATTGACGAAAGTGGCCCGCTAACCGTACTTGAGATCGTCAGGATCGGACGCCAAATCGCGTCTGGATTGGCGGCGGCTCACGAACAGGGCCTGGTCCATCGAGATATCAAGCCGGCAAATATTCTGCTGAACGAGGGAATTGAGCGGCTTTGGATTACTGATTTCGGCGTGGCCCACGCAATGGATGATGCGTCAATGACCCAGACCGGCGTCATTGCTGGAACGCCGCAGTACATGTCTCCTGAACAAGCACGTGGTGAATCTGTTGATTATCGGAGTGACTTATTCAGCATGGGCAGCGTTCTCTACACCGCTTGCACCGGGCGGCCGCCGTTTCGCTCAGAAGCGGCTTATGGCATTCTCCGTCGAATTACAGACACGGACCCGCGACCAATTCGTGAACTCAATCCGGACATCCCGGAATGGTTATGCCGCGTCATTGAACGACTCATGGCGAAACATCCAGCTGATCGTTTCCAAAATGCGGGAGAAGTGGCTGAATTGCTCGAAGGTTGTTTGGCCCACTTGCAGCAGCCAACTCAAGTTGAGCTTCCCCAATGTGTCGCGTTGCCGAAGCGACCGGACGAAACTGTCTTTCAGCAAAACAAAGGACGAGCACGACAAAGCAATGGAGCGGCTCAACCGCGTTCGTTACGAATTCAACGCACCGGAGTTTGGCTATTAGTCTCTTTAATGGTGCTCGGTGGACTGGGATTCGTTGCCTTACAACTGACGGAACCGGCGGAAATTGCTGGAGATTGGACTGGAGAGAACTGGAAGAACGTGTCCTTGTCAGCGGTGGAAGAGGCAAATGACTGGTACACTGGATCGTTTACGGATACGAAGGGCCGTCGCGGCGCGTTACAGCTTGAGTGGTCCCGCCTGCAAAGTCGCTACAACGGTCGCTGGAAAGTGGGCAACGAACAGGCGGGTTCAATTACGCTGCGAGTCCGTGGTGGCAAACTTCGGGGAGCTGTTTCGGTCGATCCCGACTCAAAAGTTGCTTCGAACTTGCCTCGCTTGCGCGAGTTTTCGTGGCAGCGTGTTCCTGCTGGAACGGTGAGAGCTGAAGACTCACCGCGCGTGGAAAAGCTGCCGGGGCGGCCCACATCCATTGAATCACCTATCAAAGGCCGTATCGTCCGTTGGGGTAATGGCATCTATGAAAACGCTCGCGTTAAGAAGGGAGCTCTCATTGCAGAAATTGCAAACAGCGACCCGAAATATCTTGATCGGATTAAAGAACAGATGGCTGCGTCAAGACTGCAAACGGACGCCGCTCAAGCCTTAGTGCAGGCGAACGAACGAAACCTGGAGACTGCGAATATCAACGTTGATGCGCTCGAATCGCAATTGAAGGCCTATGAGAAGGTAAAACTTCAGCTTCTAGCAGCGGCGGACGCGGCCATTGATTTCGCAAAAGACAAAGTTGAAGCAAAAAAAGCGGAGCTTACCAAATTCGAGGCAGCGCTGAAGGAGGCTCAGTCTGAATTTAATCGACAGAAAAAATTATTCGATCAAAAAACTATCTCGCAATTGAAATTCGAGGAGGTAAAGCGAAAGCTCAATGTAGCGAATACAAAGGTCGAACAAACGACGGCTCAGGTTCAATCAGCGGAAAACGACTTGGTTACAAGACAGAATGATCGGAATGTAAAGGAGTCAAAAGCACAAGTCGATGTCGTCCAAGTGACTTCACAACTGAAAAAGGCACAAGGCGAAGTGGTGAACGCTGAAAGTGAGGTTGCAAAAGCAAAGATAGAATTGGCGAAGGCTCAGAAGGCAACTCTTGATTTGAAGACCAAATTGTCGAGAGAAACGAAGCAGATGATCTACGCACCGTTTGATGGATTCGTAACCCATATTACCAGCAATACACTGTTAAAAGAAGGCGACGTGATATGCGTGATGTGGCCGAACAGAGTTCAACAGGCAGCAAGAGTGATAGAAGACAGTTCCGCCGACGTAGTTCCTGCAGAGCAACGATCCTCGTTATCCTCCCTTTTCCGGCCTGACAGTGTCGCTGGGATTTCAAAATTTTCAGGGCTGCCGGGCAGGCTTATCACAGAAACGTTTGGACCTGCCTCTGCTCTCAGACGGCGTTTCCGTGAGACCCGAACCAGCCTACAGACTGCAGAGAAAAATCTGGCAGCATTGCAGACACGCATAAAAACTGCAGAGAAAGAGTTGGCTGACAGAGAGATGCAACTTTCGAAGACCAAAACGGATGATCCAAACGCGGTTCGGAAGCTTGAGCAATCTGTATTGGCAAAGCGGGAGGCGCTCGGCACACTGCAGTCGAAGTCGAATGAGCTGAAAGCCTCTATCGCCAATCTCAAAGAGAACTTAAACGCAGCCGAGGCTGAGAGCGCTACTGCCATCGCGATCCTCAAGACACAAATTGAAGCAGCTAAAAAACTCCACAGTTCGCAGACCGACCTGACCAGTATGCTGAAACATCGCGTCCAGCAAGGGTTTTCAGAGCCCGGCGACCTTCCGAAGGCCGAACAGGCTGAGGCGACAACTGCAGTAGAAATCCGCCAATTGGAGGTACTGCTCAATTACTACACGAACCTGGAAAAGGAAGACCTTTCCACAGCCGAGAACGAGAGAATCACTCTCCTTGAGATCCTTAAATTGCAAGTCGAGGCGGCAAAGAAACGTCACCACTTCCAGTCCGAACAGAACAAACGTACGAAACATCGTTTTGAACAAGGTAACGCGATAGTCGACGATGTTCTCAAAGCAGAGCAGGCTGTGGCGAGTGTTGCAGCGGAAGTCCATCAGCTCGAAGCACTACTCGAATATTACGGGCGCTTTGGTAAGACCAACGCTCAGCAAAACGCCCCATGGGAGGCGGTGCTAGACAACAACGATGTGCTGATTCGGCCAAAAACCAATAAGGAACGGCTGGCAACCATCGAGGTCCTGTCTGCGCGACTCAAAGCGGCAACAGCGAAACTTGAACAAGCACAACAAGAGCTTGAACGTCAGAAGCATTTATTCGAAAAAAGCATCATATCTGCAGCAAAGTTCGACGCGGCGAAAACCGCGGTTACCGAGTTGGAGGCCGCAGTCAAAGAGCTTAACATTAAGATTGACTATTACAAATCCGGACGATTTGAAAAATGAAGCTTGAGACAAGTTGGCAGTGAGCATGTGCTTTTGATGCCGTGTATTGAGTCGAGTCAATCAAACGAATATCCGGCAAAGAAAACTTCATTGGGTTGACCATCCTCATAAAGGATGATGTAGACGCCCTGGCCACGTTCGACGTCTTCCAGGAAATCCATATTCTGTTCAATCATTGCACGTGTCGGTTGAGTCGTACCGTATAGATTTTGAAGCACATCATCATCAAGCGGCGCGACAGCGCAGAAATCAGGATAATCAGAGACATGATCGAGATCGAGAATGGAACGAGTACCATCTTCAGCTGCGTCTTCCATAATCTCGTCGATGGATAAGTGCTGCGCACCCGGCGATGGCGAATTTGGTCCGGGCGGGAAATTCGGAAATGGAATCACTGGATTGTAACGTCCGGCATTAAATTCACGTTCTCGGAGGGTCTGAAGTGCGTCATCAACATCACCTTCGTATTTTTCAAAGTACCAATACGGATGCGAGCCCATGATGTTTCCCTTGCTGTAAAAATTGTGATTAAGCCCAAAATGAGAGTACCACTCAAACTAAACCCCTTTTCAGTCTGCAATCCGTCGTTTGCCCCCATTCGAACTGGTTCACAAATCATGAGCGGTTTCTGGAAAAAACTTCATCCTTGATTCGGGGTATCTATCTGAAATAGAATCATGTTGCGGAAAATAATCAAGTTCAATGATGACACAAATCTCAAAACAGAAAACGAGTCATAGAAATGATGCACATTCCCACTGTTCCGTTTGGCTTACGAATCCTCGTTTTATGTAGTGCAGTATTGCTGTTTCAACCTGTGTGGGCTGCAGATGAAAAACCGCAGGCCGGCGAACGTCTGCAGAAATTATTGAAGCGATTTCCGGGGGCCGACAAAAACAAAGATGGCATCCTCACGCGCGCCGAAGCGATAGAATACCGCAACAAGATCAGAGGCGCGCAGGCCAATGGGGTCAAGCCGACGTTGGGAGATGTGAAATACGGCGATCACGCGCGGAACGTGCTCGACTTCTATCAAGCGAAGTCCGACCAGCCGACACCGCTGGTGATCTACATTCATGGCGGCGGTTTTGTAGGCGGCAGCAAACGAGTGAATCCCCGACAGCTTCAGCTGTTCCTGGATGCCGGCATCAGTGTTGCCGCGATTCACTACCGCTTTATTAATGGTAAAGATATTTTGCTTCCGGAGCCGCAGCGCGACGGAGCGCGGGCCGTTCAGTTTCTGCGCAGCAAAGCGAAGGAATGGAACATCGATCCTAAACGGGTTGCCTGTTACGGCGGTTCTGCCGGGGCCGGGATTTCGATGTGGATTGGTTTTCATGATGACCTCGCCGATCCAAAAAGTGACGATCCCGTCGAACGCGAATCGACGCGTATTCAGGCTATCGGCACCTTTGGCGGCCAAAGCACCTATGATCCGATCAAGATCAAAGCGCTGATCGGCGGACGGGCCTGGGAACATCCCTCAATCTTCAAAGCCTACGGCGTCGAGACCGCAGAAGAGGCATTGCACCCCACACCGGAAAAACAGAAACGGTACGATGAGTCCTCAGCGATCACCCACCTGACAAAAGAGGATCCGCCATTGTACATGGTCTATAATGAAGCCGATGGCCCCCTGCCCGAGAACGCACGGCCCGGCCAGGGTATTCATCACCCCAACTTCGGCCGCGATCTGGTCAAAAAAATGAATGAACTACAAATCGAAAACGTGTTCGTCTACAAACCCAAAGACCGCGACCCTAACCGCGAAATGCTGGAATTCTTCCAAAAACAGTTCGCGAAAGTGAAATAGTGATCTTTTAATTTAGAACTGGCAAGAGGCTAAAGAGATAAAGAGAGCAAATAGAAAAAATTGAGGTTTGCTACAGGGGGTAGCCCATAGATCATCCATGGCTAATTGGCAACTTCCATATTACGCATAATCTCATCGACTTCAAAGGATGATTTGGTATCAATATTCCAGATTCCATTCCAGCCGAAACGATGCCATGCGGTCTTGTCTTTGACGACGAAATCGACTTCCAGTTTTGACTGATCACGATCCAACACGATGTAGCCATTTAGACAATCAAGGGTTTTGTCTGGAACGAGCGCGTTGTCATAGTAAATTGCTGAAGCCGTCGATGTGCTGTAAACATCGCCGCGATATGGAAACCGCATGAGAATGCGCGACAGGCGGACAGCGCCCGAAACATGTTTTTCACCATAGAAAAGGAACAGGATATCCGTTGATTTTTCAGTCTCAGCCAGCATCACAGCCATTCCGTTTTGTGATCGCAGTTTGATTTCTTCCGGAAGGTCTAAGGTCGATGCTGGAAGATGTGATTTTGATTCTGCAGGTAATTTGGCGATAGTATTTAGGTATGAGCCGTGAGAATCGGGGATAGGAGGTGTACTCTGTTGTAATGCGCCGATGAAGTAACCGATGAATCCGACGAAAACTGTAATGACTATCATGGCGATTAATTTTAGTTTCATCGTAATATACTACTTCGCCATAACGGAATAGAAAAAGAGGTCTGCTTTTTTAAACACAAGTTGGTGCCTGTTATGTTGGTGCTTGTGAGTTAGAAATGGATTTGCTTCCACTGGGTGAAAGACTATCAGCACGATCAACGATCTGTCGTAAGGTTTCTTCAGCACTTGGATCGTTTTTCCAGATCTCGTAAGCGACATGCAGGGCAATCTGCATTGAGGGTTGAGTTTCATATGAACTCACCAACCTGGTTAATTCGTCCTGATCATAATTCGCGTGTTGTAATTCTTCCTGCGCGTTGGCAAATTCCACACTGTTTTTCGTTTCATCAATAAATTCGTTGATGACCTTCTCTACGACGGGCATCATTCCAGGAATTGCCTGTAGCATATAGTGGTTCCGGCACCCCTGAATATCACCAAGCGTTTTTTTCAATCTGACTCTAATCTGTCCTGCTTCGCCTTCGACAAAGTCGTTTTCACTATGCATCATGATCGTTCATTCTCCCGGATGTGTGTGATAATGTTCTGGAAATCCGTTTCAAAATTTCTTGAAGTCGGTCCGATTGTATTTCTGCTGAATATAATTTATCAAAAGCTCGTTTTGATGAAAGACGAATTGCCTCTTTTTGATTGCGCAGGATCTCAGTCGCAGCAGAGATTTGCACAGATTGACCACTACATATATGCGATAACTTCTGCGTGACATTCTCAGAACAGAGAGTGACTGCGTTGACATGAGAGATTAATTCGACGCCAACTCGAAATTCCGGTTGATACAGCTCAATCACGGGGTGTAACAGCTGTTGATCCTGTCCCAGCGAAGATTTATTAAACAGAAATCCATGAAATCTTGCGATGAGTTCCGCCAGGAGATCTTGAAAAGAGCGTTTCAACATCTCCTGGCGTAGCGTTTGAGTGTCATTAGAAACGTTAAATGAAAGCAGGCCTATAAATTCTTTTCCGCAATCCAGCAACAAAACATAAGCCAAGAACGCTTGGATACGGCACAAAGTAGACGCAGAGCACCTCATTCCCAACAATGGTTCAAGATAAAGGTCATCGACAATTGGTGATTGCTCCCCTCGCAATTGTAAGGCAATTTTTTCTTTCTGTTCTTTGGGAATGTTCCATTCATCACTAAGGATAAAATCAAAAATTTTTGAATTGATCATTGCAATCAGGGCTTCGCCGAGATGGCATTCGCTTGAGGTACTGAGCGTTTGAATTTGATGGAGAAATGTGGTTAAGGATTTCAGTTGCCTGAGTTGGTTCACACGTTTGATCTTTGTTTCAGAGCGAAAATCAGCGCTGAAAATTCCCTGTCGTCTATCTTGACTCTCTTTCTCAATCTGAGAAATTATTGCTGTATTTTGATATGTGCCAAAAACTTTGGCGTGAGGATCGATTAATGCCCAGCGAGCAGGACTGATTTGAAACAGTAATCCCATATGAAACATAGGAGGCCGTACACGATCAATTTCAGGACGTGAAACAATAAATTGTAAGAAAGAAATCAGTTCTGGTTTCAGTTTGACGTTGTGTCTCTCGGCGTGCCTGAGAATAGATCTTGCTACGCGACCATCGTGCTTGATTGCAATTTCTGAACTGGGAACCAACGGAGTTGCTCCCAAAACAGTTGCATTAGCGAGTCTAGCAAAAGCAAGCATCATCAAAGCACGCCCCAGACAATTGGGATTTCCATGTTTAGTGAATTGCCGCGCGAAAATTCGGTTACAGGATTGATTCGAAAGGTCGTCCCAAATGTGTTCCAGTAATTCTTTTTGAGAACGAACAGGCTGTGTCTGAGTTAATAAAGATTGATAAAGTTGGTCACAGATTTCATGTCGTCTGTCATGGGAACGACTTGCATACTCAGATGCCAGTTTTTTGAGGTGGGGATCAAGCAATTCTGCCGTGTTTTGTATTGCGCGTTGTCCAAGTCTGCTTAACTCGAAAATCACTTTTCGTGATTCTTCATCATGACATAGGTAGCGAGTTCTGAGTTGATGCCATTCGTTTTGGGAAGCGATTTGAAATTCGAGAAGTTCAGAATTGTTGAGAGTCGTTCGTTTCAGACAAAATGAGAGGATACGATCAAAATCGGATTTGTGATTGCATTCATTGTATGCAGTTGTCAAAGGGACCATCCCGGCACACTGTTTATCTTGATAAATTTTCTGTTTTTTCATATCTGCAGATGACTTGCTATAACGATTCTATCCCAATGCAATTTTTATTTTTTTAATGTGATTTCCACCAAATATCATACAAAATTTGCTGATATCAAATCTAAATGGTATCTGATCAGTTTGTATATTGTGTCCCATAGCAACATCATATACAAACAAAGATGAGCAGGCGAATAATAAGTATTTTTTACAGAGAAGAAACGTAATGAGCGATCTGTTAGCATACCGCGAATTCAAGCTGGGAGTGCCTATCTGGGACATTTCTGATGATGATTGTGATTCTCCCTTGATAAGAACACTCTTCACCATTCTTTCGGTGACTCCGCTCAAAACTTCACTGCTGAATAATTACGACTCGTTCTATGACTATTCAGCCGCTCGGTACAATGGTGATCCTAACGCTCGATGCGGTCGTGGGGACGTCCTCATTTTCGTCAGTGATACAGACGACAATTCGTTCATTGCTATCGATATGTTCGAGGAAGCCACAGACTCAATGAATCTAATCGGAATAGAAATTTGTGCCCCACAGACTTGCGCGGACGAGATCGCAGGCATAATGCAATCAATCAGGTCGTCTGCAGAAGTTTCTACAGCCTTGTTGGATGGCAACCTTGGACTGCGAGAAGATCTTGCGATTGATAATTTCCCAAGACTTGTCCCAAATCATGACACTGAAGTATTGCAACATGCTCAAGTCTATCGAGGCGGAAGTTTGATTCATGCAACAAAACGGATCGGAGATGTCAATCAGGCTGAATTTGAAACCAACCTCGCTGGGAGCAGCCTGGTGACTGAAGACTCTATAAGACAAAAGGCTCAAATAATTGGCACTCAGATATTCCAGGTTACCGATGCGATTTGGTGTATTCGTCGACCATCATACCAAAACTGCTCGTATCTCGTCCTGACGTCAAAAGGGCCAGTGCTCATCGACGCCGGAATGGCATCAGACGGTCGAGATATTGACCTCGCACTTGCCAAACTGAATCTGTCTCATTCTGACATTCGTGCGATTCTTCTCACACATTGGCACAACGATCATGCTGCTGGCGCGGCAGAAATACAAGCCCGTTCCGGAGCCCCAGTCTATTGCCACGTACTCGACAAACCAAATTTCACGCGAGTGACTTCCCACAACGGTTTCCGTGGATGGCTCGCCAATCACATTCCAGAGTGGGGTATCTTCGTCTTGTTCATTGGACTACTTGGCGAAGCGGTGCCCAGAGCAGTTGAGTCACCAGAAGTTGTATGTGACCGTGACACAATTCTCGAAGACTTCACGGTTATCGAAACTCCCGGACATACTCCCGGCCACATCAGCTTCTATTACGCCCCTGAAAAGGTGCTCTTCGCTGGTGATGCACTCGCCGTGATTGGTGAGCGTGTCCGATTCATGGCACGTCCAGTTACACCAGATCATGAAGCTGCACGCGATTCAATGATTCGATGCCTGTCCATGGATATCGAGGTACTTTGTCCGGGCCATCGCCATCCCCTGACCCAAAATTGTCAGCAAAGATGTGACGAAATGCTACAATATATCAAAAGCGGCGGACGATGGCCGATTCTCGGTTGAATAACTATAATAACTAAAAAGGGGTCAGACCCCCATAATGTCTGTCAACTTACAAACAGGAAGCGGATCGATACTGACTCAAACCGATCTTTGATCTAAACCTGAATCGATCCTCGAGTGAACCATTAAAGCGGAGATGAACTGTGTATGAACGATTTACCAACCGAGCAAAAAAAGTGATAAACTTAGCGATCCAGGAAGGCAAACTGTTCAATCACGAACACCTTGGTACCGAGCACCTTTTGTTAGGCTTGAGTAAAGAGGGGGGAGGAGTCGCTGCCAACGTTCTTGAACACTGTTTTAATCTTAGTTTTCGTCGTATCCATCTGGATGTGAAAAAAAAAGTACCATCGGCGCCTGAATTAGTCACGATGAGCGAGCTGCCTCAAACAGCGCATGCGAAAAAAGCAATCGAAAACGCGTGGGAAGAAGCTCAACTTCTTAGCCACAATTACGTGGGAACTGAGCATTTACTCTTGGGGCTTTTGCGGGTAGAAGAAGGTTTGGCAATCAAAATTTTAGAGGACCGTGGCCTGAGGATTAAAGACATTCGGGCTGAAGTATTGAACATCCTCGGTCATGGCCTCTAATTGATTAAAAGCTCAATAATTTTTTTCGGTCCCTACCCTTTTTGTCTTTCCAAATTCGGAACGTCAAAGATGATTCAACAAAAACCAACTCAAAAGCCAGTCAGCCGATTTCGCTGGATCCGACGATTCAGCGTGCTGATGGTCTTGCTGTGTCTGGTTGTATATTCCATTTCAGTTTTCATGAATTCGCGGGCGATTCAGAAACTGGAAGCGATTGATGGGTCGATTCGCTACTCGACCAAGCCTGGCATGCTACTGGCACTGATCCCCAGAATGTGGTGTTCCCGAATTTCGGAGACTGTGGGATATCAACGACTCATTCCATTTCAAATTGTGACAGAAATTAATTGTAGTTCTACCAAAATCACTGATGACGATCTTGACTTGTTGTGTGAATTTAAAGACCTGGAGGCTCTCGATCTTGGAGAAACAGAAATCAGTGATGTCGGGCTGATCAAGCTCAAAGGACTTTCAAACCTAAAGGAGCTTCGTCTTGCTGATACCAAAGTCTCAGACGCTGGTTTGGTTCATCTCCAAGAACTTACGAATTTCATTGAACTTAATCTTTCTGGAACAGAAGTCAGCAACACGGGATTGATTCACTTAAAAAAAATGAAGCAGTTGAATTCACTCTACCTGGTAAATACCGGAGTGAGCGATCAGGGTCTGGTTCTCCTCAAACAATTTGTTTCACTGAAAAATCTTGGTCTTGGTAATACTCAAGTGAGTGATGCGGGTTTGGCTTACTTGCAGGGGCTTACGAAATTGCAATACCTCGATTTGTCTGGTACAAAAATTACGGACGCCGGCCTGTTCCATGTACGAGAATTAAAAAGCATACTCAGCCTCTTTTTAAACGATACCCAAATCACTGATGCCGGCATGGTTTATCTGGAAGGATTGAAAGAACTTTACTGGCTGAATTTAGATCATACCCGGGTAGGTGATGCAGGGATCGTTCATTTACAAAATCTGAAAAACATTGAAAATCTCTATCTCAACAACACACGGATTACCGATGCCGGACTGGTCCACTTACAGGGGCTTTCAGAACTACAATGGCTTGCCATCGAGAACACGGGGGTCAGTGATGCCGGGTTGAGGCACCTGCAAGGTCTCACAAATCTATTTACTATTGAGTACAATGAAACACAGATCACCGAAGCGGGAATCAAACACCTTCGCGAATCTTCACCGAACTTATCTGATTAGATCATCGAAACAAAGATCCAATGAAGATGACAGTAAAGGATCTACCCCCTAAGGGTTAGTAAAGTGGTCAAGCCCCTATCCCAAGTCTCATCACACTTGTCTCAGCATGGCCAAAGAAAACGAATCTGGTATTGAGCAGGTACAAAATAGAGACTGTTCGATACGAATCTACCAGGAAAAATCTTAGTTATCTTTTTGAGTGACCTTTGAAGAAGGCGCCTGGTCATGAAATAAATTTTTTCCAGATTTATCTTTGTTGATCGTAAATTGGTCGTAGAGTTCTCCTGTTGCCGTTTTAGCCTGATAAATCAATCGATCCTGCTCAATTGTGATTACCTGATACAGTTGCGTATTTTTGGCACGTCGTCGGTGTGGATTCGACTTCAGGGTCTCTTCGGGATATTGTTTTAAATCATACATCTTAGGACCGCTGACGGAGACAACATAAACTGGCCCGCCAGATTGATCGGCCACACGCAACCCAGTTGCTACATTCTCTTCTGTCACAAGTTTCCGACTCAGCTGAAGGTCAATCGGCCCGGAACGACCATAGCTATGGTCGTGTCCCTGGAGAACCAGATCAACATTGTATTTTTGATAAAGCAGTTGCCAGGTATCTCTGAGTTCAGGATTGTCACGTCTTTTACTCGAAGAGTAGATTGGATGATGATGTGTTAGAATTGTCCAACGATTTGGGTTGTCTTTCAGAACTTTCTCCAGCCATTCTGTTTGAGTATTCGGTTCCAAATTGGAATCGAGTCCGATAATCCGCACACCTTGAACGTCAACATAATATACATTTTCTGTCGATCCTTTGGGGCCATTTTCAGGAAATTCAAATCGCTGGCTCCATCTTCTACTGAGTGTTTTGGGTATATCGCGATATTCAACTCCAGCTCCTGCCGAAATTCGATCTCGGTCATATTCATGATTACCGGGAATCGCAAGCTGAGGGATTGTTGAAAATATCCAACTCCCTGCATGAAACCATTCACCCCATTCGTGATCGTTGTTTCCTCGATTCACCAAGTCCCCTGCGTGTAACATGAACGTCATTCTTGGGGCATCACGAAATGATTCCCGTATGAGACGTGACCAATGACTCTTAATATCATTTTGAGCGTCTCCGACATAAACAAACCGAACTGGTTTTACAACCTTCCCCTGAGACTTTTGAGCAGTACGAAAATGGATCCATTCACTCCATGCATAATCTGTAGTAGCAGTTTCAACACTGGATCGATCTTCTTTAGAGAGTTCCGTTGTTCTTCGACTTCCAACTCGGTAAGCATACAACGTTCCTGGTTGTAGTCCTTTGAATGTCACTGCGTGCATATGAACCGTTCCGAGGTTCGTCTTCAACGGTGAAGTTTCTCCTTTAAACAATTTTGCATTCAAGACAAATTTTGGACCAGAATCTGCAATCGCAACCTCTGCCACGGCATCTGCTCCCGACTTTGTTCGCCAGGTAACTGAAAAAGATGTGGAAGGATCTCCCTTCCATGAGGCCAGGATTCGATCAGGGACATCGGTTGCAACAGATAATGTCGGCTCCACAACCATCCCTTCATAAGAACGTTTATGTCCAAATGTGGTTTTGTTCTGACCTTGAGCAAACGTTGAAGATGAGAAACAGACTAGAGACAAGATACAACAAATGTTTAAGAAATTTTGCACAGATTAATTCCCCGAATGTTGAGTTTTGTATTAACTAATTGGTTTGAATTATTTTCAGCAAACAGCATTTTTTCATTTATTTAGCATGATAGCTCGTTATACGTTTTTAAAAATGCAACATCAATGATTAATGACTTCTTTCAGGAGTTCGTTGGATTGAAGTCAATCGCATTCCAGGAGGGATATCAAGGTCAAGCATTCTTTCCCATCGATCAAGTGGTTCGTTCCAAACGGTTTCAGGTAGTCTTTCCTTAAGAGGTATTACCCAGGGTTGAGATGTCCAGACTCGATCAACGGCAGCGTAATTCAACTTGGGGTCCATTAAAAGTTGAGGTTTTCGACCGTTAAGTGAGGCGATGTTTAACACATAAATTTCCAACTCTGTGTTTTGATATTCACGATAATGATCACGCACATAATGGACGAATTCTAAAACCATATCTGGGTCTTTACCCATACGGCTGAGTTGGCGAGAGTTTAGAAATTCTTCCACTTTGATCAGACCGTGCTGGTTCGTTGCAGGATTATAGGCATAAAAACGAATACCCACATTTTTTTCTCGTAACATCATGTGCCAGGCAAAATGATGGCCTTCTTCATTCCAGCTGACATTACCTGGATACAGAAAGTGACGGAAAGGAAAGATCAGTTGCCAGGAAATATAGACACAAAGCGTGACAACAGTCATTTGTTGTCCCCAGGTAAATCGATCTTGTTTAAGCTGTAAAGGAATCTGTAGTTTTTTAAGATGAGCTACTTTGCGAAAACTTTCGGGAGGGAAAAAAATCAGAGTGGCACCGATCATCATCCAGGGGAAAACACCAATTTCCCACAAGAGCGCGTTCGTCAAATGAAATGTGACTGAGACAATGTAAGCAAAAATTCGAGTACGACGCCATAACAGTGCGGGAACAATCAGAAGATCGAAAATCAGTCCCCCGTAAGCAAATATCCAAGGCATCCAGTCTCCCGCCAGATACGGACCAAGCAAAGGCGCATCGGTACGCCGTTTGATCCACATACTAATTGGCTGTGTCAAAAGCCAATCGTAGTTTAATTTTGCAAGTCCACCATAGAAATAGGGAATTGCAAGCTGTAGACGCAGTAACCACAGTGTCCACTGTGGTACGACTTGAGTCCCTCTGATTCCCCAGAACAATCGATCGAGTGAAAAGGCACGATGAGCGGGCAGAAATACCATGATCCCGCTAATCAGACAAATCAAATAACAATGATTCTGGTAAAGCGACTTTTCGAGTAAGAAGACGAAGGAATACCCCAGAAAGAAAGTAAGTGCACTGAGTCGATAAAATAGCCCCAGCGAAATTCCCACTGTCGCAATGATGAGAACTGCAAAGTGTATATGCATTCCAATTCCAGGCCAGGGTTGTATCCAACTCCAACCGGGATATGAGAAATGAAAGTCGGGATCAATATAAAAAAACTGAACCCAACGGTCTCTTGTCATCGACCAGATGTGATACAACATGATCAGGCCGTAGAAGATGCGGAAGAAGACCAGCGGTGCGATATCAATCGGACGAAACGACCATCGGCAAAGTGCCTCTAGCTTATTCGATAATTTAAAGAATTGCTTTTCTTTCATCTCTTTTTCAGTTTTAATTTTAATCCTGGAGCCGAATTCATGGCTATCTATATCGTGTACGGTTATGCCAGCGATTCTCTACATGATAGGAATTGTTTTCAGGAATCTTTTCGAATGACTTCAGGCTCACCCTCGGCATGTAGATGGATATCAAAGCGGTTGATACCATCAATCACTTCAAGCTCTACTTCCTGCCCTCCCGGGAAATACTTTTCTTCGACAATCTGTTCATCATCCTCAGGATCAGGCTTAAAAAAGTGGGCAATATGCTTTCCCACTAGAGCCCCATCTCCTTTCTCGTATGTAGTCAATTCAAAAGTACCATTAGGAGTAAAAGTACCACTGGCAGACTTTCCGGAATCTAATGGATCTGCATCGCCGGCGGGAACAGGAGTCAACACGATATAACCTTCAGTCACCAGGTCCCCGTCAACTCGAACAAAACCTGAAACGGGGACGACTGTCTTTTGAAAGTCTTCGCCACATCCCAGGCAGAAGATTGGCGAGAATATAGAAAAAGCAAGTAAGAAAACTCGGTTATTTAGAATCGTTTGCATCTGATTCCTTTAAATCGTCTTGTGTTTAAGAGAGGAGTGATTCTCCCTGGATGGAAAGAATCACTCTCTGGATCAGTTTAGGATGCCCAAAACATCCCAACATTTATTATAAAATCGCCACGGCGAGGGAAACTGGTAGCACCAAGAACCATGTGAGATTATGGTCGTTCTACTACAGCACCATCTGCTTTGTCAGCCAGTTTTCCAAAAGTGACCATATCGATATTTTCTGAGAGAAAACTAACGGATCCATCAGCAAACAAAAACTGAGCACCACCAACATGTTGGCTGGCAAAGGAATCGTCGCGTGTTCCATTGAGTACATGGGCTGTACCTGCTTCTGCTATAATGTTCTGGTGTTGATTATTTGTGCCAACCCATACTTTAAAGTCATGAACATTAGCATGTGTTGGGCCATCTATGGCACGCATAAACTCAGTGTATGCTTCGCCAACGGCAATTGTATTACTTGAACCGTCAGTCACGTCTCGAATTTTTGTAGGTGAGAGCGTATCTTTAATCTTGCCGAACATACCTGTGACGGAGCCACCACCAGTTCCCACACTTCCGCTATAGTCATTTCTCCCATGGCCACCAACGTCGGCACCATTATGGCCAGCCCCCGCACGAAGCGGACTCTTTGTAAGGGACATCGAATTTGAAGGGCACAGATAAACAGGAATTACCTGATCGGTTACGCCAGCCTGAAGTGGAATAGTGATATCAGGTCCTTGTCCGGTGAAGTCCAACTGATTGTAAATATTAGTTTGTTCAATGTAAGGTAGAATCATGCAGGCCCATCCGTATTCATCGTCGCCATACAAGGAACCAGGAGGAAAGGAACGGGCCACATCGTGATAGTTATGTAATGCGATACCGAGTTGTTTCAGATTGTTTTTGCAGGTCGAACGTCGTGCAGCTTCGCGTGCTTGTTGGACAGCAGGTAACAGCAATGCAATGAGAATCGCGATAATCGCGATGACTACCAATAGCTCAATCAGAGTGAATCCTTTTTGACTCTTTAGTAACCGTGGCATTTTCAGTCTTTCTTTATTGAGAGATCAGTGACGAGAGAAAAGTAGCTCACAGATTTTTCATTTTCTAAGTAAATGAAACTATGGACCGGATTCTAAAGAGGAATTGTGAAATCTTGGCAAAGGTAATATGAAACCTGAACATTACACCGATGAATTTCAGGTTTTGTCCTGGGGGACTCAGTGCAAATTTCTTATTCTCTATCAGAAGAAGATCCATTGATATTTAAAGGGAACTATGTAGAGACTGATTTGAAACGTATGATTCTCTGCAATCGACATTTAATTTGCTTAATCAAAGACAAGAATGATAGGGACCGTGATGAAACAAACTTCCTTCCGAATTAAAGAATTTATGCTCTGGTTTGGACTGGCTGTAATTACTTTGTTATTCATCCTCTTTTCATTCAACAGCGATCTCTTTTTTTTCACACCGGCATCAGAACAGGCTGCTCTCGATTCGATGAAAGAGATCACGCCCATTCGTTTCAAGTTAAATGAAGAAGGACACGTTGTTGAAATATTTGCCACAGATTCAACAATGAATGATGTGGCTGCAACCTACTTGAAAGAACTTCCTGAATTACAACGACTACATCTAGAACGTAGTGTCATTTCTGATGCTTCACTAAAATACATTTCGAGTTTGAATCACTTGGAAGCTATTTTTCTTGATGAAACAGCCGTATCCGATACAGGATTGATGCATCTTAAAAAGAATGATCGACTGCAAGAGTTATCACTAGCCAACTGCAGTATCGGCGATGACGGAATGTTAGCAGTCGGCCAACTTGTTGAGCTAAAAATGCTCAATGTCAGTAAAACAAATGTAACTGATACAGGAATTAAAAATCTGGAACCACTCAAAAAAATGGAAGTTCTTTATCTAAGTGGTACAAAACTCACTGGGATTGGACTGCAGTCACTTGGAGAGATGTCAAATCTCACTCATCTTGATTTAAATGGGACAGAAGTAGATGAAACTCTCGTCGAATCGGTACGTCAATTTCCGAACCTGGAATTACTCTATCTAGGTAACAGTACCATTAATGACAAATTGATTCCCCAATTGATGTCTGTTCTGACAGAAACGACGCCAAAATTAAGAGGTTTGTCGCTGAAAGAAACAACACTCAGCGATTCAGCAATTCCAGCACTCAAGATGATGGGGCAGCTTAAGAATCTGGCGATTGTTCAACTGCAAAATACTAAAATCACAAAGCCTGCATTCAAACAACTGGCGACAGTTGTGACAGAAGTCAATTTCAGCGTGAACTATTCAGAAAAAAATGATTAGTGCCGTTGGAAAAGCCCTCTCATTTTCGAATCATTAATTATGAAGGACTAAAAAGGAGGACTAAAAAGGGGTCAGACCCCCATACGGTCTGTCCAACACTATGCAGTCGAATGAAAAGTGATCCGTAACTGATGAGGGCGCAACCGATTAATCGCATTGTTTTTATAACTCGGGTATTTTGGGCGTCACCGAATACGATTCTCGGTCTGATCATCGGCGGCGTTGGAATGTGTTTCGGCGGACGTGCGCGAATTTGTGGTCGCGCGATCGAGTTTTACGACGGCGGCACAAAGTGGTTCGTACAACGACTACCGCACGGCCAATTCACCCTCGCGCTGACGCTCGGCCACACAATCCTTGGTCAAACGGACGCCTCTCTGGACATTTCACGCAAACATGAAACCGTCCATATCCTGCAGTATGAGCGTTGGGGACCCTTTCTTTTGCCTGCCTATTTTCTTTCGTCTCTCTACATGTGGCTAATCGGTCGGCGTTTCTATCGCGATAATCCATTCGAGCGCGAAGCATATGATGCCGACGGTGGGGAGCATGATTTATAGAATTAGAAGAATAGCTGGACTAGAAAAAACGAAACCTGTCCTATTAATTTCTCCTAACTGGATCTAGAACGTGCGCTCTCCAAAAACTCTTCTACTTCTCCCCAATGTGCCTCAGCATCACCAAAAGCCCAGCAATATGTTAATATTTCCACTATTAGTGAGTTCCCAGACAACCAATGAGATTTTAATCTTCGAAAATACTTATCAAAGTTCCGTTCTAATAGATGTTCGACTAACACTGTAGATACTGAATCAACACCCCTGTTTGTTCCTTCTTTGATGAACCGATCTACTATAGACCACACGAGCTCTTCGGAATAATCGAGATATTCTGACACAACAATTGCTGACTGCCAGCGACACGATTCAGATCGATCAGAAATCATGGATGCAGCGATTTTTAAATATGATTTCGGAACACCTTCATAGACATTTTTTCTCATGAACTTCAGGGCGCGCAACCGGTCCTGGTATCTAGAAGATTTGCTCAAGGATTTTAGATCTGAAATTGATAGTTGATTCATGTTATTTTTTTCGAGGAACTTAAGGGGACAACCATCTTACTGTCTGTGTTTGTGTATTTTTTTATATCTGCAAATAGCTTGCTGTAACGATCCAATCCTAATGAAATGACACCTTGAAATGTGATTCGTGCCCGATATCATACTGACATCATATAAAGCATCCACTTGTGATCTGAAGCTAGTAGGGCATCAATGCTAAAGAACAATTGGTCATTTTGCTGAATTTGTTTCATATCAGCATCAAATATATACAAAGAAGACTAAAAAGGGGTCAGAAGACTAAAAAGGGGTCAGACCCCCATACAGTCTGTCCAACACTATACAATCGAATGAAAAGCGATCCATAACTGATGAGGGCGCAACCGATTAATCGCATTGTTTTTATAACTCGGGTATTTTGGAGGACTAAAAAGAGGACTAAAAAGGGGTCAGACCCCCATACGGTCTCAACGTAAGCAGAAACTGGAAGATGACAGTGCCATTCGGGTCAGGAGTCGTTTGTCTGTCCCTGAGCCCTTATTGTCGTCCAATGAAATGGTCTCCAACACTACACTTTTACGAGGTTAATTAGGGTGTTTTTGGGGATTCACTTATTAGAAAGATAAGCTTACTCAATTAGAGGATTGAAGTATTATTAGTGGTCATGTTATATACGCAGCAATCATCCTTAAGAAAAGCGATTACGTTCGTTTTCTCAAGAATAAGAACAATACTGCTACAATCGCAATTACAACAAGATTTAATACGATTAATGCTGTGAATCTAGAGCCACTCTTATCTTTGACGTTTTCAAGTTTTTTTGGTAAGGACTCCTTTGCGACCGGGAATCCAACAGCCTCTTCTTCTTTCGTCATCAAGCGAGCGCCGTCTTTTGTCCAGATCTGAAGCTGTTCTGATGACGCAACAGTTAGGTCTTGAATTGGAGCTCCAATAGGCAATTCCACACCTTTGTAACCAAACTCTTCGTCATTAGGTTCGACAACTTCAAATGATTGGATCTCTGTTGTTTCTTTTTCGATCTCGTGCCCCTTAGACCCCCACGAGTATTTAATTTGTTTCGGAAACCAGATACTTGGAGCCCACTGTTTATTAATGATTTCAACATGGGTTTCGAGTAACCGGGTATTCGTTTTTGTACGACCCTCTATTTTTACCATCAAGCCATTCTGGGCTGGACAGTACCAAATTGAAAAGTTTCCTTTTCCTTGTACTGTATAGTCAACTCTTATTGTTTTAAGTTGATTGTAATCCTCTTCTGTGATTTTAGTAGCAGTATGGTCTTCGCGGTTTAAAAAACCTCTTGGACTTAATTGTGGCATCCTCCAGACGGGAGCTAATGCAGTACCAATAAATTGAGGCCAGAATGCTTGTTTGTTTGCGTAAAAGTCTCCTTCCATACTTTGTTTGTCCTTGTATGTGCCTTGCTCATATTCTGAGTTTCTGATGATAATAACATCGTCTTTAATTATGACGTAGTCTGGTTTAGTCCAGCCTTTATCATCACTGAAATCAGAAGTACTAATACTATCTTTTTCTGAGGTAGCGTGGCGGAACCTTTTTTTTAATCTCAGTCGTTTATGGTCAAAATATGCTGAATATTCAATTTCAGTTTTGAACCCGGTCTCGGGCGTTTCATACACTATGAAGGCTTCGTATGTTGCACCGGGATAACTTGAGGTTAGAGCTTCGTACGCTCTTTTCTCTATCGCGTCTGCTTCGGCTTCAATAGCTTCATTTCCAGCAGTGGCATCTTTTCCTGGAAAAGATGCCAAATAGAGAATAACTAAAAGTAAAAACAGTTTAATAAAACCCGGTACACAATTATTGAACATGAGGAAATGATTCTCCATCAGTTAAGATAATCGTAAAATACAAGCCCTGTCACCTGCCCGGTACAAGCTTCATTTTAATTAGAATAGCCTCTGTAGAATACGGCCGAGTATCTCTGTCAAAAGTATGAAATACCATACTATGAACCACAACAACTTGGTCTCATTGCAAACAATATATTACAGGTTCCAGCACTCCATTCACTCGCAGTCATACCTGCGAGTGAATGGCTTAGGCAATGGATAAGTAGTATTTCATGCATATGTCTAAGAATTTAGCATGGATAATCAGCTGGGTTCTTCGCAAGTTTGAGTTGTCGCAACCTTACTTGTTGATGCAACACTATGATAGGCACCTTGTCCACAAGCATCCAGCGTGTGCGGTGAATCTGGATCGTTGGGGTCGTGGTTTGGGTTTGGGATGGGAGCAAAAATGCATCGATACTGTTTGGTACAAGTATATGTAGCTCCGTTTTGAACGCAATAAGTGCTACTAGAACCAGCCCCACAGTATGCCTTACGTGGTTGTGACACTTGCATAAAACCAGTACATGATCCAGGACCACTCCATGCTGGACACCCCGTGGGACTTCCGCAATCCCCCGCCGCTGCCTTGACTTCTTTATTGTTGCAGATCGGAGCACTGCTGACAAACGATGTAGTAAGAGCCATTATCACGATGGCACAAGTGAAACTAACGAAAAAGTTTTTGGTCTTCAACATTTTCATTTCCCTTTAGTGTGAACGGATAAAGAAACAGAATTACGCGCCACAGGCATCTTAAGCAACAGTGGCACGCGTACGTGTGGCATCCATTTGCTGGTTGTTGAAACAGAAACATATGCAGGTTCAGACAACAAACTGTCCGCTTTCCCCACAATCGATTTTGGGGTTAAAATAATTTTTGTGCGTGAACCGGTTTCCTTCGAAATACTGATGTCGATTAACGAGCTTGTACAGTTCACTTGCGTCACAGAAACTTCTGGATCGTAGTTTGATTGACAGACAATCTCCACAGGTTTTTCTTCATCCATATCGATGGTGATAGACTTTGGGCTTAGTGAAATATGTGGCAACACCTTAGCACGCGTTGACAATGAAATCTCGCCAGTGCCACCTGAGTATTTATAGGGGATTAACACTAATGTCTGTAGATCCCCACCATTACTTCCACCTTTAAACTCAGCCGTCGCTTGCACGCTTCCACCTGGAGGCAGAACTTGCTGTGGTATTACGACTTTAGTACAGGTGCAAGAGGTCTTGGGTTCAAGCAGTGTCACTTCGAGGTTACTTTGATTAGTAATGCTAAAATCTCCAGTAAATGGAGCTTGGGTTACTTCCCCGACATCTAGCAATTCTGGTGACACGGAAACTCTAGTACTAGGAGGAGGGGTTAACCGATACACTGCAAAGTTTGCAACTGCAACCACACTGGCTAAACCGATAATATACATAAAGGTATGCTTGGTCATATTGCCCCCTTATTTATAACCACACCAGTTATAAAGTTGACAAAAAAACTCAACTAGGTGGGGTGACAAATAGCACATGTAAATATATGTGACTAATGACATCATTATAATAAATAAAAAAATGTACAATAGATACAAAACAACAATTTTGTAAAATAATAATATTAATACTTATTTTATTAAAAAAATAAAGGTTCAGACAAAAAGGTGTCAGCGACGAATGTCACTGCCGTTTGTATGGTAAGGATTTCCGTTCATACGACCGCCTTTCGTTCTTTATGGTAATGGTACCTGGGCATTTTCATGAGTATCGTTATTGTGGGTCGGCGTTTATTGGCTCTGCGTTCGACTCATCCCTTGCGATGTCCTGCGCGTTCGCTACAGGGGATCTGTTGTCCTAATGTTGCCAGTTCTTGGTCGCGCCGACCACCGCACACAGCAGCCAGTTGGTTGCTAACATTTGTTGTGTGGGAGGACTAAAAAGGGGTCAGACCCCCATACAGTCTGTTCAGGATGGGAGTTGGGAAGTTTTTGGATGCTCCATTTGACCCACCAACTCACTGGTTACCCATCGTCAAGCGTACCATTGAGGCTTCTGACCTCTCCAGCGGTACACACTGGTTTCGCTGCTACTACGCGCAGTTTGATAACAAGCCATCTGCGATAGAGGTGTTACTAGACAACAATGACTGGGTCCCGATAATTGAGACGATATCTGACATTGATTGGCCTGCTTCCAATGATTTTTACAGTGTACGAGTCTTTGCCGTAATCCAAGACCACAAATAATCATGTCACGAATGAGAAAGAGTGCAGATTCTATACTAACTGTCTGATGAGTTTTTTCGGCAGCAAATATAAACAACACTATGCAGTCGAATGAAAAGTGATCCATAACCGATGAGGGTGCAACCGATGAATCGCATTGTTTTTCTAGCTCGGGTATTATGGGCGTCACCGAATACGCTTCTCGGTCTGGTCATCGGTGGCGTTGGAATGTGTTTCGGCGGACGGGCGCGAATTTGTGGTCGCGCGATCGAGTTTTACGGCGGCGGCACAAAGTGGTTCGTACAACGACTACCGCACGGCCAATTCACACTCGCGCTGACACTCGGCCATACAATCCTTGGTCAAACGGAAGCCTCTCTGGACATTTCACGCAAACATGAAACCGTCCACATCCTGCAGTATGAGCGTTGGGGACCCTTTCTTTTGCCTGCCTATTTTCTTTCGTCACTCTACATGTGGCTAATCGGTCGGCGTTTCTATCGCGATAATCCATTCGAGCGCGAAGCATATGATGCCGATGGTGGAGAGCATAATTTGTAAGTCAGTACTGCAATTCATTTTAGCATTGACCATTCTAAATCGCATCACAATATCTATACACTTCACATAGTATCTTTTCGGTCATACTGTTATTTTGTGAATAATTATGTTGACAAATAATCATAATGTCGGTTTGCTATATACGTAGTGGATATTCATATCAAAGTAGGGGTTTTTTGTATTTTAAACTCACTTAAAAAAGGAGTAAAGAATGAGAGCACAAACTTTGAGTTCAAATCTGTTCAAGTCTTTAGGCACGGCAATGGTTGTAGGCACCATTGCAATAACTGCTCAAATGGTGAATGGTCAGCCCCAGCCTCTTTCACTTGACCAATTACAGGCGGTCACTGGAGGCGGTGACTGTGAGGGTTGTAAGTCTAACGAAACAGTATGCAGAAATGCGAATGACGAAACGTGTACTCCTGCAAGTACCGCAGGTAAGTTTCAAAAAATTGTATACACTGGTCAAGACGCACAAGTAGAGGTGACGGATAAAGATTCAGGTATTGAGGATGCCGTAGCAAACACGCCAGAAGACTGTAATGAAAAATGGACGGGTTGCGACAAAGTTAACGGCTCGTGTGTCAACTGTGAAACAACTTCAACAAGTTCAACAGTTAATTCAAACTGCCATGCTAATGACCCTACAGCATGCCCAGCAAGTTGAGAATAGCTGAAGGACATTTGCATTTTCATTTAGTCTAAACAGGAACAAAAAATGAACATTCGAAACTGGAACTTTAATCTGTTTAATGTTGTAAGTGGTGCCGCACTGGTAGTGCTGGCTATGACTATCAGTACACAATTAGCGAGCGGTCAACCGCAGCCGCTTTCATTTGAGCAACTGCATGCCATTACTGGTGGTGGTGATTGTGAAACATGTACAGTTAGAACTACAACTTGCAAAACGGCAAATCTTACAACTTGTAAAAAAGAAACTCCTACTTCGCAAAAGTATTCAAAAGTTGTATGGACGGGCCAAGATGAGAAACATGTAAATACGGGGCAGGCTTCTGGTAGAGTTGATTATGAGGCGAATACTCCAGATACCTGTTTTACACAGTGGTCAGACTGTGACAAAGTCAACGGCTCGTGTGTTAACTGTGAGACGACTTCAACTTCGACAGATGTTAACACAAAGTGTCTCTTAGTAGACAGTGATCTTTGTCCGGCTAGTTAATCAAGATAGTAGTTGTGTGAATGACATGACTGCTACAGCTTTAAATTCCGGTGGCTGTCGAAGCTGGATGTTTTTCGAGAACCAAAATTACTTTGATCTAAACTCGTTAAAAGGTTCTTATTCTGATGACGAATGAAATCTGGCTTCATCGTTTTCGATCCTGCTTTCTTGTTTTGGCTATGATTACTGTTGCTCCAGCTTTTAGTCTGGCGGCAGATGTTCCTTCTCTGAAAGAGCTATTGGCTAATATTCAGAGTTACGAGAAATCAATCGAAAACCTGCACTCTGAAACAAAATGGGAAAAACACAAACAAGGACGTTTCCAATTCGAAGATGTCGTGACTCATTACAGGGACGAGTTAGGTCGCATGCGAGCGATTGTCTCACACATCGCGATCTCAAACGAATCAGGCGAACGAGTTGCTCCTGAAAAGAAGTCTAATGAGCTGCTGTTTGATGGCGAAAAAACCGTCTCTCTCGATTACTATCCAGGTCGTGTGACAGCCACCGGTTTTAAAACAGAAAAAGAAGTACCCCAGGATGATCTTGGTTACCGCACAGCCCAAATCTTTGAAGGGATGTGGCCACCAAAAGTAGGTCCACGCACGATTCGCAATGCTTTGTTTTATGGTTTTGGATCCTGTCTGGACTGGATGAAAGAAGTTGAGGATGGGAAAGCGAAAGGGAAAGTGGTTTCTCTTGACGATGAGGGAAAGCTGTTCGAATTCATATATGAACCACCCGATAACTCGGTTGTAAAACGATTTAAAGTCTTAATTGATGCCAGCCGTGGTTGGATTGTCACTCGTATTCTGGGGCTGGGTGATACGGATGATGAAGTCCTATACAAACGAGAAACAGAATACTCTCAACTCAAGAATGGATTATGGGCTGCAAAAAGCGGAGTAGAGCAAAGCTGGACGAAAGGCGAAAAGAAACCGTCGGTTGAAACCCATTTCACTGTCCAGAAAGTGGCATTGAATGATGAAGATTTCGACGAGTCGGTCTTCGACATTGTTCTGCTTCCCAAAACAGCCGTATCTGACCTACGGTATAGCGTCAATTACCGTGTTGGTCAGGAAAAGGTGTTTGACGATGATCTGGCTCAACTTGCGGAAGAAGCCAAGTTGGCCGAGGAATTAGGGCTGGCTCAGACACCAATTGCTAAGACTCCAAAAACATCGAGACTGATGTGGTTAATATTGGTGAACGTTGGCGTTCTGGCTGTGGTAGTATTCTTCGTATTTAGTCGTCGCACAAAGAAAACTTAGCAGGATCGAATTTATGTCCGGTCTCATCCCCTTGATTGTACTATGCGCGGCCTCTAATACCGGAGACGTTTTAGATTCTGCCCCCTACTGGCTGGACACACGTCGTGCCTGTGGTCCTCTCTGCCTGTCGTTTCTTGACAAATATTACGGGGGGACAAGCTCGTATACTGAGATCGCAAAACAGAGCCCACCCGGTCCCGGTGGAACGAATCTGTCTAAACTATCAGAAGTAGCCGAGCAGCTTGGTTATTACACTCTGGGATTTGAATCGAACACGGAGAATTTGAAGCGTTTAAAGTGGCCTGCCATTATCCATCTCAATGCGCGTGATTTAACTCCCAAGCCAGGAACCGTGCCTACAACCCACTTTGTCGTCGTTCATGGCTGGAATGAAACGAAAGGACAATTCGCAGTGTTTGATCCGCCATCAAAGTATATCAATGTGACAGAAGAATGGATTTCAGATCGTTTTTCCGGAGCAGGTTTAATCGTTTCAAACGAGCCCATTGGTTCTTTTGAGCAGGCATTCAAGCCCGGTTCCATCTGGTCGTCATGGCTTCCTGAACTCTTCACACTTGTCTTTGCTTCGAGTGCTCTAATCTGGATAGGATGGCGGCCAAAGCGAAATAAAAGTCGTGTCCTGGCTACAGCTTCCCTGCTGCTTTTGCTTTGTGGCTGTGCTGCAGAAGCACCAAACGAGAATCCTTATCATGTTGATAAAGGCGAAGTCAGACCGGGAACTACCATTTACCACACGTTCAAAGTCGTTAATACTCAGAATGAACCCGTTCGATACACGGACTTTGTTGGTTCATGCACTTGCACTAACACCCTGTTAGGTGGAATGCCCCTCCTGGTAAAACCAGGAGAATTTGCAGAGGCCAAAGTAGAAGTACCCATTGAGAAAAACTCTAAAGACCAGAGATTATTACGCACCTTTTATCTGACTACCGATTCGAAAGATCCAGAATTCCGCAAAATCACGTTATTGCTGAATGCCGATGTGCGGGGTTTGGTCTCCCCGATCCCACAGCGAATCATGTTTGGCAATCTTTCTACCAAACCAGATGTGTCTAAACAGTTGACTGTGATTGAACGAGAACCGGGAGTGCTTAAAACCTTTCAGTCAGTGTCTACGGACCATAGTGGTGTCGTTGTTAAGCGCGAAGAGTCTTCAGCAGATTTACTGTTATTTAATGTAACGCTCGGTGATCACCTGTCGGCAGGTCTGTTATCGGCCAATATCATACTCACTTTCGACAACGATGATATTCAGGATGTCAAGATTCCCGTCTTAGCTCAAATCAAAAGCGACTTCAAAACGATACCTTCGAAGCTCGTTGTTCGCTCAGGAGCCGGAGAATACAAAATGCGCGTTTCTTCTCTGAGTGACAAACCAGTGAAGGTACTCAAATACGATTGTCCTGAAGGGGTTTCGCTTGAGGTTAAAGAAGACAATCCGACAATTTGCAGTTTGAAAATTTCAGTCTCCCAAGAGCATCTCGCAATGCTTCCCAGTGCGATTACATTACATCTCGATCACCCGGATGAGCAGGAATTAAGAATTCCAATCACTCGACCAAAGTAAGCGGTTGGTAAAGGGTGCAGTCCCTCATGCCAATCCTTCTTAATTTCCGAGAAAAACAGATCAGAATCCCTATAATCAAGCGACACCCGTACCCCGTTCGAGGTGTTGAATCTATGTCTGGCGATTCCCATACATCAGTGCTTAGATCTCTGCATAATTTAATCAATACTGACGTCACAGCGACTTTGATGGCGGCTGTGTTGAGAAAGAGGAAATGATGAAGCTTCTGCAACTCGGTCTGTTTCTAAGTGTCTGTCTGCTCTTTTCCGAACGCAGTTCTGCTCAGGTCGAAAAGTACAATCCTCTGGAAAAAAGTGACAACCGTGCGCAACAGCCGGTTGACATTACCATGCAGGATCAGAAACGAAAACGAGACATTCCCCTGCGGATTTTTTTACCCGACCAGAAGGAGGCCGCTCCCGTGATCCTCTTCAGCCACGGACTGGGAGGTTCCAGAAACGGCTGCAGTTACCTGGGAAAGCACTGGTCGAATCGTGGTTATGTTGTCGTTTTTCTACAACATGCCGGCAGTGATGAAGCGGTCTGGAAAACAGTGGCGCGGCGAGAACGACTCAAGGCATTGAGAACAGCCGCGAATGTGCAAAATACGCTGGACCGTTATCAGGACGTGAGTGCCGTGTTGGATCAGCTGGCCCGTTGGAATGCCGACGCCAAACATCAGTTTCACAAAAAGTTTGACATGCAACGCATCGGCATGTCGGGCCATTCGTATGGCGCGGTCACGACACAGGGCGTCAGCGGACAGTCATTACCACTTGTAGGAAAGCGTTATACCGATCCTCGTGTCAAAGCAGCAGTCATGTTCAGCCCCAGCTATCGGGGACGGTCGGATCTCAAACAATCATTTGGTCAGGTTTCCATTCCCTGGATGACGCTGACAGGCACAAAAGATACATCAGTCATAAATGACACCACTGTGGAGGATCGCCGTAAAGTGTATCGCGCCTTACCCGATTCCATCGACAAATATGAACTGGTTCTATTTGGTGCTCAGCACTCTGCGTTTACTGATGGACCAGAACGTTTCGGAAAACCCCGCCGGAATCCCCAACATCATCCGAGAATCCTGGCAGTGACCACTGCCTTCTGGGACACATACCTTCGCCAGAATCAGGATGCCAGCAAATGGTTGCAGGGAAAACAATGCCGCGAACTGCTTGATTCCGAGGACCAATGGCAGGCTCAGTCTCCCACTAAGAGCGAATAAGGGTCAGCCCCACATACAATTTGTTCTTCCTGTTGACTGACAGTTTCAGTTTGGTACGATTTTTATGTCTCTTGCAGTGACCTGTATAAAATTTCTAGCGTCGCTTTTGGCATCATGATTGAATAATAAATAATTTTTTACACGTTTTAATACCTCATGGATATCATATATAGTATCGTACAAGTGAGTAAAAAATTATTTTGAATCGGCAAGTCTACGTGTTAATGCAACTGGGGAACTCATGGCCAAAATCACTGGAAAACAAATCGCAAAATCAGTCGTGTTTACGGTCATCGGTGCAGCACCGGGAACAATCTGGTTCTTCAATGCTGGAACGACCCAATCCATTGTGATCGCTTGCCTCGGCGCATTAGTCGCATTTGGATTATCACTACCTGGAGTTTCTGCGGCACGTGTCGCAGGGGGGACTGTGGGGGTGATCGCCGCTAACAATGCGCCACGTCCATTACAGGGCAAAATTATAGATACATTCGTTGGTGAGAACGAATCAACTGAAAACGAACAAAAAACCGACCCAGACAAAGACGCTGATTCCTCAAAAAATTAAGTGGCAGGCCCAGAAAACGATTCCTGACATTTTTTAAATTCTCATCTGTAACGAGATACAAGAATACGCACCAATGGAAAGCGAACAGCCAATTCGATATTCGCTGACTCGACGCCAACGGCTGATCCCGCACCTCAAGATTTGGGGACCGGCATTCGTCCCATTCTTCGTTTTACTAGAATCCTTCTTCATCGTACGATTCATCGTTGCGATGGTCACACTCGAATGGCTTGGGATTCTTACATTCGGCTTCTTGGCGTTTGGCCTGTTACTGCTCTTTCGTGGTCTCATCACCGGACTGATTGACGTTGTCGTGCTAGCACGACGGGAAATGGATATCACAATCGAGGACAACGGTCTCGGTGTCATGATCGGAAACGAACGGTGGTATCTGTTTCTGGATGGCATAACTAAAATATCAGAGTACACTTCTGGTGTCTGGACGATCGAACATTGGAATGGATCTGTGGTCCACATACTCAAAGGGGTGATTACAGAAAAACAAATCGGACATATGCGACAAAAGATGGAATTCGGACAAACGCCTGCGGGCACTGCTACGACAATCGAACGCGGCCGCCAGATTCAGACGATGCTCGATCACGATAAAACAGCATAAAAATCACATTGGCGTAATGAGTCATCCGCAATTTGCCAATGAAAGACACTCACCACTACCCAATAGTTTAAGCGTTCTGTCACTCAGTTCTCAGGAACTTACAATGGACGAATCTGACCGCACATTTATTCGAGGAAACCGCAATCCAGAACGCTATGGATTTTCGCTTCGCGCCACGTGTGGGATTGAACCCGATAGAGACGCCATAGAACGTGCTGCTTCAATCCTTGAACGTGAACCGTTCTTTGTTGATAAGCGTGGCTATGAATGTGATCTAATTGCTGCGGCCATTCATTCGCCTACCAATCGTGTGGCGTACGTTCAATCACGCGCAAAAAAACGCCGGTGGTCATCTCTCGTCGATGTCTCAATCAAAATTCACTTGCTTGACCCTAGCGGTAAGGACTCGTCCGTTGATATCAAATCTTACAATCCGTTCTTCGGCTGCGATGTTGGCTTCTTTGCCTGGCTCGATAATACGGCCATTCTGGTCTACACCGAGAAACACGACACCTATGCCTGTGCGTTCGGCCCGAAATGGCCACCACAATTTGTAGAAATCGAAGACCGTTGGATCATCAACAACGGAGTACTGGGATACATTGGCTATAAGGAGGACTTAGTCAAACGGATGTCAGTTCCGTCTTTGAAACAACTTGAACCACTTTCGATATCCAAAGCCGAACAAATGGGCATCCTGCCTCCCGATCCATATGCAACATAATCATACAATGTGCTGAAGCCATTAGGATAAAAACTGCCTGACAAACGTTATTCGTCCTTTTATGGATCAAAATATCATTCTGCCCGCGAGCAGGTCGATTTATGTTCGTTGCTGCTTTCGGTACTCACGGGGATTCATTGAGTAGATTTTTCGAAAGGCACGGTTGAAGGCTGAAAGGGAGTTGAAGCCGCTGCTCAGGGCAACTTCGGTGATACGATTTTGGTGATTATGAAGCATAGCTGCCGCTGCCTGTACTCGACTTTTCATCAGATACCGTTGTGGCGTCATTCCCATTTGTGTGGCAAAGTGTGCCTGGAGACTACGGACACTCAGATCACATGCGGCAGCGAGTTCCGTCACCGTCAGTGGTTCATGAAAATGTTGTGCTATCAGGTTCAGTGCCGGTACGATCCGTGAAAGTCCGGTGGCGTTGGGAGTTGTCTGATCATCAGTGCCGCGACGAGGAAAGCGGCGATGAAGTTCGTTGATCAACAGAAACAGGAGCGAGCGAAGGTTGCTGTTTCGATATTCGTCCTCTTGCTTCGCTTCGTCAATCAGCATTTTCATCAAGTCATGCAGCAAAGAGTTCTCGCCGTTTGGAATGACATTCACGAACGGCGCGCCACAGAATCGTTCTGATTCCCAAACGAATTCGCATGCGGCATGGGGAACCAGTAAACGAATCGGGTCGAGAAAAAACCAGACCCATTGACTGGTCGTGCCCGGTGTGCTGTGACAGCGATGATATTCGTGAGACGTGATGACCGTCATGTCACCGGCGTGAAATGGCAAGATCTTGTTGCCGACATAGAACGTGCCTGAGCCAGCGGTACAATATCCGAGTTCCAGCCCGTCATGTACGTGCAACTCAGTCACCGGTGTATCATCACGATGGCCATCAAGGTACACGTTCAGTGGGAATTCAGGATTTAGATTCAACCGAGATATTCCCGGTTGAAGATCGAAACCCTGCGTATTGAGTGCTATATTTTGCGTTTTTAGACGAGAAACAGTCATAATACGCAGCATACACTGTCAAAGCGAAACTCGCAACAATTCACGCGAAACCAACCACTGGATACAGAAACCATGACTTCTCAATTGAAACTTGTCGACGCCACACTCCACCGAACGGAAACACAGACACGAATGCCATTTCGTTTTGGTATCGCTGTGATGACCGAAGCCCCGCACGTGTTCCTGCAGTGCTGTTACGAAATTGGTGGCAAAATTGTCACCGGAATTGCAGCGGAAGGCCTGCTGCCGAAGTGGTTCGACAAGTCGCCTGACAAACCTGCCGCTCAGGAAATCGACGAGATGCTGCTTGTCATTCGTCAGGCCGTCAAGTTTGCTCGACAGTCGTCGTCCGCATCTGTGTTTGATCTCTGGCGACAAATCGATGACGCTCAAATGTCATGGGCCGTTGAACAGAAACTGCCACCGCTTTTGGCGCAATTTGGAGTCAGTATGGTCGAACGTACGATGCTTGACGCGTTGGCCCGCGCAGAGAACTGCAATCTGTCGACATTGCTGCGAGAGAATCGTGTCGGGATTGATTTAGGTGCGATTCATCAAGAACTCGCCGACCGCGCGCCAAACGAGTTTCTTCCAAAACAACCTCTGACAAAAGTAATCGCGCGCCACACGGTGGGACTCTCAGATCCGTTAACGGCAGCTGACCTGACGCCTGAGAACAAGATCGACGATGGGCTTCCTCAAACTCTGGAAGACTGCATTCGCTTCTACGGGCTTCAGCATTTCAAGTTGAAGGTACAGGGAGATGTCGAATGTGACCTTGATCGATTGCAATCCGTGGCAAAAGTTGTGAGCCAGCATTGTGGAAATAACTACGCGTTCACTCTGGACGGCAACGAGCAGTATCGTGAGTTCCCCAAGTTTGTCGAGCTGTGGGACCGTATTCAGGACGACGCGTCGCTGAACTCTTTCTTTGAACGACTGATTTTCATTGAACAGCCCCTGTATCGTGATGTGGCCCTCGATCCTGCGATCGCAAAGATTGCCGACTGGGAAAACGGTCCCCCTGTAATCATTGATGAATCTGACGCTGAGATCGGCGCGCTGGAGCAGGCACTCGAACTGGGTTACGCGGGTACGAGTCATAAGAATTGCAAAGGCGTGCTGAAGGCAGCCGCCCATCGCTGTCTGATCAACCATCGCAACGCGATGGAAAACACCAGTCGCTATCAGATGAGTGGCGAAGACCTGGTGAATATTGGTCCGGTCGCTTTACTGCAGGACCTTGCGGCTCAGGCAGCGCTGGGCAATGCGACAGTTGAACGAAATGGTCACCACTACTACCACGGCCTGTCAGCGTTTCCTAAGTCGCTGAGTCAATCGATGCTCAAACAGCACAGGGACTTATACACAGCGATGGACGATGACTTCGCGCGAATCAACATCACCGACGGCGAACTGGATCTCACGTCGGTAAACGCCGCCCCATTTGGTGTCGGTGTAGAATTATCAATGGACACGTTTCAGGAGTTATCTCTCTGAGTAACCGAATCAATGATTCAGTCCTAACGCTACAGTTTCCTGCATCCCGTCACCACTACTGCTCTTATGGGGAAAATACGTGAAACCTTAAATCCGATCTAATTCTCGTTTTTTATTCTACCCCGAAAATTTGAAAGATATAACAATCTGTGGAATCGGTTTCATTTTCGCGCTTTTCGTGTCGTTCGTGGTAGAAAAGAAAAGGATCATTCTCAGATAACTTTAAAATTGTGTTGCAACTCTAGAGAAAATGATATAATCCAAACATCAATACTAGTTTATACGATGTAGAGCGAGTTTGCGCATGAACGAATTTGAAATGAACCGACGGCAGGCCCTGATTGCGAGTGGCTTAGGTACGCTGAGTCTTGGTATGCCGGGAATGGTGATGGGAAGCGACAAAGTGGATGCCTCGGGCAATGCTGTTGCCTCGGAAAAGTCTTGCATCTTTGTCCTGCTCTGTGGTGGACCGAGCCACCTTGATACCTGGGATATGAAACCCGAAGCGCCCGTGGAATACCGCGGACCATACATGCCCATTGCAACCAAAGTGCCGGGTATGCAAATCAACGAGATGCATACCGAGCTGGCGAAGCTGACCGACCAATTCACGCTCATCAATTCCATGTCGCATCCGGGAGCGATCAGTAATCACTTCGACGCGATGCATAATCTGCTGAGTGGTCAATCAAATAAACGTGTGCAGCAGGGTTTGCCAAACGAACAACCCTACCTGGGTTCGTACGTCGCCAAACACAAACCGAGCAAACGCAATTTTGTTTCCAACGCATGGCTCATCAAATGCGTGGGTCCGCCTGTCTTTTGCGCGCCCAATATTGGCATCGGCGGCTATCTCGGTTCGGCTTATGCTCCCGTGTTTGTCGGCTCGGCCAACAATCATCCGGCGATGAAAGGCTTCAAGCCGCCAGAAATCTACAATCCCTATGATGAGCAACGATTTGAAGAACGCAAATCTCTGCTCCGTGGCCTGGAATCCAGCAGCCTGGATAAGGACCAGAGTGTAAAGGACTGGTCTGACCTCCGCGAGAAGACCTACGAAGCCCTGACGCGCGCCGAAGGTCGCAAGGCGTTTGAGATGGATTCTGAGCCCGTCAAAGTCCGCGAACGATATGGTATGCATCCCCTCGGGCAGAATCTGCTGCTCGCCCGGCGCATGGTGCAATCGGGTGTTCGCTTTGTGACAGTCAACGGCTGGACCGGACAGGCAGAACATGACAAGAAAGGCCCCCCGAGCAGCAGTTGGGACATGCATGGCGGAAATATGGGCATGGGCAACGCCTTCGGCAACGGTTCTTATGGCATGGGATTCTGTTTGCCTCGTCTGGATCAGGCGCTTTCAGCACTGCTTTCTGATCTCAAAAAGAGCGGCATGCTGGAGAACACACTGGTTGTTGTGACCGGCGAGTTTGGCCGCACTCCCCACGTTCTGAAACAGGATCCGCCAGGACGACAGCACTGGCCACGGTGTTTCTCCTCGATCATCGCTGGCGCGGGCATCGCAGGCGGAAACGTATACGGCAAGTCCAACAAGTACGGCCAGTATCCCACCAAAAACCCCGTCCGCCCCGAGGAGTTAGCTGCGACCATCTACCACGCGCTCGACATTCCGATCAACGATCCCCAAGACCCCACCGGCATTTTACGCGAACTGACAACGGGCAAACCGATCATGGAATTGTTTGGATAGCCGTTTTCTTTTTACCTGCTCCTCCGATGGATCTGCAAAGACAATCAGATCCGTTTGTAATCGTTCGTGTTAACATACAACATAGGCAACTTTCTGCGACGGGCTGGCTATGCCGAAACCAGTGCGGCACTGGTCGCTGACAAGGCTTCAAGGGGAACCTACGTACCCAAAAACCGATTGAAAAAAACCGTCTGATACACAACATCCGAGGCGCAAAGCTGAATGCCGTTCCCGAAAGGTCGAGAAAATCTTTGGAAGTTTGACTCTGCAAAGGTGTGCAGTTAGCATGGACCGTGATTAGAACCTGGAATGGCTCCAAGCTTAACCCAAATGGGAAATCCCGGCTAAAAAGATCTTGTTGCTGGCTGCGGATAAATAGGTGGGCTGAGGCTTGAGATTCGAAGTGAGAGTTTTCCAAACTAGGAACACTCTGCATCAATAATAGACCACAGACCTCATCAATCAGCTCTCTCTTTGAGGAAACAAAGATTGCCCTCAATTAGCATCCTCATTCTCGTGTCAATTCAACTGATTGTGGCCTATGCAATCATAGTGATGGCGAAACGTTTGGGCGTTTCTTATTTTGATCACTTTGTGGGTGAGGCAAGCCCTGAAGCCCTTGGCGCAATCCGATTTTGGGTATTTATGATACTCGCTATGAACGTCGCTTGGGAAGACTTGCCGAGCGTGTCCCATCTTCCTGCGCAACTGCGGACTAAAATGGGGATCATGTCTTTGCTTCACATGATACCGGAGTGGGGCTCTGTCTACACCAGCTACACTAAACTTCTCGTTCTGAAAATTGCCACCCTCACCTTCCTCGTTTTTGCAATGCTCGGTTTCAAGACACGGTTAAGCGTCCCGTGTGCCACGATTCTTGTCTTAATCCACGCAGGAATTTTGCGAGAACATTTTAATTATTATCACACAGGCCTGGTACCGATACTGGTTGGCATCGCATTGTCATTCATGCCCTGCGGACATGGGCTATCGGCTGATCAATACCTTTTCAGAAAAAAAACGACGGACGCGATATTACCTTTGGCCGTTTATGGTTGGTCCCGATACTTATGCTGGGTCGTCATCGCCAGTGCGTATGTCATGGCAGGCATCAGTAAAATCCGCAACGGTGGATTTTGGTGGTGGCACGGCGCCAACTTGAAAAGAATCGTTATGACAGATACGCTCAACCCAATGCACTTCGAGTGGGGGCTCGAACACGAAATTGCCAGCTTGCCGATCTTCGTCTTTTCAGCCCTGGGCATTTCTGCTGTCTTGGCAGAGTCACTTTACGGACTGGTTCTTTTCTCAAAACGCGCTCGATTCATCATACCGCTGCTCACAGCTGGAATGCATCTGGGAATATTGTTTTTTCAAGGCATTTTGTTCTTCGACCTCATTCTAATGCAGGCTGTATTTTACAACCTCAGTGAGTGGGTCCCGCAAACATGGCGCCGGAAAGCTATCGTAAATCAAGGTCCACTGAGCGACACTCAACAACGCAGCCTGCACCAAAAATACTTCAGCGTGTTTCTGTTCATGATGTTGGGGCTTAGTATCTGTTGGCTAGCACGAATCGAGTTCTACCCCGCAACAGCAATGCAAATGTATAGCAACACGCAGACAGATGGCTCGATTATCTATAAAAAAGTTTGGGCAGTTTATGAAGATGGGCACAAAGAAGAAGCGCGCCTCGAAAAGTGGATCGGCGCCGTTGCCGACTCACGATACAGGTTCGTTTTAGGAAAAGACCCAAAAGCCCAACGAGCATTTTTCGATGAAATATTAACAATCGCTAATCGCGATTCTCAACAGGGAAAAATTATTCGTTTCGATGTCGAGATCTATCAATGGAACTTCCTCACCGATCCAAACGATTCTCATTTCGGTAGGGTTATCAACATTGCGGCGTACCCCTAAAGCTCGCGAACCATGACGCATCAAACGAGAAGATTGTTCGCTTTGAAGTAGAGACCTACGAGTGGAGCTTTGAGTCCGACGCGAATCATCCCATTCTTGGCGTGTTCAAAATGTTATGAGTTACCCCGCTGATGATTCGATGACTCAATGATTTGAGAATGAAACCAGTTAAGTGAATTGCAGTATGCTGAAAAGCCAAAGTACATCGACACGGTCTTCAAGAATCGGCTGCATTAATCTATAATCGTCATCAGAACAAGAAACACTTAAACAGGAAACTTGGGGAACCAGATGTGAATCCGAATCTCTTACCGGTAGATGACTCTTTGCCCTATCACGATGCACTCGCACAATGTATTGATCACTGGGGACTCGTTCCCGAGAAGACGGAGTTAGTCCGCGATGGCGTCAATCATGTATTTGCCACAGAGTTCGAGAACGGTGCTCCGGTCATTATCCGTATCAGTGATGGTGCGCTGCGCGGACGAGATGAGATCTTAGGAGAATTGCTCTGGCTGGATCACCTGATCCGCCATGGTTGCACGGTCACGACTCCAGTTCCTTCACGCGGTGGAGACCTGCTCGAGACCATCGAACTGGACGCGGACACAATGCACGTTTCCTGCTTCGAACGATTCGGAGGTCGGCAACTCGACCCGGCAACCGATGCAGATTGGAATGACGAACTCTTTCTGAAACTGGGTCGCGAGATCGGCCGCATCCACCGCGCTTCGGACAAGCTGCAATTACCTGCCGACCATGACCGTAGGCCCTGGTATGAAAGTAAGCTTACACAGTTTCCAGATCCGCTTCCTGAAACCTTCAACCCGCAAGTCGTGGACACAATGCGCGTCTTTATAGACGAATTGCGCAGGCGACCCACACCGTCTCGTCACTATGGACTGGTTCATCGAGATCTTCATGAGGGGAATTTTCTTGTTGAGGATGGTAAGGTAGAGATTATCGATTTCGACCTTGGCTGTTACGGCTGGCGAACGATGGACCTGGCCGTGCTGCTCTTCTCGAGCTACTATTACCCCAGTCTCCGAGTGCCGCATGCCAGCGAGTTGGCCGGACATGTTCTGGCGATGGTAGTACAGGGCTACCGTGACGAATACACACTCGATGGCGAACAGTTAGATACGGTGGGAGACATGATTTTGCTGCACACCATTCTCAACTACATCGTCATGGTGCCGGCTGTGGAACATTGGCAGATCGTGCTGGGCGACCCGCATCCAACCGTAACAGAAAGCCTGGCGTGGATTGAGCAGCTCTGGCTTAATGGCCACAAACTGCAAGTCGACCTTAGTAGAGTTTAAGGATATGATGTAAACAATGCCCCTAACGTAACATCCGACGGCCCGTCTGGCTTTGACTACGGAGTTCCCTGCAATATTTCACGAAGAAGATAGTAATATCTCTACCAGTTCTTGAGGCTTAGTCAGCATTGGATCATGGCCAGTCTCAATCACAAACGTTGGCCAATGATTGTCTTTCGCGTATTGGTAGAAAGGGAACATTAAATCATAACAATAGGTCTTTTCGCTACAATGAATAAATGTTTTCTCAGCATGATCAAAAGCTTCCGACAATTTTATTGGCGCCTTTAAGAAATTAATCGAAAAGTCGGTCAGCTTGGGTAACATCATTTTTCGTAAATGTCGATCTTTAACACCCCATGAATCTAAAGAACGTTCATCTGCATGGTTTAGCCAACCATCACCATATTGATCAGCTGCTTGTGTCCAGTCAGTCACAAAAGGTTCGCCAATAATTTCGAAACCAGTTTTACCGTTTTGGGGGATATACGCATCTAAAAACACTAATTGCTTTATCTGTTGCGCGACAGACTCAGTAGCGCCTGCAATCACTAAACCGGCATAACTATGCCCTACCAAAACAACCTCGTTTAAACCTTCGATTTGAATGAGATTGGAAATATCATCGATATGGGTTTGCGCAGTAATATCAGGGATTAACAAATGAGCGCGATCACCCATGCCGGTCAATGTTGGACTATAGACTTCATGACCTCGAGACCGCAATAATTTTTCAACAGGCTCCCAGCACCAACCACCGTGACAAGCGCCATGAACTAATACAAAATTCATAAATTTTACCGTCTTGAGTTAATGCCAGGCAGTAGCTTTTGATTTGGTACCAGCACCATTATTATTCAGCCGCTCATACTGCATCATAAAATACTCTCACTTTATCAACAAGTAGGAGCTATGCAGGTTGCTCGATGAAGTGACCGCCTCTGGTCAACGCAGCCGCACATCTGTAACCAGACAGGTTTATTTGATCTACTCCCCTTTGGTTAGGAATGGTTCGCCTGAGTTTACGCTCTGGTCTGGTTCCTGTTGACCGACCGCGTTAAACTACGCAAGTACTGCGTGCTCGATCGGACTGTTGCCCCTCTGTCGGCAGAATATTCTGATCCAGTTTCAACATGACGAAACTGAACGAATTCAAGGAAGTATTAAAAAATGATGAGTGAGCCTCATAAACGGCGATCGCCTCGTAGGCGATTTCTTGTGCGGTTAATCGTCTTCACAGTCGTTGCCATGATTGTCGATGCCATTGCATTAGGGATGGGGGCATTTGGTTTTCACTATTTTGAAGGACTTGACTGGTTAGATGCCAGTCTCAATGCTTCCTTAGTGATGACCGGTAATGGGCCCCTGCATCACCCTGAGTCCGCAGAAGGTAAACTGTTCGTGACACTCTACGCGATTCTGGGCGTGATTCTGTTTGCCGCAGTCATTGGCGCCTTTCTAACTCCCGTGTTCCAATGGGTGCTTCACGGATTACAACGCCAAGGAAGAAATGGGAAAAACAAAAACGAACAACACAAAACTGGAAAGACGTAAGAAGCCAGGTCTGCTCTACAATAAAATCTGACAGAAAGAGACGGAAATGAATCACTCTGGCTCCAATGCATATGACTTACTTTCGTTTTGTGATAATGCCAATCAAAAAACTCAGGCATTTCATGCGGAACTATCATCGTTTGAAAAAGGGAGTGAGAAATGGAACGAGTTTCTTTGGTCAGGTTGTGATAGTGAAAACAATCTGATACAGGTAACCGCTTTTCATGAAATCAGAAAGAGCGATGATCCCAGTTGGTTAAGCCCTCTTTTCGAGCGGTTGAAAACTGAAACGTTCCCAACAACTTTAGCTGCCATTTTTTGTGCAATCGGCGGGCTGGGAGGATTTCAGTCCCGGGAGGACTATGCACATTATTTTGAAGAGACTGATATTAATATTCGCGGTGCAGCGATGCAAATTCTCTATTTCTTACCAGATGAGGATGCGATCGAACTGCTCTTGAAAGTCCTACAACAAGACCCAAACCCCAAACTGCGAAGCGAAGCTGCAGAAAGACTCGCATATTTACATTCAGATGCGGGACTGCCACTTTTACTTGATTCTTTTGAGAACAAAAGTTTTTTAGTAAAAATCGGTGCTGTGCGTGCTCTGTGTATTTTGAAGAATCCAACTGGTCTTAATGCTCTTCATCATTTGATCGAATCGCATCAAACATTATCAAAACAAGATCGAACAATTTTAATACATCATGTGTGTGGATTATTGATCGATGTTGGAATTGAACTCCCTCCCTGTGATCGTCCAGAGGATTTCCCTTTGGAATCCATTATCAAAAAGGCAACTGACTGGATCGAAAATGCTCTGAATGTAGATCGCCCTCTTACCGAGATGTAAACATAAAAGAGCAGGTCGAATCGCAAATCGACCTGCCCCATTTTTCTCTTTTTAATCGAATTATTAATTCCCGATACGTTTTTACAACACACCTTCAGCTTTCGCCAAGACATCCTTGTAAGCACTAACGGCATCCTTAAATTCGCCGAGTAAACGTAGTGCGTCACCTTCGTCCAGGAGTTCGAGCGCTTCGTCGATTTCGTCGGGGTCTCCTCCGAGGTCGACGGCAGTCGTGATGGCTTCATCCGCCAATTCCCTTGCAACTTCGGTCAGCTAATCTATGAGATCGAAACCCACTACATCTTTTCTTTGATGCCCGCGCGAATCAACCACCAGTTCATTGGAAAAGTAGTCAAAAAGCCGCACAGCATGGCGATCTGCATCATGAACCAAAAGACCGGACTGGTTTTTGCCATCTCAATACTCTCGATGCCGAATATCACAAACAGACAGATCCCCATCCAGCCATACATGCCGATCTGCCAGAAAGTCAACGAGAGAAAATCGACCTTGAATGCCGTCACAAGTCCTTCTTTGAATGCAAGCTGCCGCATGGGAACGATACTGAAATACTGGAAGGCGACACCAAACAGCAGCGCCAGTACATAGTCGATGCCCCAGGCGGTGAATACAAGCGAGACTCCCGTCAGACTGATCACGGTCGGCACCAGAAAATGCATGCCCCCTTCCGCGATAATGTCGCCCACCGTGCAACCACTGCCGCAGTGGGTCGACCCGACAACCACGCTTTGCCAGAACGGTTTTTCCGGCATCGAAGACATCGTATGACCTCCCATGGACGGCATCTCATCTGCGTGCTGCGCGCCATGCATGTCGTGCTCACCATGCATACTGTGGTCCTGGTGCATACTTTGTTGGTCGTGCATGCCATGACCCTCGTGCATCGAATCGTGCACGCTCATCCGTCCGAACCAGTAATAAATCAGCAACGCCAGCGGTCCCGCGTAAAGGGCCGTCAAAGGCCAGACTACATTCATGATCGCCATATGCTGGGGATGTCTAATGACATCAATCAGTAGCCAGAGTGCACAGAAAACAGCCAGAACTAATGAGACAGTGGCAATGGTTGTCAACATATCAGAGTTTCCCAAGAGTGAATGGAACTTCGATCGTTAAACTCTATGGGAACGTATTCTAGTGACTTCTCTCTGTTACGTCAGTATCAAGTCAGATGGCGTCTTCAAGACCAAATTTCGATTTCTATGTTTTGATCGCTTCAATCATGATCGCCGGTGGCTTGTTGATCATATCCGCCCAGTAATCCGCTTCGTCGGCTGCTTCAGGAGAAAGACTTAAGGGATGAAACACAACATCACGAAAACCTGCGTCTTCCAAAGCCGAGGCGTATGCTTCTTCCGGCAAGTAGTAGTTGTCGACTTCGAGAAGGGAGGAATCTTTTAAACGACCACTCCATCGGATCAAAGCCCCTTCTCGAACATGATCTTCAAGCTGAATATGGAATCCATATTTCTGGTAATCAAAATGATCGAAGAAATAGAGCTGAGGATTGGTCGTAAGAGTCACTAACCGCCCTCCTGGTCTGAGTTGCCGAGACAGCCCCCGACAAATGGCAGCCAACTCCTCTCGGTCGTGTGCATAGACCAAAAGCCATGCTGCGATGGCAAGATCATAATCCAACTGAGGGCCCTTCGCCCGCACGTCCTCGACAAAGTAGTTGATTCCAAGAGACTCCGCTTGTTCCCTGTCGATTGCCAGCGCAATCATCTCCTGGGAGAGATCGGTCCCCACAACGGTCGCAGCACCATTCAGCTTGAGCTTGCGCGTGAAAAAACCTTCCCCACAGGCGAGATCAATTACCTTTTTGCCCTCAAGAGCGCCGATCAGTTTCAGCATTGAATATTCTTCAACCAGTGATCGCCACGGTCGCCCTTTGACTTCGCGATACTGTTTAGCAATCTTGTTATAATCCGTTGTCATGTTCGGTTCTCATACCGTGGCACCACTGATGGCCATGATCCTATCGAGTTCGATATACGTGGTATACTTCTGAATATTCGGCAGTGTTCTCACTGTTCGACCACGTGCCATTCAACACAAATTCGCCGGTTCGCTGCATCTCTTTTTTAGGAAACAATGATGTTAAAGTACCACCGTTTATGTTCCCAAAGCACTCCTCTGATCTTTCTGGCTTTACTTTACTTCCGTTTGGTTGTCAACAGGCAAGCGCCCCTGTTCCCCTTGATGCGGCAATGGCACTACAAATAGCCGGTCAAACCAACCAAGCTGTTGCTCTGCTAGTGCCAGAGGACATCGAGAAAAATCTCCAAGCGTCATCTCTCAGAGTGCTTAAAATGAGTGAGAAAGAATTTATTTCACTGAATCGACGGACGCCAAGAAAAGAGAGTCACCACCCTTTTTCGTCCGCACCTCAATCTACGTACCGCACTCTTTTGAACCTGGTCTTTTTTATTCAATAGGCTCATTACTGCTATCATCTTCTGAGGACGGGTGACATTCCAGAAAATCTTTCACATACAATTCCTGTATGACCACTTTACTAACTGCCAACAAGGGAGAAGCGACAGCCGCTCCCAGAAAACCAAATAGTACGCCCATAATCGCCTGAAACGAAATCAGCATAGCAGGCGGCAACGAAACCTGCCGTTGTTGAATCAATGGAGTGACCACATAGCTTTCAATCAACTGTAAAATGATGTATGCAGGCACAACCATCGCTGCAGTGGTTGATCCTTGAGGTAAAGCAACCAAGATCGCTAGCAAGAATGCAATCACGGCACCAATATTCGGGATAAATGTCAGTAAGCCTGTCATGATTCCCAGACTTCCCGCCAGAGGAACGCCGATGAGTGAAAGGATGATCCATGCTCCCACGCCAGTGACCAACATGGAGGCAAATCGACCAAGCAGCCAACGCCAAAGAGTTTCACCAAGTTGATTCATCAATTCCGTTGCACGGTTTCTTTTATCAGGCGGGACCAGTTTTGTCGTTCCATCTCGATAGGTCTGGGGAGCCACTGCCAGGAATAGTCCAACAAAGAAAATCATGATACTGTTAATCACAAGCCCAAAGGTCGTTTTAAATGCCTGCCCGATAAACGAAACAGCCTGTTTGGCTGGTTGCGGTAAAGAATTTAAATTCGGTTCGGATTTCGATACTTGTGCATTGGATTGCTTCTCACTATTTTTTTCATCAGTTTTTGGCGTCTCTTTAGTCTGTACGTCTTTTGAAGATTGGTTTTCAGGTTGTTGTTTCTGTGGTTGCTTAAGAATCTGAGAAAGGAAGGGTGTTGATTTGATTGCTGAACTCACCGAAGTATATTTCTCTGCGAATGCTTGGATTTTTTTCGCCCCTTCGTCAATGCTTTGATTTGCCTTCTCAATCTGCTGATCAATCTGCACAAAGAAAAAAGTGATCGTCCCAATTGAAGTAGAAACCAGAGTCAGCACCAGTATTGCTAAGGTCCACTGGTAGGATATAGACAAGTATTTGCTCAGATTGTTACCGGTAAAAGTCAGAAACACACTAAACAAGATCGCAAAAAATAATGTAATGACGATTTCCGAGGCGACAACAAGTATGGATGCCATAATGACAACTACAACTAAAGCGATCATCGCCTGTGCGATCGTAATGGCGGAACGCTTCTGATAGTTTTCCGTCATTCGAATTTCAGACCCTTTTCTAGTTCTAAGACCATCACACTCTCCAGTAATCTCGCGAGTCAATTAGTTCCATGTGACTCAATTTATTGGTATCTGAATAATACGCAAACGGTATACCAAAGAAACTAAGATCAAACAAAGTCGTCTCTACTCTAATCGTCTTCAACAAATGAGTCTCTTTGACTATCGTAGTTTATGGTTGCAAAAAGAACTGGTCTCTGACCGGTCAGCCTGCGCGGTTTACGATCAGTATTCTGAATCAGACATAGAATATTTAGTGACACAGTTATGAGAACTTATCTTGAATTCACATCACATCTAGTTTCTTGAGTATATGACCCATTCTATATTTTGTAAATGAGTTCTCATTGAGCCTTGTTCGTTTTTTTGGCAGCTTCGACGGCATCATCAGCGTCTTCACGGTCTCCGGCATCCAAATCCGGAGCTTCCTGAGTGGCAACCGCTGATGGTTCATAGCTGAGTTCCACCAAAAGTGGAAAGTGGTCTGAGCCAATGTTTGGCAGCGTACGTAGTTTGACAACACGGAAATCTTCGGAATGAAACAGGTAATCCAATGGGTATCGCCAAATCAGTGACTTTGCATTGTAGGTGGGAAACAACCCGCGGCCCTTACGGGGGTCGAGTAATCCACTCACCTCCTGAAACAAGTTCGTCGTGCGCGACCACCCAACATCGTTTAAATCACCCAGCACGATTGTGCTTTGATCATTCTGGACTTCCCGGCCCACGAGCACAAGTTCTCCATCACGCTTGGTCGTGTCTTCTCCTGGTCGGGGAGGATTGGGATGGATTGCAAACAGACGGACCTCCTGGCCAGAAGGAATGCTGAGGCGCGCATCGATTGAAGGGATCTCCTTTTTAATGACTCCCCGCACTTCAGCCGTATGTACTTCAAGTTTCGTGTATAGTGCGATTCCGTATGTATTGTCGAGTGGATAAGTAAGATGAAATGCGAACCATTCTTCGAGTGGTGCCAAATCTGCGATCCAACGATCGTTAACCTCACACAAAACGACAACATCTGGATCTTCCTGCTTGATTAAATTCAATAAAGCCGATGCGTTATTATTTTCCTGAAGCACATTTGCTGTCAGGATTCGTAGCCGCCACTGTTTGTCCTGTGACTGAGACCATTCCACTTCGTATGGAGCAATTGGCAAGTAGGGAAAAATCCAGAATAATTGAATACCAATACTTATCAATAAAACGGATGCCATTACTTTGGCTGTGACTCTACGTCGGAATGGGATCATTCCCAGTAGCACAATCATGTAACTGACAAGTAATTGAACTCTCGGAAAATCTCCAATGCGGACCCACCACCAGTCAACCGGCAGTAGTGGTGCAAATGCTGTGAAAGCGAGCACAAGGCAGACAAGCAGCAACATCCACCACGCCCCGCTGACATAGATCGATTTCTTTGTCGATGGTTTTAGTACACTCTTCAATGTACTTTCTTCTCCAGATTTCATGCTTTGAGATGTTATTTAGTGGTGATGCAAAACATAATCGTCGGACGCTGATTAATGCCAAGATAAGACCGGCGTTGAGACCTCATATCTTTGAGGTCAAGATACTTTCAAGAAATCGCCTCACATTACGACACAATTTAATCCTCACAAACTTCGACTTAATTGTGATGTTTCGAAATCTGTTGCCAAATTCATACTTATTATTTTGTCTCGTGGTATCAATATTGGTGATCGTAAGCTATTGAGAAGTTTTATTTCTACCCAATCATTATAAACTTTTACCCATGCTATTGGCTTGGGCTGGGGAGTAGTTACTGACATACCTTCTTTCGTTGCTGGTACATTTTTTTTGACTGACGAATACCCTTCAACAGCATGTTCACGTCCTTCCCAGTAGACTGAGTAAACATGACCACTGTAAATTAATGGCTCAGAAATTTTTATGTAATAGAATGTCGCCCATATACCACACAGGAAGATAAATAGACAAAGAACTAAAACAACGCTGCTCAATAATCCAGTTTTTCTATTAATGAAAGCACTCCTCTTATCACATTTTATAGAACGATCTGTTTTCTAAAAGAACGTTTAAGGGTCAGGTCTCGCTTTTACTGCTGTTCGTCTATTTCTGTTGATAATCTTTTCCGTTGAGGCTTCGGATAACAGATCGCATCCATGTATCCAGCTCTTGCTGCATCTGTTCGCGTCGTTGGGTGTGTTGGGGGTCTTTGGAAAGATCGGTTTTTTCCATAGGGTCGTCGGTCAGCTTGTATAGTTCGAATCTGGTGCCGCCGATACGATGCAGCTTCCACGGCCAATCGGTCCAGGCGGCATGCCCGGTTGAAGTGTGTTCCGGAAACTGCGGGAATTCGTCGACGTCTTTGCGCATTCTTGGTGGATCATGCGGTAACGGTGCGCCGGCATGCTGCTTTTCCATGATCGCTTTCTGAATCCGGTCGCTCCAGGTTCCTTGCCCGCCCTGGATTTTGTGCCAGAATCCCATCGGCTTACTCCGTTCTGCAACTGTTCCCGCAATGATGCCGCTTACATCCATTCCATCGAGCGGATGCGGCGCATGCAATTCTATGCCAGCCATCGCCAGGAGGGTCGGATAAATATCACAGGTCGTCACCGGTACTGAAGTTCTGCCTTTGAGCTTACGTGCGGGCCATTCGATGACTCCCGGAACGCGCAGGCCACCTTCATAGATGCTGCCCTTCCTCTCGCGGCCACCGGAAGTCTCCCTGACCAGCCCGCCGTTATCACTGCAGTACCAGACGATGGTATTATCCGCGATGCCCATTTCCCTGATCGCACCTCGCAAACGTCCGACTTGCTGATCAAGCAGTGTAATCTCGCGGTAGTACCCTGCATGTGGTTTGCCCTCGTAAAGGCTCGGACCTTCCGGCACTTCCGCGTGTGGGTCGTGCGGAGAAGGGAACCAGACGACCGTGAATATCGGACGATCACTGTCCTTATGCTTCTTGAGGAAGGCGAGCGCATCATCCATCAGGATGACCGACCCCTTACCTTTGCGATGCTCGATTTTTCCTTTTCGGCTCAAGTAGGGATTGTTGTCAAAAAAGTTGAGGCCGATCACCCATTCATCGAATCCCATGCCAGTGGGATTGCAGGGCGAGTCGGGTTGTCCCGAACCCAGGTGTACTTTGCCGAAGATTCCGGTGACGTATCCGTTGGCTTTTAGCGTTTCGGCGATGGTCTGCTCATGCGGGCGCATGTAGCGGCCATGGTTGGTGACTTTTGTCCGTATCGGGTTGCGGCCGGTCATCACGCTGGCGCGGGTCGGAGAACAGACCGGCGCACCGGCATAGAACCGATCAAATACGAACCCCTCTTTTGCCATGGCATCGAGTGTGGGCGTCTGCACAAACGGGTGACCATTATAACCGGTATCTCCCCAGCCCTGGTCATCAGCCATCACAAGAATGATGTTGGGCTTACCAGAGTTTTCCGGATTTGCCGCAAAGGATATTCCGGTAGCGGACAAGCAAAATATTGCTCCCATTGCTGCTAAAAATCCATGTCGATTCAACATAATCTACTCTTTTCTACTTTGTAGCCGAACAATTAAATCCTCATTTCCACAACAGGATTGCAATCATGATATGAAAGGCGACACTTATTTATTAATCAAACGTCAAACTCACGCGATCCAACATCGGCTTCGACTTATTCGCAGTCGTGTCGGTCATTCGCAGTTCGAATCCAAAACCGGTACCGGCAGGCAAGTCTTTCAGGCTGAGCTTGGCGGGCGTTTTTTTTACATGTTTCGATAAACCGGGAGTGTAATCGTAGGTCTCTTTTACCTCCGTCCAGTCGGTCCACTTATCGAGCTTGCCGTCGTTATTTGTATCGACGCCTACACGCACTTCGACCTTTTCGACCCACGGCCCCGTGCTGACGTAATCGGTCTTTTGTTGTGTGAACAGATAGAAACGACCTTCCGCGAATCCGATGTCGGGGTCGGGGTGTCCGTTCCCGATCTTGTCGCACCAGGTGAAAGGCCCATCGATATGGGGACTGGTAAACCAGCCGACGCTCATGTGACCACCGCCCGCAGGATCGTAGTCGCCGAACAGGTAGTATTGTGAGCCGACACAGATCGCCGCCCAGTCACCGTATGCTTCCTGCTCCGGTTCATGGACATTGTATTTGCCGATATTCGTCTTCCAGTCCGGATGTTGTAACCAATGCGGGTGTTTGTATTCAGCAACCTTGCCGGTATCTTTGGTGCGGTTGTCGACAGGAGGCGCAAGGAACTTCCAATCTTTGACACCATCTTCGCTGACCGCGTGTGCGGCGAGCGGTGAATCCCAGGATCGTTTGCTGGCATTGATCGGACTCCAGTCCTCAAGGATCACATGGAACCGCCCTTCTTTGTCACGGATGAATCCGGCGTCGGAGCCGTGCGAGGGGTCTTTGACCGCCAGCCCCATATTCTTGCCGGGCTTGCCATCGGTCAGATCTTCGTCGATATAGACATGCGGGTCCTGGTCGTTGGGGTAGTCGTAATAGATATAGACTTTGCCGTCTTTGTATTCGGCACTGGTCACCCAGCGAGAAAAACCTTCGGTAACCGGTCCATGATGAACCCAGTTAACCATATCGCGACTTTGCCACGCATGATATCCGCCGAGTCCTTTTTTCAATCCGCCCGGCGCATTATATTGATTCGGCCAGGGTGTCGTTTGCAACTTGATGTCAAAACCGTCGAGTGTCGCAGGCTTCGGTTGGAATTTCTTCTTTCGTTTGCTGCCGCCATAGCGTCCAAACACCCAATAGTTCTTCGGCCCGATCGTCAGAAAGACCGGCGCGTCCTGCAGATTCGCCGGCCCGAGATTGGCAACTGGTTCCCAGTTCTGCCAGAGGGGTGACTGATCAATGACGATTGACTGAGCCTGTCGTTTCTTGTCAAAGCGTTTTACTTTGCTGGTGAAGGTAGCAACCTTGTCAATCGGGATCGCTGTGCCCTCTTTGACATCCAGTTTGGATTGCTTCGCCGTGGCAGCCTTCCAATCACCTTGAGAATCGATCACCCAGTCATCTGCTGTGACGGTAGACGTTACTACGAGAGTGAGTAGTATGCTGAATATGAAGTATGCCTGTATGTTTTTCATTTGTCTCGTTCCATTGGTATCAATCACTTTGAGATGAGTCATCCGAGTCAGTGTCCGATGTAATGTTTGTGCAGATCGGGCATTTTCTTCACATTATCATTCAAGGCGACAGATTGCAACGTGTGGTTTATGGGTTGTTGTGATACCTCGGCAGACGAGTTAGAATCAGGAGAGAGGCGTTGGGCATTAAAGGTTCGGTTCTCCTTTTAAATCGAGTAGAAATGCGATGAATGATACCTCACCACATTCTCCAATCGATGATCACTCATCAGAGTCACCTACTCCTCTCAATTCCAAACTTCTACGGTTTTTCATAGGCATGACGATTGGCGGCTCTCTTCCGCTATTGCTGGCTGGTTATTTTATTTCGCAGTTCTCAGCTTACACTGCAACCCTGCCCCCCGACTCCGCGATTTGTGGTACCCCCTTACTCCTCCCCTTTGTTCTGATCGTTTTTGTCACTCCGATAATGGGGCTTGTAACTGGCGGTGTTGCACTGCTTATTCCCATAAAATAAAAAAGAGGTGGAACACCTGATTCAGAGTGCAATGACATTGATTGTGTAGTTCAGGCGTCAGCTAAAAGTTCGTTGCGATGGTCCACGATCCGAGCTAGAATCAGACTACACATCTCAACAAATGGCTTCAATAATGCAAAGAGGATTCTGCCATGCTTCGCGCTCTTCTGTCACTGACCGCCACCTTGTTACTGGTACAGCCTGCTGTTTCCGCAGAGCTCAAACAGCCGAACATCTTATTCATCCTGGTCGATGATCTGGGTAAGGAATGGATGGGTTGCTACGCCGCTGAGTGGGTTCAGACTCCCGCCATCGACAAGCTCGCGGCAACCGGGATGAAATTCAACAATGCGTGGTGCATGCCTCAATGCACGCCAACCCGCGTGACACTACTGACCGGGCAATACCCGTTTCGACATGGCTGGACGAATCACTGGGATGTGCCCCGCTGGGGCGCCGGTGCCCATTTCGACCCTACCAAGAACACGACTTATGCTAACGTGCTACGTGAAGCAGGCTACGCCACTTGCGCCGCGGGCAAGTGGCAAATTGACGATTTCCGCGTTGAGCCCCACGCAATGCAGGAAGCCGGCTTTGATGAGTGGTGCATGTGGACCGGATACGAAGCACACAACCCACCCAGTGCCAATCGCTACTGGAACGCTTACATCAACATCAAAGGGAAAGGCAGCAAAGCCTACATCAGTCAGTTCGGTCCCGATATCTTTTGCGATTACCTCATCAACTTCATCGGTAAACACAAAAACAAGCCGATGTTGTTGTACTACCCGATGGTGCTGACACACGGCCCTCTGACCACGACCCCTGAAAACAAGGACGAAACAGACAAGCGGCGTCTGTTTGATCCTATGGTGCGTTACACCGACAAGCTTGTTGGAAAACTGGTTGCGGCACTGGATGAGGCCGGCATCCGCGAGAACACAATCATCATCTTTACCACAGACAACGGCACCGGTGGCCAGAGCAATAAACGCATGGGCCATATCGTGCGGGGTGGAAAGGCGAAAATGTCCGAACAGAACGGGACCGCCATGCCATTCATTGTCAACTGCCCTGGCACAGTACCTTCCGGTACCGAAACCAACGCGCTTGTCGACTTCACGGACATTCTCCCGACGTTCGCAGAACTGGGTGGCGGCACTTTGCCAGCCGGTCGCGTCGTAGATGGAAAGTCGTTTGCGCCGCTGATTCTCGGCAAGGCCAAAGACGGGCCGCGCGAGTGGATTCTGTCCATGGGGGGCGGACCTGCGGCATTGCGTGAAGGTCGCGTGGTGCCCAAACTGGTTTACGACGACCGTGTGATCCGTGATAAGAATTACAAGCTGTGGATCGACTCGGAGCGAAAACCGATTAAGCTGTTTCGAATCAGCTCAGATCGTTGGGAAGAGCGGAATCTGATTAACTCGAAAAACCCTGCTTCTAAGGCGGCACTGAAACAACTGAGCGCGATCGCGGCTAGTTTTCCTGAAAAAGACGGAGCTCCCATTTACGACAAAAACCCACCACAAAAATGGGACAAGAAGCCAGGCACTTCAGGAAAGCGCAAAGTGAAAAATAAGAAGCGGAAAACGAAGGAGTGAAGCCTGTTGCTTTTTTGATTTACCACAAAAGGCACGAAATACACGAAAATATATTAGGATCGTAATCGGTTCCGGATAACTTTTCTGAAATTTCAACAGGGATAAAAATGACTGACTCGGATCATGTGGCAGTGAACTTCTGCTGGAAAGATCAAATGAGCCTGAGGATTGCGTTCGAAGGACTGCCGAAAGCGATCTACTGGGGGTTCCATATATTTTTTATTCAATGCGTGTATGATTTTCCCCTTAATTTTGTGTTATGTGTTGGCATTCTTGGAGTCCTCATTGCGATCTTAACGGGTGGCATTTTAATACAAGACATTCCATGGGAAACAGTGCTCCTTTCGATCGTGTGTCTTTCAATTTTATGGTCTCTGTTCATTTATTTCGGAATGTTGATCCCCCCACGGGTCTCTTTCGAAAAATGCAAGGTTGTGATTGGTGAACGCTCCGTCAGAGTTGAAGACATCGTAAACATTCAGATCTCAGAGTCAAAATCGTCGCAGATTGTTAACATCGCTTCGAGGTTGCCTGAAGGTGATGTCATAGATGATTCGCTACACATTATCAGAAATGATTCTACGAAACAGAAGCTGGACGATATAAAAGCCTGGTGCGAACAGCGGAATATCTGTGTCGAGACAGGGTAAAGCAGGTGACCTGCTCCATCTAGATTCTATTGACCGACTAGGATGAACCAAAAAATTTAAGAACTTGGAAAATGTTTGAAATCCTAAATCAAATCTCTCTATAATCGGTTTATGTCAAATCGAAGAACTTTCATGAAAAACGTAGCGGGGCTGGGAGCTTCGCTGTCACTGTTCACAACTCTACCGGGACGTGCGAAAGAGAAACGCGCACCTCGCCGACCGCTGATTCTCTGCAGCCGCGGAGAAGAGTGGGCTGAAAAAGTGCTCCGCCCCGGCTGGAACGTATTGGAAGCGGGCGGCGATATTCTCGACGCGGTGGAGAAATCCGCGCAGGTGACCGAGCTGGACCCGGAAGACCAGTCCGTGGGATACGGAGGGTTGCCAAATGAAAACGGAGTCGTGCAGCTCGACGCTTCCTTCATGGATGGCAGGACGCACAATTGCGGATCAGTGGGTGCGCTGGAGAACATTAAAACGCCCTCCTCCGTGGCCCGACTCGTCATGGAACGTACCGATCATATTCATCTTGTCGGAGAAGGCGCCCGAGAGTTTGCCAGAGCACACGGATTTAAGGAGGAGAACCTGCTCACAGACAAATCGAGAAAGATGTGGCTCCGCTGGAAGGAAAACCTGAGTGACAAAGACGACCGGTTCCCCCCCAAAGACGGAGATTACAAACTGGACAAGCGACCGACGGGTACTATCAATATTCTGGCCCTGGATACAAAGGGCGATCTCGCAGGATGCACGACTACCTCGGGATTGTTCGGTAAACTGCCCGGTCGAATCGGCGATTCTCCCATCATCGGCGCGGGGCTCTATGTCGACAACGAAGTCGGTGCAGCGGGTGCGACAGGACGGGGTGAGGAAATCTTGCGCACCTGTGGCAGTTTTTTTGTAGTGGAACAGATGCGTGCGGGAAAGAGTCCCCGCGAAGCTTGCGAGGCATTGTGCCAACGGATCGTGAAGATCAACGGGGGCGCGAACAAGGTTGACTTCAATGATAAAATTGTTGCCATCAATAAATCAGGAGAAGCCGGCTGTGCGGCAATCCGTGCCCGGAAAGACAAACCACCCCAGGCAGCCATCATTACAACCGCGGGAGTGCAAATCATCGAAGGCTCCTATCTGATCGAGATCAAATAATTTCTAAAGACGCGACTTTTTTGTGAACTGTTCTTTAAACATAATCTCTGTTGGGAAACTCCACAATGATCAGATACTGCCAGGTTATCATCGCCTTTACCATTGCCTGTTTCAGTTTTTCTGGACATGTACAGGCAGAAGGCTATCTGACTTCGATCGGCAAAGGTGCCAATCAGATTCCTGTTGTTGTGGTGAAAGGCACACCTTATGAAATGGGCAAGAAACAGGGAGAGCTGATCAAACAAGACGCCTCTCAAATGATTCACTCTCTAATGAAAAAGGTGCAAACTGCTGCTCCGGAACGTTGCTCGAATGCGCATCTGGACGCAGCCTGGAAATCGATCGCACCACATACAGATCCCCGTTTTAAAGAGGAACTCCGCGGCTTTGCCGAAGGAACAGGCATGTCGTTGAAAATGCTGCAACGGGCGCATGCGATGCCAGTGGTGATGGACTATTCCTGCAGCAGTATTGCAGCCTGGGGTGCCGCCACTAAGGATGGACATCTCTATCAAACGAGAAACCTGGACTGGACAATGAGTCTAGGCGTGCAAGACTATCCCTGCATTTGCGTTTACATTCCCAAGGAGGGCGTTCCACACGTGAATGTCACCTTCGCAGGATTCATCGGCGCGAACACCGGTATGAACGCGAAGGGAATTGTCCTTTCGGAGATGGGAGACTCTCCTGGTAAAGATTATCCGTTCGATATGAATGGCGTGCATTTCACGACTCTCTTTCGACACGTTATGTACGACGCCCATAGCCTGGAACAGGCGATCGACATTTTTAAAAGTGCGAAACGGATGAAAAAGTATCACTATGTCGTGGGCGACGGCGCCAATCTACGTGCCGTGAAGATGCTGGCCCACGCTCCCAATCTCGTAATCTGGAGTGATAATGATCCCAAAGACGAGCTGGCGCCTCAAGTCATGAAAAACCTGGTCTACCAGGACGAAGGCCGCGGCGCGTTTCAGCCACTGCAAAAAGTGTATGGCAAAATCGGCGCCCCGGAAATGATTGACATCGCCTGCCAGATTCCCATTAAAGGCGGAAACGTTCTCGACGTGGTTTATGATGCGACTGCGCTGGAACTCTGGGTCTCTTACGCCAAAAAGCAGAAGGAAGCCTATCAACGCCCCTTCGTGCACTTCAAACTGAAAGACTATCTTAAATAAGCATTGCTCACGAGGAATACAGGTCGCTGGAACAAAACTGGCGCCCTTTGATTTAGTTTTTCAACACGGAGTCGAACAGCTGGTAGGCACGATCGCGTTGTTCCTGCGGAAAGTTGTGATCGCTGTCGGGATGATCGATGACCAGCTTTTCTTTCGCTCCCAGCATCTCATACACCGGCTTGGCGATCTCAGCACACTTGTCGACACTGTTCCAACGAAAATTGGAATCGTGCAGCGGTGCGTTGACATAGAGAGGACGTGGTGCCAGGACACCGAGCAGTTCGGGAAAATCAAAAGGGATTTCGTCCAGTTTTCCGCGGTAGTTTGACATGCGGGGCATATAACGGATCTGGCACCAGCCTTTGCCGAAGTACCAGACACGTTCGGCTCCGTCGTAATAATCCCGATAGGAATCAAAGCCGCAACTGCTGACGATGGCGGAAACGCGGGGATCAAAGACAGCCGTGTAGATCGAATTATGACCGCCCAGAGAATGGCCGATGGCGCCGACTCCCTGCTTCAAATCCACATAGTCCAGTGATGCGAGCAGGTCAATGGCTCGAGAGTTGTCCCAGATCGCTTTCATCGTTCCGCTCACAAATCCCAGCTTTCCGAGATTAGGCCAGTAATTTGCCAGATGGGGGTAGGCAGGTGCAATGGTCACATAGCCCCGCTCCGCCAGTTCGGCGGCGTACTGCCTGCCTGCACGTCCCCCCAGTCCCACAACGACTTTATGGCCTACCCTGTTATCAGTGGGATGCAGACAAAGGACCGCGGGAACTTTCGTTCCCGCTTTAGCAGTATGGGGAATACAAAGGTAGGCCGGCGTTCTGGAACCGGGCGACGACTGATAGGTTATCAGTTGGCGCGTGTATTTATCGAGCTTGACCTCTTCGAGGATTTTTACATCCAGAGCAACCCGCTGGTCCTCTCCGGGGAACGGTCCCATGACTGTTTCCATCCCGCGAATGATTTCTTTCCGCCGCTGTTCCCAGTCGGCTTTTGTCTGGACCTGATTGACCTTACCAGCTTGATCCCGGTACAGGAGCAGATTATCGGGGTTGAGTCGAACCGGTTGCTTCTGAGCATAAACAGAGACCGAGACGAATGCGGGTAGAATCATCGCGGTGATGAACGTTTTCTTGAAAGCAGAGGTCATTTATGGCTCCTTGGCTTGGCGGGGTATCATTGGACGGAAGGAGAAGTATATTCGTCGCACAGGGACGACAGGCTGTATCAGACACCGTTCAGGTCAACCGAGGAATTGAACGACGTGTTTCGAAACGACACAGATTCTGTCTCATTCAAAAGTAACATGTGGAACAGGACGAATCAAGCAGCTTTACTATGGTTTGAATTCAAACGGGAAAGGTGACAGTGAAAAGTATCTGCGCCTGCTTTCTTTCTACCGGAGGGCACGTAACGCATGAAGATTAATCTGTTCATCGCACTTAGAAAACGGTAACATTCATCACATCGAATAAGACGAGAGCTGACTCCGGTTAACGTATCTGCATCCTATCTCTCAAGCCTGACTTCATTTCTCATTCCTTCATCAGAGAGAGATCTCATGTTAAAGCACTTACTTCGCAAACGCCTTCCTCTTTTTGTTGAATTCTTCAGTGCCTTCGTACGTTATGCCTCTTATGTGAGCGAGGTCTTCGTGGCACTTTTGTTAACTCTATTACTGGGCGCTTTTCTGATCTGGAGATTTGAGGATATCGACTTTGGAGACGCAATCTATTTTACGTTGGTCACCGGGCTTACGATTGGCTATGGCGATATTACGCCAGAGACGCCTCTGGGTAAACTGATTAGCGTCTGCATCGGTCTGATCGGGATGGTCGTGGTGGGGCTCACAATTGCCATCGCGACGCGAGCCTTGACTGAGACAGCCAAACGTCACATGGATCTCGAACGGGAAGATCAGGTGGCCCAAAAAACGTCTTCTGTTTCACCATAGATTCGACTGGCAATCATCGATTGAGAAAATAAAAAGGGGAACAGGACGCATCAGTGAGTCCTACTCCCTCTTTAATTGTTTGCGGGATAACACATCTCAATAAGCAATGAAATCGCTCGATTCAAAACGTGAATTTTGTGCTCCGATTTGGTACAATCAAGAATGTGAAGAGATGAATTTAATGAGTACCGGACCCAAACATCATGGGCGATGGTTCCGGGCAATGACACAAGTCAGCAGAGGTGTAACCATGACGGGACTCGATTCGAAACTGTTTGAGCAAATTGTGTCATTTCGACGCGCGATACATGCTGAGCCCGAGTTGAGCTGGCATGAGTATAAAACTTCTGATCGTATCGCAGCGTTTCTAGATGAGTTGGAAATTCCTTACAAACGCGGCGTCGCTGGTACCGGGATTGTGGCAGAACTCCCCGGAGAGCATGATCTTCCCTTTGTCGCGTTGCGTGCCGATATGGATGCGCTGCCGATTCAGGAAGAAACCGGATTACCTTTTGCCTCTCAGGTTCCAGGAGTGATGCATGCCTGCGGACACGATGGCCACACAAGTATGTTGCTCGGAGCGGCCGCGTTATTAGTACAAGAAAAACACCGACCGGCGCCGATTCGATTCCTTTTCCAACCCGCCGAAGAAACCGGAAAAGGGGCAAAAGCGATGATCGAAGCCGGCGTCCTCGAAAATGTCGCCCTGATTTTCGGTGGCCATTTAGATCGACATTTTCCGGCGGGGACCGTGGCAGTCACCGATGGTCCCGTGAATGCATCCAGCGATCAATTTCACATCAAAATCCAAGGTGCGGGTGGACATGCCGCCCGTCCTCACGAAGCCATTGATTCGGTGGTCGTCGGTTCGCTGTTGGTGATGGCGTTACAAACGATTGTTTCCCGGGAAGTCAACCCGGCGCATCCGTCGGTGGTGACAGTCGGTCATTTTCAAGCAGGCTCGGCTTCCAATGTTATCGCCTCGAGTGCCCAGCTCGATGGCTCAATTCGTGCACAGGAGCAGTCTGTTCGCGAAGATCTTCAACGCTCGATTGAACGCATCGCGCGATCGATTGGAGATTTACATAATGCGAACATCGAAGTCACGATTGACCTGGGGACACCACCTCTCTCCAATCCACCGGACATTGCTGAACTGGCCCGGGAAGCAGTACGGGAATCACTGGGAGAAGCGACCCTGCGTAAACTCGAAATCGCCAATATGGGGGGAGAAGATTTCGCGTATTACATGGAGGAAGTACCTGGCTGCTATGTGAGATTCGGAAGCGTGCTGGCAGGGAAAGAAGGATATCCGGCCCATTCCAGCCGCTTTGACTTTGACGAGCAGGCTCTGAATGTGGGCGCAACGTATTTTCACGCTATCGCGCTCGCCGCTGGCCGCCGACTCCTTGAAGAGGGAGAATGAAACCATGATCGTGATTCGAAGAGCCTGTGAGTCCGATGTCGAAGCAATCAGCGAAATGTTTCAGATTGCCTATGGCGACGATTATTTCTACCCCCAGTATTATGACATCCAATCGCTCAAACGAATGATCTTGAGTGACGACACGCTGTTTCTGGTCGCAGAGGAGTCTGATACGGGTGCGGTTCTTGGAACAGCATCTGTCCTGTTGGAGGTCGGCGCACATGCCGATCTCCTTGCCGAATTCGGTCGTCTGGTTGTCCATCCTCAAGGCCGCGGTCAGGGGATTGGCGGAAAATTGATGAAGGCACGTGTGGAATTCGTTCAAGACCGATTGCATGTGGGGATTGTCGAGAATCGGAGCGCCCATGAGTTTTCCCAACGCATCTCACACCAACATGGTTTTCATCCAGTCGGCTTGCTGCCCAACAAATTTCAACTCGGCGATCGGGAATCAGCGGCCTTATATGTCTGTCACTTCGGACATGCACTCGAACTTCGACGTAACCATCCACATCTCATTCCAGAAATCTATCCGCTGGCCAAACTCGCGCTGGAGAACTGCCAGCTGAATTGTGATGCCATTATCGAGGCAGAGCCACGGGCTTATCCGCATGTCAAACAGTTTCAGATCCAGGAGATGGAGTCGGAACTATATCCGGTACTACTCCGCTTTGAACGGGGCCGGATCAAACATCGGGAAATCTTCGGACGGATGCGACTGCACTATGGTCTGTTTCAATTACGTGTCAGTCAGGGACAATACCTGCTCGCGTATCGTGATGGTGTGATGGTGGGTGCCATTGGATTCATGATTGATGAACATGAACGAACCGGAAAAATCTTTGAACTGGTTTCTCTCGATGATTCACCCATTTACTATCTGGTCTCCGAACTTGTCAGGCGCTGCCGGGAAGAATACGGTATTGACTATCTGGAAGTAGACGTCAGCGCATTCTCAACTCAAATGCAACAGACACTGTTGGAGAACGGATTTCTGCCTGCCGCCTATATTCCGGCAATGGTATTTCACGATGTCGAGCGTTTGGATATCGTGCGTATGGTCTGCCTCCTGACGACCTGGAATGGGGATGCATTACAAGTGTTTGAACCGGGGAAACCCATTGCAGACCTGGTGGATCAATCACTCAGGTTGAGAACGGCACTTCCCAAACTGATTCAGGCCGTGAAAACAGCCCCTTTGTTTGCAGGGTTGTCGGAAGAACAACAACAGTATGTCGCCGCTTCAGCAGAACTGGAAACGCTGCCAGAAGGGCGTGTCTTGTTTCGCCCGGAGGATCCTGCTGACAAAATCCGCGTGATCATTTCCGGAGAAATTGAGATTCAGAATTGTCACGCAAAGACCGTCGGTACCATCGGGCCTGATGAATCGCTGGGCGATCTGGCCTCGGTCTCGGAACCCTCTCATCGCGTCTTGGCGCGCGTAAAGAGCCACGGTCAAGCGATGCTCTTTTCCAGAGACTCACTCCAGCAACTCGTTCACACCCGTCCTGACATCGGCATGATCCTGTTTCGTAATCACGCTTGTGAGTTGGCTGACAAGCTACAACGCATGAATGTGCACGCACTCTTCAAACAGGAGTGACCACTGAAACAGGTGTCAGCGACTGCATTACTCCTTCTACAAGTAAATGATGAGCAAGACGAGCAGATCGGATTAATAACGCCAATTTCTTTGCTTAGGATTTTTCTTCGGTTACAATTCTTCCTGCGTAAATGCCATTCGCCGTTGACACCTTTTTCTACCCCGTATTTCTAGTCATAAACGCGGATCAGTTTCAGGTTTGAGCTTGCTTTGAACTGATCCAATCGACCACTATATATCCTGAGGATGATTCAGCAGAATTGTGGCTACATTTAAGCGTAAGAGACACATTCAGCAAAGCACTTTACTTAAATTTTTCAGTAAGGATGATATAACTGGGTTCTATAATGAAAAGTCATATTGGCGATATCCCATCGAAAACAAAACGTACTGTTCTTAACTTAATGATTTTCTTCGCTCTAGTAGTTACCGTTGCCATATTCAATGGATGCAACAAAAAATCAGATTCGACCAAAGTTGACTCTGGTAGCGAATCTGTCATCAGTAAACCGGCGACTCCGCCTGAGAATAAACAGATTGCGCCAAAGGACCTTGCTGTACCTGACGAGTCGGATACACCTGGTCAATGGGTTTTGTTGATGGCGCAAAAAATTAAAGCCCCATACCGTCGCGCCCAGACTTTGAACATGATCGCTTTAGCTCAGATTGAAGCAGGTAGCAAGAAAGAGGCTTTATCTACTTTGAATCAAGGAATCGAGCTGGTTCAAACAATTGAGAATGCAAGCCAGAAAAGCAAGACTCTCAGAGATCTTGTAGATTCACTGACAAAAATGGGCGAGGTGAAAAGAGCTCTGGAACTTCTTAAGAAGCCAAAGAGTGATTCCAATGTGGACTATACATTGAAACGCATAGCGTTTTCTTTGGTAAATGCAGAAGACGGCAAGCAGGCCCTGGCAGTGATTCAGGAAATGAAAGACCAAAGAGACAAAGTCGATGCACTGAAATATGTCGCCGAGCAACTGGCAAAAAAAGGGCAATCAAAACAGGCTCTTGAAATCACTGAGACAGTTTTAGAAAAGGACAATAAAGCGTTGTTCCGTGCCACCATCGGTTCAGCACTGGCTGAGAAAGGAGACAAGTCAGCAGCTTTACCCCTTCTAAAAGAATCAATCGAGATCCTGCCTGCGATTCAGGATCCACGTAAAAAAATAATGCTTTATGATGTAATAATAAAATTTCAAGTAAAGCTGGGAGAAGTAAAGCAAGCCCTAGATCTCATTCAAACAGTTGAGCATGAAAATCTGCAACAAATGCTGCTAAGTGAAGTCGTGTCAACTCTGGCTCAGACAGGTGACACAGAACAAGCGATAAAGTTGGCTGAGAAAATTGAAAATCTGCAGTTCAATGGAGATCATCTTTCAAGCATTGCTGAGGCACTGGTGAAAGCAGGTCAATTTGATCAAGCGCTGGCTATAGCACAAGAGATCTCGAGCCCCAGTAAAAAAACGACGGCGCTTGAAAGTATTATTCTTGGGCTGGTGAAGGCGGGAAAGAGTAAACAAGCACTCGAAATTCTAGTGCAGATTGATATGTTTAATGAACGCACTTCATTTCCAAGAAATCTCGCCAAAGCATTTGTTAAGGTGGGAGATCTCAAAAGCGCTTTATTAGTAGCAAATAAATTTAAGGATTTGAACCCAAAGGAATTTTATCTCAGCGAAATCACGAAAACGCTGGCTGAAGAAGGTGAGATCCAGCAAGCACTGGAAGTCACTCAGAAAATGACACAACGGAATATTCAAGGTGCCGCACTCACAAAAGTGGTTTCCGCGCTGGTGAAGATGGGAAAAGAGAAACAAGCTCTGGATGTAGTTCGACAGATAGTGGACGTGGATGCGCATGCATCTGCTATCAATGAATTTGCTTCGGCTGCTAGCAAAGCAGGTAAATACGAGCATGCTCTGGAATTGGTTCAAAGTATTCAGCCCCAGGAACATAACGTATTTTATCTAAAAATGATGGTCAAAAACCTATTCGAGTCAGGAGAAAGGGAACAGGCTTTAGCCATTCTTCAGGATGCCGCAAAAGCCCCTAACGATCCAAAGAACAAATCTGTTTTAAGAGCCAATATAATGATGCTAGCTACAGAGCCTTTTCCTAAAAAAATGACAGACGATTCCGATGACAGAACAGTGTTTCGTATGAAAAAAACTTTCACCCCCCAGGAAAAACAACTAGCTCAACAGATGCTTGAAGTATTTTGAGAAAAGTAATTTCTAAACAAGACTGAAGGCCTCAGACTGCAGCTTATCGTTTTCATGTTTCTTAAAGCAAAAAAAGATATCAGAGACGAACAACCCCATGCATAAACGGCTTTCATACTTTTTTTCAAATTCTGATTGTCAATCAAAATTTTATCAAACTGCTTAAACAATTTTGGTATAATGACATTTCAATAGAAGTGAACCCGTCTTTTTTCCCCTGTTCTTGGGGTCTTATATTTTATTTCATTTCTGAGAGGAGGCTGATATGACTGCTTCTACTTCTCACCGCTCGGTCTTGAGCTATCTCTACAACCACAATCCGTTCTATGTCATTAGTGCGGTGTTGATGTTGTTTGCCGTGCGGTCTGCTTACGGAACCATTGAGATTGGGACCATCAACTGTTGGATCATGATGGGAGTGTTGGCCGGGTACACCCTGCTCTTAGCAGGGATCGGCGTACTGATTGTACGTTGGGGCAAGGTCTGGGAAGATGCGCGATCGATTCTGCTGCTCTTGCTGCTGCTGTTTCTCGGGGTCTCGGTCAGTATGGATGATCTGTTTTCCCGCATTACTCCTGATCAGGGAATGACTCTGATGATCGCCGGCTTTCTCTTTTCGGTGATTGTTTCCGAAGCCGTCTTGTGGGGGACCGGCATTCGTCTGGGGTTACGTTATCGCGTTCCTTATCATCTGTTTCTGGCACTGTTTTATGTGGCTCCCTGGTGGTGTTCTCCAGAGATGCATCCGCGTTCGTCTGCTTCGCTGGAATGGATGCTATTTCTATTCCCAGTCGCCGCCTCCCTCCTGTTTTTGTGCCTGCTGCCTGCAGTTCGTGGCGGCGTTGCTTATGTCAAAAGGAACGGAACTCCCTGGGGTTGGCCCTGGTTTCCCTGGATTGCGTTCGGCGTGATTGCCGCTTGCGTCAGTTTAAGATCGTTCGCACTCTGCCTCACATTCGGGCCTGCGGGGCCGATGTGGATCAAAAGCGTGAGTGGGCCCCCGTTGATTTCCTTTGATACCTTGTGGGGATTCTATTTTTTAATTCCGCTCGGGTTCGTCTTACTGCTGTTACTGCTGGAGGGAGGGCTGGTTACGAAAAACAAAGTCTTTCAGGCAGGCGTGATCCGCTTTTCTCCGTTGTTACTCTTACTGGCAATGCCTGCGGGAACCGGTCCCGTTCACAATGGTTTTCTTTTCAAAGTGACGGATGTGATGGGCTCTCCCATTTGGATCACACTCTGGTTGCTGCTGGGCTTTTATCTCTGGGCGATGGTTCGTCGAGTGCCAGGCGCAGTCTGGGGCGCGCTGGGAGCATGCGCGCTCTTTTCAATCGTCGGGACTGAAACGCTTGGCTCGCGGACGCTCATCGAGCCCACCCCCTGGCCGTTGCTCGTTGATGGAATCGTACTTTTAGGATTGGGAATTCACAAGCGTTCTTCAGGAATCTGTACGGCAGGGATTTTGGCGGCGACACTGGGGATCTGGATTGTGGTACCGGAGACGATCCTGTTCCAGTATCGCTTTACGACCTGTTTTCACATGTTGTGGATTTCCGCGCTGGTATTGGGACTGACTTTGAATGATGATTTCAGCCGGGTACTACTTTGTATCAGTGCTCTGCTGGTCCCTTTGGTATCGATTATCTTGATCGTCAATGAACGCGCGGCCGAGATCCCGCTGATCTGGCGGCTTGCTTATGTGAGCGTGTGGGCCATTGCCTGTTTATTGATCGCCCGCTTCTGGTCCCAGCGCTGGTTTTTGTATTCCTTTGCAGGTACGCTGAGCATTTTATTTTATGCGTGTGCCACTTTTGGATTTCGACTGGCAACGCAATCGCTCAGTCGCGAGGCGGTCACCGCATTTGTCTGGTCGGCGGGTGCCTTATTGATCGCGTTTCTCATCAGCGCTCACAAAGCCCGCTGGCTCCCGGAGTATGCCTGGTTATCCACTAGGAAAGGAACTCAGCCGGAAGAAGATTCCCCTCCACACTCACTAGAGGGATCTCCAGTTGATGAGGAGTGATGAAAGACGGTTTTGTTTTCGTTTTATTTTGCCCCTCTCTCCAAAGTGGAGAGAGGGTGATAATGGGGGCAACGACTGTCTTAAATACTGCCAAGAAGAGAGAATTTTTGATTTCATCTTTGGTTGTTTTGGGACCAATAGCAGAACTGTCGGAAATATAAATAGTTAATCTGCGTCCCATGAACTATCCTACACGGTAAAAATTATTGTGCGGTTGACAACTTCTTCAATTAAGAGAATGTGAAAAAAACGTTTACAAGTATGTTAGATTTAAAGATTATACCTTATCAGTTAATCGAAAAATGAATTTGAGTGTGGCGAAGTATTCATTATAACCAGGATAAGCATTAGACATAAAAAGGACCCCAAAAGAATAATCCACAAGGCGTGTTGCTTATTGGAAAGCTGTTTAAAGTCCTCAAGTTTCATTGCTCTGAAAGTGAGTATCAAAACGAATAGAGTGAGATCAATTATAACAATAGTCATTGGTTCTGTCGTTGAAGTCGGTAATAGACTATATGCGATTAAAGACAAAATTGCACAGGTAAAAGAGGCCCAGCCACGACTTAAGAAAGTTGCCAAATCTCTAGTTGTAATCCAGAACCAGATCTTATTAAGGGGATTAGTAGCTTTGATCTTATTTGCTGTAAGATTATTCTGATGATTGAGTGAATCATCCCGATTAGTATCATGTTCTACATTTTTTATTAGCTTGGTTAATAGATCCCAAAAAAAGTAAGTGATCAGTATAACTGTAGTCCAAAATACCTCAGGCTTGGCCGATGGTTCAAAGTTTCCAAAGAGAGAGATCGATTCGACAGACCTTACGATTATGAAGTAGCAAACTACGAGAAAGAAATCAATTAGTAATTCAAGGCAATCAATGCTGAAGATATTTTCTATTTTGCTCATGCTTGATGTGGATGATTTCCATCCAACCCAACTCGATCCAATGATGGTCATTGCTAAAAACAAATGTGAGTATGCTGGTAGGATTTCTAGCGTAGATTTTGATACAAAAAACTTATGGTTGACTAAATCAGCTGATTCAACTGCAACTTGTGCGGTGGCAAGGGCGAAAAGCATCCCAACGAACTCAGAGTGAAGTGAGGTTCCAACTTTAGAATCAAGCGGATGCTCAGATTGGGTTCCATCATTCATTCTCTGGAGTCCTAATAGAAGTCAGTCTCAAATATGTGTTCAATGTACTTTTGGGGCTTGAATGCACTTTCACATAAATTTGCGAAAGGGCAATACGTACGATCGATATGTTCTGTTAGATGTTGATATCTTAATGGGAGATGAGCTTTAGGCGGACATTTTCTGCAATGCGGATCTTCGCGTGTGCAACAGGAACGAAAGATATTCCAAAATAAATAATGTAGTTGGCTGGGACTCATATCAGTTTGGTTCGATACTTGCATGATTGCATCTACAACTGCCTTACGAATGAGTATATCTTCATCTTCAGTAACGGGAACTTGGCATATAAGTTTTTGATGTAAGTCTTGATCGAGGATTTTCACAGTTCCAATTCGAAGGTGACCTCTAACTTCATGATAGTCAACAGGGGGACCGAGATTAAATTCATCGGTATAATTCCATAGTCCGCTATTACGCATAAGGGAAAGAAGGAAAAAAGACTTTTTTTTGACAGGGTCACGAAATGCCTCAAAATATGCAAGTTGGCCAAGTAGATTTGGAGTGCCTGTTGCAACCTTTCCATTACATTTGAAATAAATATCTTCAAGCCATTTCCATCCATTCGTCTTCATCACTTGCCCTAGGTCATTAATTAGCAACGTTCTACCTGGAAGATCTGAAAGCCTACTGCCAAACTTTTTGTCATAATAAAGAGTTTCTAACATATTTTGGGATAAGGAAGCCCATGAATCTACATGCAGGATCTTAGGATTACAAGACGCTTGATGTTCTAGTTTTTTGAAGAGGAAATCCCACCCTTTATGCTCAGTTCCATTTACTAAACCCTTGAGTGGAAGCTTATTTAGTGGTGATGTTTGGTGGCAGATAGCAACTAGGAATAGGTAGAAATTACCGATCAGCTTAGGATTGAGTCTGGGGAGCACTGATTCTTCTCTATCAGCTGGGACTTTGACAGATAATAAGTACTGAGAGAGCTCGGAACATTTCTCCACATCTACACAAATCAACTCTTTTTCAATCCTCACTTGCAGCAGGCCTCAAACAATAAACAAAAATGTGAATCAATATGTCTTCTATACTAAACGGCAATTTAAAATAGAATATCGCCCAGAAATGCAAGACCTTTGAATAGCGCTGAACGGACTGAATAGTATCATCATATTATTCATTTCGGCAAGCCATAATGAATAATATAAAAATGGAAACCACTTTGAATCTTTTAAAATTCAATTATTCCAGATTTAAATAAGTACTTAGATCGCAAAGTTTATCTCGTTTTAGATAACATCGTTAGTTAAATCCTAAATAAGAGACTTTCAAATTGAAGGGGCCGAGATCGGTAAGGTGTAGGACATTGCTAAAAGATCTTGTATCGATAAAGATGGACTTGCCCCCCTATGATCTTGCGAATACTGACAACACCTGCGTCCTGAAGAAACAGAAATCACTACTCCCTTTTATTAAACGGTAAAAACATGATTTATCGAATTCTGATCGTGGCGTTATTTCTGCCTGTGGTTGCCATGGCACAACCGAATCCACCAAAAGTCTTTCGTGCTGGCGCAGCGACCAGTAATATCACCCCCTTTCTGGGAACCGATCTGATTGGTGGCTTTCATCCTCGTGGCTCAGTTCATATCCATGATGAACTGCATGCGCGGTGCCTTGTCCTTGATGATGGGAAGACGCAACTGGTGATTGTCATCATCGATAATGTCAAATTTCCCACCGAGCTCCACGATCCGACGAAGAAACTCATCCAGCAAACAACGGGCCTTGCTCCCGAAAATGTGCTGATCGCGGCCACGCATACGCACTCGGCACCGAGCCTGCGGGGGACTAGTTATCTTAAGCTCAACGAACCACTGGATGACTACCAGAAATTTGTCATTCGCCGGATTGCGGATGGTGTGCAGCGGGCGTTTCATAATCTGGAACCGGCCCGCATCGGCTGGGGCAAAGGGAAAGTGCCTCAGCATGTGTTTAACCGCCGCTGGCTTCTGAAAGATCGGCAGACGGGTTCCAGTCCGTTTGGTGAGGTAGAGCTTGCTGTCATGAATCCTGGCGGCTACCTGAAAGTCCTCGACAAGCCAGCGGGCCCCGTTAATCCCACAGTCTATGTGCTGTCTGTTGAATCGACTTCGGGCCGTCCGATTGCCCTGCTGGCCAACTACTGGCTGCACTATGTCGGTGGCGTCGGCAAAGGTCATATTTCAGCCGATTACTTTGGCATGTTTGCCCGACAGCTCACGCGGCTGCATGCCGAGCCAGGACAAGATCCTCCATTTGTTGGCATGCTCAGCAATGGTGCCAGCGGAGACGTGAATAATAATGACTATGCAAATTACAACAAGCCTGGCAAGAAACGTTACGCGCGTTATGAAAAAATGCGCGAGGTTGCGGACGACGTCGCCCGGGAAGTGCTTCGCGTCGAAAAATCCATTACATATCAGAACTGGGTTCCCTTAGATGCGGCCGCAGAGAGGGTGACTCTGAAGCGTCGCCGTCCCACAGAGACGCAGGTGCGGCGCGCAAAGGAATTGCTCAAGAACGCCACTCTTGAAGCCCAACAGGATCGTCAGTTCTCACGACGCGTTACCTTTGCCCGCCGGGCCATTGAAGCCTCAGAATGGCCGGAAACGGAAGACGCTTTCGTCCAGGTTTTACGCATTGGTGATCTGTGCCTGGCCGCACTCCCCTTTGAAGTGTTTGTCGAAATCGGTTTCGACATACAAATGCAAAGCCCCTTCAAAGAGACATTCGTATTTGGCCTGGCCAATGGAGATCTCGGCTATTTACCATCGCCCCGCCAGCATGAACTGGGCGGATATGAAACATGGCTCACCGTCTCACACGCCGAGGTCGGTGCCTCACCAAAACTGATCAAGAAGCTGATCGAACTATCTCGTCGCATTCATCCCAAGTTGGCGAAGTAGTAGTTTCAAAATCAGGTCATCCAAGGCGTATGTCTGAAGTTAATCAATCCGCACCGCAGTAACACTCGGTCAGTCGCTGGATTGAAACAAGGGCTGAAAGCATCCGGTTGCGGGCCGGGGGATTGGCGGTGTGCACGTGAATCACCGGAGGATCGAAGTCGCGCGTGGCGACGGCTTCTTCAATCCACAGCAGCACATCGTAACCCGTCCCGCGTGTATCATCGCCCAGATCATCGTCCAGACTGATTTCTCTGACGTTGCCTGTCTCTAAAAGTGTTATCGCTTGCTCAGGCCAGCGTACCTGCCGCCAGCCCGGCGGCGCCGGTCGTACATCGTCCAGATAGATTCTCATGAATTTGCTTTCTATTTCGTACCAAGAACCAGAGTATCCTGAGAAAAATTGCTTTCTCTCAGACAGACACATTCCCTTCTAAAAAGTTCGCCTGCAGCGCGTAAGACGAGCCGACAACAGTAGAAAAGGCTGTTTCGAGCCTAATAAAGAATTCATAGGTCAGGAGATAGTGAGAACCTGATTTTTTCTGTCTCTGGCCCTTTTATGATGGGCCTTTTTGATATGCAGACAAAAAGGTAAGACGGTGTGACTAGTCAAGCGTTCTGAACTTCAGTCTTCTGACTTCAAATCGATAGGCACCGTTGGGTCGAAATTGTAGTGCAATTGCATCGCCAGATGGCCGTTTCGCGACAACACGATCGACGATTTCGTTGGCCAGATTTCCATTCAAATAAAGTTGAACCATATCGCCTTTGACTCGGACCAGACAATTATTCCACTCAGGTGGCTTCCGAAAAACCTTAGTCGCTTGAAATGACTGTGGAAGAGGCTTTATCTTTTCCGTTCCATTTGCCTCGATTCTGACTCGGTTGCCACGTTTAAACATTCGGTGTCGCTTTCCATCAAAAATGTGACCGAATAACTTGCCCTCGCGTTGCCATCGATTGGTGCTATAAAGATTGGCGGTATCTAATTCGGCCTGATATCCGGCTAGATTCCCCTTCTTATTAACCTTTCGACTTCGATCCACAAGAAAATAGACTCCAGCATCCTGTGGCGCACTACTTATGATTCGATATTCCAGTCGGAATTCGAAATTATCTTTTAGCTTGCCGTCCCAAATCAAATGGTGAATTTTCGGTAGCGATTTCCCGCCAACCGACTCAGCGACGATGACTCCCTTTTCTGATGACCACCATTTGCCTGGATCGCTCCATTCATCAAGACCATCAACACTGATTGATTGCCAGTTTCCGGGTGTCTGGGAATCAGCAGTCTGAGGTAGTGAGAGGAATATACTCAAACAAGTAAGAACGCTAAAATAATGTGGTTTCATCAGTTACATGCCTCTATAAAAAAGAAACTCGTAAGGGGCCAGGCCCTTTCTCTGTCGTTCCATAGCTGAAAAATTCAGTTTTACGTCTTAATTACACGATTTCATTTTTTGGCTCATTTTTCAGACGCTAGTTAAAAGATGAGCTGTTACTTTTTGTCCAAATCCTTCAACTCATCGGGGAGAGTTAAAAAAACACTCCCGGATTGTTCTGCAAGATATTTAGCAGGAATTTGGTATTTTGCGTACTTTCTTAACGCATGATCAACGGCAACAGAAAGGGCTTTAGAATAAAAAACCTGCCTATCATTTCCATACTAGACATCCAGATAAAAACCAATTTTTGCAATACCAATAATGAGCGGTTTCTTAACACCTTTATACCGCACCTTCATCACACCTAACGAGGCTCCTGCACCATAACCTCCTTGGCTTCTACCACAGTCAGAGGCGAGTTTTCGTAAAATATACCTGGGTTGTAGTGCAATAGAAAACATTCTACATACTTTCGGATCTTTGATCGTCACATCAGCATAAACATCATCATCACCAATCTTACCAGGTATCCTACCACTCGGTATGAAGATACGAATTGACTCGATTTTGTGTTCTTCTAAATGCCCTAATCGCTCCCAGTTACTGAGACCCTGAGGCAAAAAATAAGGTTTTTCAGTATAGGCACGCCTTTGTTCTTTTGGCAGGCTGGTAATCCATTCGGAATCATCTTCAGGTAGATAGCTTGAACCTAGCATTTCCTCAGGTGGAAAGTCAGCGAAACTGAAAGCATTTGATCTGAGTTCATTCATATTCAACAATAAAACGAGTAATACGATTATGACTAGCAAGCCATATCCAGATTTGAAAAATAAATTGTTATTAGACATGGTCACTCGCACTGTTTGAATGAGTGTGTATTTCAAATACGGTGACAACTATCGTACCACCCAGATATGTACTATTTAACCTCGTGAAGATCACTTTCGGGCTATTTGATCATATCCAGTAGAATGCAGGGACACAATTTTTTCTTGCGAGTGAAGCTTAAAGGGGTCAGCGAATGTGACTGAGTTTCACAGTTACTCATCGTTTTCTTTATATTCCCTTCGCATATATGTCAAAAAATCATGTGCATCAATGAATGAATTTTTTGCCGCTGACCCAATGAATGGAATCTTATGTTTTACGATCCATTCGCAAATCGTTTTTTCAGTAACATCATACATTTTAGCCCAGTAAGACACTGCATAAATCCCTGATTCTGGCAATTGCCATCTTGGCTTAAAATTCTCCTGGTCACTATTTTGGTAAGAAATACCCTTATCAATTGATCCGATTTCAGTATCATGGCTTGTATTGGTGTCAGTCATTGGAAAACCTTTTCCTAAAAAAGGTGGCTAAATTTCGATGCTGACAATGCCCGACAGGAACTCACACTTCCTGTCGGGTTTTTTGTTAACATCGGATAAAGACGCATAAAGATTCCATCATCTGACAGTATTTGGGGGGAGCACGAGCAAAAAGTAGAAGGTGCTCTAAACGCTGATCTAAGTTAACAGCGTCAATTATGATTCCGTTAAGAAATCTTCGTACATTAGATAAGAAGAGGTATGCAGTATCTACGCAGCATATTGGCAAGTCTGTTTCGAGTCGCTCTTTTTTATGTATCCAATGATTTGAAGAATCATATCCATATACAATGTCAGTGTTTAACACCAATACCTCCGAGGTATTCATTCAGCACTTTTGGAGGGTAGGGTCCGAAATCATACCACTAGACAAAAGAATTCCTATAGCAATTGTTAACAAAATAAACATTTGGAAACCTTGCATAGTTTCACCTCCGCAACTCAAACGACGAAATAACGAAACCCTCCTTCGCGTAGAAAAAGGTGCCAGCCACATCAATCCTGTAAGCCCAGTTCAATGGTGCTCGTAGCAAGATACTAGGATCGAATGACACTGCCGAATTTTCATCTCTGAGTAGATCACTGCGATCAAGTAGAATGCGAGCTCACGGACTAAATTGAGCTAGTGAAAAATCAGTTTTTTCTATCGACCTGTTAAGTCTTGTTTTGTTTGTTCTTCATTGGAATCTATCGACCATGATGTTCTGGTATATGTATTGTCTGACTTCTCTCAAGGATTGTCTTGTGACTTCGAACCATCATCGCCAACGGCGTGAAGAGGTCAAGCAAAGACTTATGCGCCTTATTGTCTCGGTTTGTGACAATCGACGCAGTAATGTGTATCATTATGCAACCCAAAGAGGGTTGAAGGGACCTGAATCATGGTGCTCAAACGGAACTACTGTTGATAAAGATTGCGAACTCTCGCCAAACATAGGAGGTTTTATAATGCTCTCTTCGGCAGGTGCGGAAGTATTTACTAACAAAAAATTCTTGCCTCGCGCGCGCGATGCAGATCACGGAGTTTCGAGAAAGGCAAGGCTGTGTCAAGTTAAAATAGTTCACATGAAATGAAGGAGAAAATGACGTTTCAAGCGTTGTGAAAGAGTCAAGATCGTTTCCTGTTCCAGATTTTCACCTCACAATGAAAATGCGGAACTGAAAACTTTGAACCTACCCCATACGACCGAATTGTCGATCGAGTTCGGCATGGCTGAGTACTAATGCCGAGGGTCTTCCATGCGGACAATGATGGGCGTCGTCGATGAGATGACGTTGCTCAAGCAGACTGAAGATTTCTTCCTGCGTCAAACGTTGGCCTGCTTTGATGGCGGCTTTACACGACATCATCGTGATTAAATCATCCAGCAGGTCACGCCGGGAAGGTTGTTTGGATTGATCGAGGTTATCCGCAATATCACGCACTAACTGTTCCAGATTCACCCGCTGTAACATCACAGGATAGCTGTTTACCAATAGAGTGTTGCCGCCGAATTCTTCAATGCCTAGACCAAAGCTGTTGAGCATCTCCGCATGGTCCAGAATGAGAGCCGTCTCCTTGGGACTCATCTCAATCGTCAAAGGGACGAGTAACTTTTGCGACTCGACAGACTGGGCCAACACACGCTTCCGGAAATATTCATACATAATTCGTTCATGGAGTGCATGCTGATCGATGATTGTGAGCGCCCCTTTGATCTCAACGACGATGTAGCAGTTCAACACTTGAATCGGTCTCAAATCTGCGGTCGCGACTTCCGCAAATTGATCTTCCTGCCGATCACTTTCCGGAATCAGAACAGGCTCTGTACTGACCTCTTCAGATTGTGACAACGAACGTTCGGCGGCTTCCTGAAACTTGGCAAGCGTTGTGCTCTCACGGTCCGTCGTACTCTGACTGCTAAGTGGTCTGGCCGGTTCGGGTCTGCTGGAAATTGAACGCGGTGTAGAGCTCACTTGTATCGAAGGACGCTCTTCGATCGCCTGTCCCAATTGTTCCTTCGCCCAACTGGTCAGGTCCATTTGTGTTTGTTTTTGCTGGGGTATTTCAGGTGATGCAATTGAACCAGGATCAATGTCACCTTTTTTCGTCAGTGACATCTGCGTTTGCAAGTCCATACTTAGAAACTGACTGCGCAACGTAGAAAGTAACTGACGATACAGATTCTGGCCATCCCGAAACCGCACTTCCGATTTCGTCGGATGCACATTTACATCAACCATCGAAGCCGGCATATCAAGATAGAGGAACGAGATCGGTTGTCGCCCCACCATGAGTAGTCCTCGATAGGCTTCGGTCAACGCATGCTGCAGCGTGCGATCTTGAATCCAGCGACCATTCAAAAACAGGTACTGTCCTTTGCGAGTCGATTTATTTTGACTGGGATGAGACACATATCCCCAAATGCGAATGTCATCCACTTCCGACTCAACCCAGATCAAGTGATCGGCCAGTTTCTTTCCATAAAACAGACGCAGGCGATCGATCAGATTATCTGAAGGGGGCAGATCAAAGATGACTTTACTATTGTGGCGTAACACCATGTAGAGTCGAGGATGTGCGAGTGCCGCGCGGGTAAACTGCTCGCTGATATGACCAAACTCGGTTTTGGTCGTTTTCAGGAATTTACGTCGCACTGGTGTATTGGCAAAGAGCTGCCTGATTTCAATCGACGTTCCTAAAGGGCAGCCACAAGGCTGTGGTTTACCGGCGGCTCCGGTGTTGACTTCAAATTCGAGGCCCTGAGATTGATCGGCGGTGCGTGTGCGAATGCGAAACTGGCTGACTTCGGAAATCGAAGCCAGTGCCTCGCCGCGAAAGCCCATGGTCTGCACGCTGAAGAGATCATCGGCTGAAGTAATTTTACTGGTAGCATGGCTGGAAACGGCGAGCAATAAATCGTCAGGGTGAATGCCTTCGCCGTTATCGACGACGCGAATCAGGTCGGCCCCCCCATTCATGATGTCGACTTCGATGCGGGTAGCCAGTGCATCGACACTGTTATCGAGCAACTCTTTCACAGCACTGGCTGGACGCTCGATGACTTCCCCCGCGGCGATCTTGTTAATCACACTGGTATCGAGTTGATGAATGCGGGAAATCGATTCCACGGAGGCCTTCCGTTCCATTTATAGATCAGTCCGACTGATGAGTTGGGTTTGTTTGTCTCTACCGTTCTTTTTAACCGCTTGACGAGAGAATCGCAATGAAACCTGCTCTCAGAAGTCAGTAGACGGAACACATCTGGTGATCAAATCAAAACGCGCTGATTCCTAGCTGCCCCAGCGTTGATGAATGTCGTGCTTGATTCCCAGATGATCGCAAATCCGCCCTGAAATGAAATCGACCAAGTCATGAATCGTAACCGGATTATGGTAAAAGCCAGGCGCAGCCGGCATGATCGTCGCACCGGCTTGCGTCAAACGAACCATATTCTCCAGCGGAATCAAACCGAGTGGCGTTTCGCGGGCTACCAAAATCAGCTTGCGTCGCTCTTTCAAATGCACATCGGCAGCCCGATGAATCAGGTTGTTACAAGCCCCTGAGGCGATACTTCCCAGGGTTCCCATCGAACAGGGACAGATCACCATGCCCGCAGTCAAAAAAGACCCGCTGGCAATACCCGACATAAAATCCTGGTAATGATGATAAATCAGTTCTCCCTGTTTCACATCGGATTCCCCCAGCACAGAACTCAGCGCAAAATCTTCGTTGGACGCGTTCTTCATTTTGCTGATCGCGCTATCTTCCGGAAGGTTCGAAGGATCGGGAAGAAGTTGCTTGGGGTCGAATTCTTCTAAGTCGATCTTGAGTCCGAGTTCCTGCTTTAACACATAAGTCGCAGCCGGGCTCATTGTAAGGTGGACGGTACGTCCGGCTGCCATCAGAACTTCGACCAATCGGACAGCATAAATGGAACCACTGGCCCCTGTGATTGCAACGACAACGTTAGACATGCGGATGCACCTTATCTTCTACTTCTGAATTCATTCTGAAACCGAATTCTCCCCCTCATTTGAGAGTTCCGGTTTCGTACCGACATACAGCGTGGCAATTCCGAATGTGAGCGGATACCAGCGCGTTCTCTGTAATCCACACTCATCCATCAAATCGGCCAACTCCTTCCCATACGGAAACTCAGAGACCGACTCCGGCAGATAGTTATAGGCTGACTGTCTGTTACGGGCCAATAATTGTCCCATTTTTGGCAAAATATGTCGAAAATAAAATTGATAGCCGGCACGCAGTAATGGATTGGTGGGCATCGAAAATTCCAGTACGGCAACCTGACCCCCAGGCTGACAAACGCGAATCATTTCTTTGAGCCCCTGTCTGGTATCGGATACATTTCTCAATCCAAATGAAACAGAGACGATCTGAAACTGATTATCGGCAAACGGTAACTGCTGCGTATCTGCTTCAAGAAAATTCAGGGCCTCACTGTTGTTTTTCTTCAGAGCCAGCTTCAGCATATCATGCGTGAAGTCGGCACCAATGACTTGTGTTTTGCCGCCGGTCCTTTTGAGATACGAAATAGCAAGATCACCGGTTCCTGTGCAGACATCCAAAATCGGTGCTTCTCCCGCCGGTGCCACTTTCCGCACCGTTCGCCATCGCCAATAATAATCTACACCTCCCGAAAGAAAATGATTCATAAAGTCATAGCGGGGCGCGATCTCGCCAAACATCTGCTGCACACGTGAGCCGGTTTTGTCTACATTCATAGCTGGAATATCTGCTTTATTTTTTCAGGAAAGGCCTAGTTCATCTAATCGGCTACGTACGCGCTGTTCTATGTCTGATGTCATTTTGAGCGCAGCGGGCCATTCGCGGGAATGGCCTTCTGCCATTGATTTCCGGGTCGCATCGAATCCCAGCTTATGGCCGATACCCATCACATTTGAACTGTGATCATACACATCGCCGGGACCTTCCGAGTCAATCAAATCACGTCCGGGATCCACATTAGTACTGACATGATACCAGATTTCCTGCTCATCATGCACGTTCACATCCTGATCCACGACAACAATCATCTTTAATGAGAGTAAGCGTTCCAGACTCCACAATGCATTCACGACGCGGCGTGCCTGCTGCGGATAAGATTTCTGGATACTCACGAACATCAAATAGCGTCCCACTCCTGCTGAGGGAAAATGAACATCTACGATTTCCGGTACCATTAATTTCAACAAGGGCAGAAAGATTCGTTCGTTTGCCTGAGAAAAGATACCCTCTTCCGCGGGCGGTGCGGCAGGAATCAAAGCCGGCCAAATCGGATTCGCGCGATGCGTGACGGCAGACAAATGTAATGGCAACACCATTTCCGCTGCACTGTAATAACCTGTAGGGTTGGCGACCACACTCACTTCCTGTGGTTCTGTTGTGGTATCAATGAAGCCTTCCATTACAATTTCTGCCTGTGCGGGAACATCAAGATCGATGGTGCGACCTTTGACCAGTTCCAAAGCGCGATTGCGGAGAAAACCGCTGAAGGCATAAGGATCCGTTGGCGTTGGAAGTGGTGCGTGAGCTGTATAGAGGCAAACCGGGTCACCTCCTAATACTACCGCCACCGGCATTTGCTGCGCGCGAGACTGATATTTCTGCAAGAGCTGGTGACCCGCGTCATGCTGGCTCCAGCGAATGGCCAATTGCTGATCTGAAATGACTTGAATCGGACGTGTATTGACAAATCGGGTATTGGTATCGGGATCAAAGGTCACAATTTGTGCCGCCGTGATTGTCGAATATTCTTCATCCGGCCAACACTTTAGGAGAGGAAATTCTCTGAGGTTGACATCCCGACCTAATTTGACTACCTGTTGGCAACTGGCTGTTTTGACAACTCGCGGTTTGATATTGAGCAACTGCGAAAACTGTGGAATCATCTGCAAAGAATCGAGCCAGCCTTCCGGAAGGTCAGGCTGTAACAACCCCGTTACTCGATCGGCAATTGTATCGAGAGAACCAGTACGCAAAATCTGCAGCATCCGCGGCAGACTACCATACAAGTTTGTGAGCACAGGGATTTTATGCCCGATCACGTTATCGAACAACAGGGCTGGTGCAGTATCGTTCTGGTTCGACTTGATGACATATTCTGTAATCGCGGCGAGTTCCAACTCCGATTCCACGGGAGCAGAGATGCGTTTTACCTGCCCCGATTCTTCGAAGTCTGTTACAAAATCGGCCAGATGGTCCGCATTCATCATTATGGTGTTATTCATAGAAATTCGGGAACAATTCGATTACATTCAGGAATCATAACCGATTTAGAACATCCCACAAATGATCGCAGCAGTGATCCTCTCAGAATATTGGGATCCCAAAACAACACAGACCTTTGAATCTTCCGGACTTATCAATCATGCTGCAACGCTTTCTGCTATTCTGGCTGGTTCTATTATCTGCTGTCGCTGTCTTCTGGGATCAACTCATTCCCTTCGATTTCCACCCCTTTCATGCTTCGAAGCCTTATCTTTCGTATTTATTTGCTTTGACGATGTTCGTTATCGGCGCATTGCTTCCCGCCGATGAAGTACAGGAGGTCTTCCGCCGTTGGCATACCGTATTAAGTGGCACATTTGTGCAATATACTGTCATGCCTGGATTGGCTTATCTGATGAGCCTGTTCTTTTTAAACAATCCAGAGCTGCGCATTGGTATTATTCTGGTAGGCTGTGTTCCCGGTGCCATGGCCTCGAATGTATTAACCCTGGCTGCACGAGGGAACGTCAGTTATTCGGTCTGTCTGACCACAACAGCGACCCTGCTCTCACCCTTGATCGTCCCGCTATTCTTATATCTCGCAGTTGCGGGTACTGATATTAACGCAGTACAACTCGCGATCGACACATTTGTGAAATTACTGCTGCAAGTTGTCATTCCCGTGATTGCCGGGCATCTGCTCGCTCGCAAAAATCAACGATTCAGTCGATTCATGCAGTTAATTGGACCGACGTTCGCTAATCTTTCGATCTTATGGATCATTGCGACCATTATCAGTTTGAATCAGAATCGTCTGCAGCAGGTGTTTTTGTCTCTTGCAGCGACTTTACTGGTGATTAACATTTTGGGATATCTGTTTGGGTATCTCGCCGGTACGGTCGTCAGACTCGATGAAGCAAAACGAAGAGCACTAACACTCGAAGTGGGCATGCAGAATGCTGGTTTGGGAGCAGTCCTGGCGAGTGATTTGTTTCCGGGCAAAGAATTGATTGCACTTCCGCCCGCCCTTTATATGTTTGGTTGTATGTTGACGGGAACCATCCTGGCGCAAGTCTGGTCACGGAAACAAGAGCGAAAAGAAACAGCAGAAGATCAAAGCGAGAGAATGTTCTCAACGTAATTGATTAGGTTTCTTCGAGGCGCGCTTTCAATTCGTCACGTTCTTTTTTGGTAGCATCCAAATCGAACATCAGATATTTGACATCCAGACGTAGCTGAGCCAATGCTTCTTGAATCAGACCCAGAATACGACGGCGGCGTTTCACAGATTCCACAACTCGTGAATAGGAAACTTCCAACTGCGACTGAAGCTCTGGTGGAAGCTCTGCGATTTTCTTACCCAGATCGATTACTTCACGGGGTAAACTTGCACTATCTGATTCGTCGGAAAGTCGCGTATTCATAATGTATCATTTCTCAGTTTGCGCCTGTGCCTTCTCCATATCCATGAATCCACATGGAAAACTTCGTAACTAATAGAACAGATTTTGTGCCGATTATAAAACTTTAAAAAAGAATTAAATGTAAGTCTTATCTAATAAACAACTTATAAAACATTTTCACACAGACGTCCCTTTAACCAGTTTCGCAAAAATGGAAGGCTTCGTCTTGGCTCAATTTGAAGATTCTTCTAAAATCTCCAGCGATTCAAGCTGTTTTTAGCTACTTCAACGCTTGGTTGAGAAAAAGCAACGCTGACGTTGATCAAGTGAAACGAAAACCGTTTGTAATCAACAATTTGTAAAGAATGCTGAACGATGTTCGGTTTAAAGAAACTGGGAAACATATAAGCCCAGCAGTAGTTGATCACTTTTAAAAACCCTCCAGACTTTAGTATGTAAATTAGTCTAGATTGTGACATTTCCACAGCGTTTTCTACCCCAGGATGGGCCAGAGTTTGGGCATTGATGCCACACAAAATTTGTGAGTTAATTCAAGGACGAATTGGTCTGCTGGCGGTTCTGATTCTGGAACTGTGCATCGCGTCGCTCTTGCGCGCCGAAACCTATCATGCTAATTTTGATGATACGTCAAAAGTCAGTTGGCAGGTTCGCATTGATCCTTCTCAAGCACAAAAAAAGTGGCATGTCCGAAATACGACGACACCCCATGAAGGAACGGCCGCCGAACATTTGCAAATCGTCACTGGCAATGTCGGTTCCATCATTGAACTGTCACACCAGTTACCTTCCAGTCGTATTATTAATGAGTTGACGGTTTCACTCTGGTTAAAGTCCAACAGACGCGGTACTCGAATTGGTCTCGAGGCGGTACTGCCACATCAAATCGATCCGGAAACGGGGACGATGGCCAGAATCTATTTGATTGGTGATACTTATACCGACGAAGAAAAGTGGCAGCAGCTTCGTTGTACTACCTCCGAAGGACTCGTAAATCAATCCATTGGATTATTACGAGGACGGAGCAAACTCCGTCAAGTCGATACACGAGATATGTATGTGGAACGAGTTCTGATTGTGACGCGATCCTCATCAGATCAAGTGGAATTTCTTCTGGACGACTTAAAACTGTCACCGATTGTAAAACCCAGCCAATCAGTAATGGCTTCAGCGGCTGCGATGCATAAAAAAAGATCGAAGCCGATTGTGGAATTTCTGCTTGATCGAATCCAGGTACAGGGAAAACCAATGTTTCCCCGGATGACCCGCTTTCATGGAGAGAATCTGGTCGAACTCAAACAGACCGGCCTGAACGTAGTCTGGGCACCTCAATTCGATGATTATGAGTTTCTCGCGCAATTACAAAACCAGGGTCTATGGGCCATGGCAACGCCTCCTCGTCCTCAAGATGAACATGGCTCATTCCTCCCGTCACGAGATGCGACACTGATTCCCTTCGAGGATCAGACAGCCCCCATCATTTTCTGGAATCTGGGAACACGCATTCCAGGCAAACAGGGGGTCGAACTACTCAGTCGGGTCGGACAAATTCAAAGTGCTGACCGGCAATTCAAGCGGCCGATTATGGCAGACGTTCTGGGGAATGAACGACAAATCGCACGTGAAGTTTCAATGATCGGCTCTAGCCCTCATATACTGAATAGCGATGTCAGTTTGCTGCAGTATCGAAATACCCTGATCGACAAAAGTCGGATTGCGCCGGGTCGCTTTCTCTGGACCTGGATTCAAACGGAACCTACATCTGCAAACAAACGCTGGAGAAGTGGATCCAACAAAACACCCATTGTGATCGAGCCCGAGCAGATTCGCTTACAAACTTATGCGGCGCTCTCCGCAGGTTGCCGTGCTACCGGCTATTGGACAACAAATCGACTTGATGATACCACCACTCCGGGTGCCTTAGAACGAAAACTGGCCATTCGACAGTTAAACATGGAAATTGAGCTGATCGAACCCTGGCTGGCAAGGGGAACGGTCACCTCCCACATTCCCTTTAGCTTGAGACAACGCGCGACTCCACACATCAGGCAATTAGGCGCTGCCTTCAAAAATTCTGGTTCGAAACGACTTCTGCGTGATGAACTTCTGGCAGAGCGGGAAATACAAATTCAACAAGAAGAACAAATCGAACAGGAGTTGCAGGCAGCCATCATTCATTCTGAATATGGCATTCTCATTCTACCAGTCTGGTATCGTAATAATGCTCAGTATGTTCCCGATCAGATGGCCGGTAATGAAGCCACAATTATTGTACCGGGTGGAAATGTCTCTGCCTCAGTCTGGGAATTAAGTACGACAAAAATCCGAAATTTAGAGCGGAAGCGTGTGAATGGGGGCGTACAGATTACGATTCCCAAATTTGATATGACCTCAATTATCATTATGACCTCGGATCAGGGTCTCATTGAAAAGCTGAGAAAAAAAGTCGCTTCACTTAGCCAACTTTCTGCTGAAACCAGTGTGCAATTATGTCAGGCTAAACTGGAACGCTGTCAAAAAACAAATGCGGAACTCGTTCATTTAGGCGTGAGCCAGATTGCACGCATGGATGGACCGGCGATTCTCAAACGTTCACAACAGTTGGCAAGTGAGGCGGAAACTGCATTAGCCAGTCGGGACTATCGTACCGCGCATATGCGTGCTCGTGATTCCATGCAAATGCTCCGTATTTTGCAAAGAACCCAATGGCATGAAGCGACGCGCACATTTTCCTCTGCTCTGACAAGCCCGTTTACGATTTCTTATAGCACGCTGCCTGACCATTGGAAGATGATCGAACGAATTGGACGCAGTTCAAAGAACATCGAACCCAACATGTTACGTTCTGGTGACTTTGAAGATATTGATACAATGGTCGTTGAACGTTGGAAACACGAACAGAACTCGATTGAGGGAACCGAAGCGATTGCCGAGTTGTATCCGCGAGATAAAAAGTCTGGTAACTTCAGTCTACGATTATTGGCGGCCCCTTTGAAACGCAATGAAATTCCTTCAAATATCAAGGGGCCGCTAGTCAAAGTTACGACGCCTCCCCTTGCGGTTCGCAGTGGTCAAATTGTACATATTACCGGTTGGATTAAAGTGACGACTTCCATTACCGGTAACCAGCAGGGTGCTACTCTGCAGGACAGTATTATGGGGCCAGGTGGTGCACTTCACTGGAGCGAAAAGAGTGATTGGCAAAAATTTGACCTCATACGCGAAATTTCGCAAACTGGGAATTTGGTCCTCACAATGTCACTCAATGGACTGGGTTCCATCCTGCTTGATGATTTACGCGTTATCGCCTATACACCTGAGCCGAAACTCTACGAACACACCAATGCCACCCTCTCCCCTGATCCAGAAAAGACTCCCTCAGAGCCATACCGATTCAATCTGTTGAAAAAATTGCCGAAACTGCCTCCATTTCCTTTGAAAAAATAGGCATTTTAGCAGTTGAGCTACCCTGCATCCATATTTCCGGGATCGCTTCACACTTGAATGACGGGCCGGAACTTGCTAATAAACTGTATAAAAGCAGCGTAAAAAGGTGGACTCAAAGTTCGAATGCTCTCAGCCATGAGTTCGAAAAGGCGGGAGCCTTACAATTGTGCTCTCTGAAATAACCATATCCGGTTCCCTGCTGCTCGCTTTCAGTGATGAAAGAAACGACACTTCAGACCTCTGAGTAACAGCCCTGAATGAGTAAGATGTACGCTGTCATTCTGACTTTAAGTATTCAGAACGATAATATTTTCAACTACTTTTAAACTGAACAGGAAAAACCAATGCCGATTGCAACCCCAGCTCAATACGCAGCGATGCTGGATGCCGCTCAAGAAGGTAATTATGCCTATCCCGCAATGAACGTGACTTCTCTGGTCACAATCAATGGTGCTTTAAAAGCATTTGCAGAAAAAAAATCAGATGGAATCATTCAGGTTTCCACTGGCGGTGGCCAATTTGCCTCCGGCCTGGAACAGAAAGACGCCGTCTTGGGGTCAATCATTTTAGCAGAAGCAACTCACCGATTAGCAGAACGCTATGATGTGCTGATTGCCCTGCATACCGATCATTGCCAACCCGGAAAAGTCGATTCATTCCTGAAACCATTAATTGCCGAAACAACCCGACGTCGTGAGGCCGGACTTCCGAACTTATTCCAGTCACATATGTTGGATGCATCGGAATTGCCTTTAAAAGAAAATCTGGAATTGTCTGTCGAACTTTTAAGGCTATGTGCAGCAAATGAAATCATTCTGGAAGTAGAAGCCGGTGTTGTAGGTGGTGAAGAGGATGGAGTTGACAACTCGGATCAGCCTGCCGACAAACTTTATACTTCCCCCGAAGATATGGTTGCCGTCTATGAAGCACTGAATGGTCTGGGCCGTTATATGTTCGCGGCAACTTTCGGAAATGTACATGGCAGTTACAAACCGGGTTCGGTCAAGCTGCGACCAGAAATTCTCAAGCTCGGCCAGGAAGCAGTAGTTGCCAAATATGGTAAAGAGGCAGCGTTCGATCTCGTCTTTCATGGTGGCTCTGGTACCCCTGAAGATCAACTGCGTGAGACACTGGAATATGGTGTCGTGAAGATGAATATTGATACTGACACACAGTATGCCTTCACTCGTCCTGTAGTAGATCATATGATGAAGAACTACGATGGCGTTTTAAAAATTGAAGGAGAAGTTGGCAACAAAAAAGTTTACGACCCCCGAAGCTATCTGAAAGCGGCAGAACAAGGTGTCGCAACCCGTATGGGCGAAGCTTGTGATGACCTCTATTCCACAGGAAAGACAATCTTCGGCAAGGTTTAGACCTGCCACGATTCGTGATGAAAAGATAAGAAGGCACTTCCGCCGGGAGTTGCCTTCTTTTTTATTTAGAACGAACGACATCCATTTTTGACATGTTAGCCAAACGCACAACCAGAATTTTTTGAACGTCGGATTTTTGACCGGTTCCACGGAAGAAATGATGACCGGCTGAATTGGGTTCCGGATCATCTGTAGCAGTGATGATTGTCATCTCTCCTACATTGAGGGTCACTTCAAACTTCTGCTTATAAAACGGTGTTGTGTTCTGCCGGTTTTCAAGTTGCCAACCGATATTCGTGGGTGTGCGTCTTAATTGTTGCGCACCGTAATGAACTTCGGGAGTAAATTCGAGGCGTGCCCAGCCATCTTGGACTTTGTGAGCCTTTACCCGCATTACACAGCGTGCCTGCTCAAATTCTTTTGTTTCTACTTGTGCTTCATCTTCAAATAAATCAAGACTGCATTGCTCATAGAATCCACTGGTTTGAATGTCAGTGGGTACTCCGGATCGCAACATCAATCGTCGTCCAGAAAGCAATAAAGATTCATCTTCATTTTCCACTCCCCCCAGATGAGACTTCAAACCGAGTAAAGTCTGTAGTGCCATTGGAGGAACAGAGCTAACATGTCCGACTCGAAACCCGTTCAGCTTCAGATTCTTCTGGTCCATCAATTCGACGGCACCGATTTCATCAACTTCATTCCAAAGCGTTGACCCGAGCAGCGGATCTGTGACAGGACGCTCAATAAAAACAATCTCTACCTGCATCGCATCTTGAGATATGGGAATCGCCGGTAATTTATTAACTGTTTTTTTCGTGGCGTGCTTGTGCAGACCCAACACAGCCCCTTCTTCGATCAGTGCGCACCCCGTCACCTTGACTACTAGAAAAACCAGAGCCACAACCAGAAACCATGATTTGTGGTGAAGTAACTTCATGTGTGAATTGGGTGAGAGAAACATTCGGAGAGGAACTATGACGATGTGACATCGCTTTGTAAATCGGAAGGGGTGGGCAGTCTAACGGACATCAGAATTTATGTCAATTTCGAATTGTGACCATGGTTTCTTCTGAGATCCAGAGGGTTCATCTGTCAATTTTCCGCTACTCCAGAATCAGGCAGGACTTCCGAACATTGGCTCATATTGCCAAGTTATCCCAGTCCGGCTATGATCTCCGTGCTTTGGTCTACCCCACGCAATTATATATTCACATGAATAGTTTTATTCTTGTCGTTGGATCAAGATTTCACAATTACGATGATCAAAACTCATGGCATCACAACCATTATCTGACAATTTACCTGAAATACGCATTGGTTCTGGCCAGGACTGCCACCGGCTCGCATCCGGCTACCAGCTCATTATAGGAGGAGTCCCCATTGAGTTTGAAATGGGACTTGTTGGACATAGTGATGCGGACGTCCTGCTGCATGCGATAACGGATGCTCTCCTGGGAGCAGCCGGTCTGGGTGATATCGGCGAGATGTTTCCTAACACGGAAGAGCGCTGGAAAGATGCCGACTCACGAGATTTACTGATCGCAGCCTACCAGAAGGTTCAGAAGGCAGATTGGCAAATAGTAAACCTGGATTGCACAATTTCGGCTGAACGACCTAAACTAGCTGCTTACAAACCATTAATTCGAAAATCAATCGCCACGACACTCAACATTCACGAGCAGCAAATTAACATCAAAGCCAAAACAGGAGAACGTGTGGGTCCGGTGGGAAGACAAGAAGCGATGACGGCAGATGCTATCGTGCTTTTAACACGTGAAAAATAAATGAATGACAACCTGTGCTTGCTTCAGCAAGCGAACCCTTAATTGATAACAGAAAGTAATTCAGGTATTTGGGACAATGACACTAAGAATTTACAATACTCTGAGTCGAAAAAAAGAAGACTTTCAAACTCTCAAACCAGGGAAAGTGGGTATCTATCTCTGTGGCCCCACAGTTTATAAACATGCTCACATCGGCCACATGGTGGGACCGGTGATTATCGATACCATCGCACGCTATTTAAAGTACAACAACTATGAAGTCAAATTCGTCAACAATATCACAGACATCGACGACAAGCTGATCAACAGAGCCGCCGAACTGAGTACCACGGTGGACAAGTTGGCGACTGAGATGACCCAGGATTACTTTGAAAACCTGGAAACAATGGGCGTCGATACGATTACTGATTTCCCCAAAGCAACCGATTACATCCCGGAAATGCTGGAGATCATTCAATCGTTGATCGAGAAAGGCAATGCGTATCCTCTCGATGGGGACGTCTATTTTTCGGCGGAGTCAGATCCTAATTATGGTTCTCTCAGCGGCCGCAAAATTGAAGAAATGATTGCGGGCACTCGTGTGGAAGCCAATGATAAAAAGAAGAACCCTGCTGACTTCGCACTTTGGAAACGATCGCGCGAGGGAGAACCTGCCTGGGACAGTCCCTGGGGACCAGGTCGTCCTGGTTGGCACATTGAATGTTCGGCTATGAGCCGCAAATTACTTGGGGATTCGTTTGACATCCATGGTGGTGGCCTCGATTTAATGTTCCCACATCATGAAAATGAACGCGCACAGTCAGAATGCTGTACGGGAAAAAATTACGTGCGTTACTGGGTCCACAATGGATTAATGCAGGCCAGTGATGCTCCCGGGAAAGTGGGAGGACAACACGACCGTCACGGAGATGTGGTTGTGGACCAGGAGGCGCAGGAAGCCGATAAGCTCTCGGGCTCCAAAGGTGCAGCTTCGGTGAAAGAGCTGTTCGCCATTCATCCCCCTGAGCTTGTCCGTTTGTTTTTACTGTCGACTCATTACCGTAGCCCCATCGCCTTCAGCGACGAAAATATTCAAGAAACCGGGAAAGGTGTCGAAGGATTCTACCGCTTCTTTGAGACGTATGAGCGGATCACAGGAGAAAGCTTTTACAATCTTCCTGCGTCAGAAAAACGAGAACATTCGGTTTCTCTGGAAGGAACGCCTGCGGAATACTTCCAGCAGCTATCAGAATTGCGTCAACGATTTCTGGAAGCAATGGATGACGACTTTAATACCGGGGGAGCGATCGGTGTACTATTCGAGTTACGTTCTACATTGAACGCATTAATCCATGAAGAAAAACTGGATGGTGAAGGAAAACAGAACCAGCCTATGATTGAGGCATTGAAATCGGGAGCCTGCCTGCTGAAAGAATTGTCGAATCTATTGGGTGTATTCCGCAAAGCACCTGAAAAAGAAGCAGAGGCCGATGATGGACTCGCCAATCAGTTGATGGAATTGGTATTGGAAATCCGAGAGGAGGCGCGTGCCAGTAAAAACTGGGACATCGCTGACAAAATTCGTGATGGACTGGCTGCTTGTCAAATTACTGTCGAAGATCGTCCTGAGGGTAGTCTCTGGCGTCGTGGCTAGAATTGTAATTGTTAGATCAATGCACTGATCGATCGAGTCAAACATGAATTTAAACTCGACAACGGATGATGAAGAGTTAAGAAATCCCACGCGGTTCCTGGGAATCGACCCCGGTCTCAACCGGACAGGCTACGCATTACTGGAACATTCGTTAAAAGGCCCGGTGCTCTGTGAAGGAGGAATCATTCGTTCTACTCAGGAATCGAATCTGGCAAACCGCGTGCATGAAATCGCATCAGGAATTCGGGAAGTCATTGACGAATATCGACCAGATGTAATGGTCATTGAACAGGTTTTTACGACGCCCAAATTTCCCAAAAGTTCGATCATCATGGCCCATGCCCGCGGCGCAATCATCTATGTAGCCCACGAAGCAACTGTTCCTGTCGTGCATTATACACCAACTCAAATTAAAAGACTCATTACTGGCAGTGGTCGGGCATCTAAAGAACAAATGCAACATGCCATCAAAACAGAACTCGGTCTGAAAACAATTCTGGAACCCAATGATGTCGCTGATGCATTTGCGGCAGCTTTGTGCCATTACCATACGATACGCATCGCCTGCATCTGACAGGTGAATTCACAAATCATCACTCAATCGAGCAACTATGATTACCAATATTCGCGGCGAACTTGTTGAACTCAATCTTACTGAAGCAATTATCTCAGTTGGCGCGTTTGATTATCAGGTTTTTATTCCTGAATTTGTTCGCCGCCAGTTACAATCGCTCATTGGTCAGGAAGTCAGTCTTAAAACGATCCAGTACATTGAAGGCAATCCACAAAAAGGCAGGCTCACACCTCGCTTGATCGGCTTTATGAACCATGCAGAGAAAGAGTTCTTTGAACTCGTCTGCTCGGTCGATGGAGTGGGTGTTAAGAAAACCTTGCGTGCGATGGTACGACCTGTAAAAGAAGTCGCGACGGCCATCGAAGAAAATGATCTCAAGCAACTCACAACCCTGCCTGGCATTGGTCCCGCGGTTGCCGAGCGAATTGTTGCGAAGCTCAGGCGTAAAATGACGAAATTCGCACTGATTATAGCAAAAGAGTTTCCCGCCGATGAACAGAGCCCGGATGTGTTTGGAGAAGCATATGAAGCACTACTGAGCTTAGGATATTCGGCAACAGAAGCCCGCACAAAAGTGGAAACCATCGCTTCCGAAGGGAAAAAATTCAAAAACATCGAAGACTTCTTGACGGCACTCTATCAACAGGAACGCGGATAATAGCCGGAAACAGGTGTAAATTCATTTCTGCTACAATCACTATAACCGATAGATCGGTTATGTCTTCACTCAGAAGTTCTTTGTAAAGCGTCTAAAAAGGTTTACCGTCTGTTCTGGTGCCATATCTAAACTAAATTTTAACAATCCTGCTCTCTTCCTGCGCGGTTCACAAGAATTGGATTGAACCGGCTCAGCGCATGTCGTTTTAAAATAAATTGATGTTGCATAAACTGAACAAAAACAAAGAACTACGGCGTTAATTTTATGGTTGCTCAATCGGTCAAAAATAAAGCCAGTCAATACACTTCTTTGGATATTGACCGACTTCGGATGGGAGTCAAATTACAGGCTCCGATTTTTGACGCCGACAGTGAAAAAAATATCTTGCTGCTGGCCAGCGGTAAAACAATCACAAAAGGTACGATTGAGAACCTGAAAAAGCGCGGCATTCGTAGCGTGCGAGTCCACGAACGCGACCTGCAGAATTTGATGCTGGCTCCTGGCGAGAGTCAAAATTCCGAACCGAAATCGAATCAGAACAAGCGACGGCAGAAAATTCGGCTCCAATCTGTGCAGGCCGCTTCGCAAAAACAGGAGATGAATACTCAACGCACAGATTCTCCCTGGCACATTCAAACCAGTTCTTTCTTGCATGAAATCAAACCGGTTCAAAACAGTAGTTATTCTACTGAAATGAAAAATCAGTATCGGGAACAGTTTACTGCCTTAACTAAAATTACGAATAACGTTTACAAGCAACTGCTTTCAACAAAGCAAATCAGCATGCGACAGATCTATGACATCACTAATATTTCATTCGTGCAAATGGCAGAGGACATGGATCTTTTTGTCTTGGAAGGAATGACGCCAATTGATGTCGGCAATTTCTGTAGACATGGGCTGCAAATGTCGAGTCTCGCTATGGCAATTGGCACGCAACTCGGATTAAGTCGTGAGAATTTGATAAAGCTTTCCATTGGTTGTCTATTGCATGATACAGGGATGGATCGCGTGAATTCACAGGCACTCTGGAAAACGAAACCACTCAATCCGATTGAGATTCTCGAGCTAAAAAAACATCCCACGATCACTTATGATTTATTAAATCAAGTCACTGAAGTTCCCACGATCTCGAAGCTCATCGCATATCAAATCCACGAACGCTGTGATGGATCAGGCTATCCCAGAGGCCAAAAAGGGCACCAAATTCATCCTCTTGCAAAAATTGCCAGTGTGGCAGACGAATTTATTGACCTTGTGTCATCGCGTCCCAACAAACTCGGGCTACTACCTTATCAAGCTGCTGAAAAACTCGTCTATGAAGCTTCGTTGGGAAAATATGACTGCAACTCCGTTCGCGCCTTATTGCAATCCATTTCTCTGTACCCGGTCGGCTCTCTCGTTGAACTTAACAACGGAAAACAGGCTATTGTGATCCGGACAAACCGAACCTATTACGATAATCCGATTGTTGAAATCCTAGAACAAGATGGTCTCCATCAATTGACGAATCTCCTGGATTATGACGACGTGCATGTCGTTCGTGCTGTATCTGAACAAGAACTACAAATGGCTTGAGTTCCCAGTTAACTCACGATACAAGTAAGCCCTTGAACTGATTATTGCACTAGAGCCACTCTTAAATCCATGACATTGGTCTGCGTGGCACCTGTCTTCAATAAACCATTACAGGCTGCAAGACAGGGATAAGAATTGTGTTCTTTCAAAAAAGCATCAGGATCTAACTGAAGTGTATACGCCTGTTGGAGAATGGTAGTATCAAGGATGCCACCTGCTGCATCGGTGGGGCCATCTTCTCCATCAGTTCCTCCAGATAGTATGCAGACATTAGAAATTTCCTCATTCCAAAGACGCTGCATTGCAGCCAACACGACTTCCTGATTCCGCCCACCTTTACCCGGATTCTGCGTGGAAGACAAATCGACTATAGGTTCGCCTCCACTCAAGACACAAGCTGGTCTCATAATAGGTCCTCTGCCCGCATAAAACTCGAGGCAAACTTCTGCCAGTTCGACCCCAATTTCAGCAGCAATACCTTCGTTCTCAGAACCCATCGAGTAGATTTCGTAGCCTAACTCCAGCGCTGTTTGTTTTGCTGCTGCTAATGCAGTCGCGTTGCTGCCAATAATCTGATTGATGACTCTTGTCTGATAAGATTTTTTCAGTTCAGAAGATGGTTTCCGATTATTCTCCAGCACTTCCCAAACAGTGGCAGGCACTTGTTGTGGATCTTTTACAAGCCGTTTTAATATTTCTGCTGCTTCATCCGGTGTTGAAGTGTCAGCAACAGTTGGCCCGGAAGCAATGAACTCCAATGGATCGCCAACAACGTCTGAAATCACCAGTGCAATTAAAGTCCCGCAAGTGGCGGCCTCAGCTAAACGGCCTCCCTTGACTTCGGAAATTTGTTTACGAACACAATTCAGCTCCTGAATACTGGCGCCCGACGACATCAGCAACCGGGTTACAGCCTGTTTGTCTTCCAGCGTCACGGGAGGGAGAGGAGCCGGTAATAACGCACTGCCTCCCCCCGAGATAAGTACCAGACAAATGTCATCAGGTGATAAGCTGGAAATCTGCTGAAGAATTTGCTTTGAACCAAACACCCCTTTGGCCGTCGGTTCATTTAAACTGGCAGGTCGCGCTGCGTGCAGATGGATTCGTTCCAGAGGACGCACACAATCAGCGGGTACGTTCACCCAGCCCAAAAGCTGCTTTTCGAGAAGAGAACCTTTGACAGCCGCTTCCACACCAGCGGCCATACCGCTACCTGCTTTACCGGCTCCAACAACAAGTAACTTTTTCTGGTCATGTATCGGTATGGAGTGACCACAAATGGTAAGTTCGTTGTCTGTAACCTGGATGGCATTGCGGACAAGTGCTTCTGAATCGACTGCCTTGACTCCTGCATGCCAGATCTGTAATGCACGTTCAGTAATTGAAGGAGTTTCAGACATAGAGACCTCGGAAGAAAAAAGCATGCACTCGAAGAATATAAAACCGTTATGGATCTACTTGCCCCGAAGAAGATTCTGTAACGGTTGTATTTAAAGCACGCGCGAGCTTTTTTGCAAGGACACGGTCTTCTGCCTCAGCCGGAGGAATACCTTCTTTGATTAATTCTTCCCGATAATGTCGATCTTCTTGATCATACCACAGAGGATCAACCTTGGCCTGGGAAATGGAGCTCACTTTCCAGACACCTGTCGAGCTTTTAATAAGATGGATTTCCGGCTTAATGGCATATCCGGTCTTCTGAATTTGAATTCGAGCCTCAGCGGTCTTTCCCGTCAATCGAACTTGAAGAAAACGATAATCGAGGTTTTCAAGACTCTCCTGTGAATCTTGTTTTAATTTTGCAGCCAGTTCTGCTTTCTCGGGTGTCAGCAGGGCGCGAATTCGATTTTCATTTCCTGTTTCTAAAGCCTTCACAAACTCTAGCGCAACCTGCTTCACCTTATAACGATCATAAAACCGCTGTGCACCCCAAACGACCAAAAAGAGGCCCATGGCGATGAGCGCGATAATCAGAAACTTTTGAGACAGCGGCCGTTTGACCATTAGGCGCCCGGGCGAAGATGACTGTAGGCTGAAAGAATGGCATATAAATCAGAGGGAATTTTCACTTCGTCATCGGAAAAGTCAGAGACCCAGGTACGACGATAGTAAACCGCTTCTGCTAAAGCGTCTGCAATTTCCCCAAAACGGACATTGACCAAAGAGTCTGCCTGTTCTGGTGTTTCTTCCTCACCGGTGAAAATTCGAAGTCGATGTTGCATTTGAGGATCCTTCCCTATATTGAACTAGTCAATTTTTGCGAGGTTAATTCTATAGCCAAGCAGAGGTATTTCCCTGCACACAAAAATCATCCAATAAGCACTGAACATACTAAAAGCCAGAATCCGACCTGGCGTAATATTAAGTATCGGCTTAACCAATTTGGCATCTTGACCGAAAAGTTCGGTTTTTTTTGATTTTATCGGCTGTAAGATCTACTCATTTTACTCAGTATGAAATTGAGTCTGTAAAATTTACCAGTCGATCGGCGAATTTCGCGCATTGAAATTGATCGTGGATTTTTCAAACAGCAATCTTTGCCGGGTAGAGATGCCACTCGCTTTGAAAAGATTCAGGAATGACCTCATTCAAAACCGAGCAAGGCCGGAAGTTCGCGCATGGAACGAAAGGATTTCGCGCCGAATGCTTCCAGTTCTGTTGGTGAACTATGGTCGGCATAACCAAGTACCGGAATCCCCGCAGCGACCGCTGCCTTGACTCCCAGATGACTATCTTCCACAACCACACATTCTTCCGGATGGACTCCCATTTGTGAGGCCGCATAGAGATAAAGATCCGGTTCTGGTTTCCAGACTCCCAGAGTGTAGGCAGAATAAACTCGTCCTTCAAAGAAATGAAGCAAATCCGTGATTCCCAATGTGAGCGCCATCTTTTCTTCCGGACCGTTCGAGGCGACACACTTTGTAACGGGAATCGACTCCAGGGCTTCGCGAACTCCTTGAATTGCCTCTAGTTCCGCTTGAAATACTTCTGCCATCTGCGCGCGCACTTGAGTAGCAAAATCATCCGGTAATTTTTTCCCCATTTGCTCTTCGACGACTGCAATGCAGTCTGCCAGTTTGCCACCTTTAAATTGCTGAACTGCCTGCTCGGGTGAGAGTGGATAACCCATTTGAGTAATCATCTCCGCCAAGACACGATTTCCCAGGGTTTCACTGTCAACCAGCACTCCATCGCAATCAAAAATCACAGCTTTACAGTTCATTTCGCTCAATTCGCCTCTTTGCTGGCTAGTTACTCGGGTAATTCAATATAAATACCATCATCTTCCACAAAGACGGGAAACGTGGGATGACACAAACGCTGATTCAGGCAATGCTGTCCGGAAGTCACATCAAACTGCCATCCATGCCAGGGACAGGTGACAATCGTTCCATTTAACGTTCCCTCACCCAACGGCCCCCCCGCATGCGGACAGACTCCATCCATCGCATAATACTGCTGATCCACATGAAATAACGCGATGACTTGATCTTCGACAACAAACTCTCCCGCTGATCCTGTGGGAACTTCATCTTCAGCTGCAATCCGTACCTTTTTACCCATTTGCCCCTCCGATCCACTTCCTCAAAAGTCCAGACACGAGCCAATGACCAAGGTAAGCAGGATCTTGTTGTCAAAGCGATCCATTCAATAGTCGTTCGAAAAGACGGCCAATGAAATAAGACAGTAACGACTCGACGCGCATCTTTAGAAATCAGGCTCTGAGAGAGGTTGTAGTAGACTTATGCGCCTGAATCAATTCAAGCAGCCTTTTTTTCCGGAAGAGACTCGGACAGACGCTTCTTTTTTGCACAGACACGCGGCTGACTTTTCCAGCGGCGATGAACCCAGAAATACTGTTCTGGTGATTTTCGGATCGCTCTTTCCAAGGCGGTCGTAAACTGTTGAGTGATCTCACCCACGGGATCATTCGAGACACATTGAGTGGAATCGATCAGTTGTTCACAACCCAATTCGAAATGCACCCATTGACGATTCTCGAAGTGATCGGGAAGCCGACGAGAGTAACCAACACATATATAGGCCCGATACTCAAGGGCTAATAAAGCGATTGACTTAAACGTGGATGCCGGCTTGCCAAAAAAGTCGACGAATAATCCCCGTTTTCCCGCATCCTGATCACCAAGTAACGCCAGATGCCCTCGGCGCTCGATGGTGGCAATCATGTCATCATAGCCTCCACTTTTTGCCATGGCGCGATGTCCGGTAGATTGCCGAAATTTTTCAAACCAGTTGTTCAAAAAGGGATTATCTAACTCTCGGGCGACGACGCCCATCGGAAATCCAAACAAGCCAAATACGGAAACCGCCATCTCCCAGTTACCATAATGACCACTTAACAAGATCACGGGTCTACCAGAACACAAAGCGGTAATTAATTCTGGTGGATAATCAAACTTCATCACTTCATAGATATTCCCACGATGTAACTTACGTGGTAACTGAATAATTTCAACGACCATTCGAAACAGATGCACCCACATTTGAAAGATGGTCTGTTCAATTTCTTTTTCAGATAGTTCCTCACCAAAGGCGGTTCGCAAATTTTCGGAGGCGACCTGATAACGCGTCAGCTTGCGAGGCAGACAATAGTGGATAAAGAATGCAAGGCATTTCGCGAGTGCAACTGATTCTCGAACGGGTAGACACCGCACGATGCAAACTAACGTGCGGAAGATCAGATATTCCAAACGGTACCTTGCCATTCGCCAATTGATCATACTACCGATTCCTCAAGCTTCCCTGCTTTACTTTCACGACTTTGTCCGACGATGCAGACTAAAGTCGTGAAAGTGTCTTCGGAATCCGAATTTTCGTCAACCCCCAATTCCATTATGCTGAATTCACCGGCTGATTTCTCTTCAACTGCCATTTGATGGCCAGACAAGGGAAGAGAAAAAACAGGAAGGCACAAAGCTTCAAGAAGGTCATCCCGTAAAAATTGATTTGGATAAACTCTGGCTTACTTAACTCGTTAAACCATTGCGATTGAAATTCCCAGGCCCAATCTCCAGCTTGAGTAAAAGCGGCAAACCAGACCAGGAGCACTCCCATGGTCATTAAGAAGCACTTGAAGCAAATTCTTCCTACATCACTTAACAATTCACGATTATCAGACTGGCTCATTGTGATACTCCTTCCATCTCAACATATGATTTGACTCAATTTTTGGCTTTTGAGACACATTAGTGATCACAGTGTCAGACAATAAAACGACCAAATTCGCCTGAGCGATTACTTTTTTTCTCGGATTTAAAACCGTTTTTGTATATATTTATGTATATACTTATAGCAAGAGATCTATTTCTGACTGATTCTATCACGTTTTCTCAGCTTCATTTCGTAGTAATGAGTATGTTGCACCGATCACATCAACAATCTGCAATGCAAGTTCTACTGACTGCAGTCACGGTGTGCGCATTCACTTTGCTAACGAGTGAATCGGCGAATGCCACGTGTGGTGATTATCTTTCCCACGCTGGTCAGCAAAATGAGAATCCAATGATCCTGTTGCATGCACCAGATCAAAGACCACAATCCCCTCCCTGTTCGGGTCCGGAATGTGGCAATCAACAATCTGATCCGCAACCGCAAACGCCTGCGATTACGATTACTATCTTAAAGCCCGCTTGCTCTCTCTTTTCAGAGACAGTTCCTGCCCACACACTTCGGAGTGAATCAATGTATTATGAAACATTGATTCTACCTGAGAGCCATGGAAGACGTGTTGATCGTCCTCCACAGGCTTTGGCCTCTTGAAACGCATTTGTCACAGAAACATTGTTTCTGTCGTTTCATGAAACTTGTCAGTGCGCAGCCATTCTCATTTCAGAGATGGTCTAACGCCGATCATTGAGTCATTGATGAGACGAGTTTCGATTGCAGCCATTTTTTGCAGGATCTATCGTCACTATGACATCCTCCGATTCATCAGTGGTTGAATCACAGCCACGCCGCGTTGTTCGCCGCGCCATCGGTCCGAAATTGCGCAAGGTATTATATCTGGTTTTGTTTCTGGTCGCGTTACTGGGCGCCAATTCCATTTACCTGGTCAGTATCACTGTTTACGACTGGTTGAGTGGTGAAACTCTGGAGAACTGGTTTTATCAATATATGTTTCTAGGACATTTGATCCTGGGACTATTACTACTGGCTCCCTTTGTTCTGTTTGGCGTTGTGCATATCTTTAATACGAAGAACCGTCTCAATCGCCGCGCGGTGCGTGTGGGCTATGCGCTGTTCATCACTTCCTGCCTGTTATTGATCTCCGGAATCCTCTTATTACGGATTGGCTCATTTGACTTAAAAAACCCGACCGCACGGTCGATCACTTATTGGTGCCACGTAATCTCTCCACTATTTGCCATCTGGCTGTATTGGCTGCATCGGCTGGTAGGCCCCAAAATCCGCTGGAAAGTTGGCATCACATACATGGGTTTCATTTCCGTCATGGTGGTTGGCATGTTAATGTTCCATTCGGCTGATCCTCGAAAATGGAATGTCGCAGGTCCCCAGGAAGGTGAGAAATACTTCTTTCCTTCACTGGCTCGTACGGCAACCGGTGACTTCATTCCGGCAAAAGCATTGATGATGGATGACTATTGTCAAAAGTGTCACCCTGATACCCATGCCGACTGGAAAAACAGTGTGCATCACCTCAGCTCATTTAATAATCCCGCTTATCTGGCATCAGTTCGTGAAACACGCAAAGTGGCTTTTGAACGTGATGGCAACTTACAAGCAGCCCGCTTCTGCGCAGGTTGCCATGATCCGGTCCCTTTCTTCAGTGGCGCCTTTGATGATCCCAACTTTGACGATATCAATCATCCCACAGCTCAGGCAGGCATTACCTGCACTTCTTGCCATGCCATCACTCACGTCAACAGTGTGCGAGGTAATAGTGACTTCACAATAGAAGAACCAATCCACTACCCCTTCGCTTTTAGTGACAACCCGTTTTTACAATGGGTCAATAACCAGTTGGTAAAAGCAAAGCCTGCATTTCATAAAAAAACATTTTTAAAAGATTTACACAAATCAACTAAGTTCTGTGGCTCTTGTCACAAGGTGCATTTACCCGAAGAACTGAATCAATATAAATTTCTACGCGGGCAAAACCATTATGACTCTTTTTTACTGAGTGGTGTGTCTGGTCATGGCGCGCGGAGTTTTTATTATCCGCCGCAAGCAGAAGAAAATTGCAACAAATGCCACATGCCTGCAAAAGCCTCTGACGATTTTGCAGCCAGACACTTTTACGATTCTAAAGAACTCAGTGTCCACAACCATTTGTTTCCCTCCGCCAATACAGCGATTGCCGCCCTGCGCAATGATTCGAGCACAGTAAAGGCACATCAGGATTTTCTCAAAGACAATCTGCGTGTCGATTTATTCGGCGTCCGGGAAGAGGGAACCATCGACGGAAAATTGATTGCCCCCTTACGTCCCGCGGTCCCTGTCTTAAAACCGGGTAAAACATATCTGTTAGAGACAGTACTCCGTACCCTGAAAGTGGGACACCATTTCACCCAAGGCACTGCCGACTCGAATGAGGTCTGGCTAGACATCGTTGTCAAAAGCGGTGACCGCATCATCGGCCGCAGCGGTTCTCGGGAAGAAGATGGGACCGTTGACCCCTGGTCGCATTTTGTGAATGCGTTTGTGATCGACCGCGAAGGCAATCGTATCGCGCGTCGTAACGCAGAGGACATTTTTGTCGCCCTGTATAACAATCAGATTCCCCCCGGCGCCGGGCAAACTATTCATTATGAGCTCAAGCTTCCCAATGATCTAGCAGCGCCGGTCACTGTTGAAGCGAAATTGCAGTATCGAAAATTTGATACACACTATATGCAGTTCATCGCATCGTCGCTCGAATCCAAAGGGCAGAAACTCCCTGGAAAGCAGCCGGGCGTTCCTTATGTGAATACATTGCCAATTACCACAATTGCCTCTGATACGATTACGTTTCCCGTAGAAGGAGTTACAACCAAGGTCACAAACAAGCCAGTTGAGATTCCAGAGTGGGAACGTTGGAACGATTATGGCATCGGACTCTTTCTCAAAGGCAAAGCAGAATTAAGACAGGCGACTGAAGCATTCGAACGAGTCGATCAACTAGGCCGCTATGATGGCTCCTTGAATCTCGCGCGTGTTTACTTTCGTGAAGGACGATTATTGGACGCTGTAGATATTCTGAAAAAAGCCACCACATTTACTGATCCCCCCGCCCCTGCCTGGACGCTCGCCTGGCTAAGCGGCAAGGTAAACCAGCAGTTGGGACATCTGGAAGAAGCAGAACGAAATTTTCGCAGTGTGCTGGAAGATCAGACCGAAGAGCGAATCCGCCGCGGATTTGACTTCAGTAAAGATTATGTCGTCATCAATGACCTGGGGCAAAACTTGTTCGATCAGGCCAAGCGATTCCGTACCAAAGCCCAGCAAGACCAGCGCGATCAACTTCTGGATCAGGCAAAGGCGCAGTTCTTAAAGACACTGGAACTGGATCCGGAAAATGTGACCGCGCATTACAACCTCTCATTAATCTATGAGCAACGGGAAGAAGCAGAACTAGCAACCAAACATCGAAAACTACATCAGAAATACAAAATCGATGATACGGCAAGAGGGCTTTCCGAACGAAAGGCCCGTGAGAAGTACCCGGCAGCCAACCACGCGGCCGAACACCCAGTGATTTATTCACTCAATCGAACGATAAAACCATAACGCAACAGTTTTCACTTCTCTAATACAGCAGAGTCTTTGAACGAGAATTAACAAAGGTCATTCGATGGCAAAACCAAACGACGCCAATCTGGAAGAAGAAACACAACAAAACGACGAATCCATTGGTCGTGCCTTTTGGTATTCCCTGATCGTGATGGCTGTCGTCGCGCTTGTTGGAGGGGCAATTTTTTTCATTACACAACAACGTCAGCCTCAAGAAATAGTAAAGGAAACCCCATTAACCTTACCCAAAGAACGTGATGTTGAAGAAATCATTCTCCCCAGGATTCCCTTTACTGACATTACAAAAGAGGCAGGCATCGATTTCGTTCACAACAATGGCGCTGCGGGAGAAAAACTGCTTCCTGAAACGATGGGAGGTGGCGCTGCATTTTTTGATTATGATAATGATGGTGATCAGGACTTACTGCTGGTCGGCGCGCAAAATTGGCCGTGGGATCAAAAACAGGAAATTCCAAGTTCGGGATCTTCATTGACCTTGTATCAGAATGATGGCACAGGCCATTTTAAAGATGTGACTGCCGAAATGGGCTTGAATGTTTCGCTCTATGGAATGGGAGTCGCCTGTGGAGATTATGACAACGATGGACGCGTCGATCTGTTTATTTCCGCCTTGGGAACCAATCGTCTCTTCAAAAATGAAGGGAATCGTTTCAATGAAGTCACGAGTCAAGCAGGTATCGGCGGCCCATCAGAGCTTTGGAGCACTAGTTGCGGCTGGTTTGATTATGACCGTGATGGCGATCTGGATCTCTTAGTCTGCAACTATGTGGAATGGTCCCGCAATTTTGATCGCGCGCAGAATTTTACTCTGAAAGGTGGCATTCGCGCTTACGGTCGACCACAAAATTTTAATGGCGTACATCCCCTGCTCTATCAGAATCAGGGAAATGGAAAATTCATTGAAGTGTCTGAGCAAGCCGGTTTGAAAATTTTCAGTGCAGGCACAGGAGTCCCATTAGGAAAATCACTGGGTTTGAATTTTTATGATTTTGATCAAGATGGCTATCTTGATATCTTCATCACCAATGATACCGTTCAAAATTTTCTGTTTCATAATCAACAAAATGGTACTTTTTCAGAAATGGCGGCAATCTCTGGCGTTGCGTTTGACATGGATGGCAACGCGCGCGGTGCAATGGGCATTGACATCGCTTCATTTCGTAACGATGACACCATCGGTATCGCCATTGGAAACTTTGCCAATGAGATGACAGCCCTCTATACCTCTCCCGGAAAAGAAATGCAGTTCATTGATGAAGCGGTCTCAAACGGACTGGGTCCGCAAACACGGTTGGCTTTGACATTCGGCGTCTTCTTTTTTGATG